>NZ_JBEWZH010000002.1:2500-191271 GCF_045310485.1 Aquirufa salirivi
ACCCACTAGATTGAAGATCTAGTATTCTATTTAAATAGAAGGCAAACCTGCTGAACTGAAACATCTAAGTAAGCAGAGGAAGAGAAAACAAAAGTGATTCCGTAAGTAGTGGCGAGCGAACGCGGATTAGCCCAAACCAGTGTTGTTGCGGCAAGACTGGGGTTGTAGGACTTCGATATCGATGTTATAAATGAACGAGAACTGTCTGGGAAGGCGGGCCGTAGAAGGTGAGAGCCCTGTATTGGTAAGTTTATTTCATTGTAGGAGTATCCTGAGTAGGGGGGGACCGGAGAAATCCCCTTTGAATCTGCCGGCACCATCCGGTAAGGCTAAATACTACCAAGAGACCGATAGTGAACGAGTACTGTGAAGGAAAGGTGAAAAGTACCCTGAGTAAGGGGGTGAAAAGACCCTGAAACCATACGCTTACAAGCGGTCGGAGCCCTTTCGTGGGGTGACGGCGTGCCTTTTGCATAATGAGCCTACGAGTTACTTTCACTGGCGAGGTTAATCACATAGATGTGAGCAGCCGGAGCGAAAGCGAGTCTGAATAGGGCGCTTAGTCAGTGGGAGTAGACGCGAAACTTTGTGATCTACCCATGAGCAGGTTGAAGCTCCGGTAAAACGGAGTGGAGGACCGAACCAGTTTACGTTGAAAAGTATTTGGATGACTTGTGGGTAGGGGTGAAAGGCCAATCAAACTGAGAAATAGCTCGTACTCCCCGAAATGTTTTTAGGAACAGCCTCGGGGTCAAGTTTTAAGCAGGTAAAGCTACCGATAGGACTAGGGGGAGTCAAATCCTACCAAATCCTGACGAACTCTGAATGGCTTAAAATATACCCGGGAGTGAGGGTTGGGGTGCTAAGGTCCCAATCCGAGAGGGAAAGAACCCAGACCAACAGCTAAGGTCCCAAAATCTTTACTAAGTTGAACTAAGGAAGTCTGATTGCAGTGACAGCCAGGATGTTAGCTTGGAAGCAGCTATTCATTTAAAGAGTGCGTAACAGCTCACTGGTCGAGCGAGGCGGGCATCGATAATAAACGGGCATCAAGTAAAGTACCGAAGCTTTGGATTATATTTATATACTGGTAGGGGAGCATTCTGATTGCGGCGAAGGTTGAGCGACGAGCTTGGCTGGAGCGATCAGAAAAGCAAATGTAGGCATGAGTAACGATAATGAGGGCGAGAAACCCTCACGCCGAAAGACTAAGGTTTCCTCAGCTATGCTAATCAACTGAGGGTTAGTCGGGGGCTAAGGGTCTAGCGAGAGCGACAATCTAATGCACAACAGGTTAATATTCCTGTACTTACTTATTGGGCAAATAGATGACGGAGAGAATGGGTTACCAGATACTGACGGAATAGTGTCTTTGAGAGGCGGCAGCAATGCCAAAACGAGTGTAGCGAGTGATCTTCCAAGAAAAGTCTAGGCGTGTATAACTAATAAGTAACCCGTACCGTAAACCGACACAGGTGGTCGAGAAGAATATTCTAAGGCGCTCGAGTGAATCACGGCTAAGGAACTCGGCAAATTAACCCTGTAACTTCGGGATAAAGGGAGCCTCGAGTAATCGAGGCCGCAGAGAAATGGCCCAGGCGACTGTTTAACAAAAACACATGGCTTTGCAAAATCGAAAGATGACGTATAAGGCCTGACACCTGCCCGGTGCTGGAAGGTTAAGGGGGGATGTTAGCTGCAAGGCGAAGCATTGAACTGAAGCCCCAGTAAACGGCGGCCGTAACTATAACGGTCCTAAGGTAGCGAAATTCCTTGTCGGGTAAGTTCCGACCTGCACGAATGGTGTAACGATCTGGGCACTGTCTCAGCCGTGAGCTCGGTGAAATTGTAGTAACGGTGAAGATGCCGTTTACCCGCAACGGGACGGAAAGACCCCATGAACCTTTACTATAGCTTAGCATTGAGTTTTGGTACTGGATGTGTAGGATAGGTGGGAGGCTATGAGCCGGTGTCGCTAGGCATCGGGGAGCCAACGTTGAAATACCACCCTTCTTGTACTGGAATTCTAATCCCTAATTGGGAGACATTGCTTGGTGGGTAGTTTGACTGGGGTGGTCGCCTCCAAAAGAGTAACGGAGGCTTTCAAAGGTTCCCTCAGCACGCTTGGTAACCGTGCGTAGAGTGCAATAGCAAAAGGGAGCTTGACTGTGAGACCGACAAGTCGATCAGGTACGAAAGTAGGATATAGTGATCCGGTGGTTTAGTATGGAACAGCCATCGCTCAAAGGATAAAAGGTACTCTGGGGATAACAGGCTGATCTCCCCCAAGAGCTCACATCGACGGGGAGGTTTGGCACCTCGATGTCG
The DNA here is from genome assembly GCF_045310485.1 of Aquirufa salirivi. Classification (NCBI taxonomy): domain Bacteria; kingdom Pseudomonadati; phylum Bacteroidota; class Cytophagia; order Cytophagales; family Flectobacillaceae; genus Aquirufa; species Aquirufa salirivi. The sequence goes on from NZ_JBEWZH010000002.1 coordinate 4,829, forward strand.
GCTCGTCACATCCTGGGGCTGGAGAAGGTCCCAAGGGTTCGGCTGTTCGCCGATTAAAGTGGCACGCGAGCTGGGTTCAGAACGTCGTGAGACAGTTCGGTCCCTATCTGTTGTGGGCGTAGGAATATTGACAGGTTCTGACTTTAGTACGAGAGGACCGAGTTGGACTGACCGCTGGTATATCAGTTGTTCTGCCAAGGGCATAGCTGAGTAGCCACGTCGGGATCAGATAAGCGCTGAAAGCATCTAAGTGCGAAACTGACCTGAAGATGAGTATTCCATGAAGGGTCCGTGTAGACGACACGGTCGATAGGCTACAGATGTAAAGGCAGTAATGTCAAAGTCGAGTAGTACTAATTACCCGAAAGCTTACTTTTATTAAAAAAATGCAACGACTGTTTATTTTATCTCACAATATGGAAAAAGGCTAAGACCTTGCAAGATTTATGGAGCCGATAGGACGGGTGTTCACCTCTTCCCATCTCGAACAGAGAAGTTAAGCCCCGCACCGCTGATGATACTGGGATCAAACCCGGGAAAGTAAGTAAGCTCCAAGTTATTATTATCCCCAAGCCCGCTAGATTCTAGTGGGCTTTTTTTTTGCTGAATGTAGAATTAGTGGTTAGTTATTAGAGTTTCGAATGTGAATCCGACATCCATTCATAATTTATACTTCACCATTTACCATTTATTAGTGCTGCATTGTTGGAATAAACCTTTTCATGGTCTTTCTTTTTTTCATAAAAAAAAGAAACAAAAAAAACAGAGGAAATACGGTTAATCCAATACGAATTCCGCATGCACGGAACCGATGTTCACTCCGCATACGGCTTTAATCTTTGACGCTTAGCTTTAGCCTACGCACGAGGTCAAAGATGCGCCTGCCGCTTCGCTTATGCTGCGCTACTATCTTTCGTTGGGATTAACCTGTATAGGGATTAGTTATTAGTGATTAGAATGTAGCCAAATCCATTCATAATTTATACTTCATCATTTACAATTTACTTCCCGCCTTGGCTGGACGACAAAAAGAAGTTTTTTGTTTCTCTTTTTATTAAAAAGAAACAATTATAACTGTTGATATTCGGTTAATCTAATTTTGGAAATTGAGAATTTGGCTTTAGACACCCAAAGCTACTGAAGCGCTATTAAATAAACCCGATATGTATATGGGCTTACTAAAAGGAAAATAAGTTAATTAAACCTGATTGCACAAATTACAAACCCCTTGAATTAATAAATTACTTTCTTTTTTTGTAAAATTTTCTGGTAAACTGATACTTGGTATATGAACCAATTCCAAACAAGTTGTTTGGCCACATTGGTCACATTTAAAATGCACATGATCGTGTTGATGTGCATGTCCACCCTGATGACAAAGCTCTTTACAAAGTGCATATTTGATGCCCCCAATATCGTCCAGCACCTTATGAATTAGTCCTTGACTTAAGAAAGATTTGAGTGTACGATACACTGTAACACGGTCAAATTGGCTACTTAATTGGTGTTCAATATCGCCCTGACTTAAAGCATAGTCATGAGATTGTAATAAACCCAATACCTCCATTCTACAAGGTGTGGGCCGAAGGTCAAAGTCAGACAAACTAAGTGCTTTATGCTCCATTTTCTTAGATATGATCAGATTGCAATTTGACCATTTTTTGATAAATTCCATCGTTCAAGCTCATCAATTCCTCATGATTACCCGTTTCAACAATCTGACCTTCTTGCATGACAATGATTTTGTCTGCCGAACGAATGGTCGATAGACGGTGAGCGATGATTAAACTAGTACGATTTTTCATTAATTCTTCTAATGCCGATTGAACCCATTTTTCCGACTCCGAATCTAAAGCACTTGTCGCTTCATCCAGCAATAAAAACTTGGGGTTTTTTAATATAGCTCTCGCAATGGCAATGCGCTGCCTTTGTCCTCCAGATAATTTTACACCTCTTTCCCCAACCAATGTTTCCCACTTTTCAGGAAATGATTCAATGAATTGTTTGGCAAAGGCTAATTCAGCAGCTTTTTCTATTTCTTCCATCGTTGCACCTGGTTTACCATATGCAATATTCTCACGGATACTTCCTCCAAATAGTAAAACTTCTTGAGGTACTAAAGCCACTAATTTTCTCCAATCACTCACATCGAACGATTGTATATCCTGATTTACCAATTCAATTTTCCCCGAATTCGGTTCATAAAAGCGCATGAACAACTGGGCTAATGTTGACTTACCTGTACCAGAACTGCCTACAATGGCTACTTTCTCACCAGGTTCAATCGAGAAATTAATACCTTTTAATATTGGGACATTCGGTCGACCAGGATAAGTAAAATGTAAATCCTTGACTTCAATTCTTCCAAATGGAATTTCAATTTCTGATTCCTTTTCCATGTTTATTTCAGATGGATCATCTAAAATTTCTAAAATCCTTTCAGAAGCTCCAATAGTCTTTTGTAACTGAGCATAAATGTCACCCAGTCCACCTACCGAACCCCCAATAAAAGCAGTATAAAATATAAAAGTCAGTAGCTCAGCCAGAATTAAATCCCCTGATGAAACTAATTGTGCTCCATACCAAACCACTCCAACGATTCCACCAAAAAGAGCGAAGATGATAAAGCTGACAAAACCTCCTCGGAAAGTCGCTGCCTTTAACGCTTGGTCCACCACTAAATTTAAGGATTGTGTATAGCGATTAACTTCCCATTTTTCATTGGTAAAAGATTTGACTGCCTGAATGGATTGGAAAGTTTCTTCCACAATGATGTTGGTGGATGCCAATTCATCTTGAGATTTTTTGGAAACTTTGCGAATAAATCGTCCAAAAACTAAGGCCGCAATGACTAAAACAGGAAATGTGGCTAGCATGAATAAGGTTAGTTTCCACGATATGTAGGTAATCAAGGCAATTCCACCTACTAGGGTGAAGATTTGTCTAAAGAATTCAGCCAATGTAATGGAAAGTACATCTTGTAATTGGGTAATATCGGAGGTTATTCGACTCATCATTTCTCCTACTCGGCGTTTTTCAAATTGAAAAATAGGGAGTGTAATGATCTTGGAATAGAGATGTTGACGAACGTCCCTCATCGCTTTTTCGGATACCTGAGCAAAGGTATAAATCCTAAAAAAGGATAAAATAGCCTGAATAACCAAGATCGAAAAAAAGAAGATGGTGACCTGATTGATGGAAAAATGCGATTTCCCTTCCATTACTTTGGTCATTTCGCCAATTACTAAAGGGAAACTCAAGGTAGTTAAATTCGAAAAAAACAAAAAGAACATTCCTGCGATGAATGTCCATTTATAAGGCAAAATAAATTTGTAAATACGTAATGCTTTGCGAATTCCTTCTTTATTGACTTTTTTGGCATCTTTAGGGTCAGCTCCTTCTCCAAATTTCTCGTGTCTCTTTGCCATATGATTATTCTTTCGCTTTACCTCTATATCCTGAGGCCTGGAATAGTTGATTGGCATTTGGTTTTGCCATGATTGATGCCAAACTTTCTTTTGGATGATTTGTTTGATAAGCAAGGACGATTCTCCATCCTAACCATCGACCAATAGAGCCCGGGCATGCGGGACCAATTTCAATCGTTTTGGGTCTTTCCCCCAAATATTTGGCTTTGGTGAATTCATCCTGTTTGTACAACAAAGATTGATCAATAAAATGTTCCCAAATTTCTTGTTGGAACATATCTGATTCCGCTAATTCTGTTTGAGTATATCCAAACAATAAGCTATCTGCTAAAGCAGGGGCCATTTTTTTAGCAAATGCATAGCTTTTTCCATACCAAATCATATCGCTTAACATGGTAGCATTTTCTGCATCATGTTGATTGAAATAGCCAGCATACAATAATAAAATTTGCCCAACTAGCGATCTAGGTTCTAAGCGCCTTAATTGGTAGTCATATACATTTTGAGGGAGATACAATCCCTTTTTTCCCATGAAATAATCTAATCCGATGATGATTAGGCTATCGCTTACAACAAGGTGTTGGGTTTTGAAGTTTCCTACAGCCCCAAATCCCGTAAATACCGTTCTGATTTTAGGTATTTTAGCAAGAGGGAACTCATTTTTTATTTCTTGGAATGCAGCTTGTAACTCATTCTCCAAAACTTTTCCACCAAAAAAGGCTTGTTGCTGACTTTGTTCATAAAATTTCTTAAGTGCGGGATTTTGGAAAAGTGCAAAGAAGTTTTTTGCAAGTTCAGCTGAGCGATTTGTTCCAACAGAAAAATAAGCCTGTAAGACCTCAGGATGCTTGTGAAGAATACTGTCGATTTGTTTTTCAGTCGTACTATTCGCAATAGTCTGATCTAAACGCTGTATATCCAATTGAATGATTGGCTTATTTGCCTGGATTTCCTTTTTGTCTTCCACACTTCCGCAAGACCCAAAGAAAAAAGGGGCAATTATCAAGCCAAAAAATCCTACATAGCGTTGAACGTTTTTCATCTAGTTTAAACGGGCTAATAACTCTTTCAAGGATTTGATTTTATTTTCAGCATCAGAGAGCTTTTGTCTTTCTCTTTCTACCAAATCTGCTTTGGCATGTTGAACGAATTTTTCATTGGCTAATTTTGCCTCAACGGATTTTTTAAACCCTTCCAAGTAAACTAATTCCTTTTCCGTTTCTTCTTTTAACACAGCTGGATCCTCGTCATTGGCTAAGGGAACAAAAAACTGATCTGATTTTACGACAAAAGTTTGTGCCTCTGAAATAGATTCTTGAATGAAAGAAACAGAATCTAAATTAGCTAGTTTAATTAAAAGGGCATTTATTGCCTCATAAGCGCTTGCTTGCTCCGTTTTGATGCATAAACTAAGCGCTATTTTAGGAGAAATTTGTTTGATGTTTCTAATCTCTCGGATTTTAGTCACAACCTCAAACATGGCGTCAAACTGGGCAATGATGGAAGCGTTGACAGGTTTTGCTAATGGAAATTCGGCTTTACAAATACTAATGCCTTCTTTTCTTTCTTCCATGTTCTGCCAAATTTCTTCGGTAATAAAGGGCATATATGGATGCAATAAACGCATCAATTGATCAAATAAACCTAAGGCTTTTGTTAGAGTTTCAGAAGCAATTGGGCTTTGGTATGGCGGTTTGATGATCTCCAAATATTTGGCACAATAATCATCCCAAACCAAATTGTAGATACTTAATAAGGCATCTGAAATACGGAATTTTTGGAAATGGTCTTGTACATCCAGAATCGTTTGAGATAATTTAGATTCAAACCATTCCGCAGCTAGTACATGTTCTGGTAATGTTTTACCTTCCTGAACTTCCAATCCCTTTAATAAACGGAATGCATTCCAGATTTTGTTGGAGAAGTTTCTTCCTTGTTCACAGAGTTTATCATCAAACAACAAATCGTTTCCGGCTGGAGCAGAAAACAATAAACCAGAGCGAATTCCATCCGCTCCAAATTTTTCAATCAATTCCAGTGGATCAGGTGAATTGCCCAAGGATTTAGACATTTTTCTGCCTTGCTTGTCGCGAACAATACCCGTCAAATACACATTTCTAAAAGGTAATTCGCCTCTCCATTCATATCCTGCCATAATCATACGGGCTACCCAAAAGAATAAAATATCAGGTCCCGTCACTAAGTCGTTGGTTGGATAGTAGTAATTGATTTCTTCATTTTCCGGGTTTCCTATACCATCAAACACTGAGATTGGCCACAACCAAGAGGAGAACCAAGTATCCAATACATCAGGATCTTGCGTTAAATCATCTTCTACTAAAGCAAATAATTGGTATTTATCTCGAGCAATGCGCAACGCTTCTTTCTTATCTTTCGCCACAATCAGCGTTCCATCTTGTAGGTAAAATGCAGGGATTTGTTGGCCCCACCATAATTGGCGAGAAATGCACCAATCGTGGACATTTTCCATCCAAGAACGGTAGGTATTTTTGAATTTGGCTGGATGCAATTGGATGTTGTCATTCATGACATTTTCCAAAGCAGGTTTCGCCATTTCCTCCATTTTCAAAAACCATTGCAAGGAAAGCTTTGGCTCAATAACCGCACCTGTACGCTCAGAAGTACCAATGGTCGATTTATATTCTTCCGTTTTGATCAGATAACCTTCTTCTGTTAATTGTTTGACAATTCGCTTTCTAGCTTCAAAACGATCTATGCCTACAAACAAGACAGCCTTTTCATTTAATGCACCATTGTCGTCAATGATATCGATAACAGGTAATTTATGCTTAATGCCTAGTTCATAGTCATTCAAATCATGGGCTGGAGTTACTTTAAGACAACCCGTTCCAAAGTCGGTACTTACATAATCATCTGGAATGATGCTGATTTCACGATTGATCAAAGGAATAAAAACCTTTTTGCCATGCAAGGAGAGATAGCGCTCATCCCTAGGATTGACGCAGATGGCAGCATCGGCCATGATGGTCTCAGGACGCGTAGTGGCAATGGTAACATATCCAGAACCATCGACCAAGGGATATTGGATATGGTATAATTTGGCTTGAACATCCTTGTAAATAACTTCTTCGTCAGACAAAGCCGTTTTACCTTGAGGGTCCCAATTGACCATTCTAACACCTCGGTAAATTAACCCTTTGTTGTATAGTCGAACAAAAGTTTCAATTACAGCCTCATATAATGAAGGCTCCATCGTGAATCGGGTACGATCCCAATCACACGAAGCGCCTAATTTTTTTAATTGATCTAAGATAATTCCGCCATACTTTTCCTTCCACTCAAAAGCATATGTTAGAAATTCTTCCCGACTAATATCCTTTTTTTCGATGCCTTTTTCTTTCAACATCGCAACTACTTTTGCTTCAGTAGCAATGGAAGCATGGTCTGTACCTGGTACCCAACAAGCTTCTTTTCCTTCCATACGCGCTTTTCTAATCAACACGTCTTGGATGGTATTGTTTAACATATGCCCCATGTGCAAAACTCCCGTCACATTGGGAGGAGGGATGACGATGGTATAGGCTTCTTTATTAGGATCTGGTTTGGAAGCAAATAGCTTATTTTCCATCCAATAGGCATACCATTTTTGCTCTATTTCTTGGGGGGCGTAATTTTTGTCAATCATAAAGGAAGATTCTTGCCGTATTCTAGGAACGGTTTATTATAGCCTACAAAGATAATTGATTTAGCTCAAAGAGGAAGGTGGAATTTTAAAACAATTCGACGTAATTTCGGTTCAAATTGAAAACAGAAATCATGGAAATAGGATTGTGGCTAGGTACTTTTTTACTGATGGAAGGAATGGCCTGGTTTACCCATAAATACATCATGCACGGTATCATGTGGAATTGGCATGAGTCACATCATGTACATCACAAAAATGTATTGGAAAAAAATGATTTGTTTTCGGTAGTGTTTGGAGTCTTGTCGACCCTAACAATCATCATAGGTGCTGAAATCGAAGCTTACAGGCCATTATTGTGGATTGGACTGGGCATTGCAACCTATGGTTTGTGCTATTTTATTTTTCATGATATCATCGTCCATCGACGAATCAAAATCAAGTTTAAAACAAAGAATAGCTATTTGAAGCGCTTGATTAAAGCTCACTACGTTCACCATGAAGTGCATGAAAAAGAGGGCGCAGAAGCTTTCGGTTTCTTGTACGCCCCCAAAAAATATGAATAGGTTTATTTAACGAAACCTATCCCAACTGTTGAGTTAGAAAACTCGTCTATTAATATAAACGCTCCATTGGAAGGATTTTCTGCATAGACATCCGCCATGATCGGCTGTGCTGTACGCAATTGTATTCCTCCAATTTCATTGAGTTTCAGTGAGTCTACATCTTGGCTAGATGTTTGCGCTACCACATCCAATCGCTCTGTTATTTGAGAAATTTTGGCTTTAGTCAAATTTACCCCATGCTGTAATAAATAAGTTTTTCCTGGACTTAAAGCTTGGTGATCTAACCAGCAAATGTGGGCAGCAAAATCTTTTAATTGGGGTGCTTGCGTATCCGAAGCCAATACCAAAGAATTTCCACGAGAAATATCCACGTCAGTCGTTAATGTAATCACGACCGAATCTCCAGCGACAGCATGCTCTAATTGTTCACCAAATTTTTCAATGGAAGCAATGGTGCTTTCTTGACCAGTAGGTAATGCTTTGATGACATCCCCAACTTGAAAAGTACCTGAACTGATTTTTCCAGCATAGCCACGGTAGTCGTGATATTCTTCTGTTTTTGGGCGAATAACCCATTGAACTGGAAAACGAGCTGGTGCGTGTGCTAAGCTTTCTGCAAATTCAAAAGCTTCTAATTCACCCAATAAGGTATTTCCTTGATACCAAGGCATCTTATCAGCAGCTTGGGTAATGTTCTGTCCAAACAGGGAAGAAATGGGTAAAAAGCTGATTTCTTGTCCTTCAAAAGTGGTTTGAGCTACCAATGAACCTAAACTATCTTTGATGGCTTCAAATTTAGCTTCGTCATATTGAACCAAATCCATTTTATTCACACAAACAATGACTTTGGGAATGCGGAGTAATGCCGCAATGGATAAATGCCTAGCTGTTTGTTCTACCACACCTTGGCGAGCGTCCACCAAAATCAATGATACTTTGGCATTGGAAGCCCCAGTAACCATGTTACGGGTATATTCCACGTGACCGGGTGTATCTGCAATGATGTATTTACGTGTGGGAGTGGAGAAATAAATATGCGCCACATCGATGGTGATGCCTTGTTCTCTTTCCGCGATTAAACCATCTGTTAAAAGAGAAAGATCTAAAAAATCTAATCCTTTTCTTTTGGAAGCGCTTTCTAATGCTTCAATTTTATCTTTAGTAATTGAATTGGTTTCATATAATAATCGACCAATTAAAGTACTTTTTCCGTCGTCTACAGATCCTGCAGTAGCTATACGTAAAATATCCATATTCCTTTCTCTCTCCTGTTAAAAATATCCCTGTTGCTTTCTTTTTTCCATGGCGGCTTCCGAGCGCTTATCGTCGATACGAGCTCCTCGTTCTGAAATTTCTGCTGATAAAATCTCTTCAATGATGATTTCAATTTCTACTGCATCAGATTCTACAGCAGCCGTACAAGTCATATCACCTACGGTTCTAAAGCGAACGGTGGCTTCAAATGGGATTTCATCGGCTTCTTTATTCAGGTAGGCTGAATCTGCCCAAAGCATACCATCACGTTCAATAACTTGGCGTTGGTGCGAGAAATAGATGCTTGGGATTTCCATTTTTTCTTCCTTGATGTAATTCCAAACGTCTAGTTCTGTCCAATTGGAAATAGGGAAAACACGCACATTTTCGCCCACAGCTATACGGCCGTTCAGCATATCAAATAACTCAGGTCTTTGCCTTTTGGCATCCCATTGGCCGAAATCATCTCGAACAGAAAAGATGCGTTCTTTTGCTCTGGCCTTTTCTTCATCTCTTCTAGCTCCACCGATACAAGCATCGAATTTAAATTCTTCAATGGTATCTAATAAAGTTACGGTTTGAAGAACATTGCGAGAGGCATATTTACCTGTTTCTTCTTTGGCTTTTCCTTGGTCGATGGAATCCTGTACATAACGTACGATCAATTCTGCTCCAGTTTCTTTGGCTAGCCAATCTCTAAATTCAATGGTTTCAGGGAAGTTGTGCCCTGTATCAATATGTACCAAAGGGAAAGGAATTTTTCCAGGAAAAAATGCTTTTTGAGCTAATCTTACTAGAGTAATAGAATCTTTACCTCCAGAAAAAAGTAAAGCTGGGCGCTCAAATTGAGCTGCAACTTCACGCATGATATAAATAGATTCATCTTCCAGTTTTCTTGGAAACTGTCCTATTTTGTCTTTAATGGTTGAATTTGTCATAAAATGGGTAATAAATTAGGCGTGTAAACCACATTCTTTTTGAGAGTTTTCCCACCACCATCTGCCTGCCCTAGGGTGTTCTCCCTCAGCGATGGCACGGGTACATGGTGCGCAACCGATGGAGATAAATCCTTTTTTATGCAAAGGGTTTTGGGGTATTTTATGGTGTACTAAATATTGATTTAATTCATTAAATGTCCAATCAATTAATGGGTTGATTTTGAACAATTGTCTTTGTTCATCCCATTCTACGATGGGCATATTGGCTCTATTTTCAGATTGCTCGGCTCGTAAACCTGTTATCCAAACCTTTGCTCCTTGCAAAGCTCGGGATAAAGGTTCCATTTTACGAATAAAACAACATTCTTTTCTGTTTTCTACTGAATTATAAAAGGAGTTGAAACCCTTTTCTTTCACTAGTTTTTCCACCGATTCTGATTTTGGAAAAAAAGTATCAATCGTAATTTGATACTTTCGGGTAGTCAAATCCATTAATTCATAGGATTCTTGAAACTGCCGTCCGGTATCTAATGTGAATATGTGTATAGCTAAAGATTGACTAGCTATGGCGTATAAAATGGCTTGATCCTCTTGCCCAAAAGAAGTGGAAAATACTATTTTCTCATTAGGGAAAAGTTGAGTCAATACACGCAATCGTTCTTCTAGAGATAGATTTGCTAAGGTTTTTTCAAGGGTTGAAATATCCATGCTCTTAAAATTTTCACAAAAATACATAATGTCTATTGAATTACTATACTTGACAATAAAAAGATTTACATGATGTATGCGAAGGCAATAAATCTTTTGTAAATTCATCACGATAAATAAGGTAGAATGCATCAAGGCTCTGAGATTTGGTGGAATGAGGGAATGGAGGAAGATAAATCTCCCTTTTTGGACTTGAAGGCTATAAAAAACTTAGTTAAGCAGGGGGAGGGTCTGCACTTGGAGTTTAAAATGAAAGTAAAATTCCCAGAAAAGATTATCAAAGAAATGGTAGCTTTTGCCAATACTGATGGAGGAACGCTTTTAATAGGTGTCAGTGATGAGGGTCAAGTTCAAGGCGTGAAATTTGTAGATGAAGAACAATTTCTCCTGGATCGGGCTATTGAAAAATATTGTTTCCCTGTTTTTTCCTACACTAATTATCGGGTGGAAATAGATTCTCAAAGGGCAATTCTTGTTTATCATATATTTCCCAGTATCGACAAGCCACATCTGGTTCAAGTAGCAGATGAATCTCAGCCCAAGTGTTATGTGCGCATCAAAGATCGTACGGTACAAGCGAGCAAGGAGATGAAACAAATACTTAGAAGAGAAAATGAGGAAGGCATACAATTTAATTTTGGACCGGCTGAAAAATGGTTGATGGAGTATTTGCATGAAAATCAACAGATTACATTAGCTTTGTTTGCAGAGAAGCAATCCTTACCACTTTGGCTAGCTTCACGGAAATTAGTTCTATTGGTTTTGGCACGTGTTTTACGCATTTTGCCAGGCGAAGTATACGATATTTATACCTTAAGATGAAAAACTGTTATTGGGCAATATTTGCTTTAAGCCTGCTTTTTTCTGCTTGCACGAAGCAAGCAGTAGAGCCAGAAAACTCTACCAATCCAGTTAGTTCAGTTACCTCCTCTTTTGATTTAATCCAGGATCGAATATTTACTCCTTCTTGTGCCACTGCGGGTTGCCATCTCGCTACCACCGATGCATCCTTTGCCCAACATGGCTTAGTACTTGCTAAATCATCCTCTTACGCTCAACTGGTAGGAGTCGCTGCTAAAAACCCCAATGCCGTCCTCAATAAAATCTTACGAGTTACCAAATATCAATCCACTCAAAGTTTATTGTATCATAAACTGAATTGGGATGTGGCACATCATTCCAGCATAGATTATGGTGTGCCCATGCCTTTAGGAGGCAAGCCGCTGTCAGTTGGACAATTGAAATTTATCCAAAATTGGATTGAAGCTGGAGCTCCTGAAAAGGGAGAAGTAGCCGATTCCAAACTATTGGATGATACGACACCTAGTTTTGCGGTAAGCTCAGATTTTAGTCCATTAACTGAACCATCCGCCGAAGGAAAAGAGGGGATTCAATTGAAAGTCGAGAAGTTTTCTGTCGCACCTAATTTTGAACGTGAGTTATTTGTTCGCAAGCCTTTAAATAATTCAGCTCCAGTGTATGTTTCCCGCATTAAGTTAAAGTCAAGGCCCAATAGCCACCACATGGTCCTGTATGATTTTGAAAATAAACAAGCATTGCCTAATTTAAATGAAGTAAGGGACTTGCGTAATGGTGATAATAGCATCAATGTGTTTACCTTTTTGCAAATGCAAAATCACCTTTTCTTGGGTGGCGGCACAGATCCTAATTCAGACTATACTTTTCCTGAAGGAACGGCATTATTGCTCCCTGCCAACAGCTCCATTGATTTAAATCCTCATTATTTTAATAAAACCAACGAGGTGATTTTTGGCGAAAACTATGTCAATCTATATACCGTAAAGGCTGATCAAGTGAAAAAGGTAGTGCAAATGATCAATTTTAATAATACCAATCTAACTATACCTGCCAATCAAAAGACCGTCATATCCAAAGATTTTACCTTTGATAAGGCAGTAGCCATCGTGTCTTTAACTTCCCATACCCATCAGTGGGGTAAATTATTTCAAATTAAAATTAAAGGAGGAGCCCGAAATGGAGAGGTAATTTATGAAAGTACGGATTGGGCGCATCCGAAGGTTATTAATTTTTCCAAAGTGATTGAGCTTAAAGCAGGAGAAGGATTAACTTCGGTGGTTACTTATGAAAATAATACGAATCGCATCATTCGTTTTGGTTTAACTTCCGAAGACGAGATGGACATCATATTTGGATATTACTACGCACTTTAAGACAGAGCACTACATACATATTCACTCACATGCTTAAATGAAAAAATAATGGATCAGAAAATTATCAACCTGTTTGATGAGTACACACACAAACCATTAAAAAGGGAAGTGTTTTTAGCTAAACTGAGCAAATTAGCTGGAGGAACAGCGGCTGCTTTAGCTATTTTACCCATGTTGGAAGGCAATTATGCCATGGCGAATCAAGTATCAGTTCAAGATGCTGATTTATTGATGGAGGATGTTTCTTACCCTTCCAAAAATTGTATCATGAAAGGCTATTTAGTACAACCGAAATCATCTAAAGGGAAATTAGGTGCTGTATTGGTCATTCATGAAAACAGAGGATTGACTCCACATATCAAGGATGTAACGCGTAGAATTGCCAAAGCAGGATACATTGCTTTGGGTATTGATGCGCTTTCTCCCTTTGGAGGAACTCCTGCTAATGAAGATGAAGGACGTGCCTTGTTTGCTAAATTGGATGCGGTACAAAATTTAGAAAACATTAAAAGTGGTTTGGATTATTTAAGAGGATTGAAAAACAGTAATAAAAAAACGGGTGTAGTTGGTTTTTGTTGGGGCGGAGGCATGGTAAATTCCATGGCTGTCATGGACCCTGAATTAACTGCTGCTGTAGCCTATTATGGTCGACAAGCAGAAGTAGCTGATGTTCCCAAGATCAAAGCCAAATTGATGCTACAATATGCTGGTCTGGATGAGCGAATCAATGCTGGGATTCCTGCTTTTGAGGAAGCGCTAAAGGCCAACAAGAAGGATTATCAACTATTCGTGTATGAAGGAGCGCAACATGCCTTTAACAATGATTCTTCGCCGGCACGTTACAACGCTGAAGTGGCTAAATTGGCTTGGACTAGAACCATGGGCTTATTTGAGCAAACATTGAAATAATTATACTTGAGGGAAGCGAAAGGCTTCCCTTTTTTTTGAATCATTCAAGGTCTTTTGCTTGGTTTTGAGTTCGATAATTTCCTTTTTGTACCTGTTTGCTCCGCCGAACCAATATTATTTGTTTTGAATATGTGCGAATTAGGCGCTGTAAATCAATTTTTTAGGGCAATTTTAATAAAATGAAAAATAGCTGTTTTTTATATCAAAATTGAAGGTATATTTGCTGCCGTTTCTTGAAATATGTCAAGAAAGCAACCAATAATAGTACAATTTTTTGCAAATTTTGCATTCTTACGTTAAACTAATTCGCTTGGTAATAAATTTACGCTCCCACACTTTATAATGGAACAAAAACACAAAAACACGGCTACTGCAGCTGGACTGCTCGTAGCCATGGGTATCATCTACGGAGATATTGGGACATCTCCTTTGTATGTTATGCAGGCCATCATAGGAAAAGATCCTATCAATGAGCTGATGATATTGGGGGGCTTGTCTTGTATTTTTTGGACACTGACCCTTCAAACGACTCTCAAGTACGTTATTTTAATTTTACGTGCCGACAACAAGGGTGAAGGAGGAATCTTTGCCTTGTTTGCATTAGTTCGTCGACATGCCAAATGGTTGACTTTGCCTGCCATTATCGGTGGAGCCACCTTGTTGGCTGATGGTATTATTACGCCACCCATTTCAGTTTCTTCTGCTGTAGAAGGATTAAAAATGCTGAAAACCAAAGAGGGTTTACCTTACGTGACAGATACCGTACCTATTGTAATTGTCATATTAACGGGTTTGTTTATTTTTCAAATTTTAGGAACCAAGGTTGTAGGGAAGTTATTTGGACCCATCATGTTACTTTGGTTTAGTATGTTAGCCCTAACTGGATTGTTATGGATTGAACATGATTGGAGTATCCTTCGTGCTGTATCTCCTCATTATGCTTGGGCATTATTAACTTCCCATCAAGCAGGTACTGCAGGTTTCTGGACACTAGGTGCGGTGTTTTTATGTACCACTGGAGCGGAAGCATTGTACTCTGATTTGGGACATTGCGGTCGGGATAATATACGGATCAGCTGGATATTCGTCAAAATAGCTTTGTTGCTTCAATATTTTGGACAAGGTGCTTGGTTATTACAACATCAAGGGATGTTGCTTGATGGTAGAAAGCCTATCTTTGAATTGCTCCCTAGAGAATTCCTATTCACAGGAATTTGTATAGCTACTGCTGCAGCGGTCATTGCTAGTCAGGCTTTGATTTCAGGATCATTTACGCTGATTTCAGAAGCGATTCGTTTGAATTTTTGGCCAAAGGTCCGCCTCATATATCCATCAGACCAAAAAGGTCAGTTGTATGTTCCTTCTATCAATATTTTTCTTTGGTTGGGATGCGTAGGTGTCGTACTTTGGTTTAAGGAATCTGCGAATATGGAAGCCGCCTATGGTTTGGCAATTACCCTAACCATGTTAATGACTACCTCATTGATGGCTTATTACCTACATATCAAGAAGATTGATATGTGGTGGATACTCTTATTTTTAGTCGTTTATATCTCTTTAGAAGGGGCATTTTTGGTAGCTAATTTGCAGAAATTCTCCCATGGGGGTTATGTGTCCTTGTTTATAGCAGGTGTCATTTTATTGGTTATGTATGTTTGGTTTAGGGCCACACGTATTAAAAAGGACTTAACGGAATACGAAAAACTAGCTGACTATGTAGAGCCTTTGAAAGAGCTCAGTCGTGATGAAACCATTCCCAAATATGCTACTCACTTGGTATTTATGTCCAACGCTGGTCGTGTTTCTGATATTGAGTCCAAAATTATCTATTCTATCTTTCAACGTAGACCGAAGCGGGCAGATATTTATTGGTTTGTACATGTTGACACCTTAGATGAGCCTTATACTATGGACTATAAGGTAACGGTGATAGAGCCGGATGATATCATCAAGGTGAATTTTAAATTGGGTTTCCGAGTGGAGCAAAGAATCAATTTGTACTTTAGAAAAGTAGTGGAAGAAATGGTTGCCCGTGGAGAAGTGGATATAACCTCCCGCTATAAGTCATTGAATGAGCAAAACGTGATAGGTGATTTCCGATTTGTTGTATTGGAGAAATTTTTATCCTTTGATAATGAATTGCCATTGATGGATCGACTGGTCATGAAGTTTTATTTCTTCTTAAAACAGTTTATGAATTCAGAAGATAAATGGTTTGGTTTAGATAGTGATGCGGTAAAATTAGAGAAAGTACCATTGATCATTAAGCCTATTTCAAAATGTAATTTGAGACGCGTAGACTAATATGAGCACGATATTTAGCAAAATAATTGCGGGAGAAATCCCTTGTCACAAAATTGCTGAAAATGAGCAATTTTTAGCCTTCTTGGATGTGATGCCTTTGGTGGAAGGACATGTATTAGTCGTGCCAAAAGAAGAGACAGATTATATTTTCGATTTGGCACCAGATCAATTGGCCGACTTGATGAAATTTGCTCAGTCCGTAGCACCTGCCATCCGAAAAGCCATTCCTTGCAAAAGGATAGGGGTCGCGGTTATTGGTTTGGAAGTGCCACATGCTCACGTGCATTTAGTACCGATGACCACTGCCAATGATTTGAATTTTACCCAAGCAAAATTGCAGGTTAGTCAAGAATCGTTAGCTAAAACAGCGGAGTTGATTCGCTCTTTTTTGTAGTTACTTCAGAAAACCCTTCAATTTATTCATTTCCATTTGAGGGTTGGCTTTCTCATATACAATCGCATAAACTGCCTCAATAATGGGCAATTGGATTTTATGTTGTCTAGAAATATGGTAAATACTTCTCACTGCATAATATCCCTCTGCAATCATATTCATTTCAATCTGGGCTGATTTGACAGAGTATCCTCGGCCAATCATATTACCAAATGTTCTATTTCTAGAGAACTGAGAATAGGCAGTCACTAATAAGTCGCCCAAGTATCCTGAGCTATTTAAATCACGATTGGTTTCAGGATCTACTGCATCCAAGAATAGCTTTATCTCCTGCATGGCATTGCTGACTAAAACGGCTTGGAAGTTATCCCCAAAACCCAAGCCTCGGGTGATACCACAGGCCATTGCAATGATGTTTTTAATAACGGCACAATACTCCACTCCATATAAATCTTCAATGGCATGGGCCTGTAAAAAACGACTATTCAGTAAATTTGAAAAAGACTGAGCCAATGCCAAATTGGGAGAAGCGATGGTCAGGTAAGACTGTTTTTCCAAAGCCACCTCTTCGGCATGACAAGGGCCCGCAATCACACAGGTTTGACCTAGTGGTAAGTTAAATTCCCTTTCTATCCAATCAGTCACGAGCATATTTTCTTCAGGAATCATGCCCTTGATGGCAGAAACCACTTTTTTGCCCTCGAAATGTTTCTTATTTAGATCTTTTAAAGTACTGGGTATAAAGGCGGCGGGTACAGCTAAAATAATGTATTCTACCCCATGCAAGGCATCGGACATTTTATGGTATGTCTTAACTTTGCGTGGATTAATAGCCACATCCGTTAAATAGCTAGGGTTATGGTTGTATTTTCGGATAAAATCAACATCAGTTTTTCTACGAATCCACCACTTGATTTTAACTTGATTTTCAGACAATATTTTTACTAGAGCAGTTGCCCAACTTCCTCCTCCCAATACCGTAATATGGGTAGGGATTTTTTTCTTAAGTTCCTCGATTTGACTCATAGCGCAAAATTAATTTAAAAAGGTGGAATGAGTTTAGATTAAAAGGAATAAGTAAGTACTCCACCAAAATTATACCCTAGACTTGGGTAATTCAGGTATCGCTGGAAATTTCTATTCAATAAGTTATTCAAATTAACTCCTAAGGCAAGCTTATCATTAAATTTGAAATTGACATGGCAATTTAAATCAAAAATCTCCTCCATGGCTTTCACTTTTGATTCGGAAGGGCTCCAGGCAAATAAACCATTGATGTATTCAATCGTAGGAATGATGGAGAGTTTATTGCCTAACAGGATGGTTCCATTCCAATTGATTTTCCAAGCTGGTCTGTGGAAAGCTTTTTCTAAATCACCCAAAGATTCGTAGTTGTCGTAATTAAATCGAACAGCACTTTTGATGGATTTACTCACTTGTAAGTCAAAGTTTCCAGAAAAGGTAGTTACCTGAACTTTTTTTAGACCTCCCACATAAGTGAGGACAAATTGTTTGGGATCAAGTAAGGAATTGGAGATGATTGGTAAATCCGTGTATTCGGAATAGGCAATTTTAAATTCAAAATCGATATCCCCTGCTTTGTCTTTATCTGACCGGTTCGTCCCTTTAATTCCAGCATATAAATTACCCACTTGTGAGGAGTTTTTCAATAGGATAGTAGGAGCCATCCAAGGATTTTGTTTCACAAAATTGGCATAGGTATTGAATTGTACATCCCCACCTAGGCCGGCAAAAAAGTGGATATAATCTAAGCTAGAAAAGTCTATCAAGAATTGAGGGAAAAAACTTGTTTTAGCAGGCTCAGGACCATCGCTTGTTTCTTGTAAGAAATGCGCTCCTGCAGAAACAGTGACAAAGTAATTGGAGAATGTGTAAAAGGGTCTAAGTCTAGAAAAACTTCTAGTGAGGGTCATGTCAGGCGTTTTATATTCCGAAAGGATCATTTCCCCACTTAAATTGATGAAGGAGTTGGACTTCAATTTAATTTTGGAATAGAATGAGCCATTGCTCGTTAATTCACTAACCTCACTCAAATTACTGATTCTTGAAACATCAATACTGGCATTAAAATCAAAGGTGGATTTGGGAATGTTGGTACCAAATTTTCCGAAAAAATTATAGGTGTCATACACCAAACGCTGATCTCGGAAACTAGGAATTTTTTGCCCAGGCTCAAATCCATAATAGTTGGTCCCTAATTGGGAATAGGCAACATGTGTCTCTAGTTCTAATTTACTATCGGCTCTAGAGCGACTCCAAACTTTGATATTATTCAATTTTTTCTGAGAAAAAATGTCCGCTACAGGGCCTTCTGCATAGGCATCATGAGATAAATAAAAACCTAATCGCTGATCAGCTTTATTGAGGTTTAAGTTTAAATAGGTATATCCAAAACTGCCAGCACCTACTCGAATGATGTTATTGTTCAAGGAATCTAATCCAAAAACCTCCCCATCTCTTGGATTGATTTTTGACCATTTTAAGGAATGTACCTCTTGACTACTCCAATTCAAAGGGACTTCTACAGGTTTTTGATTACTTTTCTTATCGCGAAAAGTAGGAAATTTTATTTTCTCTTGAGAAAGTTTCAATTCTCCTAGATTGACTTCTCGGTTTATTCGAATGGTATCGGCTGTCTGAGGAACAAAAGACATAGCCATTTCGGACTTTACAATAAAGCCAACAATAATAAAAATATAGCGTAGGTATGAATTGCTCATTGTTGTTTCAATCTATTTTAATCGACTCTTGGCTAAGTTTCTAATATCATTTTCTTTGGCCATATTTTGGGACAATGCTGTATAATATCCCATGGCTTTATCCTTTTGATCCAGCGCCATTAAATTATCTGCATACAATAAAAGGCCTCTGAAATAGGTTTTTTTAGTACGGATATTCGTGGTAATAACCTTACGAATCAAAGTTTTATCCAATAATTCATCCAATTCTTGGTGTTTCTTTTCTTGGAATAAAAGCTGCGCATACTTCAGTTCTGCTTCTGCGCCAATAACAATCTGTTGAACCACAGGACTTAAGTGGTTATTAACACTGATTTTCTGTAGCCATTTCTTGACTAATTCAGGCTGTTGTGCCTCAATAGCTATTTGAAGATAATTTTGGTATAAGGTATTTTTTTCATCTACTTCATACAGCTCATCCCAAGTAGAAGTTAAATTATATAAGGAATCTAGCTGTTTCGTTTGCAAATAAATACTAACTAAATTTTCATTGGCCATTTTTTGGTGACGGCTGACTTTGGTATACGACTTGATAAATTGAAAGGAGCGTATGGCTGTTTCCAATTGTTGATTTTCCAAAGCAATCTCTCCAGCTCTTTTTGCCGCACTGATGACTTCTGCTTGCTTAAATTTCTCTTTTTTGTGGATAATTTGCTGGTAATATTCAATGGCACCAGGATAATCATGAAGGCTATCTGAGCAGGCTGCTAGATTCTTCAACAAGGTATTGCTGTTAGTAGAATTAGGATAGATTTTTTGGAATTCTAATATGGTAGTACGGGCTACATCCCAGCGTTTGCTTTGATATAATTCCACACAATCTTCCCAAAATTTCTCTTCGCTGCCATATTCTTGGTAATGCTTTTTTACCCATTCTACCTCAAGATTCAATCGCTTGTAAAGGTTTTTAAGCTTATTGACCACGCTAACACGTATGGTATCCCCTTGACTGCTTGCTAATTGTTCTTCCTTGTCTTGAATGGCTAATCGTCCCATTGACATTTGATCTTCCCCTTGTGAAAGAATGGATAGCTTTTCATAAGTCTGAGATCTAAAATCCAATGCTCTTTTATAATGGACAGAGGTTTTGGTATTTTTTTGTAAAATTTCCGTGAAGCCCTTAATCGCTTGTACATAATTTTCTCGCCCACCTTTTTGGTATAAACTAATCCACTGATTTAAGGTGGCGATCTCCTTATTTTTAGAATTCGGGAACTCTTTTAAGAATTTTCCATATAAATCACTCACATCATCGTAGCGACGGAGCTTTTCCAGAATCTTGATTTTATCCCACAAATAGCCTTCTTTTTCTTCATGGCTGCCTTTTTCATACGCAATATCTAATAAGCCGATCGTTTGTGCCAAAAGGTTATTTTCTTGGTATTCACTAGCTTCTTTGGTGGAATTATATTTCCAAACCTCAATCACTTTTTTACGTGTTGCAGCATTTGCTAATGGAGAATGAAATAAGTTTGAAGCCAAGGCCAGTTGTAATGGTCTTTGTTGATTTAGGTCAATCAAAGCATTCAACAAGGCAGATTTAATCTGATATTTTAAGATCGAGCTATCCACAGTTAATTCGCTGCCAAGCTTAGTAGGAATAGGACTTTGGTGTAAGGAAGAATATATTTGGACCAGATTATTCAAATAAAATTGATGAACTTTTTCTTCCTCTTTAGTTAATTTCTGATTTTTCTTTTGAAGGTAGGCTTTGGCCAAAAATCCATAGGTTTCTCCTTGTAAGACCTTGGCTAAATAGACCAATTGAGGGTTGTAAGGGTAGGCTTTCACTTCTTCGATCAAGGCAAACAATTGATCTACTTGGGCAAGGTTATTTTCTTGGTCAAATAATGAAACTGCCAAGCTATAAGCTCTTTCTTGATAGGCTTTTTTAAATTCCTCTGTTTGCAAATAATTATAAGTGAAAAACTCTTTCACTTGATAAATACGGTTAGCTAGAATACTACTTTCACTAATGGCATGAATAATCATGGTATTCAATTTGGCCAGGTGCTTGCTTTGAGGATATTGTTGCAAAAACCCTTTGATTTTACTCATCAAGGCATCAAAATCACCTTGGTTTTCTAAGGCAACAAGTTGATTGAAATAGGCGTCTTCCGCCAAGGATTTATTCCAATTAATTTGAATGGCTTGATTCAAACTGTTACTTGCCGCTTCATATTGTTTCAAATAATATTGAGACATACCTATCTGGTAATAAACCAGTTGACGTAAAGAATCACTTAAGCTTTCGTTATTAGCAACTTGTTTTAGCAGGCTTTCACTTGCTTGGTATTGCCTAGACTTAAACAAAGAAAATGCTTGTTTCAAAGGAATGTCTTCTGTATTGTTTTGAAATACGGACCTTTTACTTTCATTCAGGACTAAATACTTGGCATATATTTCAGCGGATTTACTGAATTTCCCTTGGTTAAAATAGATATCTCCCAATAGCCTAGCTATATCAGACTTTTCTACTTCACGGGTATCAAGTAATACGATAGGTTCTGCATAAGCAATTAATTCGGCATACTTTTCTGGACCCATTTGGTAATAGGCCTGAGTAATCATGGTGGGGATTTGTCGCTTGATTTTTGCCCAAACAGAATCTGAAAGTGGGACTTGTGCCAATTGAAAAGGGGCTTCATCGGCTTTTTTTAGATCAAATATGGCCGCCGAAAATTGCTTTTGATTGAGTTTTAGTAAACCAGAGTAATAGGAAGCCGCATAAGCTACTGATTCATTATCATCATTACTTAATAGTTCAAATAAGCTAAGGGCCTTGGTATTTAGTCCCACTTGCAAATAGCAAATGGCCAACTGGAAACGAATTTCTGGGTCTAAAATAGAAACGCGCTGTTCGATGTATTGTATTGCATCTTGGTATTGACCAGCTTTATAAAGAAAACTCCCGATTTCTTTGACCAAGATGGATGTTTTTAAGCTGGAAGGATGGTTGGCTATAAATCGTTCTACAGCTACTTTAGCCCGAGTGGTATTGATGTAAAAGTCGCATAAAACGATGAAAAACTCAGCATCTACGATTTCGTTGGAATTACGGTCAAAGTCCTTGGCATTTTTTTCTAAGAATAAAGAAAATTCCATTCTAGCGGCAGCATAATTAGCCGCATTGTAATAATCTTTGGCTATTCTAAATTGTTCAGAAGGACTTTTATTGATATTGGAATCTTGAGAATATGCCGGATAGGAAATCATCGTGGCCATTCCCAATAGGAATAACAACAGGTAAATGGGTCTATAAAAAAGGGCTGATTTATTTGCCTTCATCATGTCAATATGCTATTGGGTATCACGGATTAATTCAAAATGTACTCTTTTTTTGAAGAGACAGCTAGTCCGATCCCCACTTTTTTAGTGTTTTGTAAAACAAAACGATGGTTCTTAAAATAATTAGTTAAAATACCTTCCACATTGCTTTCGCAATCACTGTTCGCTTGAATCTCTTTCACTGTTCCATCGGCCTTAATCTTTATCCTGAAATCAATCGAGCAAGCTGTAGAACCGTTAGGAATCAAACTTTGTAGGCTTTTCCCACTTGGCCATTCCCAAATGCCATTGTTGATGGGAAAGGGAATAACAGGTGGTTCTTCCTCCAGCTCAGGACCATCCGGCTGACCCTCATTAACATCCCCTAGGGCATCAATTCTACCTGGGTTCCCTTTGATCTTATCTTGTTCAGGAGGTCTTACTACAGGTGTAGGGTCATCATCTGGTCTAATTTCTGGCGGTAAGAACTTTGTGCTAGTAACTTTAGGGATTTCTTTGGGTGGCGGAGGCGCTAATTCATCCTGTTTTTTGACCGGTGGAGCAGGGGCTAAACGCATCACTTCAGCGGTTACTTCCTTGCTTAGGTCTGTTTTATCTTGCTTTGAATCCAGCCAAAGATGTATGCAAAACATCAAAATAATCGCTAAAGTAAAAATAAGGGCACCTTTTATGGCGGATTTATATAAGGTAGAAGGATAACTTCTCCTTATTTGAAATGCGCCGTATTCTTGATTTCTATGCTGAAATACGATTTCATCTAAAGTAGTAAGTTCTTCTAAATTTGCTGACATAATTAATCTGGCTAACAAAAAATACTAGGAGGTTGAACCGCCTTAGTGTATAAAACGTCTGCAACCATCACATATTTCCTTTGAAATTTTCTTAGTATCCTGCCCATCTGAAAATATACATTTCTTTGTTTATGATCTACGCATAGACAAAAATGGTTTTAGTATAAAATCATATTATGACCATCCATTCCTTCCTAAAATTCGGAGAGTAGGATAGGTTAAAGTAATGATTATTTTGGTTTTGGTTAAGTTCAAAGTAAAATTATTTCAAAATACAGCTTTTTGGCCTTAATTGCAAGATGTATAGACCAAGAGCCCCAAATTTAGTAAGGTTCAGCTCAATGTGACAGGGAATAAGTTTCAATTAATAGCATCAATTTACCGACTAGATGAAATGATTATTGGAATTATTTCGGAACTTTGACAAGGAATAACCCATATATGTCAGTGAAATTTTTTACCATCTTATTGTTTGTTATTAGTGGGTCCTATTTTTCCATGGGTCAAAGGGCTAATGTCAAAGCCCCTCAAGAAAAATTAGGTGGTTTTTTGATTTTTGAAAAAGATAATCATGGCTTGATCGCAACGACCAAAGATATTGGTCAATATGATTATCCTAACGCCTTGTTAGCCTGTGAAAACCTTGTTTTGAACGGATTTGATGATTGGAGATTACCAACTCGAGAAGAGTTTGAATTAATTCATCAAAAACTAAACCTCAAAAAAATGAAGTCCAATAATGTTTTCAAATCAGCGTGGTTTTGGACCTCCACCGAAATAGATCAAGAACATGCAGTAACACATAACCTGAATACAGGTATGCAAACAAACTATTTCAAACGATTGAACATGCGGGTTATAGCGGTTAGATCTTTTTAAATTAAACGCCAAACTGTTTTAAATGGTGATCTAGGTGCTTGTAAAGCATGTTATTCCATTCACTTTCCTTTAACATGCCTAAACTTAATGATGGTTGCTGACAGAGTTGTACCGCCCCCAATTTTTCAATATCCCCAATGTAGCTTTTTAGGCGACGCTTTTCATTTTCATAATCATGAATTTCTACTTTGATAAATGCAGGGGCCGTGGGAGTATTTTTTTGATAGGGGAGCTCATTGGTCAAGGTTTTTTTGAGAAAAAGTTTCAAAATCAATTTCATAAACCATGGCACCTGTTGCGTATTTTCTCCTTTAATTTGTTCATAAGGTACGCATAGATGTGCCAACATTTGGGACACATTCATCTTTCCCCATAATGCTGGAGAATCAGGTTGCAGGGCATCAATTCGGTCAAAAATTTGTTGACTAGTTTCAGATGAAAAAATGGATGGATAAGGCATGCTAGTGGTTTTATTTTTTCAATGTTAGTTCTTTCCCAGAAAATTTCCAATGCTGAACATGATAAAGTTCGCTTTTTCGATCTTTGTTTTTAGTGAATATTACCTGCTCTAAATCGATACCATCCGCTTCAATGACTCGGTAAGCCTGATCGCATTCAATTTCAACATCCTTTAATTTGATTTCTTTGATCGGCATTTCTGGTAAGCCCCGAATGAGTAAACCTGTCGCAGCGCCTTTTACGCGAATGCGCTCTACCCAAATAGATCTAAATTGGGGAGTTCCTAGGTTGATGGGCATAGCTGCTATAACAGGCTTTTCCTCACCATTGCCAAAGGTGCTCAATGGATCTTTTCCTTGGTAATACATGTCAAACAAGATTGCTTCACCAGCAATATTTTTCATAAGGATATCACGGATATAGACGTTTTCTACGATTCCTCCTCGACCCCTAGCAGTTTTAAATCGAAGCCCTACATCAGTTCCTAAAAACTGACAATTAGAAACAAATAAATCATGAATTCCACCCGACATTTCACTTCCAACCACGACACCCCCATGTCCATGAAATACTTGGCATTGATCTATCCAGATATGGGCACTAGGTCTTGCTCTTTTTCGACCCTCTTCATCCTTTCCTGATTTGAGACAAATTCCATCGTCTCCGACATCAAAACTGCTATTTTTAACTAAAACATATTCACAAGATTCAATGTCTATCCCATCTCCATTTTGTGCAAACCAAGGATTTTTTACTTTTATTTGATTGACAATCAGATGTTTGCAAAGTAATGGGTGAATATTCCAAGCAGGTGAATTTTGGAAGGTTACCCCCTCCAACAATATTTGCTCACATTCAATCAAACTAATCATGTTGGGCCTTAAAAATTCTTTTATTTCTTGGGCATTTTCGATATTCCAACCTGCAGCAACTACTCCTGGACGGTCTACATTAGCAGCTTTTAATGCGCCAGCCGTAGGGTACCAAGTGTCCTTAGATTCATTTAGTACGCCACCTGATTTAACTAAAGTGGACCATTCCCCAGAGGTTAATTTACCTTTCTTTACGGGTCGCCAAGCTTCACCAGCGCCATCGATGATTCCAGCCCCACTGATGGCGATATTATTTGCCTTAAATGCTGAAATGGGTGATTGTGCTCGAATAGCCTCCACTCCCTCCCAATAGGTTTTCACCAAAGGGAAATCTGTACTTTGATGACTGAATTGAAGCAGAGCACCAGCTTCAAGATGTAGGTTAACCTGCGATTTTAATACAATAGGACCGCTTAACCAAAAGCCTGCGGGAATGTTGACCACACCCCCTCCTTGGGCAGAACAGAGATCAATCGCTTGTTGGATTGCTGCCGTATTTAGATAAGTTGGGGATGATTTTGCCCCATACGAAACAATCGAAAATGTGTCTTTTTTAAATGTAGTTCCAGCTACTAGCGGTAATTCATATTGATATTTCTGACTAAAAGCTGATTTTTTAAGGAAGCTTCTCAGCGCTTCATTGGAGTCGAAAAAGGCTGAGGCAACAGCCTGAGCCATCCATGATGCACCATAAACAGAAAAGTGGGTGTCATCAATTACCCCTTTCATGAATTTTTTGAAGATTCCCGCGGGGTAGTGAAGGTATATTTTTTTGGAAAGTTCCGGACCTAGTCTTTCAATTTGCGCCCGACTGATTTTCTCTAAATCTATCAGCAGTACTTTTTCTTGTTTGGCCACTTCGCGAACCACTTGTGGATATTCGCCATGTTGGTCCACGAATGTACCTGTTGAGTCAAATTTTCTTCTTTGTATGGAGGTCAATAGTACAGGAATTCCACCTTTAGATCGGGTTTCCTTTATGTAGCGAGTCAGGTTTTCACGGTAATCGGTTTGTGCAGCGGCATATCGGCTCGTATCCGAAAATTTGGCATCATTATGGCCAAATTGGATGAACACATAATCACCCTTTTTGATTTGTTGGAATACCTTAGCCCATCTACCTTCTCGACGAAAGCTTTTGGTACTCCGACCATTATAAGCATGATTTTGAACTTCAACAGCCTCATTGAATAAATGAGCAAATGGCATACCCCAGCCTGTTTCAGGATAATCTGCAGGAACTTTATCTGCCATGGTAGAATCTCCAATGAGAAAGACCCGCAGCGGCTCTGAGGCTTGGAAACTAAAAAGAGCCAAGCTTATAAAAAGGAATAATAGGCGAGTTTTCATAGACAGTGTTTTCATTGTCTATAAAAGAAAATCAAGAGTCAAATATACCCGTCGACTTATCGATTAATCGCTACGCTACTTAAAATCGATTGGATAATCTGAAGAGTACTTATATTATCTGCTTCCGCCACATAATTTAATATGATACGATGATTTAATACGTCGGGGGCCATTTCTTTTATATCTTCTGGCAACACATAATCACGTCCTTCCAAATAGGCCATCACTTTTGCGGCAAGATTCAGGTGGATACTTGCCCTTGGTGAGGCACCGAATTGGATGTAATTGGCTTCTTGAACTAATCCATACTCGGCGGGATTTCGAGTAGCAAATATGAGTTCAATGATGTATTTTTCTAGGGTTTCACTGATTGTAATCTGGTTGATTTCCTTTCTGATTTTCTGAATATCTTCCAAATTCATGATGGTCTTCACTTCATATTGGAAGTCCATGTTCGACATTTTACGCATCACTTCTAGTTCCTGTTCTTTATCCAAGTAATTCAGGAATACTTTCAGCATGAAGCGATCTACTTGTGCTTCAGGTAAGGGAAATGTTCCTTCTTGTTCTACAGGATTCTGAGTAGCTAAAACCAAAAAGGGTTTATCCAAAGGATAGGTAGTGTCACCGATAGTTACTTGTTTTTCTGCCATGGCCTCCAATAAGGCAGATTGTACTTTAGCAGGGGCACGATTTATTTCATCGGCTAAGATGATTTGAGCAAAAATAGGCCCCTTTTTTACTTCAAACTCATTTTTTAGTGGATTGTAAATCATGGTTCCTACCAAATCGGCAGGTAATAAATCCGGAGTAAACTGTATACGGTGGAAATTGAGATCAAGAATCTTAGCTAAGGTATTGATGGTCAAGGTTTTTGCCAATCCAGGGACTCCTTCCAAAAGCACATGGCCACCCGTGAATAAGCCCACTAAAAGTCGATTGATCAACCTCTCTTGGCCCACCACCACTTGGCCCATCTCGTTTAAAAGGGCATTTATTTTTTCTCTAGATTCCATCGTTTCAGTATATTATGATCCCTTCGGAGCTTACCATTTTTTAAAAATAACATAAACTGCCAGAAGTATTAGGCCAAATCCCAAGAAATGATTCCAAGCTAGTTTTTCGGATTTGACAACGAAAATAAGAAAAAGGGTGAAGACTATCAGGGAAATGGCTTCTTGAATGGTTTTTAATTCAAAAAAAGAAAATGGTCCGCCATTATCTTTAAATCCAATTCGGTTGGCAGGCACTTGCATCAAATATTCAAAAAAAGCGAGTCCCCAGCTGAAAAGTATGATGGTCCAAATCCCCGCATGCTTCAGCCAGGAGCTTTCTTTCCATTGTAAATGCCCATACCAAGCCAAGGTCATAAAGACATTGGATAATACGAGCAAAGTAATGGTGATGACTCCTCTCATTTAATTTAATTTCTTGTATCGGATACGCTTAGGGTTAATATCATTGCCCAAGCGTTTTTTTCTAGCTTCTTCGTATTCTGAATAATTCCCTTCAAACCAAGTAACTTGAGAGTCACCTTCAAAGGCTAAAATATGGGTAGCGATACGGTCTAGGAACCATCTGTCGTGGGAGATGACCACCGCACAACCGGCAAAATTCTCCAAGCCTTCTTCTAAGGCACGGAGTGTATTCACATCCAAGTCGTTGGTTGGTTCATCCAGAAGTAAAACGTTAGCCCCTTCCTTTAACATCATGGATAAATGCACTCGGTTACGCTCTCCACCAGAAAGGTTGCCAATTTTTTTCTCTTGATCAGCTCCGTTGAAGTTAAATTTACTCACATAGGCACGTGCATTACTTTGCTTTCCTCCTAACATCACCCAATCATTCCCATCTGAAATTGTTTCAAAAACGGATTTTTCAGCTTTTAATTGATGGTGTTCCTGATCTACATAGGCTAGTTGTACCGTTTCTCCTACCTCAAAGCTTCCAGTATCTGGTAGTACCTGTCCTGTGATGAGTTTAAACAAAGTAGTTTTACCCGCACCGTTGGGTCCGATAATACCGACAATGCCTGCTGGAGGCAATGAAAAACTTAAGTTTTCAAAAAGTAGCTTGTCCCCATATGATTTGGAAACACCTTGTACTTCGATGACCTTATTACCTAAACGTGGACCGGCAGGGATATAGATTTCTAATTTATCTTCTTTCTGTTTGTTTTCTTCCGAAAGGAGTTTTTCATAGGCGCCGATACGCGCTTTAGATTTGGCTTGACGCGCCTTTGGGGCCATTCTTACCCATTCTAATTCACGTTGTAATGTCTTCTGACGACGGGACTCCGTTTTTTCCTCTTGGGCTAAACGATTTTGCTTTTGCTCCAACCAAGATGTATAATTTCCTTTCCAAGGAATACCTTCACCGCGGTCTAGTTCCAAAATCCAACCAGCTACATTATCTAAGAAATAACGATCGTGGGTTACAGCAATAACGGTTCCTTTGTATTGACGCAAATGTTCTTCTAACCACCAAACAGACTCAGCATCCAAGTGGTTGGTCGGCTCATCGAGTAATAATACATCAGGCTCTTGAAGTAAGAGGCGGCATAAAGCCACACGTCTTTTTTCTCCCCCTGACAAGGTGCTAATGAGGGCATCGGATGGTGGACAACGCAATGCATCCATCGCCTTTTCCAAACGGTTATCTAGTTCCCAGGCATTGAAATGATCCAATTTTTCCTGTACTTCACCTTGTCGTGACAGTAATTTGTCAAAATCCGCATCAGGTTCAGCAAAGGCTTCATTGATTTCATCAAATTCCCTCAACAAGTTTTTAATTTCGGCGACACCTTCTTCTACTACGTCTAATACCGTTTTGTTGGGGTCTAATTGTGGTTCTTGTTCCAATAAACCCACAGTATAACCAGGTGAAAATACCACATCACCTGTATAGGACTTGTCGATGCCCGCAATAATTCGAAGCAAGGTAGACTTACCCGAACCATTGAGACCAAGCACACCGATTTTGGCTCCGTAAAAGAAAGACAGGTAAATATTTTTTAAAATAGTTTTCTGAGGAGGGATGGTCTTGGAGACCCTTTCCATGGAAAATATGATCGTTTCGTTGCTCATGCGGGGTTTGAGATTTTAATAAGCTACAAATATCGGAAAAAGCTGGAAACAGTTTCTTGATTATTTTTGGATTGCCTATATTTTTAAAAAGATTATTAATTCAAATTGTTTAGAGATTTATTAAAATTTAAATAATTTAGGGCTTTGTAATAAAGATTATTTAAACCACACCTAATTTTTGAGCCATAGCATTTGCTTGAAGCTCTCTCAGATCAAAAGATGGAAGCAACCACCTCCAATGAATACGGATTTTGTCAAGACGGCAAAGTCTATATCAAAGCATTTCTTAACTTTCCCGAGCGTGAAATAGGGTTTGTTCGTAATACAGAACAAGAAGCACTTCAGTATTTTGTCAATCGATTTGAATTGGCAAAGAAAAAAGTAGCTGATCTATCAAACGAAGTAAAGGAAGTTCAAAACAAAGGGTCATTTTTGACTAAAGTAGTTCAAATGAAAGCTTATTTGGCTGAGTTTGATGGTTTAGGAGATTTTAAGCCTTTGTTTGATGAATTAGAACGAATAGAAGAGTTTTTACGCTCTTTGATTCAACAAAATCAAGTAAAGAATTTAGAGATTAAACGGGCGCTCATTGAGGATGCTAAAAATGCAGCTCATGGAGAAGATGTTCTGTTAGCTACCGAACAATTGGTAGAAATTAAATCCAAATGGGTTAAGACAGGTCCTGTTGATCGCCAGTTTCAAGATGAATTAACCGATATTTTTCAAGCCATTCTAGAAGCATTTTTCTTGCGTAGAAGGGTGTATTTTGAAGAAAAGAATCGAATCATAGATGAAAAAATAGCCAAACTTCAAGGATTTATTGATGGGGTGCATCAATTGAGAAAAGCACCCGATATCGATGATTCAGTAGGTAAGGTAAAAGACTTACAGCGTGAGTGGAAAACCGTATTAGGTTTACCTCCCAAAAAACAATCGATGCTTTGGAAGAATTTCAAAAAGGCAAACGATATGTTCTTTGAAAAATACAACCGAATTAAGGGTATTGAAGTTAAGCCACGCATCGACCCTCGCATGCAGGAGTTGGTGGCTATGACCCAAGAATTAGAGTCAAAGTTGAGCGATCAGGTTAATATGCCAGCCATTGCAGATAAGGCGAAGGCCTATTTGGTGAAATGGAAAGAAATTACAGCTCAAATGAAATCCTTGGATCGAAGCTTAGCAGAGCGTTTTAGAACCATTTGCGATAAGATCTTCGAAATGAATTATCTGCTACGCGTTATTTCATATCGCCATCCAGCATTGAACGACAAGCCAAGAATAGAGCAATTAAAAATCATGATT
Source organism: Aquirufa salirivi (assembly GCF_045310485.1). Classification (NCBI taxonomy): domain Bacteria; kingdom Pseudomonadati; phylum Bacteroidota; class Cytophagia; order Cytophagales; family Flectobacillaceae; genus Aquirufa; species Aquirufa salirivi. The sequence continues at coordinate 35,972 of NZ_JBEWZH010000002.1, forward strand.
AATCAGATGGATTACATGACCAAAAAAGAGCGCAGTGAATTGGAAAGTTTTATCGCCCAAGCTGAGCAAGATCGTCAAATGGAAGAGAAGCCAATTCAAAGTAAGATCAATACGCAAAAGCGTAAAATCAGCATGAAAGAAATACTTTTAACTGGATTTAAAGCTGAATTGGATCAATTACTCAACGCTTAGTCCCATCTGATGGGCTAAGCCCATCAAATCTAGCCCATCAAAGGTACCTGATGACATCATCAACAGGTTGCTTTGTGTCCAAGACTGTGTGTGTAAATAAGCCATCAAATCACCGGGATTTCTCAGAATGAGTAGATTAGGGTGTTCAAAATACTGTTGTACTTGATCATCTTCCATTCGGTCCATTCTTTTTATTTCACGGGCATGTTCGCTTAAATAGACTACCGCAGCATCAGCAGCTTGCAAAGTCTTAGCATAATGTGGTAAAAATGCAGGATTTAAGCTACTGAACGTATGTAATTCTAGGCAAGCAATCAGTTTTCTTTGTGGATATTGATTCTTGACAGCCAGAGTAGTTGCTTTTACTTTTGATGGAGCATGGGCAAAATCCTTATAGAATAAACAAGAATCCGATTTCCCGACTAGCTCCAGCCGTTTTGCCGCACCTTTGAATGATTGTATGGCTTGATAAAAATCACTCGTGGAAACACCCACTTGTTCACAAAGTAAACGGGCGCCATTCAGGTTTTTTAAACTATGTTCTCCAAAAATCTGAATTTCGTATTCTTTTCCATCTAATCCCTTTAAAATAGTTTGCCCATTTTTTATGTAGGAAGGATGAGCTGAATAGCCTGATTTATCTGTATGATTTGGGCAAGCCTCCGTTAATTGTTCCAATAAGGTATCCGTTTGGTCGAAAAATAAAGTTCCAGCCTTGGGCATGGACTTGATTAATTCTTTAAAAGAAGCCGTGTAGGATTCGAAAGTCGGATATACATTAATATGATCCCAGGCAATACCAGAAATCAAAGCAATATGAGCTTGGTATAATAAGAATTTAGCCCTTCTGTCAATGGGAGAGGCCAAATATTCATCCCCTTCAATGATGATAATAGGTGCATCTGATAATGATGCCATGAAGTCGAAACCCTCAATTCGAGCACCCACTAAATAATCAAATTTTTTATGGAGTGTTTTGAGCACATGAAGCACCATGGATGTAATGCTGGTTTTCCCATGGCTACCTGCGATGACGATACGCTGCTTGTTTTTACTGTGTTGGTACAAGAAGGAAGGATAAGATTCTATACGTAGACCTAATTCTTGTGCTTTTAGTAATTCAGGATTATCCGCACGAGCATGCATGCCCACAATCACGCAATCTAAATCTGTTGTGATTTTCTCAGGATACCATCCGTAGTGCTCAGGTAAAATACCATGTTGGTCAAGTAAACTTTTAGAAGGTTCGTAGATTTCATCATCTGAACCGGTAATTTTATATCCTTGAACCTGAAGAGCTAAGGCTAGATTATGCATCGCCGCACCACCTATAGCGATAAAATGAATTTTTGGCATGTAACATTGTATAGAATAGTTTGCAAAGTACATACTTTTATTGCAGTTTTGCACGTTTTTCCACAATTCGAGAGTACTCGTTTTTTAATTTGGTAAGTATCCATGAAAAATTACATCGATCTAATTGATCAAACCATTGAATTCCCTACACGAGAATTTAATATCAATGAGAACAATGAGTTATTGTTTAATAATGTGCCCTTGATGGAGATTATTAAACAGTATGGTACGCCATTAAAATTATCCTATTTACCCAAGATTGGTGAGCATATTGATAATGCCAAATTATTGTTTAGAAATGCAATTAAAAAGTACAATTACAAAGGAAATTATACCTATTGTTATTGCACAAAATCATCTCATTTCTCCTTTGTTTTGGATGAGGTAATTAAGCAACATGTGCATTTAGAGACGAGTAGTGCCTTTGACATACCAATTATTCGGGATATGTATGAGCGTGGAAAAATCTCTAAATCAACGTATATTTTATGCAATGGCTACAAGCAGCCATTGTATACGCAATACATTTCAGAATTTATCAATGAAGGTTTCAACTGCATTCCAATTTTGGATAATTTGAAGGAAATTGATTTTTACGAGAAGTCGGTAACAGCCGATAAGGTGAACTTAGCTATTCGAATAGCAACGGATGAGGAACCCGATTTTGCTTTTTATACCTCTCGTTTGGGAGTACGCTATTCCGATGTAAATACCTTGTATTTGGAGAAAATTAAGCCTAATCCTCGTTTTAATTTGAAGATGTTGCATTTCTTCATCAATACAGGAATTAAGGACAGTGCTTATTATTGGTCGGAGTTAAGTCGATTTATTTATAAGTATTGTGAGATTAAAAAAATCTGTCCAGAATTGGATTCCATTGATTTAGGAGGAGGCTTACCGATTCAGACATCCTTGCAATTTAATTATGATTATCAGGCCATGGTGGATGAGATTGTAGAATCAATCTCTTGGATTTGTAATAAAAACAACGTTCCTGTTCCAAATATTTTTACTGAATTTGGATCTTATTCAGTAGGGGAAAGTGGAGCTGTTTTGTATGAAATTATTGATCAAAAATTGCAAAACGACAAGGAGCTTTGGTATATGATTGATGGATCTTTCATTACTCAATTGCCAGATTCTTGGGGAATGAACCAAAAGTACATTATGTTACCTGTGAATAATTGGGGTTCTCCTTATCAAAAAGTGAATTTAGGAGGCTTGACATGTGATTCCATGGATTTTTATAATACGGAAGCGCATAGTTCTGACTTATATTTGCCTATTTTTGAGGAAGCTACTGAGCGACAATACGTTGGGTTCTTCCACACGGGGGCCTATCAGGAGTCTCTGGGAGGTTATGGAGGTATTCAACATTGTTTAATTCCAGCTCCTAAACATGTGATTATAGATCGTTTGGAGGATGGAACCGTAACAACCCGCTTGTTTTCCGAGGAGCAAAATAGTAGCACTATGTTGAATATCTTAGGTTATAACCAAGCGGTGACGATACAGCAGGAGGAGGATTTGAAAGCGAAAATTGAGCTTGAGATTAAATCAAAAACTAAATTAGCATCTGTTTAAAACAAATTATATGAAAAAAATATTGGCCATCGTGTTGCTTGCCACTTTTGTTTGTGGGGCATGTTCACAAAATACCAATTGTCCAGCTTACGGAACTACCCGTGCTGATGCACCTAAAGTGAAGCGAGGTTAATCCTCCCAGTTAAAGCTTTTTGAGACGGCTTTTTTCCATTGTTTTTTCATATGGGAACGTTTGCTGTCTTCCATTTGGGAATTCCAACGATGTTGGATTGCCCAATTTTTCTTCAGATCTTCTAAGTTTTCCCAATAGCCTACCGCTAAACCTGCGGCATAGGCAGCGCCTAAAGCAGTAGTTTCAATGATTTTTGGACAAATGACTTCTTGTCCCAATATATCCGACTGAAATTGCATCAATAATTGGTTGACCACCATGCCTCCATCTACTCTCAAAGATGAAATGGAGATACCTGCGTCTTTTTCCATGGCTTCCAATACTTCCCAGGTTTGAAAAGCGGTAGCTTCCAAAGCCGCACGAGCAATATGGCTTTTATTCACATAGCTAGTTAAACCCACTAATACCCCTCGGGCATCTTGTTTCCAATAGGGAGCATATAATCCAGAAAAAGCGGGGACAAAATAGCAGCCTCCATTATCTTCTACCTCTTTAGCCAAATTTTCAATATCAGGGCTGTTTTGAATCAAGCCTAAATTATCACGTAGCCATTGGACAAGGGAACCAGCTATGGCTACAGAGCCTTCTAGGGCATAATGTACGGGCTCATTGCCCAACTGATAAGCAACGGTAGTCAATAAACCAAATTGGGAAGGAATGGCTTGTTTGCCTGTATTCATTAGTAGAAAACAACCTGTTCCGTAGGTGTTTTTTCCTTGTCCAGGATCAAAACAGGTTTGACCAACTAGCGCCGCTTGTTGGTCACCAAGGATTCCTGCTAATGGCACACCTTCTAAAACACCTGTTGATTTTCCGTAAACCTGTGAGCTTGCTTTAATTTCGGGAAGCATGGCCTTGGGAATACTTAAAACTTGTAATATTTCATCATCCCATGCACAGGTAACAAGGTCCATTAATTGCGTTCTACTGGCATTAGTGACGTCCGTAATGTGAATTCCGCATTCTGTTCCTCCAGTTAATTGCCATGAAATATAAGTATCCATAGTGCCAAATAAGGCTTCGCCATTCATGGCATCCTCTCGTAATCCTGGGACATGATTGAGCAACCAGCGAAGTTTCAGCCCACTGAAATAGGTAGCCAAGGGTAAGCCTGTTTTAGCTCGGAATCGATCCATGCCTCCATTTTTGGCTAGTTCAGCCAATTCAGATCCAACACGGGTATCTTGCCAAACTAGGGCATTGTGGTAGGGTTTGCCAGTTCTTTTATTCCAAACAACGGTTGTTTCTCGTTGATTCGTAATTCCAACAGCAGCGATATCTCGGGCAGATAATCCAGCCTTTCCTAAGGCAAGGCCGATAACTTCTTGCACATTTTGCCAAATCTCTTCAGCATTATGTTCTACCCAACCAGCTTGAGGATAAATTTGCTCATGTTCTTTCTGCCCCATGGAGATAATTTCTCCTCCTTTGTTAAATATAATGAATCTAGAACTTGTTGTTCCTTGGTCAATGGATCCGATATACATACTTTATTATGAGTTTAATGTAAGTAAATAGGCACCAATTAAAGCACCTGCTGATGGTCCTAACACAGGAATCCAAGCATATTCCCAGTCACTTTTTCCTTTGTGAGGAATTGGTAAAATGAAATGCATGATGCGTGGGCCTAAATCACGAGCGGGGTTAACCGCATATCCTGTAGTTCCCCCTAAGGCTAAACCAACTGCCCAAACAAGTATTCCCACTAAGAAGGGCCCTAAACCATGTTCAATGGTAGAAAATGTACCTAATGCAACAATGATAAGCGCAGAAGCAAAGGCCTCCGAGATAAAATTGAAAGGCCAAGATTTAATAGCTGGATCGGTACAAAAGGAAGCTTTGATGGCTCCAGGATCTTCGGTTACTTGATAGTGAGGATGGTAATGTATCCAAACCAATAATTGTCCTAACATAGCACCTAGGAATTGGCCCCCAACATAGGTGGTAAAAAGCGACCAATCTCCGGATTTGACGCAGCCAGCAATGGTAACAATGGGATTTAAATGAGCTCCTGGACTACCAAAATAGGTTGAAATAAATATTCCAATGGTAACTGCAAATGCCCAAGCAGCAGCTATAGCAAGTAATCCAGTCTGATGCCCTTTGGTGCCTTTTAATAAAACATTGGCAACTACACCATTTCCTAAATAAATCAAACTGGCTGTACCAGCTAATTCTCCAATAAAAATAGAACTCATTGTTTAAGGTTTAAATACCGTCAAAAATATAAAATTTATCTCTAAAAATAGGCTTTTTTTTAGAGGATAGATTTTATTTTGAGAATTTAATTTTGATTGAAATGGTCATTTATTGCAGGCTTAAATTTATCTTTGATTAAGGATTATAAATTTTAAGTTTTATGCGTGAAGACTATTTGAAGGGAGATTCTGAGTCATTACCTCAGCAGGAAAAAGAAATAGATAAGGCATTGCGCCCTTTGAGCTTCTTTGATTTTACGGGTCAGGGAAAGATCGTTGAAAACTTAAAAATATTTGTGGGTGCTGCTAAGGCCAGAGAGGAGGCTTTGGATCACGTGCTATTGCATGGCCCACCGGGATTAGGGAAGACAACCTTATCGCACATTATCGCCAATGAATTAGGCTCAGCATTAAAAATTTCGTCGGGGCCAGTATTGGACAAACCCTCTGATTTAGCGGGTTTATTGACCAATTTGCAACCTTATGATGTATTATTTATAGATGAAATCCATCGCTTAAATCCGATCGTTGAAGAGTATTTATATTCAGCTATGGAGGATTATAAAATTGATATCATGTTGGATTCAGGTCCTAATGCACGAAGTATACAGATAGGCTTGAATCCATTTACCTTGATTGGAGCTACTACTCGAGCTGGATTATTAACTTCACCTTTACGGGCTAGATTTGGTATTAATGCTAGATTGGAATATTATGATGCCAAATTATTGACGACTATCGTAAAGCGTTCTGCGACCATTTTGAATATGCCCATCGATGAAACGGGTGCATTTGAAATAGCGAGAAGAAGTAGAGGTACACCTAGAATTGCCAATAATTTATTGCGAAGAACAAGGGATTTTGCTCAAATCAAAGGTACGGGAAGTATTGATGTTGAGATTGCCAAATTCGCTCTAGAGGCCTTGGATGTAGATATGAATGGGTTGGATGAAATGGATAATCGGATTTTACTAACTATCATAGAAAAGTTTAAAGGTGGGCCTGTGGGTTTAAGCACCATTGCTACTGCCTGCGGAGAAGAAGCAGAAACGATCGAGGAAGTTTACGAACCTTTTTTAATTCAAGAAGGATTTTTGAAGCGCACATCACGTGGAAGGGAAGCTACAGAAAAAGCTTACCGACATGTAGGCATTGAACCAAGGTCTCAGACAGGTACACTCTTTTAACTACGACCTAATATGTCACAAACAAAATTATTAATCGTAGGAATGGTGTTTATTTCTGCTACTTCTTTGTCCCAAATGAACTATCCAAAAACGAAGAAAATTGACCAAGTAGATAATTATCATGGAACGCAAGTTCTGGATCCATATCGCTGGTTAGAAGACGATCATAGTATGGAAACTAATGCTTGGGTTAAGGAGCAAAACGAACTGAGTTTTGGTTATCTAAACCAAATCCCATTACGTCTAGAATTCAAAAAGCGTATCGAAGAACTAAGTAATTATGAGAAGATATCAGCGCCTTTTCGGAAAGGAAACTGGTATTATTTTTATAAGAACAGTGGTTTGCAGAATCAAGCTGTTTTGTTCCGTCAGAAGGGACTTAAAGGAAAACCCGAGCAAGTAATAGATCCCAATACCTTATCAAAAGAAGGGACGACACGTTTAACCGTATTTTCTTTAAATAAAACGGGGAAATATGCTTGTGTCGGTTTGAGTATTAATGGGAGTGACTGGCAAACTTTCTATGTGCGAGATATGGAAACAGGGAAAAATCTAGCAGATGAATTGCGCTGGGTGAAAGTGAGTGGTGTGGCTTGGAAAGAAAATGGATTCTATTATTCTCGTTATCCTGAACCTGGTAAAGGCAAGGAATTGAGTACAAAAAATGAAAATCACCAAGTTTGGTTTCATACAGTTGGGACCTCACAATCACAGGATCAATTGATTTATGAGGATGCTGAAAATCCTCAACGCTTCCACACCGTCAGTACCACAGACGATGAGCGTTTTGTCATTTTGACGATTTCAGACCGCGGAAAAGGCTTGGATGGGAACGCACTTTGGGTATTGGATACCTCAAAAAAAGAGATAAAATTTAAGTATATCATCGCTGAACCTGGAAAATATGATTTTAGTGTCGTCGATAACGATGGGGATGTATTGATTATAGAAACCAATGATGGAGCGCCAAATAATAAAATTGTTCGAGTAGATCCATCACAGGCAGCTAAAGAAAATTGGAAAACAATGGTAGCTGAAATGGCAGAGCCTTTGCAGGGAGTTAGTACAGTCGGTAATCGATTGTTTTTAACCTATTTAATGGACGTGACTTCACGTGTGAAAATTTTCGATTATAATGGAAATGCATTAGGCTCCGTTAATTTGCCAGGTTTAGGTAATGCAAGTGGTTTTGGAGGAGAAAAAGAAGATAAATTCACCTTTTACACGTATTCTTCGTTTAATTTTCCACCAACAATTTACCGATACGACTTACCCACAAAAAGGTCATCTGTTTTTCAAAAACCTACTTTAGCATTTAATCCAATGGATTATAGCGTTGTTCAAAAGTTTTATCCTTCTAAAGATGGCACCCAAATTCCGATGTTTATCGTTAGCAAAAAAGGAATTAATTTAAACGGCAAGAATCCGACCATTTTGTATGGTTATGGTGGGTTTAACATTAGTTCTACACCTGCATTTTCTGCTAGTTTAATTCCATGGTTAGAAAAAGGGGGGATTTATGTCGTTGCAAATTTACGGGGAGGTAGTGAGTATGGTGAGAAATGGCATGAGGCAGGTATGAAATTTAAAAAGCAAAATGTATTTGACGATTTTATTGCTGGTGCGGAATTTTTAATTCGAGAGAAATATACTTCATCAGCTTATTTAGCCGCTTCAGGTCGATCAAATGGAGGGCTTTTAGTAGGTGCGGCGATAAATCAACGTCCTGATTTATTTGCAGCGGCTCTTCCAGGTGTAGGTGTGATGGATATGTTACGTTTTCAAAAATTCACGATCGGGTGGAACTGGGTAGCGGATTATGGAAGTAGTGATAATTCAGAAGAATTTAAGGCCCTTTATGCTTATTCCCCTTTACATAACATCAAAGCGATGAATTACCCTGCAACCATGGTATTTACTTCGGATCATGATGATCGTGTGGTTCCTGCACATTCATTCAAATATGCAGCGACTTTACAGGAAAAAAATACGTCGTCAAATCCAATGATTATTCGTATTGATACGAATAGTGGCCACGGCTCATCGAATACAGCTAAGTTAATTGAATTAACAGCAGACTCTTATGCCTTTGCCTTATTTCATATGGGTAAGAAATAGTGTTATTTCAATAACGCTGTCAAGGTTTTAAACCTTGACAGCGTTGGTAAAAGTCCTCATTTTCATTCAAAAACTTAATCATTTTCTTGGTATTTTTCGGATAAAACCAATTCATAGATTTTGTCCGAATTTTATCAGTTTTTTAAACGGATTAGGGAAAAGAAAGAATTAGTTTTGCCTAACGCTGTCAAGGTTTTAAACCTTGACAGCGTTGTTGAAAAGAGGCACGTTTTTCTATTAAGCGGATTGAATATTAATCTATTTTAACACGAATGACAGCTCCGTCATTACCCTGAGTCACTTGAACAAAATATACTCCGGAAGCTGCTTTCTTTATTTCGACTTGCCCTAAATAACGGCCTTGAAAATCTTTAACCATTTCAGAAGCCATTTCTTTTCCATTCACATCTCTAACCGTAATCGAAACATTTCCTTTTTCCGGTGCATGAAAACGAATGTTTAAGGTTCCATTAAAAGGATGATTCGGGTTAGCAAAAAGTCCTTTGATCGTGGTGGATGCTTGTCCTCCTGCAAAATTTCGCCCACCCATAGGGAATCCCTCTTCTTGAAGTCTTCTTAAACCTTGAAATTCAGGGCCATTTTCATCAAAATCAAATTTGAAGTTCTTACCTCCTGGCAATTTCTCCACATGTACTTCCATATCCTCTGGTCCATGACGGAAAATACGAACCTGCTTATCATCCAACTGGTTTTTCAATTTCCGCATTCTCTTTTCAACTCGAGCCATTTGTTTTCTATCTAAATGAGGCATAGGCCCCATCGCATCCATGGGCATTCTGTTTCCACCACGCTTTCGGATATCCATCGTGATGATTTTCGTTTTCCCATCGGATTTCCCCATCTCCTTATTCAAGGAGTCGTTCAAGTGTTTTATACCAGCTTCCGCTAAGTCAGGATTAGCAAATGTCCGCTCAATGACTTTCTGTTTGCCATTTTCTTCTACAACGATCTTTACAGTAGATTCCGGTTTTGGCGCATCTTGTGCCAAGGCCAAGGTTCCCATCGTTCCCAGTAGGGCCGATAAAATGAATGTTTTCATAAATTTTTAATTTTTGTGACGGCACAAACTTAGATAAAGCATTCAATACTTGACTGTTAAAGAATGTTAAGTGGCCTTTGAATAGAAAAATGGACCAATAATTCCTTTAATTTTGTTATTCCATGGTTTGAATAGATATGTCCCAAAAGAAAATACGACTCATAATTGGCTTAATGACATTGGCATTGATAGGTTTAATCTCCTTTCAATCATATTGGCTTGGTTTTATGTTGGAAACCAAAAAAGAGCAATTAGCTGCTGATATTCGAGATGGAATGGAAAAAGTGGTTCGTAAGTTGGAAAAACAAGAGCTTTATGTCCTTTCTCAAAAGCAAAGAGAATATGAAAGTCAGCAAAAGGAGATTGCTGCTTTGGAAAAGAAGCTAGCATCCAAATCAATTCCTGTTCCTCCACTTCCTCCTCAAATGAAAGACCCGGCTTTTGCCCAGCATGATCCCTTGGAGCTGCTCACTGAAGATTTTTCACACGAGTTCAAAATGAATCAAGCGGAGCTTCAAGCCTTAAAAAAATTCCAACAAAATGAGATGCCTAATGACATCTTGTATGTTAGAAAGTCGTTTATGTTACCCAATGGCCAGATTGCGGAAGTAACAGAAGAATACCAAATCAATGCTGATTTGAAGGGAATCAATCGCCGTTTACGGGAAGAAAAACAATTGAATGACATGATGGGAGCTGTAAAACCACGCGTTTTGCAAGAGCTGAACCGAATCAAAGAAGCTAATCGTGCGAGAGCAAGAGAAGCTAAACGATTCAATGATTTGAACCGAATGCGGCCTAAATTTTTAGCACAATTACATCAAGAAGACCAACAAAAAACTAAAAAAATCAATGCCCTCACCATCAATGCTCAAAAGTTAAAAGAAGAAAAGGCCGAGCTTCAAAAAGTGTTAAAAAAGACAGAAATGGCCAAGGAGGTTTTTGCGGATTTCTTATTTAAAGAAAGACCCATTACACAGCGAGTTTCCACCAAACATATTGATAGTTTAATCAGGCAAGAATTGGCAGAAAAGGGAATTACAATGCCCTATGTATTTGGAATTGGTCCTAAAGATTCTGCCGAAAATAAAAATTGGATATATACTTCAGCGGGCTTAATGAAAACACCAAGGGCGCAGTCGGCTTCGTTTATTACGCCTTTATTTCCAAATGATTTAAGGCCAAGTGGCCAGTACCTGCAAATTTATTTTCCCAATCAAGAAGCTTTAGTATGGGAAGCGATGAGCTTTAGTTTTTTAGGTTCTGCCTTATTATTATTGATCATGATAGGGTGCTTTTATATCGCTGTTACCACGATTTTAAAACAAAAGAAATTGGCTGAAGTGAAAAATGATTTCATCAATAACATGACCCATGAGTTTAAAACGCCCATTTCTACCATTTCTTTAGCCGCACAATTAATCCAAGAAGAGTCAAATGGTATCAAAAATGATTCGATCAATCGATATGTAGGGATTATCAAAGAAGAAAATATACGATTAGGCCGACAAGTGGAACGGGTATTGCAAACGGCGCAAATGGAAAAGGAAAACATCGTGTTGAAAAAGAAGGAGGTCAATCTGAACTCCTTAATTCAACAAGTGGCAGAGATGAACGGTCCATTGATTCAATCACAAGGGGGAAATTTGAATTTGTTGCTCGATGCTCCCAATGCTCAAATAGAAGTAGATGAAGTGCATATTTCCAATGTACTTTTCAATCTTCTCGATAATGCCATAAAATATAGTAAAGAGAAACCTGAAATTACCATTAGCACGAATGCTAGTCCCACATCTCTCAATATCCGCATTTCAGATCAAGGCATTGGGATGGCCAAGGAGGTACTTGGTTCTGTGTTTGAGCCATTTTATCGGGTTCCAACAGGAAACGTACATAATGTGAAAGGTTTTGGCTTAGGATTGAGCTATGTGAAAAAAATTGTGGAAGCGCATGGTGGTACCGTTCAAGTTTCAAGTCTACCACAAATTGGAAGTACGTTTGAGATTAATTTACCTTTTCACCCAACCGTTTAATATCAACAAAAATGGAAAATAGTCACCCATCTATTTTATTGGCCGAAGATGACCCGAATTTAGGTTTATTATTGTCTGAATTTTTAAAAAAGAAGGGATACGATGTGCAGTGGGCACAAAATGGAGATGAAGCCTTGGATCTGTTTGTCAGGGAATCATTTGATATTTGCCTTCTGGATGTCATGATGCCCAAGAAGGATGGTTTTTCTTTAGCTAAAGATATCAGGGCGACACACCTGGAAGTTCCCATTATTTTCTTAACGGCCAAATCCATGGAAGAGGACACCTTACAAGGATTTAAAGTAGGGGCTGATGATTATTTGACCAAACCATTTTCTATGGATGTGTTGGTAGCACGTATTGAAGCCGTATTACGAAGAACACATTCTGGTAAATCGGTACCTAGTTTAGCAGAAGAAATAGCTCTTGGTGATTTTATGTATGTACCTCAAAAAATGAAATTGATTTTGGGCCAAACAGAACAAAAATTCACGCCGAAAGAAAATGACCTGATGAAGCTTCTTTGTGAAAATTTGGGAAGACCAGTTAGTCGAAGTTATGCGCTGAAATTAATTTGGGGAGATGATACGTATTTCAATGCAAGAAGCATGGATGTTTACATGACCAAACTCCGAAAAATGCTGAAAGAAGACCCCCGCGTGCAGCTGATGAATCTGCACGGCGAAGGTTTTCGACTAAGCGTAGAAGGGCTTAGTTAATGTGTTCAAAGCCACAATATGGCACAAGTACTGGAGGAATCTTAATTCCATCGGGTCCTTGATTATTTTCTAAAATTGCCGCCACGATGCGTGGAAGAGCTAATGCTGATCCGTTTAAGGTATGGCAAAGGATGGATTTTGCGTCTACTTTCGTACGAAGTTTCAAGCGATTTGCCTGAAATGTCTCAAAATTAGATACAGAACTCACTTCCAACCAGCGGCCTTGTGCAGCCGACCAAACTTCCATATCATAAGTTAAAGCCGAAGCAAAACCCATATCACCACCACAAAGTCGTAATACGCGGTAAGGTAATTCCATCTTTTGTAATAGACCTTGAACGTGCTGCGACATTTCCTCTAAAGCCTGATAAGATGTTTCGGGTTTGTGAATCTGTACAATCTCAATCTTGTCAAATTGATGTAAGCGATTTAAACCACGAACGTGGGCACCCCAAGAACCTGCTTCACGACGGAAGCATGGGGTATGGCCTACGTTTTTTATCGGTAATTCTTTTTCGTTGACAATCACATCACGGTATAAATTGGTAATAGGTACCTCCGCCGTCGGAATTAAATAAAGCCCTTCCTCTTTGGTTACATACATTTGCCCCTCTTTATCAGGTAATTGACCTGTACCAAATCCCGAATCTTCATTGATTAAGATAGGAGGTTGAATCTCGTAGTAACCGACCTTAATGGCTTCGTCTAAGAAGAAATTAATTAATGCCCGCTGTAAACGAGCACCTTTACCTTTATATACGGGAAAACCAGCTCCTGTGATTTTGTTTCCTAAATCAAAGTCGATGATGTCATATTTCTTAATCAAATCCCAATGAGGCTGAGCCGCATCATCTAATTTGGGAATAGAGCCCCAGCTTAAAACCACTTCATTGTCTTCGGCCGTTTTACCTTCTGGAACCGAGCTGTGAGGTAGGTTAGGAAGGGTTACTAATAGTTCATACACCTCTTGCTCTGCATTTTTTGCAGCATCTCCCAACTCTTTAATGTTAGCTTTTAAAGCTGCCGTTTCTGCTTTTTTGGATTCAGCTAAATCAGCTTGACCATTTTTCATCAAGGTCCCAATCTCCTTGGCTGCGGCATTGGATTTCTCTAAAGCTTGTTCTGCTTGCTGCAATAATGTTTTACGCTTGTCGTCTAAGGAAATCAATTGCTCGACAACCTTTTCTGCTTCAAAAAAACGTTTTTTCTGTAAACCTTGAATGGTTACTTTTGTATTAGCACGGATAAAAGCAAGCGTTAGCATAGGATCAATTTTAGAAGAATAAACCTTCGTTTAAGGCATTTAATGACTCATTTTTATGTTTGGCATCGACCAATAAGGAGATATTATGTTCTGAAGCACCATAAGAAATCATGCGTATCGGGATGTTTTTCATAGCATTCAATACTTTGATGGCAATACCTTCTTTATCTGCCCAGAAATTTCCAACGATACAAATAATCACTTGGTCATTATCTGGATCTTCCAATTCAGCAAATTCTCTCAATTCACTCATGATGGAATCTAGGTGCGTAGTTTGGTCTATAGTAACCGAAACAGAAACCTCCGAAGTAGTAATCATATCCACCGGAGTTTTGTATTTTTCAAATACCTCAAATACACGTTTTAAGAAACCATAGGCATTTAACATACGAGTTGAATGTATGTAAATGGCCGTAATATTATCTTTGGCAGCAATGGCCTTAATTTCAATGTCGGTTGATTTCTCGGAGATCAAAGTACCATAAGCACTTGGTTCCATGGTATTTTTCAAACGCACTGGAACCCCTTTTAATTTGGCAGGAGTAATGGTACTAGGATGTAAGATTTTAGCTCCGAAATAAGCTAATTCTGCTGCTTCAGCGAAGGATAATTCACGAATAGGGAAGGTGTTCTTCACAATACGGGGGTCATTATTATGCATCCCATCAATGTCAGTCCAAATTTGAACTTCTTCCGCAGAAATCGCTCCCCCAATTAATGAAGCCGTATAATCGGAGCCTCCTCTTTTTAAATTATCCACTTCTCCCTGCGGATTACGGCAAATAAATCCTTGTGTAATGTAAATTTGTTTACCCGGTTCCTTCGCCAAAATAGCTCCTAAATTCTCTTCGATTTTCTTTAAAATGGGCTCATTATCTTCATCAATCACCATAAAATCTAAAGCAGGAAGCAAAAGTGAATGAACTCCTTCTTCTTGAAGATAAGCTTCAAAAATTTGTGTTGATAACAATTCTCCCAAGGCAACCATTTCCTTTTCTTGCTTGGTACAATATGGCTTAGTCGCAATTAGTTCATCAATAAAAGAAAATTCTTTCTCTACAATGGATTTTCCTTTAGTTAAACCTTGTTCTGTTTGGTATAATTCCGTCAAAAATAGATCATAGTGACTGCGCAATGCTTGAGCTTTAGTTTGAGCTTCAGCAATTTGACCAGCTAATAATGATTCTGAAATTGATAATAAGGAATTGGTACTTCCTGAAAGAGCTGATAATACCACAATTTTAGCTTTTCCGTCTTCGGTAATCAATTGTCGGATCGACTTCATTCTTTCTGGTTTTCCAACGGAGGTCCCTCCAAATTTCCAAACTTGCATATGGGTTATATTATGGGTTTATATAGCTAGCATTTTGATCGCAGTTATGGCCGCTTCATCGCCTTTGTTTCCATGTTTTCCTCCCGCACGATCCATCGCTTGTTCTTGGCTATTCGGAGTTAAAACTCCAAAGATGACGGGTTTATCGTATTTCAAACTTACATCTGTGATTCCTTTTGCTACGGCGTCACAGATAAAATCAAAATGACGAGTTTCTCCTTGAATGACACAGCCTAAACAAATGACCGCATCAATCTCGGATTTTTGAGCCAATTTTTGAGCACCTAGGCTTAATTCAAAACTCCCTGGAACTTGTACTCGGTGAATGAATTCTGCTTTAGCTCCATGGGCCAATAAGGTGCCAATACAGCCTTGAAACAAAGCTTCTGTCACTTCTGTGTTCCACTCAGAAACTACTACCGCAAAATGTTTATCTTGAATATTCGGCAGACTTTCAGTCGAAAAATCACTTAAATTTTTATGTTGGGATGACATCTTGAATGGATTAAAACAATAAGGGATAAAAGCTGCTGCTCTTATCCCTTCCTGATATAAAAATTTATCTAATTATTCAGAGATAGAGCTTTCTAATTGAGCTTTATATTTCTTAGCAGGTACAGCTTCTGCCGACTCTGGAAATTTTTCCGTGATATCAGTGTAAGCAGCTAATGCCTCTTTTCCTTGTTTATTGGCTTCATAAGCTGTAGCCAATTTTAATAGATAAGTAGGGGTAAAGAATTTGTTAGGCTTATAATCAGCGGCTTTTTTGTAGTAATCAATAGCTTCGCCATATGATTTCTTTTCTACGTAAGCATCTCCAATTAAGGAATAAGCTCTTGCTTGCACTAATAAATCACCACTGCTGAAGTTCTTCAATTTTTCAATGGATTGATCAAATTTACCTTGCTTCAATAAGGCAATACCTTGATATAAATCAGCTAAATTTTGCGTATTTCCGCCGAATTCGTCAGAAATCTTATTTAATTCCTTGGTGGCTTTTGATAAAGAATCAGATTCAAAAGCATAAACAGCTTTGAACAATTTTTTCTCACCTTCTTCATCTTGAGTCTGGGTGTACCACTTATAACCTAAGGTTCCTACTACTAAGGCCACGATGATGGCACCTAATCCTAATACGGAAGTTTTATTTTGCTCAAAAAATCCAGTGACCTTGGTTAACTCTTGTTGTAGCGCCTCTGGGCTTTCAATAATTTCAATCGTTTCTTTAGTTTCTTTCTTTGCCATATTACGTCCTTATTTCAGGAGTCTAATTGTATTGACCTTTCATTACATGGGTACAGACCCATCAAAGGTTTGCAAAATTATAAAATCTCTTTCATTTATATCAATATTAATGGAATCTTTTCGGTTTTATTTTCCTGATTCTTTAGTAAATTCGTCGGATTGCGGATTTTTCAAGCTTAAATTTAGTTCATGGCATTTTCCCGGATTGATCAATTTCAAAAAATTAAAGCAAATGAATCTGAATATGATATTTGTATCATAGGTGGTGGGGCAACAGGTGCCGGTGTGGCACTGGATGCCGTATTGCGTGGTTATAAAGTTTTATTGATTGAAAAAGGGGATTTCGCTGGACAAACCTCCTCCAAATCCACCAAATTGGTTCATGGTGGTGTTCGATACTTAGAACAAGCCGTCAGAAATATTGATTGGCAGCAATTTAAAATGGTTTATAAGGCTTTACATGAACGTAAAGTGATGTTACAAAATGCGCCACATTTAGCTCATCCTTTGGCTTTATTGACTCCCTGTTATTCTTGGTGGGACCGGATTTATTATGGTATAGGTATGTGGTTGTATGATCGTATTTCCGGGGTGACCAATTTGAAAAACAGTCAAGGATTAGGCAATCAACGCATGGAACAATTAGTGCCTAATCTGAAAGTGAAAGGAATGTCTGGCGGAATTTTATATTACGATGGGCAGCTTAATGACGCGCGCTATGCCTTGGCAATTTTGCAATCGGCCGAAAAGGAAGGGGCCGCTATATTAAATTACTGTGAATTAAGTCACTTTGGTTTAAGTCCTAAAAGCTTGAAAATTAAAAAAATTCATTTCAAGGATTTAATAGCTGGGGAGGAACATGAAGTAAGCTGTAAAGTGGTAGTAAATGCCACGGGACCGTTTACTGACCATATCCGCCAACTGGCCAACCTGAAGTTGAAACCCAGAATGAAAGTTTCACGAGGCGCTCATATTGTATTAGCTAAATCTTTTTGGTCGGGGGATACCGCTTTATTAATTCCTAAAACAGATGATGGTCGGGTAGTATTCATTATACCATGGAGGGATTATGTGCTCGTTGGAACGACGGATGAACCCGATGAATTGATGGAAGATCCCAAGATCAGGGCGGAAGAAGAGGCCTATTTATTGGATTATTTTAACCGTTTTGCCTTGAACAAAGCTAGCCAAGAAGACGTTTGTTCAGGTTTCGTAGGGCAAAGACCTTTATTACAAGTAGGCCTTTCGGATGCGATGCAATCAGACACCAAGTCATTGGTCCGCGACCATGAAGTAGAAGTAGACCAACGAAGTAAATTGGTGAGCATTATGGGAGGTAAATGGACGACTTATCGTGTTATGGCAGAAGACACAATGAATGTGGTGGAAGAAGAAGTTTTACACCGCCATAAACAAAATTGTCATACCAAAGACTATGTGCTTTTTGGTGGGGAGAAAATCGATGAGATTTTTTGGAAAAAAAGAATTAAATCGCTCAATATTAGCGAATTAAGTGCCCGTCATTTGCGGGAAATATATGGATTCACTGCCTTGAAAGTATTGGAGCATTGTGAAAGAGAAAAGGGAGGATTGGAGTTAATCCATGCATCTTTGCCTTATTTACAAGGAGAATTGAATTATTTGAAAAATTATGAAATGGCGGAATGTTGGGAAGATATTTTATACCGCCGTTGGGGGATTAGTTTGAGAGATCAAGCGAAGGGGCAATTGATTAAGGACATAAAAAAAGAGGCTTTCGCCTCCTTTCATTAATATTCGTCCTCATTGAAGAAGAAGTCGTCTTTGGTTGGGTAATCAGGCCAAATCTCTTCAATGCTTTCAAAAGGTTGACCATCATCCTCTAATTCTTGCAAGTTCTCTACCACTTCTAGGGGAGATCCTGTACGAATTGCGTAGTCAATTAATTCATCTTTTGAAGCAGGCCATGGTGCATCTTCTAAATAGGAGGCAAGTTCTAGTGTCCAGTACATATGTTTAATTTTAATTCTTAAAGATTCAAATTTTTGTCCTTTTCTCTTTTAGATTCTTAAGAATCAAAGATTTATCGGACTGCAAAAGTAAAATAAAAAAATATTTATGAAAGATTTATTTTTTAAATTTTGAATAAATAAAAATAAACTGGTTTTAACGCTTATAGAGCCCTATTTTTTATGTCAGAATCCCGTACGATCTCGGTAGAAGTTTGTAGTTATTCCCTTTTTTCTTGTTTAGCGGCCGATCAGGCAGGAGCTGACCGTGTAGAATTATGTGCTTCACCATGGGAAGGAGGAACAAGTCCCTCCGCTGGTCTAGTTTTAGAAGCCTTAACT
Organism: Aquirufa salirivi; assembly: GCF_045310485.1. Lineage (NCBI taxonomy): Bacteria > Pseudomonadati > Bacteroidota > Cytophagia > Cytophagales > Flectobacillaceae > Aquirufa > Aquirufa salirivi. Next base: position 54,724 of record NZ_JBEWZH010000002.1, read on the forward strand.
CAAACATCTTTGGGAATTCATGTGATGGTGAGAGCGCGTGGTGGTGATTTCTGTTATGATTCCAATGAAAAAAAAACGATGCTAGCCGAAATTGACCAATATCTTACTTTGGGAGTACATGGTTTGGTTATTGGGGCATTAAATCCCCATGGCGACATTGATATAAATTTTTTAAAGGAAGTCAAATACATCGTTGGTGAATCAGCTGAACTTACTTGTCATCGGGCCATTGATGTATCAAGGGAACCTTTGGAAGTGATGGAGGCTTTAATATATCTAGGATTTAAAAGAATATTAACCTCAGGTCAAAAAAACAAAGCCATGGAAGGAATTGAAGCGATAGCTACTTTGGTAGAAGCCGCTCAAGGTCGAATTCAGATCATGGCAGGCAGTGGTGTAAATCCTCAAAATTGCTTACAACTCGTAGATGCAGGTGTGGATGCCGTTCATCTTAGTGCAAGAACCACACGAGAGTCGGACATGATATACCGTAGGCCAGGTATATCGATGGGTGGAGTGGCCGAAATCTCAGAATTTGAGGTGGCTTATGCCAGTCAAGAAATTATTCGTGAAACAGTTCTTAAAATCAAAAACTGTTAATTCTCATATAATGGAGTTTCAATCCACTCTTCTTGAGGAATTCGACTCAAATCATACAAGGGAATTTGATTTCTTTGATAGGTAGGAATGGCGAAGTCGCTTTCATCAGGTCCCCCTTTTTTATAATGGTCTACCATTTTCTGGAAACGGACTTCTTCACTTTCCGAGGAGGCAGAACTGGTCGTTCCAAACTCATCAAATTCAACGGTAGCGCCCGAGATCAATGAGGCTGGCTTATTGGCAGTGCCATAATGTCTTGTATCACTGAACAAGAAATCATCTAAGGCATTTTGCTCATGTTCAAAGCCCGCAGCGATTACGGTTAGGTACAAATCTTCACCCAATTCATCATCGGTAGAGAAACCAAATTTCACCATGTCAGCTTGGTCATTGATACGCCCATTCAGGTATTCAATGATGATATTTTGTTCGCTCATGACCAAAGCATGTTCCGAACTTGTGGAAACCGTAACTAAGATGCGTTTGGCACCTTTGATTTCCTGGGAATTTAATAAAGGAGATTCTAATGCTTCCGCAATGGCTTGAAATGCACGGTCTTCGCCTTTTCCCAATGCGGAACTCATCATGGCTTGCCCTGCATTTTTTAATACCTTTTTAACGTCCATAAAGTCCGTATTGATATCTCCAGGTTTGGCAATAACGTCTACTACACTTTTTACGGCTTTAGCAAGAACATCATCTGCTTTCGCAAAAGCATCTTTGACAGCCAGTTTCTCATAAATTTGAGCTAGCTTATCATTCATTACCACTAAGACAGTGTCACAATAGGTTTTTAATTCTTGAATTCCTGTTAAGGCATACTGGATTTTTTCCCGACCTTCCCAAGCATAAGGGGCAGTCACCACAGCCACCGTTAATAAACCTCTTTTTCTAGCAATTTCAGCTACGACTGGGGCAGCTCCTGTTCCTGTACCTCCTCCCATACCTGCGGTAATGAAAAGCATTTCAGTACCATTGGTTAATACGGCATTAATCTTATCAATACTGTCTAATGCAGCTAATTTCCCTACCTCTGGATCTGTTCCTGCACCAAGACCTTGTTCCCCTAATTTGATTTTCGTCTTAACAGGGTTCGAGGCCAAGGCTTGCGAATCTGTGTTGCAAATAATCAAATCCGCTCCCTTAATCTTCATGTTGTCCATGTGGCGAACCGCATTGGAGCCACCACCACCAATACCAATAACTTTGATGATGGATTTGAAAGATGATTCAGGAACAATTTCCATTTTATGATCGAAAAAGGAAGGGTTCTGGTTATTCATAATGTATTATGCTTTTAGGGGATAATCGAAATAAATGTAATCTAAAACGTAGGATTTTAATCTTTACCCCAGCGCCATTCATTACCTAGCTCTAAATCTCTTCTCAAATTTTGTTTGATGAAGAAATCACGAGTGGAGTAAAAATCTAGTTTTTTTGCTGGAATAGATTGGGCATTGGCCACACCGTATAACAACATGGCTGTGTATTTTACGGTATTTTCTAATTCAATTTTGTTGACTAAATCAAACGAGTCACAGTTAGCATGATAACAATCTAAAACCCTTTTTTCTAATCGGCCTATCGGTGCACTCGCTGGAATTCCTTCCAATAAAAACGACTGATGATCAGAGTGTAATCCAGCACTATTACTAATTTCATTTCCAAAAGCAGGATCAATCGACTTGATTTTATTGCCAATTTCTTTTAACAAAGCCACTAACTCGTCTCTTCCTCCTGCATTGAACCCAGAAACATTGTTTGTCATATCCAAATTAATCATGTACACGATTTCATCAATTTCACCCGTCTTTTTGGCTCTTTCGATGTAGGCTTTAGAACCTAGCAATCCTTCTTCTTCACCCATGAAAGCGACAAATTCAATCGTTCTTTTGTTTTTTAAGCCCAATGCCTTGAATGTTCTGGCGATATCTATGACCGAAAAAGAACCAATGCCATTGTCAATGGCACCCGTGGATAAATCCCAAGAATCTAAGTGACCACCAATGATGATTTTCTCCTTGCGGTATTTTTTATTATCGCCTTTCAACGTAGCCACTACATTGCGAGCTTTAATTGGTTTACTCACATTGTGCATTTCGATTAAACTCAATAGTCCGGGTTGCTCCAACATCCATTTACGGATTTCAACACCACTTTCCCAACTGATACACACGGCAGGGATGGATATTAAATTTCCAGTAACCGAGGCGGTACCTGTTAATAAAATTTGTCCTTTGACTGTATTAACAAAAATCACCCCAATGGCTCCGTATTGAATGGCTAATGCCGTTTTTTCTGAACGATGCAAGTTTTTTTGGCCAGGTTTAGGGTCAATCAATCCAATATTCATCACCGCTACCTTACCCTTGATTTGCTCTTTTTTTAATTCAAAATCTACATCAAGACCATTACCTAAGTCCACCATGGCTCCTGTAATATTCGCTTCTACAGGTGTCATAGCCAATGATACGACAGGGACTTCTCTGAAATCATCGGATTTAGGAGGGGCAATGGAAAGTGTTACGGTATCTCTTGCCCAAGCTTCTACTTGGAAACCTTGAAATTTAGTATCTCGAAAACCATATTTCTTGAAGAGATTAAAAGCAAATTCTTCGGCTTTTTTCCCTTTCTCGCTGCCAGTCAAGCGATGACCTAAGGTTTGACAGGCAGTACCTAATGAAGTATAAGCCAAGGAATTTTGATCAACCTCATCTTTGATGCGCTTAAATACCGACTCTAAACTCTCTTCCCCACCAATAGTAGGGGAGAAGCCAAAAGAAGTGATTAAGAAAACAAAGACAAGGATGGATAATATACTTTTCTTCATGGATTAGTTTAAATAGGATGAAGGCTTACGATTCAGAAATTTACTTTTTTTTGAGCAAAATACCAATTCGTTTCCAGAGGATTTTATATAAATGGATATTTAAGGAAGCAAGCACTCCATACTACCCGACTTTTTCAAAAGTTTACACCAAAACTCCTTTTCTTTTTCTGGAATCGCCTTTCCACCGTAGTAATTTTTAACCCTTGCCACTGCTTGATCGACTAACTTTTTATCTAAATCAATTAATACCTCTAGGTAGATAAATCGAGCAGCGATTTGTAGAGGTTTTAAACCAATGGCCTTTAATCCATTTTTTAATCGTTGGATTCGTTCCGGACTGTAGGTTCTAGCACGGCCACTATATAAACTAGTCATGATGGTATTTTCTGCGGTTTGCTTGACTTCCAAACTATCAAATTTACTTTCGTAGTTTTTTAAATGAGTTATGAAATGCTGGAATAGGGCATTGTCGTCGTCCATCATAACTTTTTGGATCAGCAAAAAACTGGTTTGTCCTTCAAACTCCTCCGGCTTAAACAATTGAACTAAGTCATTGACCAAAGCCACATTTTTCAGGGTATCCAAACTTAAGCGTGTGAAATAGGCAGCTGAAATCATATTTTCTTTATTCCTTTCCCCTGCCGTATATCGTTCAAGTAATTGCGATTGGTTCTGCATCGGATTTTTAGCGGCATCCAACAATTTGATAATGCCATTCACAGAATTTGTCGATTCACCCACGGGCTCAATATTCCAAACTTTTCCTTGAGGAGAAAAAACGATAAAGGAAGGGGTCGATGGAATGAAAATTTTGCGGGAACGTAAAAAAGCATTGTTTTCACGTTTACTCAAATCTAACTGATAAGCATGGAAATTTTTGTCCAAATACGCCTTGATAGTCGGTAAACTTAAGGTTTTGTCGTAAGCGATACAATGCGAACATGAGGGTAAAAATGCTTCAAAAAAAACAGGTTTGTTTTCCTTAGCGGCTTTATTAAATATTTCTTCAAAGGAAATAAAGGGTCTAAAAGATTTATTTTGATCAATTTTTTGTGCCAAAGTGGGTTGTAAGAGGCACACACAAAGTAAAAGTATCCAAGAAGATAGGCGCATAAAAGGTATTTTTTTTCAAAAATACATCATCCTGCCCAATTTTCTCTATCTAAATTTCGATAGGTAATAGCTTCTGCTATGTGTTCGGAGAAAATATTCTCCGACTTTGCCAAATCGGCAATCGTACGAGCTACTTTACGAATTTTGTCATAAGCTCTGGCAGATAGTTGAAGTTTGTCCATTGCTACAGATAATAATTGTTGGGATGGCTCATCCAGATGGCAAAATTCATTGACTTGCTGACTGGACATCATGGCATTGGAGTGGATTTTGGGATATGGGATGAATCGATTTTGTTGAATAATTCTGGCATCAATTACCCTTTTTCGTACGTGTTCACTTGATTCGGCAGCTCTTTCCTTGCTCATTTCTTCAAAATGCACGGGCACAATTTCTATGTGCATATCAATTCGATCCAGTAAAGGCCCCGAAATACGATTTAAATAGCGTTGAACTTGACCTGGGCCACAAACACAGTCTTTATTGGGGTGGTTATAGTACCCGCATGGACAAGGATTCATGCTTGCGACCAACATAAAATTAGCAGGAAACTCCAAGGACCATTTGGCTCTCGAAATAAACACTTTGCGATCCTCCAAAGGTTGCCGCATGACTTCTAACGCATTTCTATTGAATTCCGGAAGTTCGTCTAGAAATAAGACACCATGGTGAGCTAATGATATTTCTCCTGGCTGCGGAAATGACCCACCTCCTACCAAAGCCGCATTGGAAATCGTATGGTGCGGACATCTGAAAGGACGATGAGTCAACAAGGAATGTTTACCCATTAATTTACCTGCTACCGAATGAATTTTAGTTACTTCCAAGGCTTCAGTTAAAGAAAATGGAGGAAGAATTGTCGGTAACCTTTTCGCCAACATCGTTTTTCCTGCTCCTGGAGGTCCAATCATAATCAAGTTATGCCCCCCAGCAGCAGCAATTTCAAAGGCCCTTTTTACGCTTTCCTGCCCCTGAACTTGAGAAAAATCTACATCAAATTGGTCATGAGTTTGATTGAATAAGGCATGAACATTAACTTGAGTAGGTTCTAAGGCTATTTTTCCCCGGATAAATTGTATCGTTTCCCTCAGATGGCTGAGTCCAAATACCTCAATACCCTCAACCATAGCAGCTTCTATGGCATTTTCTTCAGGTAAGATAAGCTTTGAAATACCTCGGCTTTTTGCCTCTAATGCTATGGGTAAGGCTCCTTTTATAGGCCGAATAGTGCCATCTAGGGCCAGTTCGCCCATAATCACATAGTCTTCCAATCCTTTTAACTCGACCTGCTCGGATGCTTCTAAAATAGATAAGGCAATGGGTAAATCATAGGCTGATCCTTCCTTTCGAATGTCTGCTGGTGCTAGATTTATGATGACTTTTCTTCTCGGGAAAAAGAAGCCATTATTTTTTAAAGCGGATTCTACTCGTTGGATGGATTCTTTGATGGTGGAATCTGGAAGTCCTACTAAATAACATTTACTTCCTTGTCCTACATGTGTTTCAATGGTGATGAGGTTGGCAGATACACCGAAAACGGCGCATCCATAGGTTTTGGCTAACATGGCTTTTTGTTAGGCAAATTAGCAGAAAAGCATGTATGACTTAATCAGTTAAGTGGACATTGTCAGCATTTACCAAAAGCTTGATTTTTTTTCCAAAAACCAAGGGGAAATTTTGCGCAATATGTCCCGATGGAAATTCAAAGGCAATGGGAAACTGGCTGTTTGCCGTATGCTCTAGAATAATTTGATTAACATTTTTACCCACACTCAGGCCTGCTTCTTTGCAGTCACTAAAACCACCAACAATCAGACCCGCTAAATGATCCAATAATCCAGCTCTTTTTAGTTGTAAGACCATGCGGTCAATATGATATAAATTTTCGCCCACATCTTCCAACAATAATATCTTTCCTTTGAAATCCGGAAGACTTTGACTGCCTATCAGGTGTACAATCAAGGATAAATTTCCTCCTACGATTTCTGCCTCTACATGACCCATTCTATTCTCTGGTTCGGAAGGAATATCAATCTGAATTTTTCCTTCAAATAGGAAATTTCTGAGATTTTCCAAAGCTTCATCTCCACCTACTTGGCAGAAATTATGCGGCATAGGGCCATGTATGCTAGCTATTCCGAGTTGAGTTACATGATTCAGAATGGCTGTTATATCGGAGAAACCGATGATCCACTTAGGATGTAGTAGGAACTTTTCAAAATTTAAACGGTCTAAAATTCGGCTGGAACCATATCCTCCTCGAATGGGGAAAATAGCTTTAATCTTAGGGTCATCCAGCGCTAATTGAAAATCACTCAATCGTTCTTCATCACTTCCCCCAAATCCAAAATAGTGCGATAAGGCATTAGGAGCTAATCGGACTTTCAAGCCCCAAGATTCTAATATTTCCACTCCTTGCTTCCACTGATCACTCTTTGGATGAGAGGCAGGAGATACCAAAATCACTTCATCGCCGGGACGTAAGAAAGGAGGAGTTTTCATATTTGTTAGAATGGTAGACAAATATGAATTATTTTTCCCTTTAACCCAAGGCTTAATTTTCGTATTATTGCAAAAAATATCCCTGTTTGACTACTCCAAAGACAAATAAAATCCTAGACTTGGTTCATCCATGTTACAACCCTCATTCGGGCTGGGCAGAGGATTTAATTCGTCATTATAACTTATTTATGTCACGTATTCCATCCGATGTAGAAGTACATGTCTATGTGGTAGATGATGGAAGTAAACATGGGGTGCATTCAGTGGATATTGAGACTTTACAACAAGCAATCCCTCATTTCACCTTCATTCCTTTAAGTCAAAACCTAGGAAAAGGAGGGGCATTAAGGCATGCCATTCGTCAGTGTCAAGGAGATTTGGTGATCTATACCGATGCGGATTATCCTTACAGGATGGAAAATGCCTGGGAAATGTACCGAAGGTTAGACCAGGGACAAGCCGATGTGGTAGTCGGGGTTCGCGATGAGCAATATTATGACCAACTACCATTTCGAAGGAAGATTTTTTCACTTTCGCTCAAATTGATGAATTATTTGTTTTTCCCTAGCTTAAAAGTGAAAGATACGCAGTCAGGATTGAAGGGATTTAATGCCAAAGGGAAAGAAATTTTTCTAAAGACAACAATTTCCGCATTTCTGTTTGATATGGAATTTTTGGTTTTAGTGTCTAAGCAAAAGGATATTCAGATGGATTGGATTTATGTGCAGGTGCGAGAAGGGATACATTTTTCTACCATGAAGCCTAAAACCATTTTAACCGAATTATTCAATTTTGTTTCTATCTTAATCCGAGGCGTCTTTTTTAAATGAAACAAGCTCCTGCCATTTTATTGACCATTGATGTAGAAGAATGCGATATTCCTTTGGAGTATGGTTATACAATGGATTTGGACGAACAATTAGAACAATCAAGAAAGGGTTTGGAGGAATTCATGTCTGTTATCACTCAGACCCAAGTTCCTTGCACGGTATTTTGTACGGGAGTTTATGCGAAACACAATCCTGAATGGATCAAAGGATTAGATGCCCAGCATGAATTGGCTTCTCATGGATTTTATCACAGTAAGTTTGATCCGAAAACGGACCTGCTGTCTTCCCGAGTACTTTTGGAAGAACTTAGCGGAAGAAAGGTAGTAGGTTTTAGAATGGCTAGAATGCAGCATGTTGAAGAATCAGATATAGTACAAGCAGGTTATAAGTACCATTCTTCCTTGAATCCAACTTGGATCCCGGGTAGATATAATCACTTAAAGGCTTCCAAGTTACCGTTTTATGAAAAGGGGCTTTGGAACATCCCCGCATCAGTTACTCCGAATTTCAGGATTCCATTATTTTGGTTAGCATTTAAAAACTTTCCATTGTTTGCCTACCAGCAAATGTGCAAAGAAACCTTAAAGAAGCATGGTTTTTTGAATCTATATTTTCATCCTTGGGAATTCGCAGATTTATCGAAATACCCATTACCGGCACATGTGAGTCGTGGTTCAAAAGGAGCGTTGGTTTCCAAATTGAAATCCTTGATTTTGTATTTGCAAAAGGAAGGCTTGGGGGAGTTTATGACCATCGAAAATTTTGTTACGCAATTAGAAAATGGAAAATAAACCTGCATTTTATGCTCGTTACGAGGTCTTATTAGGTCTATGGTTCATAGCTGGACTTTTTACAGGGATTAAACAATATAATCTCGGGGAGCTTCACTCTCACATCAATAATTTCATCATATTTAAGTCGAGCTACGGTCACTTCATCCAAAGAATGCCTTTGTACCTTGAATATCCGAAGGAATATTTCGATCTATACTTGTACGGTCCCATTTTTGCTATTTTGATGGCGCCATTTGCTTTCTTACCTACAGGCATTAGTGTGACGGTTTGGAATGTGATAAATGCTTTAGTCCTTTTTTCAGCTGTTTGGAATTTGCCATTGGATCAAAAAAAGCGGGTAGCTATATCTTGGATCATCTTGAATTCCACTGTAACGGCTTTATTGAATACCCAATTTCATCCATTGTGTATCGCGCTAATTTTGTGGTCTTATATCTGCATTAATAGGGGACAGGATGCTTGGGCTGCCCTTTGGATTGTATTAGGTATTTGTATCAAGTTATATGGAGTAGTCGGGCTAGCCTTTTTCTTTTTTTCTAAAAAACCACTTCGATTGGCGGGATATTTAATTTTTTGGATGTTGTTAATCTTATTACTTCCTATGTTATTGGGAGGTTGGGACTATGGGATGTCTACCTACATGGGCTGGAAAGAGGTTTTGTCGCACAAAAATGAGTTAAATGTAGACATTCGAAACTTACGTACAGATGTATGCGTCATGGGGATGTTTCGTCGATGGACAGGAGACGGTACTCTGTCCAATTTATGGTTTTTGATTCCTTCGATGATATTAAATGTGTATGTCTTTTTCCAAGTTAAAAAATGGAAGGATTTATCTTTTCAACTGAGAATCTTGGCTTTTGTGAGTATTTATTTGATGTTGGCAAGTACAGGAACGGAGTCACCTACTTTAATTATGGCCTTTCCGGGAGTAGGCATCTGGTTTGTTTTGGGAGAGAAAACGAAATCTCGATGGGCTTTGTTGCTGCTAACTTTATTGATTTCTAGTTTTTCCCCGACGGATTTATTTCCCCAATGGCTTAGAAATGAATGGGTCAATCCATTGGGGCTGATGATTTTGCCCTTGTTATTGGTTTGGTTGGCAATTGCCTGGGATTTAGTCAAACTAGGACCTAAAGAAATACCACGTCTTTAATTAAATCAGATTTGGCGTGTTTATTGATGAGTTCTATCATCTTCTGTTTGGCCATCATGAGTTCTTTTTTGAGTGGAGCAGAATTAATTTGTAAAAAGAGCTTTTGTTGGTGTACATAGACCTTCTGGGTACGTGCAGCGATGGGTTTTCCCATGATTTCTTCCCAGTGCGCACTGACAAAGGTTTCCTCGTACTTTCCTTGTATTTGGTAGACTTTCAGCATGGACTCGATCACCTCCTTCAAAGAATGGCTAGATTCTTTGCGAGTTGAGGGTTTAAGTCGTTTTGGATAAAAGGGAGAATCCATGTGATAAAAGGTTGTTTTAGAGTTTAAAGTTAGAATTTTTAAAGAGGACTTTCGTCGATTTAACGGTTTAAATTAATTTTTTTTCATTTTTTTTTAATTTTTTAATTCTCGAAAAAGTACCTAATAAAGTGACGTATTTAGTTTAAAATATCAGGATAGTACAATAGGTACCCTAGTGATATGAAAAAAATGAGAACTTTTTAGATAAACCCGTGTAAAAATTAATTAAGAATTGCATTACTTTTGCCTTTACTGAAAAAAACAGCGGACGCTTAGAAATCTATGAAAACTGCTACGTTGTATTTTCGCGAGTTTTATTTTTAAATAATTCTTTAACCCCAAATTACCAAACTAATGAGTACACAACAACCAAAGCCAGCTGCTAAGCCAGCTGCACCCGAAAAAAAATCTGGCGGAATTTCTGCAGGTTTAATTCTTGTCATTCTATTCGTCATTGCATTATTGATTTTCCAATTCATTATGGGTGATGGCTCTCACTTCGAAGGTGGAACCAATGAAGGTCACCCAATTCCAGGCGATTACTTTGGTATCGTGTACAAAGGTGGTGTGATTGTGCCCGTGTTAATGACTTGTTTCTTGACAGCTTTAACATTCTCAATTGAGCGTTTAGTTACAATTGGTAAAGCAAAAGGAACTGGTGATGTTAACGCATTCGTTCGTGGTATCCAAGCAGCTCTAGACAAAGATGATGTTGAAGGCGCTTTGAAAGCTTGCGAAAAGCAAAAAGGTTCAGTAGGAAACGTAACTCTTTCTGCTGTTAAAAAGTATAAGCAATTGATTACTGATGGTTCTTTAGATAAAGAGCAAAAATTATCAGCATTAAGCAAAGAAGTTGAAGAAGCTACTTCATTGGAATTACCCATGTTGGAGAAAAACTTAACTATCATTGCAACATTAGCGTCAGTATCAACTTTATTGGGTCTATTAGGAACGGTAGTTGGTATGATTAAGGCGTTCTCTGCATTAGGTAACTCAGGAGGATCAACAGATGCATCTGCTTTGGCAAACGGTATCTCTGAGGCTCTTGTAAATACTGCATTAGGTATTGGTACTTCAGCTATCTGTATCATCGCTTACAACGTTTTCACATCTAAAATTGATGAGTTGACTTACAGCATTGATGAGATTGGTTTGAGCGTTAACCAAAACTATGCTACGCATCACAATTAATATTTGAACCAATGCGGAATGATTTTTTCATTCTGATTTTTCATTTTTTTCACCGTTCAAAATAAAATTGTTATGCCAAAAGTTAAAGCCAAACGACATAGTGTTTCACTCGATATGACAGCGATGTGTGACGTGGCTTTTCTTCTGCTTACGTTCTTCATGTTAACCGCGAAGTTCCGTCCAGAAGAGGCAGTTACGATTACACCACCATCATCTATTTCAGAGAAAGCTCTGAATGCGAAAGATGGTATGTTAACCATCAGTGTTTCCAATGAGGGAGGGGTTTATTTGGCAACTGATGATCAAATGGCTAGGGAATTTATGTTAGAGCGCATGGCTAATCGCTATGGAGTTGCTTTAACAGGCGAAATGAAGAAGAACTACATGAGTTCTGAAATCGTCGGATACCCAGCTGGTGCGATGCGTCAGGTGTTGAATATGAAACCTTCTGAAGCTAAGGATAAAGGATTTATAAAAGGTATACCTATTGATTCATCTAACAATGAGTTATCCTATTGGGTAGGCTATGCCAAATTATCCAATCCAGAGTTGAAGGTTGCCATCAAAGGAGATCAAAATTCGAGCTACAAAGTATTTGCTGATATCATCGGTACCTTGCAAGCCCAGAATATTAATATCTTCCAGTTGATTACATCTCCTGAGAATAAACCAAAATAATTTACATTCTAATTCGAAAAAGAAATGGCAGAAATAGATAGCTCCGGTGGGGGTAAGAAAGGCGGGAAGAAGCGAAGTAAAAAAATGTCAACCAAAATTGACATGACACCGATGGTGGACTTAGGCTTTCTTCTTATCACTTTCTTTATGTTGACGACTACGTTGGCAAAGCCCGTTACCATGCAATTAAACATGCCTGATAAAACGGATACAAAGGAAACATCACCTGTAAAATTGTCAGAAACACTAACTGTGTGTCCTGACGAGAATAAGGTGTATTACTACCAAGGTATCCCAACTGAAGCAGGCACCAAGTTAGAGGTGACCGATTATTCTGACACGGGAATCCGTAAAGTTATCACGGATTTAAAGGCTAAAGTTGGTAGCAACTTTACTCTGGTAATTAAGCCAACCAAAAAAGCGAAATACCGTAATATGGTAGATATGCTGGATGAGTGTGCAATTACTAATAACAAGCGTTATGCATTATTAGAAATTGATCCAGATACTGAAGCTTTAATCAAACGTTCAGGAAAGTAATTTGGTCAAAAGCCTTTTAAATTAATTTTTAAATAACATAAACTATGTCACAAGTAATAAGCCAAGATGCTACATTAGATGACATTATCTTTAAAGATAAGAACCGGGAGTATGGTGCTTTTCTTTTGAGGACAACGTATCCTAAGGTCATCAAGCGGTCTGTATTACTAGGCTCAGCACTTTTTGTTGGTGCATTGTTATTGGCAGCATTCTGGAAACAGTTAACTGCCTCTAATTCTGAGAAAACAGAGGTGACAGCCGAAGTAATGAAATTGGACACTCCACCACCTGCTAAGAAGGTCGAGTTGCCACCGCCACCACCGCCGCCACCACCGAAAGAAATTCCTAAGGTGACGACAACTAAATTCTTGCCTCCTGAAATCAAACATGATGAAGAGGTAACTAAGCCTGAGCCACCACCAGAAGAGGTACGTGGTAACACAGCTAGTGAAACAGTTAAAGGTGAAACGGAGAATTACGAACCTCCCGTAGATCCAGATGCTAAAGGAAAAGAAGAGCCAGTTGAGCCACCAAAACCTGCTGAAGAGGAAATCTTTACAGCGGTAGAGCAACAAGCAGAATTCCCAGGTGGACCTGCGGCTTTCGGACGTTTCTTGCAGAAAAACTTGAAGTATCCATCTGCTGCTCAACGTGCTAACGTAGGCGGTAAGGTATATGTACAATTCGTTGTGAATACGGATGGTACTATCCAAGATGTAACTGTATTGAAATCTGTAGGGTTTGGTTGCGACGAAGAAGCAATGCGTGTAATTAAGTCTGTACCAAAATGGACGCCTGGTAAGCAATCAGGTCGTGCGGTACGCTCTCGATTCACTCAGCCGATTACGTTCGTACTTTCCGAATAATCGATTTCCCATTCATTTTTCAGACCTGCTAAATTCTTTTATTTGGCAGGTCTGATTGTTTAACAATTTTTCTATTTTGACTATGGCACGCCCAGCAGCAGTTTGGATTAATGTTTTATTTCGCTTTTTTGCCGCTCTAGCCTATTTTTTATTAGGCTATTACATTGGATTCTGGTCCGATTTTCAATTAGGGATGTTGATGGAGATGCCAACTACTTTTTGGCTAGGAATTTTGTTTATGCTGTACGGATTATTTCGTATTTGGCGTGCTTTTTTATATGTTAGTGAAACAAAAGATCCAGATTATGGCAATTATGAAGATTAAATCTTTAGGGCTTAGTTTACTAGTATTAGCTAGTATAGTTTCTTGTAGTAAATCCAAGGATAGCAAATTTTCAGATGGTCCTGCACAAGGTGAAATATCGGTGGCTGTGGATGAATCTTTTCAGCCCTTGTTATTAGCCGAAAAATCGGCATTTGAGAATAATTATCACTTTGCTAAAATCAACTTTGATTTTCATGCAGAAAATGAAGCCATTGCCGATCTCCTAAATGAGAAGGTTAGGGCTGTGGTCGTTACGCGCGATTTGACCGAAAATGAAAAAGAAATATTTACGAGAGAAAAAGTAAGCTACCGTAGTTATAATTTTGCAGCTGATGGATTGGCTCTTTTAGTACATCCTCAAAATGTTGACACCTTAATGTCTCTTCCTACCTTGAAATCCTTGCTGACTGGCGAGAATAAAACTTGGGAGTCACTTGGAGCTAAAAGTACCCAAGGAGAAGTGGCATTAGTCGTTGATAAAGCGAATTCAAGTAACATTAAATTTTTGGTTGATAAATTTGGTCTTGATATCAATAAACCACTTCCGATATTTGCTGCCGGGTCCAACAAAGCTGTTATTGAGTACGTAAAGGCACATAAAAATGCCCTAGGATTGATTGGTTCTAATTGGATAAGTGATGGGGATAATCCAACATCTTTAGGTTTTATTCGTTCTGTTCATGTGATGTCTCTTAGCGAAAAGAAAAGTAATTCATCAGCTGATTATTATCAACCTTTCGGTTATAACTTGGCGCTGAAGAAATATCCTTTGCGTAGAGATATTAAGATAATTTTGAAAGAGTCACACATGGGCTTAGGAACAGGATTTGTGAATTATGTATGTGGTGACATGGGGCAATTGGTCGTTTTGAAAGCTGGATTAATTCCACTGACCCGTCCTATCACGATTAGGCAGTATCAAATTAGTCAATAGACCATATTTAATTGACATTGTCTAATAAAATATTGAAGAATTATAATTAATTTTGTAGTTCGTAAAAAACTAAACTTTTACGATATTTAATTGAATTATTTCAATTTAAGGCCTGAGAATTATTAAGAATCGCAATTAATTTAAATGAACAATGAAGAAAATGAAATCGTGGATACTGGGTTTGGGATTATTAGTATCCAATGTGGCCTTCGGGCAAACAATCCAAGATGGTTTGCATTTTTTAGATCGTCATCAGCCAAGTAGAGCAAAGCAAGTTTTTGAATCTTTAGTAGCTTCGGCTCCTACAGGTGAAAATTACTATTTTCTTGGTTATTATTACCTGAATCTACGTGATTGGAATAATGCCAAAGCGGCCTTTGAAAAAGGTAAAGCTGCTGATCCTAAAAACTATTTGAATCAAGTAGGTTTAGCGTCTATTTTGGTCGGTCAAAATAATGTGTCGGCAGCTAAAGCTGAATTTGATCGTATCATTAAGGAGACAAAAGAAAAAAATCCTGATGTATTGCACCGTATTGCTGAGGCATATGAGATGTTTTATATTTTGGGAAAAGAAGATAGCTTTAATGCTAACAACAATGATCCAGGTGAAGCTATTCGTTTGATTGATTTGATTCAAGAAAAAACAAAGAAGATGCCTAATCCTGCTCAGTACATTGTGAAAGGTGATGCGTTCTTGATTAAAAATGATGGAGGTAATGCCGTAACCGCATACGAGCAAGCATTGTTACAAGATCCTAAAAATGTAAAAGCAAAAGTGAAAATAGGTATTGTGTATTTACGTGGTAAAAACTACAAAGAAACACAAGCTCGTTACAAAGAAGCTATTGATTTAGATTCTAACTACGCCCCTGCACACCGTCGTTATGGTGAGTATCTAATCGTAGGTAACCAATACAAAAATGCCGCACGTTATTTCAGAAAGTATTTAGAAAAAGCGGAAGCTACTCCAGAAGTGACTTTGGAAACAGCTAAATTGTTATTCTTGTCAAAGGATTATGAAGGAGCAATGAAGTTTACTGACGAAGCAGATAAGAAGGGGGTTAAAGACAATGACATCTTTCGTATGCGTGGATATGCCAATGTGGAGATGGGTAATTTTCAACAAGGTATTGAAAACTTAGATGGTATGGTGAAAAAAGGAGTTAAGCCATATTTCATGGATGATTTATACTTTGGTAAAGGTTACCAAGGTCTAGGAAAAGATTCAATTGCTTTACTTTATCTTGAAAGAGCGGCTCCTTTAGATACAAATAACAACGTGTATTCTATCATTCATGATGTGCGTTACAAGCAAAAGAGATATGCTGATGCGGCTAAGGCAGGTTTAGGAAGTATCGAATGGAAAAAGAAGAAAAGCCAAACAGTAGGTTCAGGGGATTATTTTAAAGTAGCCATGGACTTTTATTTGACTTCTGCTTACATGGATCGCGCGGATACGTTAGGTCGCCCTGCTATGGCCATGAGAGCTGATTCTATGTTTGCTAAAGCTATCGAGATTAATGATAAGTGGCCTCCGTTCTATATTAACCGTGCACGTGCGAACAACTTCATTGATTACACGGGTACTAAATGGTTAGGAGCTCCTTATTATGAGAAGTTCTTGGCTTCAGTAGAACAACAAAAAGCAGAAAAAAGTACTCAATACAAAGAAGATAAGAACCAGTTATTCGAGGCACTTAAATTCTTAGGTGGATATCATTTATCGGTTACTAAGGACGAAACTAAAGTAAAAGAATTATTTACTAAGGCTCAGGAGATTAAGCCAGATGATCCAGATATCAAAGCTTATTTCAACCCAGCACCTGCAGCACCAGCTGCGGCTCCAAAGAAATAAATTGAATAAAAAGCTGCTTTATGCAGCTTTTTATTTTTAACTCGATTAACAATCAATTCAGATACATCATGTCATACGCTATCGTTACCGGTGCTAGTAAAGGAATAGGAAAAGAAATAGCTTTGGAATTAGCTGCCAGGGGGTATAATTTGTTTCTAGTAGCACGCAATGCCCAAGAATTACATCAAGTAAGCGATGAAATCAAGTCGCACTTCTCACTGGAAGTGGATTATTTACCCTTAGATCTATCCCAGCCTGGATCCGTTGCCCAATTATATGAATGGGTAGTGGAGAAGCAAGTGGATGTGAGAATTTTGGTGAATAATGCTGGATATGGACTAGTAGGCGCATTTGAATCATATACTTGGGAGGAAAATCAACAAATGATGCAGGTTAATATGAATGCATTAACAGAAGCTTGCTATCGATTCTTTCCTTTATTGCAAGGAAAGGGACAAGCTTATGTGTTAAATATCGCAAGTTCCACTGCCTATCAGGCCATTCCTTTGATGAGTTTATATGCCGCAAGTAAGGTGTTTGTTTTGAATTTTTCTCGTGGTTTATATCATGAATGGAAATCGAAAGGAATCCAAGTTACGGTAGTTAGCCCGGGTGCAACCTCTACTAATTTCAATGATCGGGCCAATTTACAAGATAAGGCTAGGAGAGCAGCTGAAAAAGTAGTCATGACCCCAAAAGAGGTAGCTCGTTTGGCTGTGGAAGGTCTGTTTGCTCATAAACCGGAAGTCATTACAGGATTCATTAATAAACTAGGAGCTACGCTTGCTTGGTTAATGCCTAAATCGCTAAGTGAAAAAGTAGCAAAAGGGATTTATGAGTAATATATATGCAGGTTTAAAGTTTTGAAGATGCAGTCTCAAATGCAATAGGTCGCTTCGAGAATCCCTTCAATAACCTCGTGTAAACATCAGAGATTTGAATAAAAGAAAGAGAGGCTATCCTTTAAAGGCAGCCTCTTCTTGTTAAGAATGCGTATTGTTATTTGTATGAGTCTGTTCAATCCTTAGTTATCGATTAAGGATAATCATTTTCTCTTTGCTGTAATTTGGGGCAATGATTTTTAAAATATAGGTCCCAGCCGGGAGGTCGGGTAGCTGTAGGCTGATGGGCTTGGAACTTGGGGGTAAGTTGTAGCTTACGATTTCATTACCTATGAAGTCAAATACCTTGGCTTCTGCACCTTGAATATCTTCTAAAAGTTCTAGATGTAATATTCCATTCTTAGAGGGATTTGGATAAATGGATATGCCTTGCATATTTTCTGGAATGCTCATGCTTATTTTTTGAAAAGGGGAATAACATACAATACTTTCCGATTGAAAAAGGTCATATTGTTTTTTTGCCCTGACCTCAAATACTCCTATTTCTTTAGCTTTGATTAATGCCTGGTATTCATTCAGCTTTTGATTGTCTTTTTTCCATTCATATTCATCTGGTAGATCCAAACTGATGGCTTCAAGAAAATAGTTCCCCGATTTTTTAATGGCGGGTATTAAGGGCTTTTCTCGCCGATAAATACTGATTTCTTCATTTCTTTTGGACCAGCACCCAAATTTATTTTGAGTTGTAAGCCAATAATTTCCAGAATCAGTAATTTGAATGTTTGGTTCAGTGGAATCATTTTTCCATAAGTAAGCATGGGCTAGACTTGCTTGTAATTGAATGCTTTCGCCTGAGCAAAATTGTCTGGCAGGAATTGCCTCAACGATAGGAGTGGGTTCTTCTGGATAATGATATGTCTGGAGAGAGTCACTTGAGATAGACCAGCAGCCAAAATGATTTTGTACTTTCAACCAATACCATCCTATTTTTTTCACATAGCTAGATTGTGTTGTCATTCCTGTATTCCATTGATAGCCTAGAAAGTTTGTGGGAGCTTTTAATTGGATGGAATCTCCTTGACAAAAACCTAGTGCTGGCCAAGCCACTATTTTGGGTTGTTGCGGATTTTCATGAACTTGGATAAGATAAGGTACAGACCAATCTGACCAACACTGATTATCTTGACTGACCTGAGCTTGGAATTCAAATTGGCCGGATTTTATTGCCTTAAATTGGATGTGACTTTCCTTTTCACCCGTTTTCCATCGGATATAAGGGAATGTATTTTCCATTTTCAATAAGGAACTATCTTGTAAACAAAGTGATGATTTTGAGGCAGTAATGGTTGATGCTGGTGGAGCTAAGCGAACTTCAAGGTCCAAAATTTCGCTTCGGTAGAAACAAGTGTTTTGCTGAATGATCGCTTGATATTGTCCAGCTTCTAATGTTTGATGTAAGATGAAAGCCTCAGAAAAAAAATGCCCATCTTTTTCCCATCCGATGAATTGATTTTTATACTTATGATCTATTTCTATCTGAGCCATTTGATCATGACAAACATAGCGTTCAAAATTTTTGATAATGGCAATGTTAGGTCTTTTCAATTCGGGAATTGTCAAATTGATGACACGGCTATTTGACTCTGAGCAACGTATCTGTACATATAATTCAAACCTTGCATCTACAATCCATTCGGAGCCTTGTGCTCTCATGAACTCTGGTCCATATTGATTGTAGTACATCACATTTCCTGGACAACCTTGAACTTGGATTTTATAAGCATCTTGTTGACATAATGGTTCCATCGTATAAGTAATCTCATACCAAGTTGGGATACTAATTTCCTCTGTTGCTTCATCATCATTATTTTCTTCCTCTTCTATGTCATCTTCATCATCTGGGATTTGAGCACCATCGCCTTCGTCAATTTCTGGTGTAGATGCTACTGTGCTATCTTGAGGTATTTCAGGATGGTTGATACTATCTTGAGGAGTATGTAATACTTGGTTTTCCCACTGAATATAAACGGAGTCTTTAGCCAAGCAATTTAATTGGTCTTTGACTTCAATTTTAACATAAGTAGAAGAACGAAATGGGCCAATACGAGGATTACTAGCTTTAAATGCACTAATAGGAGTATTGTTGCTCGTTGACCATGTAAAACTATATGGAGGCTTTCCCTTCATGGCAGTGGTAAATAAATCGGTATCATATAAATCATCCCCTTTTAGTTGTTTATTTTCTCCAGCATCAGCCAAAATAGAAGGAGAAACATTAACTCGAATAGCTGTTTTTGGACTTTCACACTCATTGATTTTTTGTGATACCCATCGGGTGATTTCCAGAACATCTTGCCCAACATTGGTGGTTTGACTTACGTTAATGGAAGTAGCGGTGCTAATGGTGTTTTTATCCGTTGAGTTAAGGTACCATAAATTATTACTTCCTCCCGAAGCCTTAAAGCTAATTACAGAGCCACTACATACTTGAGAGGGTGTTCCACTATTCATGGGCGCAGGAGGGATAGGAAAAGCTTGCGCATATGTACCGAGGGATGGAAGGCTTTCACATCCATTTTTAAAACATGTGGCTTTAAATAAATGGGCTGATGCATCCATTGGGGTGACAGAAATACGGGCCCCTTCGCCAATTTTTTGTCCTTGGGCATCATGCCAATAAGTACTGTAAGGAGAGCAGCCAGTAGAATTCAAGGTAATTGGGCTATCTATACAACCTTTATATAGGTTGGAGGCATGGCTGGGGATAGGTACATTTTTAATTTGTAAACTTACTTCTGAAGAAGTTCTAGGGCAGGAGCTTGACTGGTTTTCATTGGTTAATGAGCCTTCATTATCATTGTTAGGACTGATAGAAAAGTTGATTCTTACCTTGATTTTTTGACTACTTAAACTCATCATGGCTTGTGAAATAACCAAGTCTTTGCTTTTTGTCCCACTAAAATTTACGTCATCAACCAAATCCTCAAAGGGTCCACCATTGATCGACCTAGTCCATTGATAATGTTGAACTTGTGCCAATGATGTACTTGAAATTTGAGGTATCAAGGTGCCAGTGCCACGCTCACAAATGCTTGGATTAACAATGGATGTGATACTGTGTAAGGTGATATTGGCCTCTTGAGAATACACCTGACATGTATTTTTGCTAACCTTTACTCGATATACCGTGCCTGAGGGATGTAAGGTTCCTCCACTGGGATAGATTTGATAATTGGCACTAGTAGCCCCTGAAATAGTGCTAAATTGACTATCAATTGGTCGTTTCTTCTCCCATTGGAACTGATCGCCATCACTATTAACAATCATTCGGATACTATTCCCATCACAATCAGTTTGTGAGGTAGGCTGAGATTGAATGATAGGACATTGCCCCTGTATTTCCCAGCAAATGAATAGGAGTAGTAGGTAGAAATAGTGCTTTTTCATCTTGAACTCTTGTTATGTGAGTTCAAATCAGGAAATTAAGCCTGAAGCTAAAAAGCCTTGAAAACTTAAAGAAATGAAATTATGAGCTTGTTGGCAAAAAAAATACGCAAGCTGTTGAAATTCAATAGCTTGCGTAAATATCAATAGTTTGGCAATTAGATATCGCAGATCTTAACAGCTTGCTCTAAAGAGGCCATTTTATCGGCACGTGCTGGAATAAATTCCTGACCAATAAAACCTTTATATCCCGTATCATAAATAGCTTTGATGATCGCTGCATAATTTAATTCTTGGCTCTCATCAATTTCATTTCTGCCTGGGACACCACCTGTATGGTAGTGAGAAATATATTGATGATGTTTTTTAATGGTTGCTATTACGTCTCCTTCCATGATTTGCATGTGGTAGATATCGTATAGTAATTTAAACTTATCAGAACCCACCATTTCACACAAGACAGCACCCCATTCGGTGTGATCAGCTTGATAATCTTTGTGATTAACTTTGGAGTTGAGTAATTCCATGGAAATCGTCACATCATGGCGCTCTGCCGTTTTCATGATACGCTGTAAGCCTTTTTTACAATTCAATAAGCCTTGTTCATCACTCATTCCGTCTCGGTTACCAGAAAAAGTAATTAAATTTTTAACGCCTACTTTAGCGGCCTTAGGGATTAAATCCTCATAAAAAGCGACCAATTGATCATGGTTTTTTACCTTGTTGAAAAAATTGGGAAGTCCCATTCCTTCAGGATATTTACCCCAACCAATGGCAGCAGTCATATCATGCTTTTTCAAAATATCCCACTCATCAGGTCCAGTAAGCTCAATGGACTGTAAACCAATTTTTTTGGCATTCATGACTAATTCTTCAAAAGGTATAGCCTGATAGCACCAGCGACAAGCTGAGTGATTAACTTTACCTTTTAAATCCATTCCAGCTTGTTTATCCGCTTCAATAAAACGGTGTTCCATGGAATTACCTAAGAAACCTAGACCTGCCAATCCTGCTGAATTTTTAATGACATCTCTTCTTGTGAATGTTGTTTTCATCGTAATGGTTTTTCTTAATTAATTGGTTTTAACCCTGCCAGTTTCCAATCAAGCTACTGGTTTCTTCTAATACGTTCATATTGTATTTCAGGGCAATCTTTTTGTATTTGATTAAATCCACGATGGTCCCTATCAACAATAAGCCTCCTGTAAAAAAATAGAGTAGACCTAAGCCGATTCGGTTGGTAACAAAGCGGTGTATTCCTGCGAAACCCACAAAACCCATGAGTGTACATAGAAGTATCAATAATGTATCTCTTCTTCTAGCCAAGTAAATGCCTAAAAATTGTTCTTGTTGACTGTCACTGAGGCCATTCAGTTTTTGTTTGACGGCAATCATTTCTTCAATTTCTAATTGAGAAATTAATGGCAAAAATCTAGGGTTCATAGGCTTGTTAGTAGGGTAGGGTGGTCAAGAAATTGGAAACAAAGTATTTGGACCAATCCAAGATTAATTGTGGTAATATACCGAAAAGGATGCTTAATATACCAAGACTAAACAAACTAAATATTTCTAAGCGATTTAAATCCGGTAATTCCCATGCAGAATTAAAGAGATTTGTTTTACCTAAATAGACTTTTTGGAAGGTCCATAAGAAATATCCTGCACCCAATAATATACCAAATGCCCCCCAAACTGCCCATGCTGGATGAATATAGGGACTAGTAAACGCTCCTAATAGACTAAAAAATTCCCCAATAAACCCAGAAAAACCAGGCAATCCCAAGGATGCAAAAATGGCAATTCCAGAGATCAAGGTGAAACGCGGCATTAAAGTAGCAATACCAGCATAGTGGTCGATTTGTCGATCGTGGGTTCTTTCATACAACACCCCAACCACTAAAAATAGCAAGGAAGATAGAATACCATGGGAAACTAATTGATAAATAGCTCCTTGCCAACCTTCCGCCTGAAAGGAAGCAATTCCTAAGAGCACAAAACCCATATGTGAAACGGAGGAATAGGCGACTAGTTTTTTCAAATCACTCATGGCTAGGGCATTATACGCCCCGTAAATGATGGAAATGGCGCCAAGGGCTGCCATGATATTGGCAGATTCCAAAGCCTCTTTCGGGAAAAAGGGGATCGCCGTTCTTAGCCAACCATAGGCTCCAATTTTAAGCAAAACACCCGCTAATAATACCGAAATAGGAGTAGGAGCCTCAACGTGGGCATCGGGAAGCCAAGTATGTAAAGGGACCATCGGTAGCTTGATCGCAAAACCAATGAATAGTAGCCAAAACCCCCACATTCTGGCACTTAGGCCATTGAGTAACCAACCTGAATTTGGATGTAAAATACTAGTAGTTTGACAATTATTGACATCACTTAATGCCTGCATATCAAAGCTATGGACCAAATCAAAGTTGGCTATTTCTTTATTAGCTATGGCTGTTTGAATATTTTTCAGCGCTTCCAAATCAAAGTTTTGACCTTCTTGAATTAATCCCAAATGTTTTGCTGTCTCGTAAGGATCAATATAGGCTAAACTGATACCTAACATAACAATTAGGATAAAAAGTGAGCCTATCAATGTATATAGGAAGAATTTAATGGATGCATAGTTTTTCCTTGGTCCTCCCCAAATACCGATGAGGAAATACATGGGCAAGAGCATAAACTCAAAGAATACATAAAACAGGAATAAGTCGCGCGATAAAAAACAACCCATTAAGGCGGCATTTAGTAATAATACCAATGAAAAATAGGCGCCCTTTTTCTCCTGAATGCTGTGCGAGTTGATGATTGCCAAAAAGGAAATAAAACCCGTTAAAGCGACCAATAAGAAACTTAAACCGTCAAGGCCTAGGGAATATTTGATGACAAATTCTCCAAGGGATCCTAAAGGTAATTGAATCCAATTTAATTCCTCTTTCCATTGAAATGATGTAGCAGAATGATCAAATTCCGTTCCAGAATAGATTAAGGCGAACAATTGAATGACTGAAATTCCAGTTGCCCAATGTTTGATCCCTTTTTCCCATTTCACTACGGCAGCCACTAGGGATCCAATTAATGGCAAAAGAATAATACATGATAGTAGCGGTAAACCCATTATTTTATTTTAATAGGACTTTTACATCCAAACGTAAAGTAAAAATAGACCAAATGTTAAAAATACCAATATCCAATATTGCTGAACTTTTCCAGATTGCCACTTACTTAAGAATTGACCTGAAAATTGACTCATTTTTGTACTGAATCCTACCAGCATGCCATCCACGATCGATTGGTCTATCCAAGCGACGATATGTCCTGCCACCACCTGCCATTGCGCCATCCAAATCAATAACCGATCCAATAAAAAGCTGTCAATAATATGTGTCCAGCGAGCTTTCCATGGGAAAAATCGGAATAAGCTAGGCCAAAAAGCTGTCAAAAACTGGTAGTTTTTTGATGGAATCCAATGTCGACTAAACCAGGTTAAACTTAGACCAAGCACCCAACTAATGGCTGTTATGATAAGCCAAAAGGATGGAACTTCAAGTGTTTTTATTTGAAACCAATTCAGAATGCTTGATTCCTGCGTATGAATTGGATTCCAGCTTGTCCAGAAAAACAAACTAAGCAAGGCTAAGAGTATCACAGGAATTTGTTGAGATAAATCCCACTTTGAGGATTTTTCCAAAGCTAATTTTGCTCGATTCTCTCCCAAGAATATGAGGTAGAATTGACGGCTGATGTACCAATTACTTAACAGCATCCCGACAGCCAGACAAGCTAGTAAAGTCCAATAGATGGGGTAAAATGGGCTGTTTTGTGCATTTTCCCAAAGAAGTCCAGCTAGGTTTTCTTTACTGAAAAAACCATTGGTGAAAGGCAATCCCATTAAGCTAGCAGCAAAAACACCATAGCCGAGTGCTGTCCAAGGGAGCTGTTTTCTAAGTCCACCCATTTGGTTTAAACTTTGGGCGTCAAGGTGATGACTTGATTTTTGATGGTGTAAATAATGTATTACTGATCCAGCAGCCAAAAATAAACCTGCTTTGAAAATACCGTGTACCACTAAATGCAAAAGTGAAGCGTCAGATCCCATACCCATCCACATTAGGCCCAATTGGGAAATGGTAGAATACGCCAGCGCTTTTTTTATGTCATGTTGGAATAGGGCAAAAACCGCTCCACTGATCAAAGAAATGGCTCCAATGACAGCCATGAAAAGATGAGTATCTTCACCTGTAAAAGGGTAGATTTTAATGCCTAAATAGACCCCTGCTGCCACCATGGTAGCGGCATGAATTAAGGCAGAAGCAGGTGTTGGACCTTCCATGGCATCGGGGAGCCAGGACATCAAAGGAAACTGAGCGGATTTACCTATTGCACCTACTAATAAGGCAATTCCAATGGTAATAGGAGCAGGGCCTACTGAACCAATTTGCATGCTAGAAAATTCCATGGTGTCGAAATGGATCGACAATCCGATTAAGCCAATAAGCAGTCCAATATCACCAAAACGGTTTAATAAAAAGGCTTTTTTAGCGGCTTTGATGGCCACTTCTTTTTGATGCCAAAAGCTGATTAATAAATAGGAACAGGCACCCACCATTTCCCATGAAGCGTAAAATATCCAAATTTGATCAGCAAATAGCAAAGCATACATCGCCGCTGCAAATAGGTGTAAATACAAGTAATATCGGGCTAAATTAGGTTCATCCTTCAGGTATGAACTAGAGAAAATTTGAACAAAAAATGCAACTATCGCAACCAAAAGAGCTACTAATTGAGAGGAAGAACTAGCCTCAAAACTGGCTCTAAAAACAGTATCTCCTAAACTAAACCAAGTTAAATGAATTGCATGATGATTCCCTTGCAATTGGAAAATAAAATAAATCAATCCAATGAATTGGATGAAAGCTAAAAGGACGGAAAAGGAAGAAAGTAAACTTGTAAGAATTCTGGAAAAAACTGCGATGAGCATGGCCGAAATCCAAGGGAAAAGGAGGAGGCCAATAAATAAGGGGGTTAAGCCCATCGGGTTACACGAGTTTAATGTGCAAATATACAGTTCTTTGTCGTTTAACCGCCACTAACAGGAGGAATTAGGGCAATTTCCATGCCTTCATTCAAGATAAAATTAGCCTCTGGAAAATGATGCTCAGCGGCAATTCGTAAAGAAGGAAGGTTGGCTAAAGCCGGATAACTTGATTTTAATTTGTCTAAAAGCTGTGAGGCGGTTAATATTTTCTCAGAACTCACCACAATTTCCTTATTTTGAAGTAAATCTCTTGTTAAACCAAAAAGTAGAATTCGATAGTTTGGCATTCGTTTGAGGGCGATTTTGTACCTTTGTGTATAATACAAATATATTGGATATTTCTCAAAGCTTACCTTCATCCCGTCCTATTCTCTATGATAATCATGGAAGAGAGATGACATATTTGCGTTTGGCCGTTACAGACCGATGTAATTTGCGCTGTTTTTACTGCATGCCAGAGGAGGGAATTCACTACATGCCTGAGAAACAGTTGCTGACATGGGAAGAAATGATGCGCATCGTTCAGCAATTATATTTCCTTGGATTAAGAAAAATCAGAATTACTGGGGGGGAGCCTTTGATACGTCAAGGGCTCATGGAATTCCTAGAAGAACTTAGTCGATTAGATGGATTAGAAATTTGTTTGACTAGCAACGGGGTTTTGCTAGAAAAGCATATTCCTCAGCTAGCCAAATTAGGGGTTCGTTCTATCAATTTGAGTCTTGATTCATTAGACAGAAAACGCTTTCATCAAATTACTCGTCGTGATGATTTTGATGTGGTTTACTCGACGATGATGCGATTGATCGAGGCTGATTTTAAAGTGAAAATCAATGCTGTAGTGATGGATGGAAAGAATGAGCTGGATATACTAGCTTTAGCCCAATTAACAAAGCAATATCCTATATCTGTTCGATTCATCGAAGAAATGCCTTTTAACGGTTCGGGGAAAGGTCCAGCGATCTTAAAATGGGATTTCATTAAAATTGTGGATCATTTGAAAGCGCATTTTGGTGACATGCAAGCCATTAATTTGAGTTATGGAGAAACGGCACTTCGATACCAAATTCCAGGATTTAAAGGAGATGTAGGCGTGATTGCCGCATTCAGTCGGACTTTTTGTGGGACCTGCAATCGGATTCGCCTCACAGCTATGGGTGAGGTGAAAACTTGTTTATATGACGATGGGGTATTCGATTTAAAAGCATTTCTTCGACAGGGGGTAAGTGACGAAGATATTCGACAGACCTTCATTACTTTATTTGGGAATAGACCTAAAGACGGTTTTGAAGCAGAAAAAAATAGAAAAGGAATTATAAACGAGTCTATGACTAGTATTGGCGGATAGTTATGAAAACAGTGAATGACATTTTCAAGGGTTTTGATCAATTACAGGTTTTGGTCATTGGGGATTTAATGATAGATGCATATACATGGGGTAAGGTGAGTCGAATTTCTCCAGAAGCTCCGGTTCCAGTAGTTCAAGTGATAAAAAAAGAAGCTAGACTAGGTGGAGCAGGAAATGTGGTCATGAATATCGCCAGTTTAGGGGCTAAACCTTGGGTAGTTTCCGTGGTTGGAGATGATGAGGCTGGAGCACAATTAAAATTCTTATTGGAGAAAGAAGGGATTTCCCTAAGTGGAATTGTAGAAGAAAAAGGAAGAATTACTTCCATTAAAGAAAGGATAATTGCTGGTTCTCAGCAATTGTTGCGGGTTGATTCGGAAACAGATAAATCCGTGCAACAGGCAAGCTCACAAGCACTTTTGGAGAAGGTAAAAGCTTGTATCAAGGAAATAGATGTAATTATTTTTGAGGATTACGACAAAGGCGTTTTGAACGAGCAATTCATTCAAGAAGTGATTACTTTGGCCAGAAAACAGGGTATTCCTACCGTAGTAGATCCTAAAAAACGTAACTTTTTTAATTACCGAGGAGCTACTTTATTTAAGCCTAATTTACATGAATTACGTGATGGATTGGGGCTTTTTCCTGAAGATTTGGAGGGGCAAAAATTATTGGAAACAGTTCATCAATTCAAAGAAAGTCAAGGTTTTGATGGGGTATTTGTGACGCTATCAGAAAGAGGAGTATTGATGGACTTAGGGCAAGAACAAGTACGTATACCGGCACACATTAGACAAATAGCCGATGTTTCAGGGGCAGGAGATACGGTGATTTCTATTGCCGCTTGTGCACTAGCATTGGGTTTACCTGCAAGACATATTGCTTCCTTAGCTAATTTGGGCGGAGGGCTAGTTTGTGAATCTTTAGGTGTAGTTCCTATTGATAAAGAATTGTTGAAAAAAGAAGCAGAAAGCCACTTGATATAAAGGTATTTTTTACAACGCTGGCAAGGTTCCAAACCTTGACAGCGTTTGTCTAACGGACCATTTTTTGAATTATTGTATCAGGAAACTGATAAGCTATTCATTAACCCAAGCCGTGAATTCTATTTCTACTTTATACTGCGGTGCGATTAAAGCCGAAATTCCATATATACCAGTAGTTGGCTTAATTGCTCCAAAGAAATGTGCATGAGCCTTGGCAATATCTAAGTTTTTTGAAATATCTGTCGTGAAAATGCGTGTTCTAACCACATCATTGATGGATGAGCCGGCTTCTTCTAACACAACAGCGATTCGCTCAATGATATTATATGTTTGTGCATACAAATCATCTTCTTTTACTTTATCGCCATCTACTAAGGCCACAGTGCCCGAGATCTCCACTAAATTTCCTGTTTTTACTGCACGGCAGTAACCAAATACGTCTTCAAATGGAGAACCACTTGAAATGGATATTCTATTGCTCATTTTTTTTAATTAGGTGTGATACTTTTTCCCAGATATCTTTCTTAGCATGGCGAACTACCTCGCCAATGATAATGACTGCGGGATTGCGAAGGTCTTCATTTTTAGCCAAATTTTCAAGTTCTCCAGCAATTCCAAGACCTACTTTTTGTAGCGACATGGTCCCATTTTGAACGATTGCTGCTGAAATTTGGGCTTTTCCGGCCTCTTGACAAATTTTCGAAATTTCGGCTAGTCGATGCATGCCCATCAAAATAACGATGGTAGCAGTAGATTGTAAACCCAGCTGTAAATCATTACTTAATGAGCCATCGGATTTTGTACCCGTCATAACCCAAAAGCTTTCATTCACACCTCTAATAGTCAAAGGTATATCCGCTGCTCCAGCTGCGGCATAAGATGAGCTAATTCCGGGGATATAGGCTGTTATTAAGCCAAATTGTTTGGCATATTCTATTTCTTCTTGACCTCTTCCAAAAACAAATGGGTCACCTCCTTTTAATCGAACAACATGCCCTAATTCATAAGCTTTTTTAACGATGAGGGCATTGATGGCATCTTGCGAATGACTTTCACCCGCTTTTTTTCCCACAAATATTTTTTCGCAGCCTTCCGAACAGTGATCCAATAGACAAGTATCTACTAAAGCATCAAATAAAACTACTTGAGCACTTTGTAAGGCTTTGATGGCTTTTAAGGTAATCAATTCAGGGTCACCAGGACCTGCCCCCACCACGCTCAGTTTGGGTTGAGGTTCCAATGATTTAAACCGACTTAATTGTTGGATCATCTTAATTACTGGCGATTGATTGGCGGAATAAACTGGCAGTTTCTAAAAAGCTTAAAGCTTGCTGTGCATAAGCTTTTGCAAATGCTTCGCTAGGTTCATGTTGGTTGATTTGAAGCACTAAAGCAGAAAAACTATCGGCTTGTAAATCAAAATCACCTGTTTGAACATATTGTTCATCAAATTTCGTAATTACGGCATGTTGTGTTGAAACTTGTACACTTTTATCTAACAACAAGGCTTTGGCAGCAGAAACAAATACACTGTAAGCGTGATAAATAGCATCTGCCCAGCGCTTATCTTCTAAGGCATTTTTGCACCAATCGTATTTTTCTTCGGATTCAAATAGCAATGTCGCTACTAAATCAATGATCACGCTGGCGCATTCTCCCACACCAATTTCCGTGTGAAAGGCCTCAGCTGCTCCCCAGTCAATGAAATCATCATCTACCAGTGTTTGTAAATCTGCAATGGGTTTAAGCAAAGTATAGAAATATTTCTCACCTTGACGATCGTAATATTGGTGGAAATATTCACCTTCTAAGGCATTTTCTTCATAGTTGTTTAAGACTACGCGTAAAACTTCAGGGCCCCTTTTGGAAGGAACTTTTATCACTTTATCGGCTATTTTACCATCTCCATTTCCTAAGGTGGCTCCGCCCAAAAGAACTTGTAAAGCAGGAAGAACCCGTTTGTCTGGCGCTTTTAACGATGAGCCATGAAATCCAATACTGGCCATGCTGTGTTGTCCACAAGCATTCATACAACCCGAAATTTTGATTTTCATCTGGCTATCATGAATTAACTCCGGAAAATCTTGAGAGATTACTTCCTCTAATTTTGACGTAATATTGGTAGAATCAGAAATAGCTAAATTACAGGTATCAGTACCAGGACAAGCCGTGATATTAGCCACTGAATTTGCTCCAGGAGATGCTAAATCATGGTCTTTTAGTATTTGGTAGACATAAGCTAAGTTTTGTTTTGGAACAAATTTGAATAACAAACCTTGATTTATGGTAATACGAACATCATCGCCAATATATCCTTCCAAAGCTTGCATGATGCTTCTAGATGTATCGCTGGAAATATTACCATTTAAAATGCGAACATAAACACCAAAATAGCCTGCTTGCTTTTGTTCGAAGGTATTGGAACTTAACCATGTTTGATACTCGGCAGAACCATCCTCTGGAAGATCAGCTAGTTTTGTCGGAATAGAAACTTCCCAAATACCATCGCTAGGAATATCTACTACCTGATTTTTTAAAGCTTTAGTTTCGACATTGACCAAATCCATGAACGCCTCAAATCCAATTTTTTGAATGAGAAACTTCATTCGCGCTTTATGGCGAGAGTTTCTTTCTCCATGACGGTCAAACACACGTAATACCGCTTCCATGAATGGAATGATTTTGTTCTCAGCTAAAAACTCATAGGCCGTATAAGCTAACATCGGTTGAGCACCTAAGCCTCCACCAACTACCACTTTAAACCCTTTCACTCCTTGTTGAATTTTAGGAATAAATCCCATATCATGCAAATACGCCAAGGAAGTATCTTCGTCTGTATTGGAAAAAGATATTTTCACTTTTCTTCCCATTTCTTGGCAAATCGGGTTTCTCAATAAATATCGAAAAGCCGTGTCAGCATGGGCACTCACATCAAATAATTCTAAAGGATCTATACCCGAGGTAGGAGAGGCCGTAATATTTCTAACGGTATTTCCACAAGCTTCACGTAGTGTAATGTCGTCTTGTTCTAATTTAGCCCATAATTCAGGAGTACGGTCCAAGGAAACAAAGTGAATTTGAATATCCTGACGCGTCGTTAAATGTAAATTCCCAGTCGAATATTCATCTGAAATAGCCGCAATGCGTCTCCACTGGTTGAACTTAATTTTTCCATAAGGAAGTTTAATGCGAACCATTTGTACACCTTGTTGTCTCTGGCCATATACACCTCGAGCCAATCGAAGGCTACGAAATTTCTCCTCATGTATCTCACCAGCTCGGAATTGAGCAATTTTATTAGCAAGATCAATGATGTCTTTTTCTACTATAGGATTTTCTATTTCTGAGCGGAAGCTTTGCATAATGGCGTATTTTAATCTTATATACTCTATATAATATATAGATTTTAAGCAAAATTACAAATTCAACGCTATTCGACCAAGGATTTTTCATTCGAATGTAAAAAACTTTTGCTTGGTAATCTTGGATACCGTGCTAATATTTAATGGCTGATCAAGTCATGTCTGTAAATTGATTTCTTAGCCAGTGGCTATAAAGGCCAGCTAAGTAGTATTTTGTGGATTGAGTTGTATGAAAATAGCTTGAAATCGTAACAAAATGTAAAGGATATGAATAGTGACTTCCATTCTTCAAAAGAATTGATTAGTTTTGCCCTCCCAAACAGAGGGGTGTCCGAGTGGTTGAAGGAGCACGCCTGGAAAGTGTGTATAGGTCTCAAGCTTATCGAGGGTTCGAATCCCTTCCCCTCTGCCAACAAGACAAATCTAGATCAGATTTGTCTTTTTTTATTTTAAGAAAGACTAAAACATTTGAAATCAATACATTTGTTCACATTAATCCGTTGAACTATGTACATTCCTGCCATCAATCAAGTGACAGATTTAGGTGAAATCATCGACTTTATTCAAAAATTTAGTTTTGGAACGATCATCTCCACGGTACAAGGTCGACCAGTGGCAACTCAACTACCTTTTGTTTCACATCTGAGCAATAATAAGATTATTTTGCGCGCACATTTTGCCAAAGCCAATAAACAGTGGAAGCATATTGCAGTTCAAGAAAGCTTACTTATTTTTCAAGAACCTCATGCTTATATTTCTCCTAAATACTATGAAAAGGAGCAAAATGTACCCACCTGGAATTACATGACAGTTCATCTGTATGGTAAGGCTAGAGTGGTGGATTCCTTGGAAGAAACGAAAGCTATTTTGGAAGAAAGCATTAATTTTTTCGAGAAGGATTATCAAGCACAATGGGTGAGTTTATCAGAAACCTATAAATCGAATATGATCCAGGGAATCGTCGCTTTCGAAATGGAAGTTTCTGAAATTCAAGCTAAAAAGAAAATAAGTCAGAATAGATCTGAAAAGGAGCAGGAACAAATTGCCCAAGCATTGTCGCAAAGCAACTTAAGCCACGAACAGCAAATTGCTGATTATATGAAAAAGAAATAGTTCGCTAGGCTGGAGACTTATTAATATAATTTTTTCATAAAAAAATTTGATTTTATTTACCTTGAAAGCAGACAAATAAGGTTTTTTATTTGGTGAAATTCGTTTACATTTATGCCAATTAATTAACCTATTTGAAAATGAAAAATAAAAATAACGATGGCTTAAATCGGAGGGATTTCCTTTCAAAAGCCAGTTTGGCCTTTGGTTCAATCATGATTGTACCTAGGCATGTACTAGGAGGTAAGCGTCCTGATGGAAGTTCATATCTCGCTCCTAGTGATGTACTTAATTTAGGATTTATTGGAACTGGTAAGCAAGGACGTGGATTGTCGAATTCTTTTTTGTCGACAGGCCAAGTAAGAATTAGTGCTATCAGTGAGGTTTACCAAGCGAAGGCTAATTTATTCTTGGACCGTGTCAAAGAAAATTATGCCAAGAATCCTTCTTGGGGAGCCTATGCTTCGATTCCCGTTTATCAAGATTATCGCGAATTATTAGCTTCTAAAAATGTGGATGCCGTTGTTATTGCAACCCCTGACCATTGGCATGCAGCCATGGCCGTTAGAGCTGCGGAAGCGGGAAAGGATATTTACTGTGAAAAACCGCTATCATTGACAGTGAAAGAAGGCCGAGCCATGGTGAATGCAGCGCGCAAACACAAGCGAGTATTTCAAACCGGAAGTATGCAGCGTTCCTGGCCGGAGTTTCGTCAAGCAGTAGAATTAATTCGTAACGGCTATATTGGAGAAGTGAAATCCATCAAAGTTAATGTTGGCCCTCCACCAGAGGCTTATCAATTACCTGCTCAAGCAATTCCGGAGGGATTAGATTTTGAAAAATGGTTAGGGCCCAATGAAGCTGTTGCTTTTAATGCGGAATTAGCTCCACCAATTACACAAGATGTATTTCCCAATTGGAGAAAATACAAGGAATTTGGCGGAGGCGGTATGACGGATTGGGGAGCGCATATGTTTGATATTGTGCAATGGGCATTGGATATGGATCAGTCTGGACCTGTGAAAGTAAGTGCTCCACAAGGGAAAGATCAGCCTTATTTAACCTATACCTATGCCAATGGTATTACCATGACTCATCAACCATGGGAATGGAATAGTGGGGTGGAATTTGTAGGTACAGAAGGTACTTTACGTAGCGCCAGAAAAAAACTGGAGACTTCTAAGCCAGAGTTGAAAGATCGCGTTATAGGGCCAAATGAAAAGCATGTGTATAAAAGTGAAAACCATTATGTAGACTTTATTCAAGCTATACGTAATAGAACTATGCCAATTTGTGATGTAGAAGTAGGACACCGAACAGCTTCCGTTTGTAACATTGGAAACATTGCTTATGCTGTGAATAAATCTTTGGAATGGAATCCGAAATCGGAGAAATTTAACGATGCAGAGGCTAATGCATTATTAGGAAGAAAATTGAACAAAACTTGGGGAATTAAAATTTAAAAAATGAATATGAAAAAGATTGTATTGACAATGATGTTAGGCCTTTTGGCTTGTAACGTAGGTTTCTCTCAAAAAGGGAAATGGGTTGAATTATTTGATGGTAAAACCTTAGACGGTTGGAAGGCAAGTGAAAGACCGGAATCCTTTCGGGTAGAAGATGGTAATTTAGTGGTGGAGGGAATGCGTGCGCATTTATATTATGATGGGGCATTTAATAACCATAATTTCAAGGATTTTGAAGTTCAAGCTCGTATTATGACTTTTCCAGGAGCAAACTCCGGATTATATGTACATACGGACTTTTTGCCTAGCGAATGGCCTAAACAAGGTTATGAGATTCAGGTAAACAATTCTCACACAGATTGGAGAAGATCGGCTAGTTTATACAATGTAGTGGATGTAGCCGAGGTGTACGTGAAGGATAATGAATGGTATGACATGGTAGTTACGGTTAAAGGAAATCGGATTGTGACTAAAATCAACGGAATCACAGTAGTGGATTATACGCAACCAGCTAGTCCTTTACGAAATAAAGGCCAGGAATTGCGACTAATAAAAAATGGGACCATCGCTATACAAGCACATGATCCCAAATCTAAAGTAATGTATAAGTCGATTAAAGTTCGACTTCTATAAATCTACTGCTTCACCATAGGCTGCTTCTGTTGCACCTTTAAATGCTTCAGAAATGGTCGGGTGAGGGTGTACTGACTTCATTATTTCATAAGCAGTACTTTCTAATTTACGAACGACCACTGCTTCTGCAATAAGTTCTGTTACGTTGTAACCGATCATGTGAGCACCAAGCAATTCACCGTATTTAGCATCATAGATAACTTTTACAAAGCCATCGCGAGCACCAGCTGCGGTGGCTTTTCCTGATGCGACAAATGGGAATTTCCCTACTTTGATGTCGTATCCAGCTTCCTTAGCTTTCTTTTCCGTCATACCCACTGAAGCAATTTCAGGAGTACAGTAAGTACATCCTGGGATATTTGTATAATCTAAAGCTTCAGTTTTATGTCCTGCAATTTTTTCTACACAAATGATCCCTTCCGCAGAAGCAACGTGCGCTAATGCTGGACCAGGAGTAACATCACCAATAGCAAAATAGCCTGGCATATTGGTTTCGTACCATGCATTTACAGGAATTTTACCTTTGTCAACGATGATACCAACTTCTTCTAAACCTATATTTTCTAAGTTAGCTATTACACCAGCTGCCGATAAAACGATATCACATTCGATTTCCTGATTACCAGTTGGAGTTTTAATTGAAACTTTGCAGGCTTTTCCTTTGATATCAACTTTCTCCACACTTGAATTCGTCAAGATATCGATACCCATTTTTTTGTATTGCTTAGCCAATTCTTTGGATACATCCTCATCTTCAACAGGAACCACGTTAGGAAGGAATTCGACAATGGTTACTTTGGTTCCCATGGCGGCATATACATATGCAAACTCAACTCCAATAGCTCCAGAACCAATAATTACCATCGAATCAGGTCTTTTACTTAGGCTCATTGCTTTGCGGTATTCAATTACTTTTTCTCCATCAATCGGGATATTAGGTAAAGCTCTTGCACGTGCACCAGTTGCAATCATCACGTTTTTTGCTTCGTAGATGGTTGATTTGCCGTCAGCATCCGTTACTTCTACTTTTTTTCCAGGCTTGATTTTTCCAAAACCCATGATCACATCGATTTTGTTCTTTTTCATCAAAAACTGAACGCCTTTACTCATGCTATCCGCAACTCCACGTGAGCGTTGAATCACTGCCGTAAAATCTGCTTCAGCACCCTTTACCGTAATACCATAATCAGCAGCATGTTTAATGTATTCAAAAACCTGAGCAGATTTTAAAAGTGCTTTTGTGGGGATACAACCCCAGTTTAAGCAGATTCCACCTAGAGATTCTTTTTCCACGACTGCACATTTTAAGCCTAATTGAGAAGCTCGTATCGCGGCTACATACCCTCCCGGGCCTGATCCTACCACGATTAAATCGTATTGTTGCGCCATTGTATTGCTTGAATTAAATGAATTTGTCCGCAATTTAGCACAAAAGCGGGTATATTTGTAGCTTAATTACACATTTAGGTATGACAAAAGACAGGTTCAATGACCTGAAAGCCAGAATAGAGGCTTTAAGGAGGTATCTTTGACTACGATCACAAAAAATATTTGATTTCGGAATTGGAAACAGTGACCATGGATCCCGAGTTTTGGAATAATCCAGACAAAGCGGAAAGTACCATGAGAGAAATGCGGGGCTTGAAATTTTGGACGGAGGGTTTCGACAAGCTTAAATCTTCCATGGATGATTTAGAAACCATTTGGGAGTTTTATGAGTCAGGTGATGCGACTGAAATGGAGGTTGATCAGGAGGGGGCCAAATTAGAAGAAAAGCTAGAAGCTTTGGAGTTTCGTAAAATGATGTCAGAAGAAGGCGATCAAATGAGCGCCGTCTTAGAGATCAACGCGGGAGCAGGTGGAACAGAGTCGCAAGATTGGGCGAGCATGTTGCTGCGCATGTATTCCATGTGGGCAGAAAAGAATGGTTTCAAAGTTCGCTTGGTGGATTCCAATGATGGAGATGTTGCGGGTTTAAAATCCGTGACCATCGAAATAGAAGGGGAATTTGCCTACGGAAATTTAAGGTCTGAAAATGGCGTTCATCGTTTAGTCCGAATTTCACCTTTTGATTCCAATGCTCGTCGACATACCTCTTTTGCCTCTGTGTATGTCTATCCACTTGCTGATGATTCCATTGAAATTGATGTGAATCCAGCAGATATTGATTGGGATACTTTTCGTTCTGGAGGTGCTGGAGGACAGAATGTCAATAAGGTGGAAACGGCAGTGCGTTTAACCCACAGGCCATCGGGTATTATTATTGCTTGTCAGCAGGAAAGATCACAATTACAAAATAAGGAAGTGGCTTTACGTTTATTGAAATCAAAATTATACCAAATTGAGATTGATAAGCGAAATGCGGCAAGAGCTGAAGTAGAAGCAGGTAAGAAAAAAATTGAATGGGGTTCTCAGATCCGAAGTTATGTATTGGATGATAGACGGGTAAAGGATCATAGGACCAACCATCAAACCTCGAATACGGATGCTGTCTTAGATGGAGAACTCAATGAGTTCATTAAGGCGTTTTTGATGGGGAATTAAATACCAGATTGCAATAGTTTGATCTTATATCAATCGGATTCAGGAGGATTTGGGAGAATTCAGGGGGATTCGAGTAGATTCGGGGTGGTTCAGGTAGATTCGGGGTGGTTCAGGTAGATTTGACAACTTTTTAAAAGTTGTCAAATCTAAATGTCAAATCAAAATTACCGAACGGCCTTATTTTTTTGTTGTAACTTCTTGATTATTTTCTTCTAACTGCTGAAGAAATTCAACTAGTTTATCTTTTGCTAATGAAAGTGCTAAAGCGATGGCATACGATTTAATGGCCCCGCCTAGGAAAGAACCCCCTTCTTTAGTTTCTAATTTTGGTTTTTTCTCAGATCCAGAAAGGAAGGAATACAATAAGTAGGAACCCAATAATACACCACCTATGAGTAATGCTTGGCTACCCTTTTCTTTGATTTGTTGTTTTATTTCACCGACCTCTTCTGAGAGTTCTTTTTCATAGGTCTCTGCTTGGGCGATTAATTCTTCTTTCTTACTTTTTGCTCGGCTCATGATTCGATATCTTCTTCAGTTTCTTGAGGGTCAATTTCTTCAACTGCTTCTTTCTTATCTTGTTTTTTCAGATTGCTTAGTAAGATTAAACTAACTATTGTACTGAAACCCGCCACAATCAAATAACCCCAATAAGCACTTTTTAACCATTCATTTAAAAAGTTAGCTAGGCCCATTAAGGCAAAAAACAAGGTAATTAATACCGCAAAAGCCGTTAAGAAAAAGGTAAATATTCGAGTCAATAGTTCTTCGATTCGTTCTTGGATGTCTAACTTCACCAATTCGAATTGTGTCTTGAGGTAATTACTCAAGAGATCGATTAACCTATTGTTATCGAAAAACCCCATTTACTTTTGTTTAAGTTTAGCCTCTATCGAATGTTGTGTGTGAGGAACTAAACGCAATCTCTCTTTGGAAATTAATTTGCCACTTTCTACGCAAATTCCGTAGGTGCCATTTTTAATTCGCATAAGTGCCTTTTCTAGGTTACCCGCAAATTTTTGCTGACGAACGGCCAATTGGTTCATGTTTTCCTTTTCAGCAGTATCCGCACCGTCTTCCATTACTTTGGAATTACCCGCAGTATCATCTGTGCCCGGATCATTTTTTTTACTTAACGTTTCTCTCAAATACGTTAATTCGGCTTTTGTTTCTTCTAGTTTTTTCAGGATAATATCTTCAAACTCCTTTAATTCTTCAGCTGAATACCTTTGCTTTTCTTCGTTTCCCATGTTCTAAATAATGCTTAATCTGAATGTTGAATAAATATTTTGCTCTTGCAAGTATTTGTTAATCAGTGATTTAGTTTCGTTTCTTATAATGGTAGCACAAATATAAATTTAACTATTTGAAATAGATAATTATTACCACAAATTGAATTTAAATTTTTAAGATCGAAGACTCTTTTTCCATTGAGATAGTCCTCTGATAGCCAGAAAGATAAACAGGATATAGAGTAAGCTAGTTCCCCATAATGCTTTTTGAACGTACATCAGCACATAAATGATGTCTATGAAGATCCAAAGAATCCAATTTTCAATTTTTTTGTTAATAGCTAACCAAGTGCCAAAAATACTTAGTCCTGTTAATGTGGCATCCAAATAAGCAAAAGAAACCCAATTAGTTAGACGGCTATGTAGGAATCCAACTACCAAACCATAACTAATAGCTAATGTGATTCCCAGCATAAGTAATTGTTTACTACTTCTTTCAGCTTTCCAATGGCTGTCTTCTTTTTTCCATTGGTAAAAACCATAAATTCCCATGACAATAAAAAAACCTTGTAATTCCATATCGGAATACAAGCCCTGATGGTAAAAAAGTATGCCAAAAAGAATGGACCCTAAAATGTTCCAAATCCAAGCAGCCAACTGCTGTTTGATAGAAAAATAGACTCCCAATAGGGAGCAAATAATGCCACTAAACTCCCAGATATTATTTTGAATCCATTGAATGATCATGTTTTGGGCTTATTTTTTTCAAAGTAGGCACAAAAATGACTGATCTGGCAATTAGAGCACATCGGTTTTCTAGCCAAACAAGTGTATCGGCCATGTAAAATTAACCAATGATGCGCCCGTGCTATCACTTCATCAGGAAGGTTTTTAACCAAGATTTGCTCCACTTTTAATGGCGTAGTGGCTGTTTGTGGCACCAATCCTAATCTTCTTGATACTCGATAGACATGCGTATCCACAGCCATGGCAGGTTGGTTGTAAATCACCGATGCGATAACATTGGCTGTTTTTCGGCCTACTCCAGGAAGTGTTTGTAAATCGTCTAAGGATTCTGGAACTTCTCCTTGAAATGCATCCATTAATTTTTGACCTAAACCCAATAAATGCTTCGCTTTATTATTCGGATAAGAAACAGACCGAATGTAGTTGAATATTTCATCGACACTGGATTCTGCTAATTCTTTAGGACTTGGGAATCGTTCGAAAAGAGCTGGTGTCACTTGATTGATCCGTTTGTCCGTACATTGTGCAGATAGTACCACAGCCACTAATAATTCAAAGGGATTACTATATCGTAACTCGGTTTCTGCCTCTGGAAAAGAGCTGGAAAAATGATCTACAAATGCTTGAAATCGTTCTTTTCTTTGCATGAAAATGACTTTCTACAAAGGTAAGAAAAATTTCAAGGCTGAATGCCCATCCATTAGGATTGAATGGGCATCTGATGCTTTGAATAAGCTAAAATAGCTTCTATGGTTCTACTAGGAGGTTCTAGTAGGGCATTGTCTAATGACAATTTGACCTTTTGGAGGGAAGCCAATTCCGATTGGTCTTCCAAGCTTAAAACAGTTGAAAACCCGGGTAGGGGTTCGTAAAGAGTTTTGACTAGGTCATTTGGGGTAAAGTTTTGCGTCATAGGCATTCTCTTGTTTTTCTAGCATTTTTCTTAGGTTAATCAATGCATAACGCATTCTACCTAAGGCCGTATTGATGCTAACGTGAGTTTGTGCCGCTATTTCTTGGAAACTTAATTCTTCGTAATGACGCATCACAAGGACCTCTCGTTGTTCATCAGGCAGTTTTTTAATTAATTCTCTGATATTAACGATTTGATCCTCTTTTAATTGTATCTCCTCTGCAGAATCTTCTGCAAATTCAAAACTGTTGAATACTTTAGATCCATCTTCCAAGACAATAGTCGGATATCTTTTGTCTTTCCTGAAATAATCGATGGCTAAATTATGTGCTATTCTAACTACCCAAGGCAGAAATTTGCCCTCTTCGTTGTAACGGCCCGACTTCAATACATCAATTGCTTTGATATAAGTTTCCTGCAAAAGATCTTCTGCGATGTAGCGATCTTTAACGATTAAGTATAGGGTCGTGTAAACTTTTGATTTGCTTCTTTTAACCAACGTTTCAAACGCTTGGTCATTGCCTTGGATGTACGCTGATACCAACGCTGCATCGTTAACTTGATTTTTGATCATAAAAATTCAAAATTGTTAACGTAGAGTTTTATCTCATGCAGGGTCTCCTATTGTTTGGTTGGCGAATTGATTTCGGTTCAAAAGTAAATAAAACTTTTATAAATCAAAACGCTTCATCGCAAATGATATAAAATTTTTAATATTTTTTTTTGTCATTTCAAGCTTACATGAGTTATGCAAGCATCATTTTTTATTAGATTTGTCAAACAAACCAAAATTAATACCCAATGAAAAAAATTAAAAATATTGCCATTGGACTATCGTTGGCATTTTTTGCTTTTACGGCTGAGGCGCAGACAGCTGTATCAGATTATGCTGGTAATTATAAATTACAAGATAATCCTTATGTGAAGTCAGTGAAATTGACTCCCAAAGATGGAAAATTAGTCATGTCTGCCGAAGGTTTTCCTGATTCAGAATTAGCTGTAGGTAAAAAAGCGGATGAATTTGTGTTGGAAAGTATGGGCGCAACCATCACATTTGAACGTGTAAATGGTCAAGTGAGTGTGATTAAAATTGATGCTCAAGGACAAGTTTTAGCTGGTCAAAAGGAAATGACAAA
Organism: Aquirufa salirivi; assembly: GCF_045310485.1. NCBI lineage: Bacteria > Pseudomonadati > Bacteroidota > Cytophagia > Cytophagales > Flectobacillaceae > Aquirufa > Aquirufa salirivi. The sequence goes on from NZ_JBEWZH010000002.1 coordinate 96,040, forward strand.
ATCAGCTGGAGATGAATATGCTGGTTCATTTAAAATGGCAGAGAATGAATATGTGAAGAAAATTTTAATTGCTGCAAAAGAAGGAAAGCTTTTCTTGACTTCTGATGCAGGTGGTGCTGAGCCAGCAGAATTAAAACCTTCTAAAGATGCCGATGTATATACAGCAACGATCCAAGGTTATGATGCAGATATTATTTTTTCTAGAACCGATGGAAAAGTAGCTGCCATCAAATTATCAGTAGCTGGTGGCGCTGTAGTTTTGACAGGCCAAAGAGATTAATCGTAAGTTACGAGTTAGTGAAAAGGGGCAATCCATCGATTGCCCCTTTTTTATCAATAAACTGATAAGCTAGTCAAATCGAACAATAATCTAAGGTGCTGTTTATTAGGCACTTGTGAAAGTTGATTCTTAAAAATTGATTTGTATCAATTTTATTTCTTGATTTAACGCAAGATGTTTTACTTTAATTATGCTCAATTTTGCATTACAAGGAACAGGAAATCAGCAAAGGCTGATTAGCTGATGATTAGCTAGGTATTCTTTCGGAATATCTAACCGCTTTTAATCTAGAATGATGAATTTTTTAGGTTCAATCATTTTTAATGGATGTTTTTGTTGTTTAAAGGACGCTTTAAATAACAGAAATGTCCTAAAGTAATTGTCTTTTATAGAGCTGAATCGTGTTTTCCAATCCATAATATAAAGCATCACAAATTAAGGCATGCCCAATGGATACTTCATCCAAAGGCTGAACATTGGCTTTAAAAAATGCCAAATTCTCCAAACTTAAATCATGGCCTGCATTTACTCCTAAGCCCAACTGATGAGCCTTAAAGGCTGCTTTTCTGTAAGAGGCAACTGACTGAATAGGTTGAGTTGGGAATTCCTCTGCAAAAGGTTCCGTATACAGTTCAATGCGATCAGCCCCAGTGGTTTTGGCAGCCTCAACCATTTCTAAAATCGGATCCACAAAAATAGATGTACGAATACCAGCCGCTTTGAATGGGGCAATTAATTGAATCAATACATCTTGATGTTTAACCGTATCCCAGCCATGATTGGAGGTAATTTGACCAAGAGCATCGGGCACTAATGTAACTTGCTCAGGTCTAACGGCCAGCACTAACTCAACAAACTTCGCTTCCAGAGGATTACCCTCAATATTGAATTCGGTTTGTATGACTTTTTTTAAAGCATAGACATCTGCATAGCGAATATGTCTTTCATCAGGTCTAGGATGTACCGTGATCCCTTCTGCTCCAAACCGTTCGCAATCTAAAGCCATTTGGATCAAATCCGGATTATTCCCTCCACGCGAATTTCGGAGAGTAGCAATTTTGTTAATGTTTACGCTGAGTCTAGTCATATCATAAAAAAGGCCGGATAAACCGGCCATTCTATTAAATTAATTGATGCTTGGCCAAATATTCCGCTATTTGCACGGCATTGGTCGCGGCTCCTTTTCTTAAATTATCTGCCACAATCCATAAATTTAATGTATTAGGCTGAGTTTCATCTCGACGAATTCGTCCCACGAATACCTCATCTTTTCCATGAGCTGTGATTGGCATAGGATACAAGAAGTTTTTCGGGTCATCTTGTACAATCACCCCTTCTTCTTGTGCCAATAAACTTCTTACCTCATCTAAATCAAAATCATTTTCAAATTCAATATTGACAGATTCGGAGTGACCACCTATGGTGGGAATACGTACCGTAGTAGCTGTTACCTGAATGGAATCATCCATCATGATTTTTTTGGTCTCATTGACCATTTTCATCTCCTCTTTGGTATAGCCATTATCTAAAAATACATCGATATGCGGCAATACATTCAAGTCTATTTTATGAGGATAAACTTTGTCATATTCTGTTTTACCAGCACGCTCATTGAATAATTGATCTACAGCAGCTTTCCCTGTACCCGTAACAGATTGGTAAGTAGAAACCACCACACGCTTAATTTTATATTTTTTATGCAAAGGGTTCATCACTACCACCATTTGAATGGTCGAGCAATTAGGGTTTGCAATGATTTTGTCTTCAGGAGTCAAAGTAGATGCATTGATTTCCGGAACCACCAATTTTTTGGTTGGGTCCATTCTCCATGCGGATGAATTATCGACCACAGTAATACCCGCTTCTGCAAATTTAGGAGCAATAGCTAAGGAAGTTCCTCCACCTGCCGAGAAAATAGCCACATCAGGTTTCATGGCAATAGCAGTGTCAAAACCAACAACCTCGTATTCTTTGCCTTTAAAACTAACTTTTTTGCCGATTGAGCGCTCCGAAGCCACGGGAATTAATTCGCTAACCGGGAAATTTCTTTCCGCCAATACTTTCAAGATTTCGCCGCCAACTAAGCCTGTGGCGCCCACTACTGCAACTTTCATTGTATAATCGTTAAAATTGATAATTCCATGCTAATCCCAAAGAAGCCCCAGAGCTTCCATGAGAATTGATTTGCAAACTGATTTTACTATCTGTTTGCGCTAACTCATTATAGCGTTTCAATGCTTTCTTGAAATGCTTGATGCTCACTGTGCCTAGGTATAAGTTAAGTACAGCAGCACTACCCACCACTGACCAATATAAGCCGTCTGATACCTGTCCTTTACTCAAAAATGTATATACAGAAAATCCTGTGGTGAAAGCAGAAATAATTTCTACACTTCTTTTTTGACGTTTGTAGGTCAAAAACTCATAACTCACTTCAGGGTCTCTTGCCTCCAATAAAGGAATTTGCAAGGCCAATGGGCTTTCTATAATTTGTCTTTTATAGGTATACTTTTTGTTCCAACCGCCTTCTGTCTGTTCAATAGGATATAACTTCGGTTTTACTTCTTCTTGCCCCATTAAAGTTAGGGTCATGAAACAAACGTAAAACATCATTAATAGCCTGATTTTCACAGAAAAATGTTTATTGGAACGCAAAATTAGGGCTTATATCTCGAACAAGAAAGGAATTTTTGGACTAATTCAATGAATGGTATAAAGTCTTTCATAACTGATGACGACATCCAAGGGGATATCAAATGCATGAAGATCATCAATTTGAGGAACTGGACCCTCTAAGCTTAAGCCGATTTTTAAACAGTTTGGCTGGCATTGTGACAAAAAGCGATCATAAAACCCTTTACCAAACCCGACCCGATGACCCAGTAAATCAAATCCAATGAGTGGGACTAGAACAACTTGTATTTCGTTTGGCTCTATTTTTTTTGCCGTTATAGGGTCTGGTTCTAGGATGCCCCAGGCCGATTTAATCCAGGAAGTTTTTTCATACACGATGTAGGCCGACATTTTTCCTTCACCTTCTACTCTGGGGAAAGCCAATTGGAATTCATAAGGAGGATGGGTGATGGTTTCATGAATAGGCAGTGTATCGACTTCCCACTTTCCTTCTATTGATTGAAAACTAAAAACAACTGTCCCCTTTGGAAGGGATTTAAGATAGCTTATTACCTGTTGATGTAATTGTTCATTTCGCATTTGCCATTCTTCCTGAGTCCAGGATTTTCGAAGGGCAAGGTGTTTATTTCTTATTTCAAGCTTTTTCATATATCGACAAGCAACAAATTAGGATAAATATGGCATAAAATCCAAAGAAAATGACCTGCTATCTAAAACAGATTAATTAGATAAGGAAGGAAATGATATTACGATTTCAGCCCAAATTTTACTATTTTTGCCTCAATTTTGCCTAGCTTATACTATTAAATCCCCTTTATACGTGAAATTCAAGGAATACAAAAATTTAGATTACGCGCAAGTTGCCGATGAGATTTTAAATTTCTGGAATCAAGAGCAGATTTTTGAGAAATCGATTTCCACACGTGCTGGTCATCCAAGCTTTACATTTTATGAAGGTCCTCCTTCTGCTAACGGTACTCCTGGGATTCACCACGTCATGGCGCGCGCCATCAAAGATATTTTTTGTCGATACCAAACACTAAAAGGGAAACAAGTAAAACGCAAGGGTGGCTGGGATACACATGGTCTGCCAGTGGAATTGCAAGTGGAAAAAGAATTGGGTATCACCAAGGAAGACATTGGTAAGAAAATTAGTGTTGAAGAATACAATCAAAAGTGCCGTGAAACGGTCATGAAATTCACGGGGCAATGGAATGATTTGACAGAAAAGATGGGTTATTGGGTAGATCTTGAAAATCCCTATGTGACTTATCAAACCCCCTATATTGAAAGTGTTTGGAATTTGTTAAAACGCCTGTACGACAAAGGATTGTTGTATAAAGGTTATACCATTCAACCTTATTCACCTGCAGCGGGTACTGGTCTTTCTTCGCATGAATTAAATCAACCGGGCTGTTACCGTGATGTGAAAGATACTTCCTTAACGGCTCAATTTAAAGCTATTCAGAATCAAAAATCCCAATTTTTGTTTGAATTAAGTCAAGGAAATTCAGTGTATTTATTGGCTTGGACTACCACTCCTTGGACTTTACCATCCAACTCAGCCTTGACGGCTGGGAAAGGAATTACTTATGTGCTTGTTAAAACCTTTAATCCTTATACTTTTCTTCCTGTTCATGTAGTACTTGCTAAGGATTTGGTACTCAAATATTTCAATTTTCTTGCCTTAAATGGAGATTTCGAAGAATATATAGCTGCTGATAAAAAACCTCAAGCCATTCCTTATCAAATCATGGGAGAATGTAAGGGAGCGGATTTAGAAGGAATTGAATACGAACAATTGATGCCTTACGTTCAACCCGCTACACCAGCATTTCGAGTTATTTTAGGGGATTTTGTGACGACCGAAGATGGTACGGGTATAGTTCATACGGCTCCAACTTTTGGTGCAGACGACTTCCGTGTAGCTCAGCAAAATGGCATTCCAGCGATTATGGTCCTAGATGTCAATGGTAAAGAAGTGCCATTGGTGAATCGGCAAGGGAAATTTGTAGAAGAAGTGAGTGATTATGCATTAGAGCCTGTTAAAGAAGCTTACCTGACCGAAGAAGAGAAGGAACAAGCAAGAATCAAGCAAGGAAGAGATAAGTATTTGTCCGTGGATGAGCGGATCGCCATTCAATTAAAAACGGAAAATAAAGCCTTTAACGTACAAAAATTTGATCACCCTTATCCACATTGCTGGAGGACGGATAAACCTGTTTTATACTATCCTTTGGACTCATGGTTTATCAAAACCACGGCAGTCAAAGATAAATTGATCGCTTTGAACCAAACCATTCAATGGAAACCTGAATCTACGGGAACAGGTCGATTTGGTAACTGGCTAGAAAATTTAGTGGATTGGAATCTATCACGCTCCCGTTATTGGGGTACACCTTTGCCTATTTGGAGAACAGAAGATGGTTCTGAAGAGATTTGTATTGGATCTTTGGAACAGTTGACTTCTGAATTGGAAAAGGCTTTAACTTCAGGTAAATTAAATGCTGAGCAGGTTAAAGGTAATCAAGATTTTATAGCTGCGATACAAGCAGGCACGGCTGATCTTCACCGTCCTTTTGTGGATCAAGTGTATTTGGTAAGTCAATCAGGTGCTGTCTTATCTCGTGAATTGGATTTGATTGATGTATGGTTTGATTCAGGAGCTATGCCTTTTGCCCAATGGCATTATCCATTTGAGAATCAAGAGGTATTTAAAGAATCATATCCTGCTGATTTTATTTCGGAAGGCGTTGATCAAACCCGTGGCTGGTTCTTTACATTACATGCTATTTCTAGTATGGTAGAAGATTCAGTAGCTTTTAAAAATGTCGTCTCTACGGGTTTGGTTTTGGATAAAAATGGAAATAAAATGTCCAAGCGATTGGGTAATGCCATAGATCCATTTGAAACCTTGAAAAAGTATGGAGCTGATCCAACACGTTGGTATTTGATTACCAATGCCCAACCTTGGGATAACTTAAAATTTGATTTGGCTGGTATTACTGAGGTGAGAAATAAGTTTTTTGGCACATTAACCAATACCTATAATTTCTTTGCTTTATATGCTAATTTGGATGGTTTTGATCCCAAGGCAAATCCATTAGAAGAAGCTAATTTAACAGAATTAGACCGTTGGGTATTATCCAAATTGATGCATTTGATTCAAGAAGTAGACGAAGCCTATGCCTCTTATGAGCCAACCAAGGCGGGTCGTGCCATTCAAGATTTTGTGTGTGATCATTTGTCGAACTGGTACGTAAGACTTTCAAGAAGAAGATTCTGGAATCCAGAGTCTACCGAAAAGGAAATCAACCCAGACAAGCAAGCTGCTTACCAAACATTGTATACTTGCTTAGAAACAGTAGCTCAATTGATGTCGCCAATTGCACCTTTTTACGGGGATTGGTTATTCAAGAATTTAAGTAATAAGGAATCTGTTCACTTGACAGATTTTGTTCAGGTAAATCCTGCTTGGGAGAATCCAGCATTGGAGGCATCCATGGACTTAGCACAGCGCATTTGCTCTTTGGTACACTCCATTCGTAAAGTGCATAAATTAAAAGTACGTCAGCCATTGACTCAAGTGTTGGTTCCTGTTTTACAAGAGCAGGTTCGTGACCAAATTCGTCGTGTGGAAGATTTGATTAAATCGGAAGTAAATGTCAAACAAGTCAATTATTTGGACGATGCTGCTGGTGTATTAAGTAAAAAAGTGAAGCCAAATTTTAAAGCATTAGGACCTAAGTTTGGTAAAGATATGAAGTCCGTAGCGGAGGCAATTAACTCCATGACGGCAGAAAACTTGCAAGTGTTGGAAGCTCAAGGTACTATTTTGTTGAGTAATTTTTCCATTGAACTAACAGATGTGGAAATTTTAACGGAGGATATGCCAGGCTACCTAACAGCCAGCGATTCTGGGTTAACGATTGCTTTGGACAGTCAATTGAGTCCATCTTTAGTACGCGAGGGTATGGCACGTGAATTTGTTAATCGCATCCAAAATCTTAGAAAGGATTCAGGATTTGATGTAGTGGATAAAATCAACATCGACGTGTTGAAGGGAGATGTGGCTTGGGAAGAAAGTATTCAAGAATTTGGGGCCTATATCTGTCAGGAGGTTCAAGCATTGAGCATCAATTGGAAAGAGAGTTTAGATCAAGCATCTGAAATTTCTATGGATGATACAACTTTATCCGTTAAGGTGACGGTTCATAAATAAGAAGCTATGGTATTCAATTCCTTGCAGTTTTTAGTCTTCTTTGGAATTATTACCAGTGCTTATTTTTTATTACAACCTAAGTTTCGTTGGTTCCTGCTTTTAGCGGCCTCCTGCTACTTTTACATGGCTTTTGTGCCCATGTATTTAGGGATATTGGGGTTCACCATACTTATCGATTATTTTGCTGGAATCTATCTAGAACGCTTCCAAGGATTACAAAAAAAGCTATTCTTGGCGGTAAGTTTGGCCGCCAATATTGGAGTTTTGGCTATTTTCAAATACTATCATTTCATAGACCAAAATATCGTTTGGCTATCTGAGCAATTGGGGACACACATGCAGCTCCCTGTGCTGGAAATGATTTTGCCCATCGGATTGTCCTTTCATACCTTTCAAGCCATGAGCTATACCATTGAAGTATATCGTGGACATCAAAAAGCAGAAAGAAATTTTGGGATTTATAGTTTGTACGTGATGTTTTACCCTCAGTTGGTAGCAGGTCCTATTGAACGTCCTCAAAATTTGTTGCATCAATTTTATGAAGTTCACAACTGGGATTGGAACCGAGTAAAATCAGGACTATTGCAAATGGCAGCGGGTATTTTTAAGAAGGTAGTCATCGCTGATCGCTTGGCTCTGTTGGTGGATCCTACCTACGCACAAATAAGTAATCAATCGAGTGCTGCTTTGGCACTAGCCGCATTCTTTTATTCCTTTCAAATTTATTGTGATTTTTCTGGATATTCCGATGTGGCCATCGGTGCAGCGCGAGTCATGGGATTTAAATTGATGGATAATTTTAATGCCCCTTATTTTGCTAAATCTTTGCCTGAATTTTGGCGTCGCTGGCATATTTCTTTATCTACTTGGTTCAAAGATTATGTGTATTTTTCCTTAGGAGGAAACCGTGTTTCAATTCCCAAATGGTATTTGAACATCATGTTGGTGTTTGTATTATCTGGAATTTGGCATGGCGCCAGTTGGAATTTTGTCATTTGGGGAGCATTGCATGGTCTTTTTCAAGTTATTGGATTAAGTATGAATCAAGTATTTCCTAGTTTAGCCGCGGAGGCACAAAAGCAGGTTTGGGTACAGTGGGCATATCGTTTATTGACTTTTGTTTTGGTGACTTTGGCCTGGGTATTTTTTAGATTAAAGCATTTTAGTGAAGTGAAGCAGTTCTTCCAAACACTATTTATGGGCAAAACAGCAGGTTTACCACTTGCCTTGAACTTCCCTGAAATTGTTTTGTCCATCGGCTTAATTATTTCCTTATGCTGGTGGGAGTATCGTCAAAGAATAGTAGGCAGAACTCAAGCATGGCCATTTTTATTTCAGTTTAGTCTATTGGCCTTAGCCATTTATTTTTTAGGCGTATTTAGTTTAAAACAATTTATCTACTTCCAATTCTAATATGCGTCGACTAATTGCCCTTTTAATATTTATTTTCTGTTCCACTGTACTCATGATCAGTAGTTCGGAAAAAGGTATGCATTGGATTACTCAAGGACGATATGCACGCAATGATGCTTGGGGAGCAGATAAATACCGTTTTGGAGATTTATATGGGATTTCCTATTTGTCGGATTTTCGCATAGCTAAGGACAGCCATTTATTGGCCGTACCCGATAAAATGGGTAATGATTTGCGCGATTATGATTTAACCATTTTAGGAGATAGTTATTTATACAGTTCTTTTCAAGTGCATCCTGCTTATTTCAATCGGGTGAATTCTGTACAAATGTATCGATGGTCAGATAGCCTGCAGCACCTAATACCAACTAAATCCACGCGGAAAAAAGTATTGTTAATCGAATGTGTAGAAAGAAACATGTGGGACCGTATGAATCTGGCTGATGCTAGATTACGTCTTGATGTCCAACAAAAAAAATCGTTGCCTGTTGATAAGTCAACCAAGCAAATACTCATCAATCAATTGGATCGATTTGATGCAGGAGTAAAGCGTGCCATATATCATCCAACGTTGGAATCTAATTTGGATTTTGTCTTGTTCAATGTTGGTTTTTTGGGATGGATCAAAGAGCTTAAAGCGGATTTCACTTGGAAGGCTTTAGGTAGAACAAATCCAGATGTACAAGTTTCTCATGATGGTCAATTTCTTTATTTAGAAGAAACGCTTAATCCCCAAAAAAGAGGATCTTCATTCAGGCTTATTAAGAAAGAAGAAATTGATAGGATGGTAAGTCATCTTCAAGCAATAGAATCCTATTATCTGTTGCATGGATACGATCAAGTGATATTTTCTCTGATTCCCAATCCAGTTGCAGTCTTAGAAACGGAAACTAAAGCCCTGAATTTAGCCATTCAAATAATCATGCAGCACCCTCAAAGGCATGTCAAAATAGTAGATCCTAGTTTTTCATTGAAACAACAAGCTACTATGAATTTTTACCGATCTGATTCACATTGGAACTTGCGTGGTGCTCAAATTTGGTTGAATGAATTCAATCAAGTACTCAGCAAGCTGCCTTAATTATTTTGGGAACTGACTTTTGTCTAGTTTAGGAAGTAAGTGCAAAGCATTTTTATAATACACTTTTTTCAATACCTCATCTGGTAATCCTAGGCCATAAATACGCCAAAATGCATGTCTTTTGCGGTAATACGGGAAATATTCGTCTTCTGTTTCCAATAATCTGAAATAGGTATAATATTCTGATGTGTTCCAAATATCTTTTCCGAATAAGACCCGATCTTGGTATTGAATCATGAATTTTCGGGCATTTTTCGGTTGTCTTCCTAATTCATGAATAACCGCTCCTATTTCCGTATACATGTTGGGATAAGTGTCTAATAAGCGCCCCAATTCTGCTAAATCATTGCCTCTCCAAGCGAGGTGGGCCGCAATGAATTTGGTTTTAGGGTGCTTGCGGATGATGTCGGTCAGTTCATCCATCACGACCTGCCACGAAGGGTATTTAGAGGATGGGCGCGCTCTCCCTGGAAATTGTTTTAATTCTAACCAACGCTCATTGGTTTTATCATGAACATCAAAGAAAGAAATAGGCTCACCAGTATGGATTAAAACGGGGATATTCAATTCCCCACATTTTGCCCAAACAGGATCCAATCTAGGGTCATTGGTGGCTAGTCTATTTCCTTTGGAATCTTTAACTTCTAAACCGAGATCCTTATAAATTTTCAAACCCATAGCACCTGCTTTTACTTCTGTTTCTAGGGCAGCTACGGTTTTGGCAGTCCAATCAGGACTATCGATATTGGCAAAACTCAAATTGGTAAAAACCACCACACGGTTATTGGTTTTTTCTAAGCCTGCACGAGCAGATAGAGCTAAATATGCTGTTCCTGCGGCTATATCAGCACCACGTTGTGAACCTTTTCCACTTAGATTTACCATGACCTTCATATTAAGGCTATCCATTTGTTTTAATAGATAAGCCAAATCTTGATTGGGCATGTTGAATTGGTGATTGTGAATATCAATGAAGGGATATTTAGCTTTTTTGATGTGATGCTCTGGAACTTTTAATGTAGAAACAGGGTCATATTCTTCGAAACTCATGGTTTTTTCTTGAGCCAACAAAGAGCCACTTAGTAGTAATGTGCAGAACAATAGGTATTTCATTTGATTCATTATTTTAACGAATCTATTCAATTCTGCTCAAATACAGCGCATTTCATTTAAAATTTTGAAAAGGATTCGGGGTATTTCGGTATATTCGAACTTTTATGAAATACCTCTATTCAATACTTTTAGTTTGCTTACTTTCCTTTTCACTGTTTGCGCAGGAAAATGGGAAAAAAGCCAAGAAGGAAAGCGCCGCTTTTTCTCCTGCTCGAGCAGAAGAGTGGATGGCTGAAGGTATGCGCCATTATTTAAAAGAGGATTATGATGAGGCTATATTAGTATGGGAGCAACTTTTGGCAGAAATGCCACAGGAAGCATCTATTTCATTTTATTTGGCCAAATGTTATCTAGCACAAGGTAAATCCATCAATGCCTTAAAGTTTGCACAAAAGGCCAATGAGCTTTCTCCCTACTCCTTAGATTATGGATTGATGTATGGCGATTTATTATTGCAAGAGAGGAAATCCAAAGAAGCTATTGCCTGCTTTTTGAAATTAATTCAGTATGACTCCATGCAACCTGATGTGAATCTTCGATTAGCTCAGGCTTACCTATGGAATAACCAAGGTGACGAGGCCTTGAAGGCATTGAAATCTGCAGAGCCATGGATTGGGGATTTTCCAGAAATAATACGAACCAAGCAATACATATACTTGAAGAATGAGCAGTGGGAAGAAGCTATTCAGGAAGGGGCGAACTTTGTAGCCAATAACCCTGAAGAGCCCTTGTTTGCTTGGGAACAAATGGAATATTGGTGGCATTTAAGTACTTGGAAAGGTGCTAAAATCGCATTGGAACAGTTGTCGGTAGATTTTCCCAATGATGGACAAGTAGCCTTATTAAATGCCAATGTACGGGTTCATGAAAAGAATTTTGCAGCATCGCTTTCCTATTTAGAGCGCTGTTTAGCCGATTCTGATATGCACATTGAACTGTTCAGTCAAGTGACCTTACAAACCTTTGAATTAATGTCTGGTCAAGGAGACTGGGACAAAGCCTATGCTTTTCTACAAAGGGCTGTAGCTGCTTTTCCCAAAGAGCCTCGATTTGTGGCCATGCAAGGAGATTTATGGATGAGTATTTCCAAGTTTCAAGAAGGTCAAAAAGCCTATATCAAAGCGGCACGAAATGGGGGAGGGAAGTTTGAGGTTTGGACTAGAATTATTCAATTGGACTTTGAGATGAATGCTTTAGATAGTGTCTTAGTGCATTCAAAAGAAGCTTTAGAAGCTTATCCCAATCAAGGATTTTTGTGGTTTCAAATGGGTTTTGCCCAATATATGCAGGGAAAGAGCAAAGAAGCACTAGCTTCTTTTGAGTCAGCTATTCCTTATGTACAGGAGAAAGATACTTGGTATATACAATTATTTGCCTTGATGGGGGATGCCTATCATGCCTCGGGGAATTATCGGGATTCTGATATGAGTTTCGAAAAGGTGTTGGCTAAAAACCCAGAGGAAGAACATGTACTAAATAATTACAGCTATTATTTATCATTAAGAAAAGAAAAGCTAGACAAAGCCGCAAAAATGGCTAAAGTATTAACAGATAAATTCCCCAAAAATGGAACTTATTTGGATACATATGCTTGGGTTTTGTATCAGCAAAAGGAGTATTCCAAAGCTTTGCAATACCTAGAATTAGCGCTGAAGGATGAGAAGCAAAATAGCTCAACGGTTTGGGAACATTATGGAGATATCCTGTTTCGCTTAGGAAGGTTGGAGGAAGCGATGAAGGCTTGGGAAAAGGCAAAAAATTTAGAGGGAGCTAGTCCAAATTTATTTAAAAAGATTGAGAAGAGGCAAATTATCGAAAATTGAGATAATTTTGTGTTGTAAAAAAAATCACATGCCGCATTTAAGCCACGGGAAAAATATTTTACTTGTTTTTTTATTCATTCTTTTTCAATCCTGTGGGAAAAAGGTTGGGACTCCATCGGTGGAAACGGTAGCGGTAATTGATACCATCATAGCCATGGATACAACGACATTAATCGAAATTAAGCCAGCAGTGGTGGAAGTTCAACCAGTAGTGGAGGAACCCAAAGTTCATACTGAAGATTTGAACTTCAATTACCTAAAGGCAAAGTCAAAGGTTCTTTGGAAGACAAATTCCAATTCAGATACCTATACCGTGGATATTCGGATGAAAAAAGACAGTCTGATTTGGATGAACATTTCTGTATCTATGATCACTGGAGCCACCGGGATTTTTTCGAAAGATCGAGTACAGTTTTTTCATAAAATCAATAATGAGTATTTTAACTTGACTTATGATAGTTTAAGTACCAAAATGGGTTTTAAAATAAACTATGAAATCTTACAATCTTTAATTGTGGGGAATCAACCCTTTAAGAAGAAAAATTCTAGGGTAATTCGAGAAAATGAAAATTATATTTTGAAACAAGATGAAGGTCGCATTCAAATTGATAATTATGTGGGACCTAATAGAAAGCTGAAAAAATTGCTGGTCAATGATGGCCCTACAGAAAATAAATTGACGTTGGATTATGAAGATTTTGCGACAATAAACCAGTTTTTATTCCCTTTTTCAAGTCAAATTACGTTAGATGTGAAGGACAAGGACAATAAAGTAGTAAAAACGCTCATTAGTATCAAGTATTCTAAAGTTGAATTGTTAGAAAGTCCTTTAGAATTTCCTTTTAAAGTTCCTGCTAAATACCTGAACAAATAAATCCTAAAACCTTGAAATACATCGCTTTTCTATTTTGTTTAATGCTGGCTTTTTCCATGGACGCCCAAGTGGATAAAAGAGAGCAATTGGAGCGTCAAAAGAAGGAGAATTTAGCTAAAATTAAAGAACTAAATAGCATCATTTCTCGTACTTCAAAGAAGAAAAAAGTATCCCTAGGGAAGTTGAATGTCTTAAAAGAGCAGATTGGTGTTCAGAAAAAGCAAATTGGCATTTTGAGCGAAAATCAACGGCTATTGGCACGAGAAGCTAATAAACTCCGTCAAGAAAGTGACATCCTCGCAGCCAAATTGGAAAAATTAAAGCGGATGTATGCCCAAATGTTATTTGAGGCGCAAAAGACATCTACGGTATATAATAAGCTTAGTTTTTTATTGCTTTCCTCTAACCTTGGTGAATTTACACGACGTTTTGACTATTTGCGTCAATTTACTAGCAACCGTAAAGCCCAAGCGCATAAGATATTTCAAACTCGTCAGGATTTAATGTCCAAAGAGCAGCAAGTCATCTTTAAGAAAACAGAAGAGAAAAAGGTATTGGTAGAGAAGGAAAAGGAGAAGAAGACCTTGGAAGTACTGAAAACCAAAGAGGACAAAGTGGTTACGGTCTTAACCCAGCAAGAAAAGAAATTACGTATCGAATTGGAGCGAAAGAAATTGGCGATTCGGAAATTAGATAATTTGATTGCTGGAATCGTGGCTCGAGAGATTCAAAAAAGTCAGGAAAGAGAGCGACGCCTACGTTTAGCACAGCAAGCCAGAAAATTAGAAGTGAATAAACCCTCATTGCCGACGTTGAGGGGAGATGGATCTTTACCAAAATATGCCGAGAAGTCGGGCAATGAAGATACTAAGTTGGAGACGAGAATTGAAACGGCAGAGGATAAAAAAGAACTGGCGAAGCCTAAAGTAAATGAGAAAGTAGAAGTGGCTAAAGCTGAGCCATTAGAAAAAAATATTTATTACATGAATGCCGAGGAGGCTAAATTAGCGAGTTCATTTGGAGCTTTACGGGGTAAAATGCCATTTCCTGTTCCTTCAGGGTTCATTTCAGATCATTTTGGGGTACATAAGCATCCTATCTTGAAGGGAGTGATGATCAATAATAATGGTATTGATATTCAAACAGCTCCAGGTTCTCCTGTACATTCTGTTTATGAAGGTATTGTGCAATCGGTGGTCAATATTCCGGGAATTAACATGGTGGTGGCAATTCAACATGGTGATTACTTTACCGTCTACAGTAAGTTAGACAATGTTTCGGTTTCCACGGGGCAGCGAGTTCGAACTGGCCAGCGAATAGGTAGTGTGGCATCTGATGAAGATGGTACCGCAGAAATAAATTTTCAAGTTTGGAAAAACACCATTCGCCAGAATCCTGAGCAATGGTTGAGAAGGTAATTAACTGAATTTGTAAACTACTCTCAATTGGATATTTCGTCCTTGGTCATCCGTATAATAGCGGAATCTATTTAAATAATCTCGATAGGATTCATTGAGCACATTGGTGATACGTATTCCCACATCCAATTTGTTGAATTGATATCCCCAGTTCAGTTGTACCAATTGATAAGCAGCAGGTGGAGCTGAATAGTCAGAACCAGGTTCTACTCGACTTTGTCTTGAGACTTGAGTGATTCCTGCACTGATATATTGTTTGTTTTTATTGAATTGATATCGAACCAAATATTCAAAGCGGTCAGCGGGAATATTCACCATATATTCTCGGTTTTTGATATTAAAAGCCCTTACCAAACTTGTCTTTTGAACTAAGGAAATTTTAGGATTTATGTGGTATGAAATTTGGCCATCTAATCCATTAAATCGAGCATTGATTTGTTCGTAAGTGAATCCAGGGAAAATACCACGTAGTGTCACAATATAGACAGCTTGACCATCATTGACCATGGGCCGTAAGTAGATGAAATCCTGAATATGATTACTGTATAAGCCTAATTCGATGTTCCATTTTTCCAAATTATATTCTGTATTCAGACTTAGGTTGGTGGCTGTTTCCCCTTTTAGGTTCGCTTGACCAATTTCATAAGCAGCTGCACCATGGTGCACACCATTGGAAAATAATTCGTTAGCACCTGGAGCTCGGAATGCCCTAGCTAAAATGAAGTGGCTTTCTAAATTGTCTGTCCAATGGTATTTAATACCTGCGCTGCCTGATAAGCCCGTAAATCGTTGTATATCTCGGTCAATAATGAAAGAATAGTTCTTGATAGGTCGGTGGGTCACAATTTCCTTTTGGTCCAATCGAAGCCCTAATTCCAATTCCCATTTTTCTTTGACCATTCTTTCGATGACAAATATACCTAGGTTATTTTGTTCATAATTAGGCAATAGACTGGTAACCAAAGTGGGGTTATTTACCCGATTCCCTGAAGTGATATTGTCTTGTAGCGAGAAGGTAAAACCATATTGTCCTTTCCAGAATTGACTAGAATTGGCACCATCTAAAATGACTTCGCCAGTATAAGTGCTAAGTTGAAAGCTTAAGGTATTGATGTTTTTCCCAGCACGTAAAACATCCAGCTCTAAACGTTGATCTGTTTGATGAGCCAAGGTTAAACGTAAGGTATAATTAGGGGAAACTTGATAAAAACTTTTAAATTTCAACAAATCATGGATGACATCTTGGTTTGGCCGATCGATGTTTCGAATAAATTCATTGGGGGTGAATTGTTCCAGAGGACTCGCTAATTTGATCGATCTTTCTAAGTCATTCACGTTTCCGATATGAGACCCTAAGAAGATTCCCAATACTGTATGGAATCTACTATAGAAAAGGTCCGTACCAAACTGACGCGTTTTATATCCAATTTGGCTAGAAAAATTTTGTTCTTGTACTCCAGTATTCGCTAAATAATAATTGGCCGAATGTATATTCCCACCATTTTTAATGGTTCCTTGGATACGCCATCCCCAGCCTTTTGCTCCTGCAAAGCCACCTTCTACACTTCCTGAACCTACCCATTGGCGGCCATTGGTGAAGTAAATGTTTTGTAGTTCACCTTTAATACCGCTGGTATCTGGGAGGGCGTTGGGTTCTAGCATGACAATACCTCCAATGGCATCTCCACCATAGCGCAAACCAGCAGGCCCTTTAATGACTTGAATATTTTTACTGACAAAAGGGTCAACTTCTGGAGCATGTTCGCTTCCCCAATTTTGACCTTCTTGTCGAACCCCTTGATTGAGAATGATTACCCGACTAGAGTGCAGCCCGTGTATAACAGGTTTGGAAATGGTACTTCCGGTTTGTAAGCTTTGAACGCCTGAAATACCTTTCAGCATTTCCCCTAAATTTAACCCATCTCTTTCTTTTCTTTCCTCCGTACTTAATGAGCCGCGCATTTGAGCACTTGTTTCATTTCTTTTACCGCTGACGATAACTTCCTGCAAATGTTCATCGTGCACATGGAGTGCAATATTTTCTTCGTGTTGATTACTAAGATTGACCTTGATTTCCACAGGCTCATAGCTACTCATTTCACAAACCAAGGTATAAGTTCCTGGGCAGATTTTTTTGATGGAGAAATTACCTAGAGAATCTGTTTGAACGGCAAAATTAGTGCCTTTTAAATATACGTACGCCCCTTTAATTTTTTCCCGATTTTCAATGGAGGAGACTCTTCCTTGTAGGGTACAAAAACAATTTTTCTGCGAATAGGATTCGTAAAAAAGAAAAAACAAGAAGAAAAATAATACCTGAGATTTTAATTTCATGCGGTGCCATCTATTTCAGATGGGGGTTTAAATATACACTCATTTTATTTTTTAGCCCAATTTCAGGATTAGATAACCGATGATTAAGCTTTTTGAGACGACCAGTTCGAGGGTTGTAGCGATAAATATTTTTCAATAATAATTTGTTTTGTTTAATCTTTTTATAAATTTGTTAAACAAAACAAACACTTCATATATGACAGCTCTTGAATTTACGTATCAGGTTGGAAGCTTTTCTAAGTTTTTGAAACCCTTTGCTTTACGTTTAACAAAAGACATGGATGATGCCAACGACTTAGTTCAGGATACCCTGGTGAAGGCATACTCCAACCGTGAAAAGTATGCAGAAGGGACCAATTTAAAAGCTTGGTTGTTTACCATCATGAAAAACACGTTCATTACGCAATACCAGCGTATGGTTCGTCGAAATACTTTCATTGATACCACTGAAAATTTACACTTCATCAACTCACAAGAATCTTTACAAACAAATGGCGCATTATCTGAGTTTGTGCGTGAAGATTTAGAAAAAGCATTAGAGCAAACAGACGAAATGTATCGATTACCTTTTTTGATGTATTTCAGAGGATTTAAGTACCATGAGATTTCAGAAGAATTAGATTTGCCCATCGGTACCGTTAAAAACCGAATTCACATAGCTCGGAAAGAATTAAAGAAAAAATTACACATGTACGCTTAAAATTTCAGAATTGATTAGTTTTTTGGTTAACAGAAGAAACAAGTAAAAAGTCAGATTTTGTCTGGCTTTTTCTTTTTCGCTGTATAGCTCTTTCAAAAGATGATTATATTTGTTTAGCTACGAATAAATGGACAGGATGAAAAAGAAAAAGGTAATAGTCATTGGTGCTGGCTTTTCTGGCATTTCAGCAGCAACTGCATTAGCAGACAAAGGATATGAGGTTCAGGTGTTGGAAAAAAATGCTGAACCTGGTGGTAGAGCTCGAGTTTTTAGAGAAGGAGGATTTGTGTTTGATATGGGTCCAAGCTGGTATTGGATGCCAGATATTTTTGAAACCTATTTTGGGAAATTCGGGAAAAAGCCATCTGATTATTATGAGTTGAAACGTTTAGATCCTTCTTATACTGTTATATTATCTGATTCTGAGGTCATTGATATTCCGGCCGACATGGATGGAATTAAAGATTTATTTGAATCGTATGAGGAAGGGGCTTCTGGTCAATTGGACAAGTTTTTAAAACAAGCAGCTTATAAATATCGGGTGGGTATTCAGGATTTTGTTTGGCGCCCATCGGTGAAAATTACGGAATTTTTAAGTTTAAAACTGCTCATAGATGCCATCCGTATGGATGTTTTTTCTTCCTTCTACAAACATATCCGTAAGTTTTTTAAATCGGGAACCATTTTGAAATTGATGGAATTCCCAATTTTATTTTTAGGTGCTATATCTCAAAATACGCCTGCTATGTATAGCTTGATGAATTTTGCTGAGATTACCATGGGCACTTGGTATCCCATGGGAGGAATGCACCAAATCGTGAAGGGCATGGTGGCATTGGCTGAGGAAAAGCGAGTAAAATTTACCTATAATTCGGAGGTAACGGGTTTTGAGATTGTCAATAAACATGTTCGTGCAGTAAAGACAGCTAAAGGTTTAATTGAAGCAGATATGGTGGTAGCCAGTGCGGATTACCATTGGGTGGAGCAATTATTAGGAGAAGATTTCAGGAACTATTCAGAGGAGTATTGGGATAAACGTGTCATGGCGCCTTCGTCTTTATTATTTTACCTAGGAATATCCAAACGTCTCCCAAAACTAAAACATCATAATTTGTTTTTTGACCGTGATTTTTCGGTCCATTCACACGAAATTTATACCGATCCTTCTTGGCCTTCTGATCCTTTGTTTTATGCCAGTGCCCCTTCGGTGACGGATCCATCTGTGGCACCAGAAGGATGTGAAAATCTCTTTTTGTTAATCCCTGTTGCCCCTAATTTGGAAGATACTGAAGCATACAGAGAAAAGTATTTCCTTCAATTAATGGATCGTTTGGAAGCTTATTGCGGAGAAAATATTCGAGATTCTATTGTATATAAGCGTTCTTATGCTCACCAAGATTTTATGTCTGATTACCATGCATTTAAGGGGAATGCCTATGGATTAGCCAATACCTTATTCCAAACGGCTTTTTTAAAACCTAGCTTGAAAAACAAGAAATTAGATAACTTATATTATACGGGACAGTTGACTGTTCCGGGCCCCGGTGTTCCTCCTTCCTTAATTTCGGGATTGGTGGTTGCCCATGAAGTTGATAAATCCCTAAGAAAATAGCATGACTCAGATAGATTTATATCAACGTGTTTCATTGGCTTGTTCCAAACTGTTGACCAATGCCTATTCTACTTCCTTTTCATCAGGAATTAAGACTTTATCCAGTCGGTTTCATGATCCTGTTTATGCGATTTATGGATTTGTTCGTTTGGCAGATGAAATTGTGGATACTTTTCATGACCATGATAAAAAAGTTTTGTTTGAGCGATTCAAAAAGGATACCTATTGGGCTTTAGAAGAAAAAATAAGTTTGAATCCTATCTTAGAGTCATTTCAACGGGTTTTTCATGAATATGACATGGAGCAAGAATTAGTGGATGCATTTCTATATTCTATGGAGCTTGATTTGTTTGAAACTCAGTATGATGAAGAGGGTTATAAACGATACATATATGGTTCAGCGGAGGTGGTAGGATTAATGTGCTTGCATGTTTTTTGTCAAGGAGATAAATCGAAATACCATGCCTTAAGATCCGATGCTTGTGCCTTAGGTTCCGCTTTTCAAAAAATCAATTTTTTACGAGATATCAAATCGGATTTTGATGAGCGAGGAAGGGTATATTTCCCAGGAATCGATTATTTGACGATGACAGAAAAAGATAAAAAGGACATTGAAGCTGATATTCAATTGGACTTTGATGCAGGATTGCGTGGAATCAATCGATTACCCCAAGAATCCAAAAATGGTGTTCTATTGGCATATTTATATTATACTCGCTTATTTGAAAGAATTAAGCAGGCTCCTTTAGTACAAATTAAGGAAGAGCGTGTACGTGTTCCTGATGGAGAGAAACTATGGATATTTATTAAAATGAAATGTGGATTAGCTTAATTGCTAATTTGAGAATCATTCATGAACAAAAATGTCAACCCCGAGAGGGTTGACATTTTTTATTAATCCAAAGGAGTATTTTAGTTTTTAGAACCTGTAACCGCTCCTGCAGCTTTTTTAGCATTTTGTGCATCTTGCATTGGGTTAGCTTGGCCAGCTCCATAACTTCTTGGTTGTGCTTTAAATAGTTGAACACGCGTAGGTTGTGCTGGTTCGCGAGGGAATGAATTGTCGTCTGTATCGATATCAGCGATTTCATAATATGGATCTAGTGTCCATTTGGCTACTTTTTTACTGGTAGGAATGATTTTCTTCGCCTGTACATCATTCAAGCGCCAGATTTCTGCTGGAAAACGAAGCACTTCCTCTGTTCCATCTTCAAAGCTTAATTTGACAATAACAGGCATAGGTAATCCACCTTTATTTTTGAAATTTACCACATAGAAATTCTTTCCTTCAGCGACCAATTTGCGCTCATCATCCGACAAGGAAGCTAAGTAGTCTTGGTATTTTTTCTTTTCAGCCTCAGAAGTCGCAAAACGGTCATAGCTATTGTAAAAGTCATTCATGTCAGGGTCTTTTTCAACCACCGTTTCTTTGATATCCGTTTTATTACGGATATTCGAAATGGTTTCTCTTTTAGCCGTAAAATCAGCTTTGTCTTTTGCTTTTTTGGCGATTGGGTCTTGGTTATCTATGCCATACCATTCTACGGTTTCAATGGATTGATTAACAGGCTCTGTTCCATAGAACCAGCCTCTCCAAAACCAATCTAAATCTACTCCAGATGCATCTTCTAAGGTACGGAAGAAATCAGCAGGATACGGTTGTTTGAATGCCCAGCGTCTTGCGTATTCTTTGAAAGCATAATCAAATAATTCACGACCCATCACGGTCTCACGCAAGATGTTTAAGGCAGCCGCTGGTTTAGCGTAGGCATTGTTTCCAAAATCCATGATGTTTTCAGAATTAGCCATCACTGGAACTTGATTTTTTGAATCTAAACGCATGTAAGGAACAATGCTTTGAGCTTCCCCACGTCTAGCTGGGAAATTACGATCCCATTCTTGCTCCGCTAAGTATTGGCAAAAGGTATTCAAACCTTCATCCATCCAGGACCATTGTCTTTCATCAGAATTGATGATCATCGGAAAGAAGTTGTGCCCAACTTCATGAATAATAACCCCAATCATGCCATTTTTTACATTTTCTGAATAGGTTCCATCGGTTTCTGGTCGACCGCCATTGAAGGAGATCATCGGGTATTCCATTCCACCACCCAGTGTAGCATGGCAAGAAATAGCTACTGGATATGGATAGGCCACCGTTCTTTTGGAATAGGAACGAAGGGTATGTGCTACTACCATAGTGGAATATTTCCCCCAAAGTGGATTTCCTTCTTTGGAATAATAAGACATCGCCCAAACTTTTTTACCTTCTACATCCACTTGCATGGCATCCCAAATGAATTTACGGGAAGCCGTAAATGCAAAATCACGCACATTGTCGGCCTTGTAAATCCAGGTTTTTTTACCAGTAGGCTTTCCTTTTTCGGCTTGTTCGGCTTCTTCTTGATTGATGATTTCCACAGGGCGAGTAGCTGTTTTAGCCTTCTCCCAACGTTTTAATTGAGTCGCAGTCATCACTTGGTTTGGATTCAATAACTCACCTCCAGCACCTACCACGATGTCATTGGGTGCCGTGATCGCCACTTTATAGTTACCAAAGTTCAAGGTAAATTCTCCTTGGCCTAAAAATTGCTTATGTTGCCAGCCATACACATCATTGTACACCGCCATTCTTGGGAACCAGTGTGCAATGAAATAATTAGCATTTCCATCTTTGGCAAAAAACTCATATCCAGAACGACCGTAATATTCGGTAATTAAGTAATTCCAATCAATCGCAAAACTAACACTGGCTCCTGATTTTACGGGAGTAGGTAAGTCGATGCGCATCATCGTTTGATTAATGGTATAGCGTAAAGCATTTCCTTTCATGTCTTTTACCGCCGTAATTTTGTATCCATAGCTTTTAGGATCTGTTAGTTCTTTAAAAGCAGACGCAGAAATGCCATTTTTGATGTCACCGGTTTTAGATGTGCTACCAGCCGATCCTTTTTCAAATAGATTTTGGTCTAATTGCAGCCATAAATAGGGTAATTCATCCGGTGAATTATTGAAATAAGTGATGGTCTCTGAGCCAATAATCTTTCTATTGATATCATCTAACTCCACTTTGATATCATAATCTGCGCGTTGCTGCCAGTAATCTTTACCAGGTGAACCGCTGGCAGTACGATAACTATTTGGTGTAGGTAGTATAGATTCTAATTGTTCGAATCGATTGTTTGCGTTGTAAGTACCTGCTGGTGATTGGCCAAAAATAGGATTAGCAAAAAGTCCTAGCAGAAGGAAGAAGAATAGTTTTTTTGTCATTGATGAGCTCTTTTTTTCAAAAATAGAAAAAAGATTTTACTCTTTGTTCATCTATTCTGTTCTCTCCGTTTATTCTTAGGCAATTGTATCTAAAAAAAAAGACCCTAAGCTATTTTAGTCTTGGGTAGATTTTGTAGTTTTGAAGCTTATAGATAAAAATTAAACTGTTCAACCATGAGTGTTATTATAGGCCAAAAAGAATATTTCAAGGGCATTGAAAAAATTAAATTTGAAGGAGTAGATTCTGACAATCCTTTAGCATTTCGTTACTATGATGAAAATAGAATAGTAGCGGGTAAAACCATGAAGGAGCACCTTCGTTTTGCTATTGCCTATTGGCACTCATTCTGTGGAGACGGTTCAGATCCCTTTGGCCCAGGAACACATCATTATCCATGGGATGTAGCTTCTGATCCACGTCAGCGTGCTGCTGATAAAGCAGATGCAGCATTTGAATTTATTACTAAAATGGGTGCACCATTTTATTGTTTTCACGACGTAGATGCGATTGATCAATCCCAAGATCCTAAAGAATTTTCAAGCCGTGTACAATATATCTCGGACATTTTTGCCAAAAAACAGGCAGAAAGTGGCGTGCAATTATTATGGGGAACAGCCAACTTGTTCTCGAACGAGCGTTATATGAATGGCGCTTCGACTAACCCCAACTTTGAAGTGTTAGCACATGCAGGAGCTCAGTTAAAATCTGCCATTGATGCGACGATCAAATTAGGTGGTCGTGGCTATGTATTCTGGGGAGGGAGAGAAGGATATATGACTTTATTAAATACCGACATGAAGCGTGAGCGCGAGCATTTTGCTCGAATGTTACATACTTGTGTAGAATATGCTCGTAGAAATGGATTTACAGGGAAGTTCTTTATTGAACCAAAACCTTGTGAGCCAACTAAACACCAATATGATTATGATTCGGCAACAGTAATTGGATTTTTGAGAGAGTTTGATTTATTGTCTGAATTTGGCTTAAATCTAGAAGTTAACCACGCTACATTAGCTGGTCATACTTTTGCCCATGAGTGCCAAGTGGCTTCTGATAATGGCATGTTAGCTTCTTTGGATGCCAACCGCGGCGATTACCAAAACGGTTGGGATACAGATCAGTTCCCTACGGATATTTATGAGTGGGGGGAAGCCATGGCCATTGTTTTACGCCAAGGTGGATTAGCTGGTGGTGGGATCAACTTTGATGCGAAGCGTCGTAGAAATTCAACCGATGCGGCTGATTTATTCTATGCTCACGTTGGAGGAATGGATACCATTGCACGTGCTTTATTAATCGCGGATAAGATTTTGACTCACGGAGAAATGGATAAATTGAAAGCGGCTCGTTATGCTAGCTTTGATTCAGGTAAAGGTGCTGAATTCGAACAAGGTAAATTGAAATTGGAGGACTTGTATCAAATTGCTACCGAAATTGGAGAGCCAGCTTTGATATCAGGTAAACAAGAATATTTAGAAAATTTATTGGGCAGATTTGTCTAAGAAAATGAAAAAATTATTCATTGTATTGCTGTTGATTTACAGCAATGTTAAAGCAGCAGGGCCGAAAGACCCTGCTCTTTTTTCAAGTGCCAAACCCTGGGCTTATTGGTGGTGGCCAGGGAATGCTGTTTCTGAGAAAGGAATCACACATAACTTAGAGGCCTTTGCCAAAGCTGGTTTTGGAGGTTTGCACATCATTCCCATTTATGGGGCAAAAGGCTATGAAAATCAATTCTTGAATTACCTGAGTCCCGCTTGGAATTCGAAATTGGCCTATGTCCTAAAGGAATCTAAAAGGTTACATCTTGGGATTGATTTAACCTTAGGAACTGGATGGCCCTATGGTGGCCCACAAATAGGTATCACCGAAGCGGCCAAAGCCTATAAGATTCAAACATTGAATTTGTCAGAAGGAGAAGCAATCGCAACTATTTCCCCCAGCTTAGAAAAATCCGCCAATTCTCAATTAGTATCTATCACATCGTACCAAGGAAACAATTTTCAGGAAGATTTGTGGCCCTTGTATCAACAAGGTAAAATTTCACATTGGAAGGCAAAAACGGCGAATACGGTTATTTATCTGTTTTATCAAACCTTAACCCAACAAAAAGTCAAACGTGCAGCTCCTGGCGGAGAAGGATGGGTGATGGATCATTTTTCACAAGAGGCATGGGATGTGTATAAACAAGCCTTTGCCGCTGTCTTAAAAAAATCACATGCTCCTCTTAGGGCCATTTATACGGATTCATATGAAGTTTATGGGGCTAATTTTAGTCCTCGTGTATTTGATGAATTTAGGAGAATTAATGGTTATGACCTCCGTCATTATTTACCAGTATTGGCGGCAGCTAAAGCAGAGAGCGAATTTCAAAATCAAGTTTGGGCAGATTATCACCGTACTTTGGCTGATATGTTGCTCAATCAATTTACTAAACCATGGTCTAAATGGATTAAAAACCAAGGTTTCTTAAGTCGGGATCAGGCACATGGTTCTCCCGGAAATTTGATTGATTTATACGCTTCTGTGGATATTCCAGAAACTGAATTTTTTGGCAGTAAGCCTTATACCATTCCGGGATATCGCATTGACCCAGATTATGATAGTGTAAGATTTGGTATACCGGATTTAAGAAATATCAAACTGGCCTCGTCTGCAGCAGATATCATGGGCAAAAAACTGGTTTCTTGTGAAACGGCTACTTGGTTAGGTAATCATTTTAAAGTTTCATTAGCTCAGGTAAAACCCATCATTGATGAGGTATTTGTGGGTGGAGTGAACCACGTTTTTTATCATGGAGCTACTTATTCTCCGCCCGAAGTGGCTTGGCCAGGATGGTTATTTTATGCTAGTACCAATTTTAATCCTCAAAGTCATTTTTGGGGTGCTTTACCCGAACTGAATAAATACATTGAAACATGTCAAAGCATGTTGCAAAAGTACCCAACGGATTCTGACCTATTGCTGTATTTTCCCATGGAAGATATTTGGCATCAAAGAAATGCATCTGGGGAAACCCACGCCCTTGATTTACATGCCAATAGTCGAGATTGGATGATTCAGACTCCATTTGGAAAATGGTCCAATGCCTTACAAAATCGAGGTTTTCAAGTGGATTATGTGTCAGATTATTTGTTGAGTACCTTGCAAGTAGTAGCTCCTAAAAAGTGGAAAGCCCCCTCTGGTAATATCTATAAAATGTTACTGATTCCACCCAGTACACACCTTTCTTTAGAAACCATGGAGCTTTTGGCAAAATGGGTAAAACAGGGAATGCCCGTTTATTTTTTAGAACATATTCCCTCTGTAATGAGTACTTGGAATTATTCGGATGAACAAAAGGAGCGTTGGTATAAGGCAAGAGAAAGTTTTCTCTTAAGGGTTTTATCTGATCCAGCAGATGTACTGACTCGTCATGCCGTAAGTAAAGAGACGATGACTGAACAAGGGCTTTCCTTTATTCGTAAAAGGACTGAAAATGGTTTTGCTTATTTTGTGACCAATTTGTCCCATCAGTTTAGTGAGGGAAATGTAGCATTGGCAAAATCCAGTGCTGGCATAGAAATACTAAATCCTTTGACACAGGAACTAAAGAAAGTTAAATTACCAAAATCTAAGTTGCTTCCACTCGTGTTGGCACCTGGTGAAAGTCGGATTATCCGCGTATCGAGTACTTTCAAAGGTGGAGTAGTATCTGTATTGACGGAAAAAAGTGAGGTTCAAATAAAGCCTTCAAGTAAGATTCAAGTAGATTTTGTACAAGGTGCACCTAGTTTGCCTCATTCGCAGCAAATGGATGAGTTGAATTATTGGACAAAGGAATCCTCCACGCATCAATTTAGTGGATCAGCGAAATACTCCTTTGATTTTTCATTAACTGCAGAGGAACTAAAATCAGCCAAGGTCCTTCATTTTGATCAAGTCCGTGACTGGGTCAAGGTGAAATTGAATGGAAAGGATTTGGGGATTATTTGGTCCATTCCTTTTCAATTAAACATTCCTACGGGAATATTGAAGGATGAAAACCACATCGAATTGGAAGTGACGAATGTTTCTGCCAATCGGATTCGGCAATTGGATAAAGAGGGAGGTAAGTGGAAGAATTTCTATGAAATTAATTTTGTGGACATTAGATATAATCCTTTCGATGCTTCCAATTGGCCCATTACTGATAGCGGACTTCAAGGAAAACTATATTTTAGTATTCGATGATAAGCCCGGTAGCACATTTGATTCAAAAAATGCACGCGCTTCGTCACGAGGAAAATGCGCATTGGATGAAGAAATACATGCGGGAACAGTTTCTATTTTTGGGATTAAAGAAACCTGTTAGGCATCAATTGTTAAAAGAATGGTATGCCCAAGAAGGGAAAGGATTAGATTGGTTTCAAGTGGCCAATGAGTTATTTCGACAGAAAGAAAGGGAATTTCAATACATCGCCTTGGATTATCTTCTGTTGGAGAAAAAAAACTGGGATGAACGGATTCCTCATTTGGTTGAAGATTGGATTGGAGATCAATCTTGGTGGGATATAGTGGATGTTTTAGGGCCACATGTGATGGGAATATATGTGTTGAATCATCAAGAACAACGCGATTATTGGATACAGCGATGGATGGCTTCTGGGAATTTTTGGTTACAGCGAGTTTGTTTGTTATTTCAGTTGTCCTACAAGCAAAAAACCGATGTTTCATTGCTGGCTCAAATCATTGAAGATTTGGCGAAAGAGAAAGAGTTTTTCATTCAGAAAGCCATTGGCTGGTCACTTAGGCAACATGCGCGAGTGGATGCTATTTGGGTTAAGGACTTTGTTTTATCTCATGATTTAGCCCCATTAAGTAGGAGGGAGGCGCTCAAACATCTATAAAAAAGCCTTGTTGAGCTGTAGAAGTCCAACAAGGCTTTTTATACTAAATCAGACCTAAGGTTTAGGCTTTATTTCTTTTTTTCATCAAGGCTAGTTCGTGAGCGGTATCGTAATAACTTCGCAAATTAGACCAATCAAAAGTGTCTGAAATACTCTCAACACGGTTTCTTTGGGTAATTCTTTCTCTTTGAGACTGCTGCGTAAATTTGAATAAATTATTAGCTAATTGCTCCACAGATTCTTGGTAAGTTTGAGATTTACGATGGACAACGCTCACTCCCCATTGCTCATAATCACGCATAATTTGCATGATGTAATCCCCAAAACCAGATAGATCAGATGTTACCGTAGGCACTCCTCTAGCCATGCATTCCAAAGGTGTATATCCCCATGGTTCATAATAGCTTGGAAATACCCCCAAGTGACATCCGCGAACGAATTGACTGTAATCTAAACCAAACAAGGGGTTGGTTGAAACGATAAAATCAGGGTGATAAACGATTTTGACTTTATCATCTGGGTTATTCAATAAATTAGTTCGGTGCAAATTGCGAATAATATCATCTTCTTGTTTTAACAAGTGAGTGACCACTTTTGGCCTTGAAGTAGACTTCCAAGTTTGAACCGTTCTTCTTAAACGAAGTCGCCAGTATTCATCCACAAAATTGTTTAAATCTGGCAGTTGTAAATTGTTGGATGACGCAGCTGCTAAAAACAGTTTCTCTCCTACTTCTTTTTCTATGGCAGAGCAGTTTTCTCGGATTTCATCCAAGACGGCTCTAGAGTGTAATACTTCAGGGTCAATGGAATGGTAAGGCTGCTTGGTAACAAAGAACATGACCACGGTTTTTTTAGAACCAGAATCCTTCATTTTTTGATTTAAGGAAGCAAGGGCATCCAATGTAAGGTCATATCCTTTATTGCTATATTCAAATCTACCTGAGGTAAATAAGTATAAGGTTTGATCCAAATCAAAAGCTTGACTCTGGAAAAAATGCCCCATGACAAATTCGGATAGATTCTGCTTGTATTTGGAATGTAAATTTTGGTGCTCGTGTAATGCCGCAAATCGTTGGATATTTAATCCATTCGGTAAGATGAGTTCAGGAATTCTGCCCAGAAAATATTGACATTCTTTGGCTGTAATATCACTGACAGTGGTTAAAACATCGGCTTTTTGGGCAGCTTGTCTTTCAAAACTAGCTTGTGCTTCAATGCCATAAGTAACAGCTTCTTTGTACCAATCAAAGGTGTCGATCACATCATAGAAGTTAGGTACATTTCCTGCCAAATACCGCCCAAGCATGGTAGCATGCGTGGTAAATACCGTCGAAATCTTTACCTTTTCTTTCTTTAAATCAGGCAAACAAGTAGAGGCCATCCATTCATGAAAATGAACGATCAGGTCTTTTTTGTTTTGATTTTCCTGTGCCCATTTACTGATGAATAGTCGGATTAATTCACCTAAAGCAATGGTCTGATTCACCAATTCCTCAACGCCCAAAGTAGAAATTTTATGGTTTTCCCATATTCGACCCTTGATGGCATTGATTTGATCGTAAATAGATGCGATATCAAAAAGAATGATTTTTGGTTTACCCGTAATCAACCAATTTCCATAATGAACTTGATAACCCTGTTCTCTCATCCACAATATGGCTCTTTCCATGGGAGTATCTTCCCCTACAGGTAAAGCTTCAAATTCTGCGGCAGCTGTTTGCGGGAAATAGGGTCCAAGTAAAGCATAATCTTCACCCCATTTTTCCACCATGGAGGGTACTTTGGTACGAATTACCGTATAAATACCACCTACTTGATTACATGTTTCCCAAGCTACTTCAACTAAGAATTTCTTTTTAACTACGGGCTTTCTTGTTTTAACTTCGTTCGTCATAGTGAAAATCGTTTAAGACATGTAAGAGGCACTTTCTATTACTGCTGTTTTACCATTTTTGGTAATAGTGAAATTAAAGCCTTTTTGGATAGAATAAGCGCCATATTCCCCTTTTTTATTAATGGCTAGGTAGCCAACTTGAAAATCTTGGTATTTATATCGTTTGACAATCCGCATAATCGCCTCTTCACAAGCTTGTTGCGGACTTTTACCTTGACGCATGAACTCTACAATGAGAAAAGAACCTAAGGTTTTCATGACAAATTCACCTAATCCGGTAGCACAGGCACCTCCTACTTCATCATCGCAAAAAACAGCTCCACCAATAATGGGTGAATCTCCCACACGTCCATGCATTTTAAAGGCCATCCCACTGGTGGAACATGCCCCAGCTATTTCGCCAGCTTTCCCTAATGCCAATAAACCAATGGTATCATGGCGTTCTATGTTCACTTTAGGCTCGTATTTGGCTTGTTTTTTCCATTCGAGCCAGGCTTTTTTTGATTTCTCGGTCAGCAAGTTTTGTTTCTTGAATCCTTGAGATAAAGCGAATTCTAAGGCACCAGCACCAGAGAGCATGACGTGTGGCGTTTTTTCCATCACGGCTCTAGCTACGGATATAGGGTGCATGATATGTTCCAAAAAGGTAACCGAACCAGCGTTTCCTAAATGATCCATGATACAAGCATCTAAAGTCACATGGCCATCACGATCTGGATATCCTCCGTAACCCACTGTAGTTTCATTGGGGTCAGCCTCAGGTACCCAGGCACCGGCTTCTACACCATCCAAAGCTTTACCTGTTTCCATGATTTTTTGGTAACCAGCTTGGGTACCTTTTTCATTTTTCCAAGTGGCAATAATGATAGGTTCAGTTACCGTAGTTTGTTGTGCAAATAATGCAGGACTCGCTAGTCCTATTACTCCAGTTGTTTGTAAAAATGATCTTCTTTTCATTCAAATTTTATGGCCTCGCCCTCTTAAGAATTAATTTTGTTTGTTGATTGAATAACAAATGTGTAAAATTGTCTTTCCAAAGTAAAAAAAAATCTTTGAATTTTCATCTTCAAATTCGTGCCCAACGCTTCAATGAGACAATTTAAATCCTTTTTCCCTTTAATCGTAACCTTGATTTGGACTTATGCGTTACATACTAACTGGGGAACCCTACCTCCGATGGGTAAATTACTAAGTCCTTTCCATGGATTTTGGGTCAATGCTGAAAAAGCCGATGCTTCTGAACAAACAGAGGAGAGCTTACAAATACCTGGACTATTAGAGCCAGTTCAAGTCATGTATGATGAAATGGCAATTCCCCATGTTTTTGCCAAAAACGACCATGATTTATATCTGGCACAAGGTTATTTAACGGCCAAAGATCGTTTGTGGCAAATGGAATTTCAAACCCATTTTGCAGGGGGCAGAATATCCGAAATAGTAGGTTCCAAAGGAATGGTTTCAGATCAGTTCCAACGCAGAATGGGGGCTATTTATGGAGCAGAACAGTCCTTGAAAGGAATGGTAGAAGATCCTGTGGCAAAAGCATCCTTGGTGGCTTATTCAGATGGAGTCAATGCTTACATTGAAAGTCTCACGGATCGAACTTTACCCCTAGAGTATAAATTATTGAATTATCGTCCTGAAAAATGGGAGCCCTTAAAAAGTGCTCTGTTTTTAAAGAACATGTCATTCGTATTGGCATCTGGAACAGATGATTTAAAAATGACCAATATTTTGAGGAAATACGGTCGGGAGGTAGCCGAACACTTATTTCCCAATTATCCCTTCGAGGAAAGCCCTATCATTCCAGAAGGGAACCCCTTGGATTTCAAACCGCTACCTGTACCCGCTGCTCCAGCAGATTTTATTGGATTGGGAAGTACCATGAAAACACCGGAGAAAGACCCTAATACGGGTTCTAATAACTGGGCAGTAGCTGGAAATAAAACGATTTCTGGCATGCCTATTTTGGCCAATGACCCGCACCTGACTTTATCATTACCATCCATTTGGTATCAAATGCAATTAGTCGCTCCGGGGATTAATGTATATGGTTCCACCATGCCTGGATCCCCTAATGTGATTGCTGGTTTTAATAAGAATATTGCTTGGGGGGTGACCAATGTAGGATCTGATGTCATGGATTGGTATCAAATCAAATTCAAGGACGCTTCCAAACAGGAATATTGGCACGATGGGAAATGGAAGAAAACAACGATGAGAATCGAAAGATTTAAAGTGAGGGGAGAGGATGATTTTGTAGATACTGTATTTTTTACTCACCATGGACCTGTGGTTTATTTAAGCCATGAAAAACCATTCCGTTCGAATATTCCAGTAGGTCATGCTTTGAAGTGGATTGCCTTAGAAAAATCAAGCGAGGTATCAGCCTTTTATCAATTGAATCGTGCAGCTAATTATGATGAATATAAAGCCGCCATAACGCATTTTTCTGCTCCTGCCCAAAACTTTGTATTTGCTAGTAATCAAGGAGATATAGCACTTTGGGTCAATGGTAAATTTCCATTAAAAGCTAATTTACAAGGTAAATATTTACTGGATGGTACTGATCCTGCGGCAGATTGGAAAGGCTATATTCCTCATGATCATGATCCACATGTAAAAAATCCACCTCGAGGTTTTGTGAGCTCGGCCAACCAGTTTTCTGTTGATAAAAGCTATCCTTACTATCTGGGTTGGCAGTTTGCTCCATCGGATCGTGGTCGAAGAATCAATGAACGGTTGTCTGTCATGAATAAAGCTACGGTGGATTCATTGCGAGGATTACAAAACGACAATTTTAATATTCGCGCTCGTCGATTATTACCTTTATTATTGCCACATGTGAGCAATCCGAATCCTCAAATGGCAGCGGCATTAAAAGTCCTTAAAAAATGGGATTTGCAGAATTCTAAAGAGTCGATTGGGGCCACCATCTTTGAAAATTGGGTGATTTTATTGCAGTCATCTCTTTGGGATGATGAATTCAATGCAGATGAAAAGGCGCCTATGAATATCCCGACAGTAGATCGTACGCTTAAATTAATGATAGAAGAGCCAGGGGCAATTTGGTGGGATAATGTGAAAACAAAAAACAAGAAAGAAAGTATGAGCGATATTATTCGTACTTCTTTTCAAGCAAATATCGATAGCTTAACCAAGCTGCATGGTCCATTGGAGCCTGATTGGGTTTGGTATAAACATAAGCAAACTGGGGTGAGGCATTTAATTCCAGGCATGGATGCATTGAGTCGATTGAATATTCCGATTGGAGGTGGAGGCTCTATTGTGAATGCTTCAACCACCAAAACGGGTCCATCATGGAGGTTGGTGGTGGAACTATCCAAATCAGGCAATCCGAATGCTTATGGCGTATATCCAGGTGGCCAGTCTGGAAATCCGGGAAGTACACATTATGATGATTTAATCGATACATGGGCTAATGGAGAATTGAGACCGCTATTATTCATGAATCAAGCGGATCAAAAAACCAATCGAATTCGTAAAAAAATGATATTAACAAAGTAATTATGGCACAACGTAAAATGAATACATCTTTTGGCCTCACTGTGGTGCTCATCATGGTTATAGTGGGAGCTATTGTTCAAACCTATTTACCTTGGTATTCTATGGGAATAGCCTTTGGTATTATTTCCTTCATTTTAGCTTTACCTAGTAAATCAGCTTTTTTAATTGGCTTGGCTTCAGGCTTTGTTTTATGGGCATTGGCCGCAGTTTGGATGGATGGTCAATTCCCTAGTACCTTGCCTTTTCGTATGGCACAAATTTTACCTTTGGGTGGAAGTGTGTTGGCTTTGTACTTGGTGACGGGTTTTTTTGGAGGTTTGACTGGTGCTTTATGGTCTTGGGCAGGCTCAAAATTGAGAGGAACTCATTGAAAATTGTAATTTTTTAGGACAACTGAATAAGACCTTGTATCTTTGCATTCAAGTCATTATTAAACATTATACCCCGTGAAAAATCTTCATTATGCTTGGTTAGTAGTTTTAACTTTTGCTATTGCTTATTTGTATTTTAAACCAACAGGATCTTCTGCAGGAATTGGAGCCACTATCACTGATGGTAAGAGAATCGTTTTTGTTAATTCAGATTCCTTGTTGAACAATTAC
Organism: Aquirufa salirivi; assembly: GCF_045310485.1. Taxonomy (NCBI): domain Bacteria; kingdom Pseudomonadati; phylum Bacteroidota; class Cytophagia; order Cytophagales; family Flectobacillaceae; genus Aquirufa; species Aquirufa salirivi. The sequence goes on from NZ_JBEWZH010000002.1 coordinate 129,707, forward strand.
CAATTTTACAAAGACGCTCAAAAAGAGTTTGAAAATAAAGGATACCGTTTACAAGTTGATTTAGGTCAAAAAGAACGGGCTCTTCAAGGAGAATTGCAAGCAATTCAACAACGTGCTTCTGCGATGACTCAAGCAGAATTACAAGCAGCTGATATGACCTTGAAAAAGAAAGGAGCAGAGTTGCAACAATATAGCCAACAAAAGCAAGCTGAGTTAGGTCAAGAACAAGCTAAGAAAAACGAAGAGTTATATAATAACATTCGTGAGTATATCACTAAAGTGAACAAAGAGAACAAATACGAATTCGTTTTGGGTTATTCTAAATTAGGTGGCGGTATATTATTTGCCGATGCTTCCGTTGATGTTACTCAAAAAATGATTGAAGGTTTGAACAAAGAATACGCTGCCAAAAAAACAGGTAAGTAATCTTTTAAACTCGAAAAAGCCACGCAGTGAATCTGTGTGGCTTTTTTATTTGTAGTATTATGGCAAGAGAAAAAATTCAAAAGAAAGTTGAAATCCAGAATAGAAGGGCTTCTTTTGAATATGCATTTTTAGAAACTTGGACTGCGGGATTGGTTTTAACTGGCACGGAGATTAAATCCATCCGTCAAGGTAAAGCGAACCTGACAGATGCCTATTGCCTTTTTATGCAAGATGAATTATATGTGAGAAATATGCATATTTCTACCTACGAAGAAGGCACTCACTTCAATCATACACCGCTTCGAGATCGGAAATTATTATTATCAAAAAGAGAGCTGAAAAAACTTCAAAAAGAGTTGAAGAATGTGGGTCTGACAATCATTCCTACTCGCTTATTTATTTCTGACAAAGGTTATGCCAAATTAAACATTGCCTTAGCAAAAGGTAAAAAGAGTTTCGATAAACGAGAAGATATCAAGGAGAAGGATGTCAAACGAGAAATGGCTAGACAATTGTCCTAAACTTTATTTCGAAAGCGTTTAGCCATCTTTACTGCTGCCATAATGAGTATCCCGAAAAGGGAGAATCCCAACAATCCGTATAGCCAATCTAAGCTATTTTTCCCCACAACAAGAAAGACTACCGATACTAATAAAATGGTGGCAATTTCATTGAATAGACGAAGTTGGGGCCCAGAGAAAATGAAATTCTGCCGACGAAACTGTAAGATGATATGGCGGCAATAAAAATGGTAGATGGTAATTCCAACGACAAAGGCGAGCTTTAGGTGTAACCAAGTATGTTGCCCAAATCCATCCCACCATTGAAGATACACCAAGCTAAGGCCAGTTATCCAAGTTAAAAACATAGCAGGTATCATGATGGCATTGAATAATACCTGTTGCATTTTTTCAAATTGAGCAGAAAGTATAGTGCGCTCAGGCTCTGTCTTATCTTGAGATTCTGCGTGATACACCAATAGACGTGGTAAATAGAATAATCCAGCAAACCAACTTACCACAAAAATGATGTGCAGTGATTTTATAATTGGATAGATCATGGTCTTTGGTAACGTTTGAAAAAACTATTGACTTTTAGTTGAATGACTCCAAAGATAGCTTCTTTAAAAATATTGGCAGACATTTTACTTTCGCCTTTCGTTCGATCGGTGAAAATTATAGGGACTTCCACAATCTTGAAGCCATATTTCCAAGTAGTAAATTTCATCTCAACTTGAAAGGCATAGCCAATGAATTTGATTTCATGCAGAGGAATGGTTTCTAAGACTTTTCTTCGATAACAAACAAACCCCGCTGTGGCGTCTTGTATGGGCATTCCTGTAATAAAACGGACATAAAAACCAGCAAAATACGACATCAAAACTCGCCCGATTGGCCAATTGACCACATTGACACCGTTGATATATCGTGAACCAATGGCCATGTCTGCACCATCTTCACAAGATTGAAATAAGCGAACTAAATCGTCTGGATTATGAGAGAAATCAGCATCCATTTCAAAGATATAATCGTATTGCTTTTCAATGCAATAATTGAATCCAGTGATATAGGCGGTACCTAGGCCTAATTTTCCTGTACGTTCAATGAGGTGGATTCTATCAGGAAAAGAGGATTGAACTTGTTTTACTACTTGAGCTGTACCATCAGGTGAGCCATCATCCACAATTAATAAATCAAATTGAGGTGCTAGGCTCATCACCTTTTCGATGATGGCTTGGATGTTTTCAATTTCATTGTAAGTCGGGACGATGACAATCCTCGAATTCATAAATTTATTTTTTTGAGTAGCAAAAACATTCAGTAATGTGGTCGTTTACTAGGCCCGCAGCTTGCATAAATGAATAGCAAATGGTTGGGCCAACGAATTTAAAACCGTATTTCTTCAGGGATTTGCTCATGGTTAGTGAGAGTTCCGTACTGCTAGGCAATTCTTGATGACTGAAGAAGTGATTTTGTATGGGGGTGAAATTCACAAATTCCCAAATGTAGCGATCAAAGCTACCAAATTTTTCCTGAATTTTGATAAATGCTTGCGCATTCATTTTAACAGCATTGATTTTTAACCGATTTCGAATAATTTTTGGGTTTAAGAGACATTCCTGTAGTTTTTCATCTGTCCAAAGAGCTATTTGATGATAATCAAATTGGTCAAAAGTCTCCCTGAAATCTTCTCTTTTTCGTAAAATAGTAATCCAACTTAAGCCAGATTGAAAGCCTTCTAATATCAATAGTTCAAATAGTTTTTGTTCATCATGAAGCGGTTTTCCCCACTCGGTATCATGATAATTTATATATAGTGGGTCAGAAGAGACCCATCCACATCGAGTTAGATTCGTCATATATCAGAATTAGCTTGCAAGCAAGTGAATTTAAAGGGATTTGCCTTGTTAAAAACTGATAATTTCACAAAAGCTGAATTCAATGCTTGTTTGCTCTCAAATCCTAAGAAATATTTTATACCTTTGAAATTAGATAAGGGTGTGTAATTTTTCTTAAAGATTGTCACTTAATAGGGAATTTGGTAAAAGCCAAAACTGTCCCCGCAACTGTAAGTTTTTGTAAAAACATTTATCCTTTTAAAGCCACTGGATTTTCTGGGAAGGCAGATAAATGATGAAAACGAGTCAGGAGACCTGCCTTTTTCAATTCTTGATGTCGCATTACGGAGGATGAGACGAGATCGAGCGTTCGAGTATTTTTTCAATTTTATAGCTGAGAGGCTAAACATCATGTTTCATTTTAAATCGCAATGCTTGGCATTGGGGGCAATTTTATTCCCTAGCGCCGTGGTTTTTGCTCAGCAATCTGCTGACTCACAATTATTGTCAGAGGTACAAGTATCTGCACCAAAGTATCCTCAAAAATTAAATCAAACTGGTAAAGTTATTAGTTTGATTAGCCGGGCTCAACTAGACCAAATGGCAGGTAAAAGTTTGGCGGAAGTCTTGCAAAGTCAGGTAGGAATTTCAGTAAATGGGGCTAGAAGCGCACCCGGATCCAATCAAGAAATATATGTTCGTGGAGCCAACACGGGACATGTATTGTTATTGATTGATGGTTTTCCCGTAAATGATCCATCTCACATTTCACAAGTGATGGATTGGAATTTATTGGATATCAGCTCTTTGGAGCGGATTGAAATATTGAAAGGTGGTCAATCCACCTTGTATGGTTCTGATGCCATGGCTGGGGTTATCAATTTAGTAACTCAAAAAACGAGTTCTAAGCAAGTACAAGGCCATGTTCAAATTCAAGCAGGAAGTATTGGGGAGTTGAATACGGCGGCACAAGTTCGAGGTGCTATTGCTAAGAATCAATGGAATATTCAGGTTCGAGATTTTGTAAGTCAAGGATATTCTGCTGCAAAAGATACAGTTGGGAACTACGAAAAAGATGGATTTCGACAGCAACAGGTTCATTTGGCTTGGTCTCGACCAATTGGTGAAAAATCTTGGTTGGATGTTTATTATCAATGGAATGCTAACCGAAGTAATTTAGATGCTGGGCCATTTGCCGACGAAAAAGATTATACAGCCCAGGCAAATTCAAGTTCTTTGCGGTTGCAATATCAATTTAAAGGGGAAAATACAAGCTGGTATTTACGCGCATTTCATGAAATCATACATCGTGAATTCAAGAATGATTCTACGTTTATAGCAGCGAATGCATGGTCAAATTTTTCTTTTTCCTCATATCATGGCAAGAGCCAAGGGCTTGAATGGTATGGCAAATGGTCTTTGGGGAAAGAATATGTTTTGTTGGCAGGTACGGAATATCGGTATCAAAATACCTTGCAATCCGATTATTCCATTAGTGCTTTTGGTCGATATGATTCACCATCGTTGGCGCCAGAAAAAGCCAATCAATCCATTTGGGCCACTTATGCCACGCTTCAAAAGAATTGGCAAAAAGGAGGTATAGAAGTAGGAACGCGATGGAATAAATCATCCAACTTTGGAGACTTTACCACATTTAATATCAATCCTTATGTGTTTTTGTCTACACCATGGAAGCTATTTGCTAATGGATATACAGGATTTAAAGTTCCTTCTCTATATCAATTGTTTTCTCCCTATGGTAATAATGAATTAAAACCTGAACTAGGTTCAACTTTAGAAGTTGGTTTGTCGTATTTGGATGCCATTTGGTCGGCAAGGTTGCTTGGATTTCAGAATCAGGTAAAGGATGGAATCGTATTTCAATCCAAGAATGTAGACCCCTATGGGCAATATGTGAATGTGTCAAAACAAAGTACACAAGGAATCGAATTGGAGGGAGCTTACCGCAAGGGTCGTATTAGTGCCACATTGAATTATACCTTTTTAGATGGTACCATGAAGAACAAATTTGCAGGGAAAGATAGTACATATTCCTCTTTGATAAGACGGCCGGCCCATGCTGTCGTATTAAATTTGGGACTTCGACTAAGTAGTCAGTGGCAGGTGTCATTGTTGCATCATTGGCAAGCAAGAAGGACAGATTTTGTATATGATGAAGCGTTGTTTTCTGTCGTATCTAAGGAATTGAAGCCCTATGTTTGGGCTGAATTGCAAAGTAGTTATGAGTTGAATAAGCACATACATATCAATCTATTGATTAAGAATGTATATAATCAATTATTTGTGGAATCTTATGGATATGCAACGCAGCCTTTGAATGCGGTATTGGCGCTTAAGTATAGTTGGTAGTGATCAACAACGCTGTCAAGGTTTAAAACCTTGACAGCGTTAGGCAAATGTATCTATTTTGCTCTTTCCAGAAGGGTTAAAAATTGATAAATTTTTCAAAATACCAATGAATTGATATGTTGAAATTAATCCAATAAGTTGGAGGAGTTTTTGAAAAAAATTACGGAAAATCACCAACGCTGTCAAGGTTTTAAACCTTGACAGCGTTGGTGATTTTAAGGCTTAAATCGCTCATAGGCATCTTTCCCAGAAACAGGATCTTTGCCAAACAACTCAATATAATTTACGGAAGGCAAGAATTTGCTTTCATCTACATTGACAAAGATACGCTTTAATATTTGCAACTTACCATTGATGGGGAACAGAGCAATGGGAACCCCTTTCGGGTCCAGTTTGACCACAAATTTTCTCTTACGATAAGCTAAGAAATAACCTTCATAGGAAGGCTCTAATTCGCTATTGATTTTATTGGTATACAGTCCATAGGCCAAGGTCTTCTGTATGGAAGATAATTCTTCTTGTTGGCCTTTTTCGGTATAGCGAATCCAATAGGTATGCACTGGGTTTTTAGCATTCAGTGCTTTGTTTGATGTTAAATTGGCATCATAAACGACTACATTTGAATTGGAACTACGTTGAATGTAGAACAAACGTATGGCACTTTCTGGTGGAGTAGGAAATAGTCCTACTTTAGCCATTGCGGGTAAAGTGCCTATTGCTAGCCACAGGAAAATACGAATAAAAGCAGACGGAATATTCAATAGAAAGCCTCGATGAAATAAGAAAATGATTATTGTTTTTCCATTTTTTCAACGATTTCCTCAGAAATGCCTACACAAGAAAATCCTCCATCATGGAACAAGTTTTGCATCGTTACTTTGCGAGTTAAATCTGAAAATAAAGTGATGACATAGTCAGCACATTCATCAGCCGTAGCGTTTCCAAGGGGAGACATTTGATTCGCATACTCATAAAAGGCATTGAAACCACTAATTCCCGTTCCTGCAGTAGTCTTAGTAGGTGATTGGGAAACAGTATTAATACGAACCCCTTTGGCTTTACCATAGTGGTAACCATATGAGCGAGCAATGGATTCTAGCATAGCTTTAGCTTGAGCCATATCCGTGTAATCAGGGAATGAACGTTGAGCTGCAATGTAGGAAAGTGCAACTACTGAGCCTCCTTGAGAAATAGCATCTTTTTTCTGAGCGACTTGAAGCATTTTATGAAAAGATAGAGCAGAAACATCCAATGATTTTAAAAACCATTCGTAGTTTAAATCTCCGTATTCACGTCCTTTACGAATATTGGTACTCATTCCAATGGAATGTAATACAAAATCGATTGGTCCACCTAAATATTCAATGGACTCGTCGTATAATTTTTCTAAGTCTTCAATCGAGGTGGCATCCGCACCAATAACTTTAGCGCCACATTTTTCGGCTAAATGATTGATTTCGCCCATACGCATAGCGAGTGGTGCATTGGTTAAGGTGAAAGTGGCCCCTTCTTCGTGAGCTCTTTCTGCAATTTTCCAGGCGATGGAATCTACGTTTAACGCGCCAGAGATAATACCTCTTTTTCCTTTGAGTAATTGATATGCCATAAGAAGCGATCTAGATCGATTGAAATTTTGTGATTTTGCTTCCAAAGTAACGAATTTTTTCTCAGAATAGAATGGATTTATTCATCTCAAATACCATTCTATTTGCTGAATGGGTTGTTATTTAGAAAATTATGCGTAAATTGCAGAGGAAATTTAAGAAATGAAGAGGGGTTTTTTAATCCCTCTTTTTGTTTTCAATTGAAAAAGCATGGGTGATTTATCAGAAAAAATTAGGGAGTGGTTGTTGGCTTATGTGGGAGATGGTCCTATTTTTTTAGTTGATTTACAGGTTTCACAAGGCGGCAAACGTAGTCTTGTAACAATCCTAGTGGACACATTAGAAGGTATTTCCATTGATGAATGCGCTTTATTGAGTCGTAAATTGGCTCATCACATAGAAGAGAATGTTTGGATTGAGGAAGCTTATAATTTAGAAGTATCTTCTCCTGGTTTAGATTTCCCGCTAACACAGGGATGGCAGTTTCAAAAGAACTTGGGTCGAAAGGTAAAAGTTTGGATGAAAAAAGAAGGGCAAGTGGAAGGAGCCATATTGGCTTACAAGGAGGATTCGATTGAAATATTAACAGAGAAAACGCTGAAACATCGCGTGATTGTGGCAAAGGAGTCTACTTGGTTTCCTTTGGCAGATATAGATAAAATTAAAGTACAAGTGTCATTTCAATAAAAAAAGAGAGATAGCAATGAACAGTGTTGAATTAATTTCGTCATTTGCAGAGTTTGCTCGGGAAAAGAACATTGATAAACCGTCAATGATTGCGGTTTTAGAAGATGTATTTCGTACCATGATTCGTAAGAAATTTGGTTCCGATGAAAACTTCAATGTGATTATCAATCCCGAGAGTGGCGATTTAGAGATGTGGCGTACACGTGAAATCGTGGACGATAATTCAGAGGATATTTGGGATTTTGATAAAATTCCATTGTCAGAAGCGAAATTAATTGAGCCCGATTTTGAGATTGGAGAAGAAGTGGCTGAATTGATTAAACTAGAGGATTTTGGTCGTCGTGTGGTTCAAACAGCTCGTCAGACTTTGATTCAAAAGATTAAGGATATTGAAAAGGAGAGTCTTTACGATAAATATAAAGATTTAGTTGGAGAATTAGTAAGCTCTGAAGTATACCAAATTTTAGGTCGTGAGTTAATCTTATTGGATAACGAAGACAATGAATTGATTTTGCCAAAAACGGAAATGATTCCTAAGGATCGTTTCAAGAAGGGGGAAACAATTAAAGCCATTATTCATAAGGTGGAAATGGCGAATGGTACACCTCGTATCATTCTTTCACGTATTTCACCTGTCTTTTTGGAGCGTTTGTTTGAACAAGAGATTCCAGAAATTTATGATGGTACCATCACGATTCGTAAGATTGTTCGTGAGCCAGGTGAGCGTGCCAAAGTAGCTGTTGAGTCCTATGATGACCGCATTGATCCAGTTGGAGCATGTGTGGGTATGAAAGGATCTCGTATTCATGGTATTGTTCGTGAATTGCAGAATGAAAATATTGACGTGATTAACTTCACTGATAATTTAGAGTTATTGGTAGCCAGAACCTTGAGTCCGGCTAAATTGAACTCGATGACTATTGATAAAGAGCGTAAGCGTATTTCGGTATTCTTAAACTCAGATCAAGTTTCCATGGCGATTGGTCGTGGCGGTCAAAACATTAAATTAGCAGGTAAGTTAGTGGGATATGAAATTGACGTCTTCCGTGATGTTCCTAAGGATGAATTGGACGAGGAGGATGTAGAATTGAATGAATTCTCTGACGACATTGACGCTTGGATTTTGGATGAACTACATAAAATTGGTTTGGATACAGCCAAGCAGGTTTTAGCTTTATCTAAAGAAGAGTTAGAGCGTAGAACGGAGTTGGAAGAGGGGACTATCGAAGATATCTTATCGATTCTTCGTGCTGAATTTGAGTAAGTTGTAACACATTGAATGAATTATAGTATTTTGTAATTTTTATGGCAGAAGAAAAGACAATGCGATTGAGCCTTGTAGCAAAACAAATAAACGTGGGGACGTCTACGATCCTTCAGTTTCTTTCTGCTAAGGGTCACAAAATTGATAATAACCCAAATGCCAAATTAAATTTTGAGCAGCTTAGCTTATTGGCTAGAGAGTATGATGCGAATCATATTTTGGAAGCTTCTGAAGCACCTAAAAAAGCTGTTGAAGAAGTAGTTGTGCCAGAACCTGTTGTGGTCGTGGAGAAAAAGCCAGAACCTGCCCCTGTGGTAGAAGTCGTGGCACCTACTCCAGAACCAGTTCCAGTTGTTGAAGTTCCCGTGGTGGAGGTTGTTAAACCTGAGCCAAAGCAAGAAGAGGAACCTAGACCAATGGGTTTAAAAGTATTGGGTAGAATCGATTTAGACAAAAAGGGCCATCCTATTACGCCAAAGCCAGTTGAGAAACAAGTGGAGGCTCCCCAAGTAGTAGAAGAAAAAGTGGTAGAGCCTGTTGCTCCAGTAGTTCCCGAAGCTAAAGTAGAGCCTATTCAAGAAGTTGTTGAACCCATTAAGGAGGAAGTTAAACCTGTAGTTGCTCCAGTAGCACCTGTTGTACCTCCAGTGGTAGAATCAACAACTCCTGATATTCAGCTGATTGAGGCAAAAGGAGAAACATTAAAAGGTCTGACTGTTTTAGGTAAAATTGAATTACCTACTCCAAGTGATCGCTCTGGTGATAAAAAACACAAGAGAAAGCGTATAATTAAAGAAGAAAAGAGACCTGTTTCTAATGATACAACGAATCGTCCGGCACCAGCTGGGGGAGGAGGAGACTTCAAGAAAAAGGACTTTGGGAAGAAGCCGGCTACTCCAGGTGCTAAACCAGGTGGTCCAAAGGAAGAGCTTTCTGATAAAGATATTCAAGAGCAGATTAAGGCTACCATGGCCCGCTTGCAAGGAGCAACCAACAAGCAGAGTTTTGGAGCGGATAAGCGACGAGTTAAGCGTAGAGAACGTGCAGAGGCGGATGAAGCTCGTCAATTAGCTGAAGATGAAGAATCAAAAATCTTAAAGGTAACTGAGTTTATTTCAGCGAGTGATCTAGCCTCATTGATGGATGTTTCCGTGAATGAAGTTATTTCTACTTGTATGAGTTTAGGTATGTTTGTTTCGATTAACCAACGTTTGGATGCCGAAGCTATTACCATTATAGCTGATGAGTTTGGGTTTGAAGTAAGTTTTATTTCAGCAGAAGAAGAAATTGATGCTGTTGAAATAGAAGTGGAAGATGATCCAGCTGATTTAGTTCCAAGAGCACCCATTGTGACGATCATGGGTCACGTTGACCATGGTAAAACTTCCTTATTGGATTATATCCGTCGTGCTAAAGTAGCAGCAGGTGAAGCTGGTGGTATTACTCAGCATATTGGAGCTTATTCGGTACAAACGGAATCGGGAAAGAAAGTAACCTTCTTAGATACACCTGGTCACGAAGCCTTTACCGCGATGCGTGCTAGGGGTGCTAAAATCACTGACGTTGTCATTATTGTAATTGCAGCGGATGATTCAGTGATGCCACAAACTAAAGAAGCAATTAATCATGCTATGGTGGCTGGTGTACCTATCGTATTTGCTTTTTCTAAAGTAGATAAAGATGGAGCAAATCCAGATAAAGTTCGTGAGGAATTAGCTGCCATGAATATGTTAGTGGAAGATTGGGGTGGTAAATACCAATGTCAAGAAATTTCTTCTAAATCAGGATTGGGTATTGACGACTTATTGGAAAAGGTATTGTTGGAAGCTGAATTATTAGATTTGAAAGCCAATCCAAATAAAAAGGCAATTGGTTCTGTAATTGAGGCAGAATTAGATAAAGGCCGTGGATATGTGACTACCTTATTAATTCAATCAGGAACCTTAAACATCGGAGATATGATGTTGGCTGGAGATAATTATGGTCGCGTAAAGGCCATGTTTGACCACCACGGTAATAAAATCAAAAAAGCGGGCCCATCAACACCAGTTCAAGTCTTAGGTTTGAATGGTGCTCCTCAAGCTGGAGATAAATTACTTTGCTTAGAAAATGAGCGTGAAGCTCGTGAAATAGCGAATAAGCGTGAGCAAATCTTACGTGAGCAATCATTACGTACTAGAAAACATATTACGCTGGAAGAAATTGGTCGTCGTAAGGCTATTGGTACTTTCCGGGAGTTGAATGTGATTGTTAAAGGTGACGTAGATGGTTCCGTAGAGGCATTGTCTGACTCTTTATTAAAGCTATCTACCGAAGAGGTTCAAGTAAGAATTATTCATAAAGGGGTAGGTCAGGTTTCAGAATCAGATGTAGCCCTAGCGTCTACTTCTGATGCCGTTATTATTGCTTTCCAAGTTCGTCCATCAGTGAATGCCCGTAAATTGGCTGAAGCTGAGCAGATTGAAATTAGAAACTACTCGATTATCTACCAAGCGATTGATGAAATCAAAGCAGCGATGGAAGGTATGTTGGCCCCTACTTTTGAAGAGGTGATTACTTCGAATATTGAAGTACGTGATGTATTCAAAATCTCTAAAATTGGTACGGTAGCAGGTTGCTATGTATTGGATGGAACAGTGAAGCGTGCCAATAAAATCCGAGTGATTCGTGACTTTGTGGTGGTACATGAAGGTGAGATTTCTGCTTTGAAGCGTTTTAAAGATGATGTGGCAGAAGTTAAGTTTGGTTACGAATGTGGATTGTCCATCAAGAATTTCAATGACCTAGAAATGGGAGATACTATTGAATGTTACGAAATGAAAGAAGTAAAACGTACACTGAAATAAAATTTCAATGCATGATAACATAAAAAGGCCGATTCGAAAGAATCGGCCTTTTTTAATGTAAAAGCTATTAATTTATTTACTGTGAAAGCAATTTCTTTAGATTGACACTTCTAAAAAATACAATGATTAATGATAGAAAAAGCCCAAAAAAGAGGAAGCTAAGCGTAATAATAGTACGTTGGGGATCAGATTTTTGTAAGGGTACTTGGGCTGGTTCTAACACTTTAAATACGGGTGTTTCTCGCTGAACTTTGACTTTGGAATCAGTTACTTGCGTATTTAAGCCAGCATATAAATTAAAGGCAATGTCTACCTCATATTGAAGTTTTTTTTCTTGATCCTTAGCTACTTGTAAGAATGTATTTCTATGCTGATCTCGGTAAGTAGATAGTCTACTTAAGGCATTGTCATAAGATTTTCGAGCATCTAAAAGTCGATCTTGTAAAAATTTCAGTTCTTTCAGTACCTTTTCCATTCTATAACTAATGACATATTTCGTTAAATAGGATTGTGTAAAGCTTGTTAAATTGGCTGCTGCAACAGGATCAGTCATTTTGACTGAAATCATGATGACACCTGTTTTTTTGTCAAATTCGGCCTTTATTCTCCTTCTTAAATTATTAACTGCGTAATATTGGCTTTTATTAAGTTGGATTAATTCAGAAGATATAGTTGATTTAGGCGATTGGATGCCTGTTGTTTTCTTTGGAGCTTGTACAGACTGATTAAAACTAAAAATTTGTAATGGTGGCGTTTCTGGATAAGCTATTAGATAATCATAAACTTGTAACCATTTTTTATGTTTTTGGACATAAATGTTGCTTTGTAGAGCCTCTAATAAAAAGGGTGTGCTTTGAACTATGTTTGGATAAATGTCTGGTTTTACTAAGTCAGATCCCAAACCACTACCTAAATCGACACCAGCCAATCCAGCTATCGACTTTAATCCACCTAAATTAGATCCACTACTTCTATTATCCATTTCAGGCAGTAGCTTGACGGTGGCAACAAATTCATTGGGTATGGTTAAAGAATAAATAGCCCCAATTCCAGCAAATATGAAGGCAGTAATACCAATAAATAGATAATATGATTTTAAAACTCTAAGGATTTCACCAAAATTAATTGTGATTTCCCCACTATTTATATTCGGATGAATACTATTATTTTCTTTAGACATTACCACTTATTTAGATAATTGATTAATTAATGTGATAATTGTAATCGAGAAGGAAGCTAAACTCGTACTAAGTCCAATGATTTCAGCCGTACTTAAACCTTTTTTAGTTCCTGGAGGTATTCCATTAACAACGATTTCAGATCCAGGTAAGACGCGAGGGTAATTTTTGAAAAATAGAAATTTTTTCGTTTGGGTCGAAAGGCCATTGGGGCTTTTAACAAATATTTGACTTTTTATGGCATTGGGGGCAAATCCACCAGCTTCGGCAATATAATCCGTTAGGGAATAGCCCTCTCTATAGGATACAGAAATAGGGTTTTGTAAAGCTCCTGATAGTTTTACTGTTTGAAGTGCTCTTGGTATAAATAGAGAGTCATTAGACATTAAAAGCATATTTTCCTTAGAATTAGGGTTATTTAAGATTTCTTTTAAATTTACCCCTACTATGATGGATCGACGGTACAACTGAGCGCCTTCTAAATATGCACCATCTTTTAAGCCACCAGACATATCAATGATATCGGAAAGTTTTTGTTTATTGTTTTTCAAGGCGTAAACACCTGGATAATTGATCATACCCTCTATAGTAACTGATCTTTGCTCCTCATAATCAGGAGAACGACGTACCGAGAGTATATCAAATGGGGTCAATACATACTGACTTCCTTCATTGGAAACCTGTAAATTTCCATCTATACTAAACGTTTTGATATCAATCTTTTCATCTGTGATCGTACCTTGACCGTGCGTAATGATTCGTCGGGCTAATTCTAATTTAGAATAACTTGCTCCTTCTTTAAATCCTTTGGCCATAAGGATTAAATCACCCACTTTCATGCCATCTTTATATTCAAAGTCTCCTTCTAAATTAACTTCACCAAAAATACTGACGGTTCTTTTTTCCTTTAAACTAGAAACAGTAAATACTTTAATAATATCTTCTCTTTGAAGGGGAACATCGGCGATTTCACCACGTAAAATTCTTCCTAAATCAATTGAAATGATTTGGGGTTCAAAATTTTCTTGGCGACGTGTTATGGTGGCTCTACTTAGAAAAGCATCTTCTCTGGTACCTTCAGCCCTTTTGATTAATTCTTTTACCGTATTAGCTCCAGATTCCAAAGCATACATGCCAGGTCTAAATACAGCTCCTTCGATCTCTACTCTGTTTTCAAATCGTTCGATGATAGCGCCAATCGCATATTTGTCGCCATTTTGTGGTAAAAAATTAGAAACTTCATCTTGAGTGATATTCATTAACTTCAATTCCCTTGAAGTATTACGTGTCACAGGAATGGAATAGGTATACGCTTTACTAGTAAATCCTCCTGCAAAACGTAAGACATCTTTTAACGTTTCTCCTTTTAATGTTTCGAAAATCATGGGACGTTTAACCTCTCCAATTAATTCCACGCGTGTTTCATAATCAGAAATACGAATGATATCTTGATCCTGTAAATGAATGTTATCTTTTTGATCCGCTTTTAATAAGAAGTCATATAAATCTAAGGTCCTAATTGTTTTATTACCTCGGATTAATCGGATGTTTCTATATGAACCATTGGCACTTGGCCCACCCGCTAAATATAGCGCATTGAATATGGTAGCTAGAGAAGATACGGTATAACTACCGGGGAACTTCACCTCTCCAGTTAATGTGACTTTAATGCTTCTAACGTTCCCTAACGTTACTTGAGCAGAGGAGCCGCTCCCTGGTTTATTTAATCCTTGATATAATTGACGCAGTCGACCAATGATTCTATTGGAAGCGGCATCTATACTTAGGCCATTGACATAGATCGGACTTAAGTTTAAGATTTTAACTGTCCCTTCTGCACTAACTGTAACTTTAAAATTATCTAGTACATCGCCAAAAATATCAATATTTAGTTCGTCGTCAGGACCTAACGTGTAATTGCTGGGTGTAGCAATTTTTAGATCAGGTTCAAAGTTTAATGTTTCCGTATCAAATAAATCAGCTCCAAATATTACTTTCTCTAAAGCTTTTGATTTTCTTATTTGTAATTCTTTGTACACTTTAACTAAACTGTCGTTATATACGTTCAGGGGTTGCGAGAGAAATATTCTTTCTTCTGGTGTAAAGAGTTGTTCATCCAATGATTTTTTAATCTTAGGCACGAATTCACTATTTGAATTGGAGTCAAAGATATTTTCGCTGTCTTCGTACGAATTAGGATCCCTTTTTTTGACACTTAACTTCCCAGTCGTTTTTCTTTTAGACATGGTTTCTTTCATCCCAGGAGTTGAATTGGAATTCGATGTCTGATTATTAATATTGCCAGAATTATTCGTGTTGTTTCCAGTTTGTAATCCATTTAGCCTATCTCTCATTTTGGCAATGTCTACTGCTGTATATCCTTGGGCTATGGCTGCTTGTTCTATTTGCAATTCAGTCATACCGCTAGCTTGCGCCTTTTGAAAGAAAAGCGCTATTTGATCATCCGTTAAGTCTTCAATATTTTTTTTCCCTTGTTGTGTTACCTGACCAAACGAAATATGGACAAATAGCAAAAAAATAAGTGTAAAAAAGGAGGAAGAGTGGATTTTATAGAACAACCTCATGGTAAGTAGTATAGATGAACAACATATTTACAAATCTAAGACTTTTTTTGCAGAGCACCTTAAGCCTCTTTAGGGTAATATGGATATGCATGAGATTGTTTTTCTTTAAAATTTCGGACAAGCCAAAGTCCTTTTAATTTTTAAATATGGTTTTTTCAAGGATATATCCCAATCAAATAAGTAAGCAACAGAAATTTCATGAGCACCTCCAGAAGGTAAGCCTAGTTTTGAAATAGTTAAATCATACGAATACCCTACGGAGAAATTATCTTGTCGGTATCCAACCAAAGCCACAATAGATTCTCGACTATTCATGATTCCATCATTGCTTTTTTTGATAGGTACTCCACGGTACCAAGCCCCTAAAACAATGGGAGAAAGGGTTAAATAAGCACCCACATCTAATTGGTCAAATGTACCTTGATGTTTGTAATTCAAGACAGGGCTGATACTTTTTTCCGTATTTCGAGATCGGTAGGAGTTTTGTTCAAAATAACTATCCTCCAACATGATCTTTGTGCCCACTTGAATGCTGAATTTCATAGCTACAGGCGAGTTGATCGTAGATGTACTACTCGATAATGACTGATTAGGTGTATTTAGATGATGTACAGATAAACCTATCCAGGAGTTTCTAAGATTGAGCAAGGCACCCGTAGAAAAGTCCATGTAGTTTGTTGAAGCACCATTCTTCTCCCAATTCTTTAAAATGGGGTCATCACTGTTTTGACTGATACTTCCATTGACAAATTGATCTCCAAAAATCAAATTGGAATAGTCTAATCCTCGGTTGACGTAGGAACTTTGTATACCGACTGAAATGGAACTTTCTTCGGCCAAATTGATGTGATAAGCATACTGTAAACCAATCGACGTCGTTTGTAGATTAGAAAATTGCTTATCTGTCGTCATAAGCAATCCTACGCCACTATTGATGCTCGAAAAATTGATATCAGCG
Source organism: Aquirufa salirivi (assembly GCF_045310485.1). Lineage (NCBI taxonomy): Bacteria > Pseudomonadati > Bacteroidota > Cytophagia > Cytophagales > Flectobacillaceae > Aquirufa > Aquirufa salirivi. The sequence continues at coordinate 145,963 of NZ_JBEWZH010000002.1, forward strand.
GTCAAAGAGGAAAACTGGTAACTTGAACTAAGATTAGGCCATTGGTTACGGTGATTGAAATTTACTTTGGACGTATTATTGATTCCTGCAAAAGCCGGTGAAATTAAAAGTGGCGCAGAATAGAATTGGGAAAGCTGAGGGTCTTGCGCAAGTAATTTCATTGAGCCCATCAAGAATGTGCCTATGAGGAAAAAAACAATACGGTATGATCCGAGTTTACGTCGCATAGCCTAGCAATTTAGTACTTAGCTTTTCAAAAACCAATATTTTACGTTATTTTGTGCTTAATCCATGTACTTGCCTAGCTCTTAAATGATTAAAAAGTATCTATTCCTTTTTCTGGTTTGGCTTGTTTCTTTCCGGGCATTTTCGGATCCTAAAATTGTTTTTCGAAATAATTGCATCACCCAGTGCGCAAGTTGTGAAAAAGGAGTCAATCCCGATATGGCGACTGTCTTCGAATTGACAGAACATTTCCCTACAGGCACCACTTTCATCTGGGATTTTGGTGAACCAGCAGCCCCTGGGGATAAAAAAAATACAGCAACAGGTGCACACCAATATTGTACTCCAGGTACTTATCCAGTTAAGGTAACTATTCAAAGTCCAGTAGCGAATACGCCTCCTTTGGTTTTAACGGAACGGGTGATTATAGGTCAATTGCCCTATATTTATTTGGGGAAAGATACATCTGAAGTTAAAAAGACGATTTGTTTAGGGCAAGAACTCGTACTGAATGCATTTCAAAAAGTAGGCAGACCTTCCTATCCCATTGAGGTATTGTGGTACCCTAAAGGACAAACTACCGATACCATCAAAGTAAGAGAGTCTGGTTGTTATTCCGTGAAAATTACCGAACCGCAGTCGGGATGTTCTGCTGAAGCAAAAATGCAAATTGATATTTGTGGCGAAACTGATCCTAATCAAGTACTATTAAAAGCGCCTCCAGCCTGGTATTTTGGTAGTAGTGCTGGAGTCAAGTTTGAAAATCCAGATAATCCAACACCTACTACCGGTAGAATCAATGTGCCCAATGGAGTGGCTGTTATGACGGATCAAACCAATAGTATCATTTATTATACAGATGGACAAAAGGTTTTTGATCGGGATAATAATCCAATAACCTATACCAAAGATCCATCAGCCTTAATAAATGGGGATATAAGTAATTCCCAAGGAGTTACTACCATGCCCAAAACGTCTTGTAAAGGATGTCAATCTGAGTATTATATTTTTACCTTAAGGAAAAATGCGTCGAATGAGAATCAGATATATTACAGCATTGTTGATATGAAGCTGAATAAGGGCAAAGGCGGACTTTCCGTGATCAATCAATTATTAAGTCCTGTTCCTAGCACCGAACGTTTGGTAGCCTCTCAAGGGGGCTCTGGTTTTTATTGGTTGATTTCTCAAGATGCTAACAGTAATACCATCCGAACATTCAAAGTATCTGATGCGGGTATTTCTGCCCCTACCATCACGAGCCCTTCTGGATCTACCAGCTTGACCAGTTCAGCAGGTTATACCAAAATCTCTACGGATTGGAGTAAAATGGCGGTGGTTGTTCCTGGGCCGCCCACCAACAAATTGGATTTATTTGATTATGATGCTTCAGGAGATGGGAAACCGACTTATTTAACCACACTGGATTTAGGGCCTTCGCCACCAAGCATTTATGGGGTAGAATATTCTCAAGATAAAAAAGTGTTATATGTTTCCATGCAAGGAGATGGTCAGTCCATTCGTTCTCAAATTTTACAATTTAATATTGCCACTAATAATGCAGATACCATTTTGGCAACTAAGAAGGTATTATTGGATACTATAGCTAAAATTGGGGCTTTACAAATTGATCCAGTTTATAATACCATCATTTTCGTTGCCATTGAGGGTAGTTCTACTTTAGGGAAAATCACTCAAACCAATGGATTATTGTCCAGTTCGGACACATTACAAAGGGCCAAATATGAACCTAATGCAGTCACATTTCCTACCAATGTGACCAGTCAACTAGGCCTTCCTCCTTCCATTCCTTCTCCTCCAAATCCAAGTAGTCCACCGAGTATCAAGCAATCTTGCGTAGGAACTACTTTTAGCTATAAGGTCGATAAAAAGCTTTGCGATCCCATGAACAATGATAAAATAGTTTGGAAAATATATAAAACAATCTTGGATCCATTTCCTACTAGCACGGGTTTAACTGTGCCCTTGAACCCTGCTGGAACACTTTATTATTCGTATGAAGGGGATGTCATGAAACATAAATTTAAGGATGCAGGTAAATATGTAATAACAGCTGCTATCTCCAATGTTTGTGTGAAGGATTTTCTTTTAGATGCTCAGGAATTTGATATTCAAATCATGGAACCTTTGAGCTTGAAAGAAGAGTACAATAGTATTTGTAAGGATAATGCCAAAGTGATGTTGGATAAGCTGCCTCCCCAAAAGACCTTGACTTTCGAATGGAGCTCAAAAGATAATACTTCTGAAATCGTTGTTCCCAAGCCAGGTGGATCTTATGAGGTAGTGGTGACAGATACAGCGACGGGTTGTTCGGTATCTAAAAAAACACAAGTTAATTTCTTGACCATTGAGTATTTCTTTCCTAAAAAGGATTATTTCATTTGCATGGATGAGGTGAATCCTCAAACCATTTTACAAATCGCTGGAAACAGCCGAGATTTCACCTTTGCCTGGTCTCCCAATTCGGCCATTGTCAGTCCGTTGAACGTAAATTATGCCAAGATTAATCGAAATGGCAATTACCAAGTAGAAATTAAAGATGCTGACGGTTGTATTACCTCTAGTACCTATACGGTACCAGACAAATGTGAACCCCTGATTTTTGCGCCCTCCATTTTTACTCCGAATGGGGATGGGAAAAATGATACCTTCAACCCGATTCCAAAAAATCCAACAAGAACCCAGATTGTTAATGTGCAAATATTTAATCGTTGGGGAGAAATGCTTTTTTCTAAGCAAAGTTCTAATTCAGCTGAATTATCATGGGATGGTAAGTTCAATGGGCAATTAGTCCCCCCTGATACTTATGCTTGGGTAATTCAATACCAATCTACTCCTGAAAATTTTCCTGAAAAAGGCATTATGACCTTACGCGGAGCAGTGGTAGTAGCGTATTAAATCAATTAATTGATAAAGATTTTCAGGATACAATAAGTATGAAATCTCGTTCGTTCTTTTTCAAAATGCCTGAAAAAAAACAACGCTGTCAAGGTTTTAAACCTTGACAGCGTTAGAGATTTCAATAATTTTTTTAATATGCTCTTACCTCAATTCCTTTCATGAAATTGACAAATGCTTTATTAACTACTTGATTTCCTCCAGGCGTTGGGAAATTACCAGTAAAATACCAATCACCTAAATGACTCGGGCAAGCGACATTTAAGTTGCCTACCGTTTGGTAAATGACCGAAACCTCTGCTTTGATGTTTTTGGGGCGGACAATATCCGCTATTTTATTCGAAATTTCTTGGTCAGTAAATGGTGCATAAATGGCTTTAACGAAGTTCTCCGTGTGCGCCGTACCATTTTCTAAGGCAAGCAAACATTTTAAATTCACCTCATCTAATATACTTTCTAGATCTCTCTCTTTTAAAAGGGCAAGTGCAGCTCTAAATGCGACAAATTCCTTCATTTTCGACATGTCAATACCATAACAATCTGGATATCTGATCTGTGGAGCAGAAGAAACAATGACTATTTTCTTAGGAGATAATTTGTCCAATAAACTTAAAATACTCTTTTCTAATGTGGTCCCTCGAACAATGGAATCATCAATTAAGACAACTGAATCAACTCCTTTATTAATCACTTCATAGGTCGTATCATATACATGAGAAACCATGTCATCTCGCTGTTCATCACTGGTGATAAACGTACGGACCTTCACATCTTTCGATATTAACTTCTCTACCCTTGGGCGGAAGGTTAACATTTCTTCCAATTCTTTTTCAAAAAGAATCCCCCCCATGATGGCCTGCTTTCTTTCTTTGGCTAAATGGTCTTCTAATCCATCTATCATGCCTAAAAATGCAGTTTCTGCAGTGTTAGGAATGTAAGAAAATACCGTATTTTTAAGGTCATTATTTACCTCGTCTAAGATTTGAGGAATTAATAATCGACCTAGTTTTTTACGTTCTGTATAAATATCTGGATCTGAACCTCTGGAAAAATAGATACGCTCAAAGGAACAAGATTTTTGTTCTAGACGATCAATGAATGGCGCTTCTTTCACCGATCCATCCATATCAATAACCAAGGCAGAACCAGGTGTAATCTCCTGAATCTGATCATAAGCACAATTGAAGCTCGTTTTAATGGCCTGTTTTTCAGATGCCACCACTACTACTTCTTCATCCATGTAGTAATAGGCCGGACGAATACCAGCAGGGTCACGTGCCACAAAGGAGGCCCCGTATCCCGTTAAACCCACCATGGCATAACCACCATCAAAATCTTTACACGAACGCTCCAATACGCGAACTAAATCAATTTGCTCAGCTAGAATATCCGATAATTCAGGGTTTTCATATTTGTCGCGGTATTTCAAAAATTGTCTTTGGTTTTCTTCATCCAAAAAGTGACCAATTTTCTCCATGACAGTGACCGTATCTACTTTTTCCTTTGGATGCTGCCCCAAGGAAACTAGTTTGTCAAATAAATCATCCACATTGGTCATGTTGAAATTACCTGCCATCACCAAATTGCGACTTCTCCAGTTACTTTGACGTAACATCGGGTGACAGTTCTCTATTTCATTTTGGCCATGTGTACCATAGCGTAAGTGGCCTAATAATACTTCCCCAGTGAAAGCAACATTTTCTTGCCACCAAGCTGCATCATGACTCGGATCGATGCCCGTTTCACGCTTCACATCTTTGGCTAATTTTTGTGCTTTCCTGAATTTTTTATTGATTTTTCCGAAGATATCGGCTACTGCTTGTGGCTCTACTGAGCGGTACCGACTGATGTATCGGTTTCCTGGATTTACATTGATTTTGATATTGGCGACTCCTGCTCCATCTTGACCTCGATTGACTTGTTTTTCCATCATCAAGTACAATTTACTAAGGCCATAGGTCGGCGTTTTATACTTGTCCAGATAATACTGGAAAGGCTTGCGCAATCGAATAAGGGCAATTCCACATTCGTGCTTTATTGAATCAGACATTTGGTATGCGTTTCAGAAGAGGTTTTTACTCAAAATCGAATACAAAACTAAGTAATAAAAATGATGGCTCAACGGAAATGTCCATTATTTATTTCCTTATTTTAAGAAATTCCAAATAGCCGTTGGAGCCAAGAAACTTCCAAAAATAAACACTACCAATATCGCATAAACCCACATATTGCCATTTTCATTCCAAATAACCGCACGATCTTCTTGCGCATTTTTCTTGAAATAAATTTGGTACGGAATCTTTAAATAATAGAAAATTCCCAAAGCCGTGGTCAAAATTGCCGTTACTAGCAAAACTAAGGTTAACATTTGAGAGCTATTTTGGTATTTTTCCCATAAAAAGGAAAAATAAGTAACCTTGGCAATGAAGCTTCCCGCAGGAGGTAAGCCAGCCAACGCCACCATGCCAATCAATAAAAATAAGGAAGCGAGTGGTCTACTTTTGGACAATCCGCTCCATTTTTCTAAATCATTCGATTGATAAGAATCTGAAGAAGCTTCATCAATTAAATAAAATACCAAAATAGTGCTCATTCCATAAATCAAGGAATAAAATAAGAGGACCTCTGTGGCTTGTTGGATCGGAAATAGCCAGGCCATTGCCATAAATCCTCCATGTGCAATACTTGAATAAGCAAGAAGTCGTTTACTATTTCGCTGCCCTAAAGCTCCTAAATTGCCAACTAATAAGGTTAGAATAGCCAAAAAAGCAATAGGTACCTCCAACGATAGAGGAATAAAATGCAATAATCGAATCCCCAAAAATGTAACGGCTATTTTAGGAGCAGTAGATACCCAAGTCATCCAAGAGGCAGGTAAACTTTCAATTACATCTGGACTCCAAGGGTGAAATGGCGCCCATGCTAATTTAAATAGCAAGGAGCTAGCCACTAAAGTGAGGGCCAATCCTGCCAAATACGGATCCGCTGTAGCGAGTCCCCGACTGAAATCAGGACTGTTGATATGCATGGTTCCCGTCATACCATATACGAAGGAAATTCCGTACAATAAAAGTGCTGTACTGGCCAAACCAAATAATACATAAGGTAATATGGCTCTAGAACCTTCTGGGTCTTTTCGAATACCCACTAATAAATAAGTACCTAAGGACATCCACTCAATACTCAAAAATATACTGAGCCAATGGCTACTGATGGAAACTAATAGAGCCCCTCCTAAAATGGATAAAAAACCCATTTTTTCTTCAAATTGAAAGCTTTTTTGTTGGGCTTGATTGACAAAAATCAGAACGATGGCCAAAAACAAAAGTAAAGCATTGATGGAATTACTACCCGCATTAATCCAAAAAAAGGAAAAAGAGGCAAATCCTGACATACCCGTAGACATACGTTGAATGGCCAAAACAAAGGCTAGTAACAAACCGATTTGGGTGATAAAATACCGCCAAGAAGTAGAGAATTTAGTAGATCTTCCATGAAGAAATAATTCGGCAAAAATTCCTACTAAAATCCAAACGCAGAGAAGTAACTCGGGTATCATCAGGGAAAGTCCTTGGCTGATTCCATCAAGTTTCTGTGGTAGAGATTGCAGTATTTCTGGGGAAAACATAGCGTAAACTTACGGTTTTTTGCCTATTATTTTTTGACTTAAATAATACGCTGTGGGATTATTTTCCATTTTGACCATTTCTTCAGGACTACCTTCAAAACAAATTTGTCCGCCGGCCTCTCCTCCGTCAGGTCCCAAATCGATGATATGATCAGCGCATTTAATCACTTCCATATTATGCTCAATGATGATGACACTGTCTCCCTGCTCCACCAAATCATGTAAGGCTTTTAATAGTTTTTTAATGTCATGGAAGTGTAAACCGGTAGTTGGTTCGTCGAAAATAAACAAGGTTTTTCCCTTGTTTGGATTGCCTTTTCCTAAAAAACTAGCCAATTTTACCCTTTGCGCTTCTCCGCCAGAGAGGGAATTGGAAGATTGCCCTAATTTGATGTAGCCCAATCCAACCTGAAATAAGGGATCAATCTTTTCTGCGATTTTTGGAGTTTTACTTTTGAAAAATTCTACACCTTCCTCCACGGTCATATCCAGAATTTCAGCAATATGCTTGTCTTGGAATTTTATATCCAAAATCTCTTGTTTAAATCGGCTTCCTTGGCATGATTCGCAGACTAATTTAATGTCGGCCATGAATTGCATTTCAATGGTGATTTCACCTTCCCCTTGGCAAGTTTCACAACGACCACCTTCTACATTGAAAGAAAAGTGAGAGGGTTTATATCCCCTCGTTTTAGCTAAAGGCAATTCAGCATATAGAGCACGAATGGCATCATAGGCTTTAATATAGGTGACAGGATTGGATCTGGAAGATTTACCAATGGGCTGTTGGTCAACCATTTCCACGCTGGCTATCTGGGAAATGCTACCTTTTAATTCTTTGAATTTACCCGTTTCTTCGGTACCTAATTGCAGTTGACGTAATAGGGCAGGATATAATATTTTACGAATTAAAGTTGACTTACCAGACCCACTTACGCCAGTAACTACCGTCAATATTCCCAAAGGGATCTTCACCGTGACATTTCTTAAATTATTTTCGCTGGCACCAATGATTTCAATATGAGCCAAACTCTTTCTTCGGAACGCAGGAATTTCAATACGATCTTTTCCTTGCAAAAATTGCATCGTATGGCTTGTCAGATCATGTCGGGTCAATGCTTCCTCTAAATTTCCTTGGAACATCAGCTCTCCGCCATGTCGTCCTGCCTCTGGACCAATATCAATGATCTGATCCGCAGCTCGCATGATATCTTCCTCATGTTCTACCACAATAACCGTATTTCCCATCTGCTTGAGCATCAGCAAGACCGAAATAAGTCTTTCTGTATCTCTTGGGTGCAAACCAATACTTGGTTCATCTAAAATGTACATGGAACCCACCAAAGCACTTCCTAATGAGGTCGCCAATTTAATGCGTTGGAATTCCCCTCCAGAAAGGGTAGAACTTAATCGGTTCAGAGTTAAATAACCCAAACCCACCCGATTCATGTAGTCCAATCGATTTTTAATTTCGATTAATATTCTGCGTGCAACTTGCTGGTCTGTCTCGTTGAATTGAACTTCATCAAAAAAGCTCTTGACTTTAGATATTGGCCAAAGTACCATATCGATGATGGAATGCCCATGAATTTTGACATAGGCTGCATCTTTTCTTAATCTAGAGCCCAAACATTCAGGGCAATTTGTTTTGCCACGGTATCGAGAAAGCAAAACACGGTATTGGATTTTATAAGTTTCTTTTTCTAGATGCTCAAAGAACTGAGTCAATCCTGCAAAGTATTTATTTCCTGTCCAGAGTAATTGTTTTTCCTTATCCGTAAGGTCTTTGTAGGGCCGATGAATCGGAAAATCAAAGCTTACGCCATTACGGATTAAAGGATAGAGCCATTCGCTCATACGTTCACTTCTCCATGGGGCAATAGCTCCTTCGTAAATGGATAGTTCCGTATCCGGGAAAACCAAATCCGGGTCTAATCCCAATACCTTGCCATAGCCTTCACAGTTTTTACATGCTCCAAAAGGATTGTTGAAAGAGAATAGATTTAAGCTTGGTTCTTCAAATGAGATACCATCTAACTCAAATTTATCGGAGAAAACTTTTCTTTTTTGACCTTCTAGTTCAACCCAACAAATTCCATCTCCTTCAAAATAGGCCGTTTGAACCGAGTCGCCCAAACGAAATTGGGTTTCCTCATCATCCGCTTTACTAATTAAGCGATCAACCAATATGGCTAAATCGGCCGAATTTTCATCTATTTTTTTCAACAAGGCCTCATCCTCCACCAGTTCCTCCAAATTCAAAATATCATCGCCTAATTTTAGCCGCGTGTATCCTTTTTGAATTAAAAGTTGACATTCATTCTTCAGACCTCGACCTTCATGACGAAGCAATGGGGCTAAGATGATGACTTTCTTTTGAGGGAATTGCATGATCCAATCCACGATGACTGAAACGGAATCTTTTTTTACTTCTATTCCTAAAATAGGGGAATAGGTTTTTCCAATTCGAGCAAAGAGTAATTTGAGGTAATCATATATTTCGGTGGTTGTACCTACGGTGGATCTGGGGTTTTTGGTATTAACTTTTTGCTCTATGGCGATGGCAGGGGAAACACCGCGAATGTAATCTACGGCGGGTTTTTCCATGCGGCCTAAAAACTGGCGGGCATAGCTATTGAGGCTTTCCACATACATGCGTTGCCCTTCCGCAAAAAGCGTGTCAAAAGCCAATGAGGATTTTCCAGAGCCAGATAATCCTGTAATAACTACTAATTGATTGCGAGGAATGGCGACATCCAAATTTTTTAAATTATGGACACGTGCACCTTTGATGATGATGTGTGTTCTTGGGTCTAAATTTTCTATTCCCTGCTTAGTTACCAAACTCGAATTCGGATGATTCATATAACAAAATTATCCTTTAATTTTGTTAATCGTATTTTCAATATCATAATCCACCGTTTTTTTCGTTTTTACTCAAAAAAATATTCATGAAACATATATTCTTACTTTGTTTTTTAATTAGTGTCGGTGTGGTTTTTGAATCACGAGCTCAAGATCCTGTAGTCATTAAGGAGGATGGAGCCAAAGGAGATTTGGATGTAGAGCCCGATGTAAGTGAACTAACGTTTCGTCAGAGGTTACATTTTGGTGGAGGATTATCAGGTTTGAGCTTTGGAAACCCGACCAGTATAGGCGTTTCTCCTATGGTTGGTTATCAATTGGCCAATAATACCATAGCTGGCGTAGGTTTAACTTATCAGTATTATTCGGTCAATTATGGGGGAAATATTGGAAAGTTAACCAGTAATCTCTTGGGTGAGCGAATATTTATTCGTCAATATATTCCTTCTTTGACGGCCTTGCTAGGTCAAAGTTATTTAGTGGGTCAAGTAGAAAACTATTCCAATTTGTCGGATAGTAATGCCAGCAATTATTATGGTTATTCTAACCCCGTATTAGTTGGAATCGGGATAGGGTCTAAGTTGGGAATTAACTTGTCTGTCATGTATGATTTAAATTATGGGTCATCCACAGGAAAGGTATCACCTTATGGCTCGGCTTTAGTGGTTCAAGTAGGAGGTTTTTTCTTTTAATTTTCAAAACATTTTTAAGATTTAAAGGTATACTATCTTGAAATAGGCTATGCTGAAATAATCTAAGAATTTTCATTTTTTTAATGATCATTCTCCGTTTTTTTCACGCATAAATGCTTAATTTCGAAATAATGTTTTACCCTAATCATCCAACCTTACAATGACTGAACCTCTCTTGGTGGAAGACCCCAACCGATTCGTACTTTTCCCTATTAAACACAACGATATTTGGAAGTTTTATAAACAAGCGGAAGCTTCTTTTTGGACTGCAGAGGAAATTGATTTACAGCAAGATTTAGCGGATTGGAAGAAAATGAATGACGGTGAACGTCATTTTATTTCCCATGTTTTGGCATTTTTCGCTGCTTCTGACGGAATCGTGAATGAGAATCTAGCTAACAATTTTTTGAAAGAGGTTCAATATGCGGAGGCTAAATGTTTTTATGGTTTTCAAATCATGATGGAAAACATTCACTCGGAAACGTATTCCTTGTTGATTGATACCTACATCCAAGAACCAAAAGAGAAAGATCGTTTGTTGAGAGCCATCGAAACCATCGATTGTGTTAAGAAAAAAGCGGAATGGGCATTGAAGTGGATTGACAGTGATAGCTTTGTGGAACGTTTGATTTCATTTGCTGCAGTAGAAGGTATCTTTTTCTCAGGCTCATTCTGTTCTATTTTCTGGTTAAAGAAACGCGGTTTAATGCCAGGTTTATCTTTTTCCAATGAGTTGATTTCTCGCGACGAAGGTTTGCACTGTGATTTTGCTTGTTTACTATACACGGATCACATTAAAAATAAAGTATCTCAAGAGCGTGTTTATGAAATTATCACGAATGCCGTTGAGATTGAAAAGGAATTTGTGACGCTAGCTTTACCTGTTTCTTTGATTGGTATGAATGCCGATTTGATGTGTCAGTACATCGAGTTCGTCGCTGACCGATTGTTGGTTTCCTTAGGATGTAAGAAATTTTACAATGCCACAAACCCATTTGATTTCATGGAAATGATTTCATTGCAGGGTAAAACTAATTTCTTTGAAAAACGCGTGGCTGAATATCAAAAATCTGGCGTAATGTCAGATAAGGATACGATGTCGTTCAGTTTAGATGAAGATTTTTAGTCGATAGAATATTTAATATCCAATGAAATGCCTCTCTTATGGGAGGCATTTTTTTTACCATCTTTCCAAAATCATTGGAATAACTAAGCCTATCACAATTCCTGAAATGACTAGGACCCAAGAAGACATGTTGATTTTGGTCAATCGAATGAGCAAACTGGAAAAGAGTAAAATGCTGATAACTACCACGATTTGTCCCATTTCTAAGCCAATATTAAAGGCAAATAAAGGTCCCATGATGGAATTTTCTTTACCCAATAAGCTTTGCAGGTAATTGGAAAATCCCAATCCATGAATTAATCCAAAAATTCCTACCAATACATATTTCAAAGCCGAGTTCTCTTGTTTCTTAAGTCCTGAATCTTTGAAACTAAAATTCCCTATGGCTGAAAGTAGAATGGTACATGGGATCAAAAATTCAATCCAATGCATGGATACTTGAATCCATCCTAAAGTAGCTAATGCAAGCGTCAAGGAATGTCCTAAGGTAAAAGCCGTAATGAGAAAGAAAAGATTTTTGCTATCTGAAAATCGATAAATACAGGTAAGAGATAAGATAAAAAGAAGATGATCTAAAGCTTGAATATTTAATATATGCTGAAGGCCAAGCGTTAAATAGGTATTAAAATAGGTCATTATTGCGTGGTTTTTGCGTAAAATTATTGAAATTCAGGAAAATAATACCAATCGACCTATTTAAATTATGTCTAGTTTTGACTACATCATTGTGGGTGCAGGAACAGCGGGTTGCGTCTTAGCCAACCGACTATCTGCCAACCCCCATATTTCTGTATTGCTTGTGGAGGCAGGAATAAATAACCGTGATCCTCGGGTGGACATGCCTTCTGCTTATTCTTTATTACAAAAGAGTCATTTGGACTGGAACTTTTATACCGAACCTCAAGCGATGCTTCAGGGTAGAAAAATTTACCAGCCAAGGGGGAAGACCGTGGGAGGTAGTAGTGCCATTAATTGTATGGCCTATATTCGAGGGAATGCGGCTGATTTTGATGATTGGGTGGCAGGTGGATGCGCAGGATGGTCCTACCAAGAATTGTTACCTTATTTTAAAAAATCAGAAAGAAACACCTTTTTTACGAATGACTACCATGGTCAGGATGGGCCAGTCACGGTAAGTAATGCGGTACATATTAGTCCTTTTGGTAAGGCTTTTGTGGAGGCCTGTCAAGAAGTTGGAATACCCGACAATGTTGATTTTAACGGGGAAAGGCAGGTTGGGGCTGGATATTTTCAATTCAATATTCAAGATGGTGTACGCAGTTCAGCTGCCAAAGGCTTCATTGAGCCAGTGTTGAAACGTAGTAATTTGAAAATAATAAGCCGATTCCATGTAGCATCGTTGCTTATGGAAGGGGAAAAGGTCCTAGGTGTACAAGGATATTATCGAGGAGCAAAGAATCTGACAGAATATAGGGCAAATAAAGAAGTTATTTTATCGGCAGGCTCTTTTCAAAGTCCTCAAATTATGCTTTTATCTGGAATCGGAGATAAGTCTTACTTGAAATCTTTTGGAATTGATTGTCGCCATGACTTGCCTAAAGTAGGCCAAAATCTGTCGGATCACGTATTTATCAACATGAATACCCGTGCCAATACGCAGGGGGAATCCTATAATATGGCATTGAATTTGAAGAATTTTGCTACTTATTTGATGAATCATCAAGGACCATTATCTTCCAGTCCCTTGGAAGCTTGTGCTTTTTTTGATTCCGTGAGTCAATCTGAGCGGCCTGATTTGCAATTTCATTTTTCCTCAGCATGGGCTTATGATTTGTATGATAAGGATAATCTGCCTTTATCAGATGGGTTTACGGTATTGCCCACTTTATTGAAGCCTAAAAGTAGGGGATATGTAGGTTTACGCTCTTCCAATCCTTGGGATGCTCCCTTGATTGATCCTCAATTTTTAACGGATGCAGGAGGAGAAGATTTGGCGACCTTGGTGAGAGGAGTCAAGCTAGCTAAAGAAATTATGTTATCCTCGGCTTTTAAACCATTGCGTTTGAACGATCAAGTCAATTACCCAGCTGGGTCTGATTGGTCGGAAGATTTTATATTACAACATATACAAGAAGCCTTGGAATGTGTGTACCATCCAGTAGGAACGTGTAAAATGGGAATAGATCCCGATGCGGTGGTTGATTCATCGAACATGCGCGTGCGTGGTTTGAAGGGACTTCGTGTGGCGGATGCCTCCGTGATGCCTGATTTAGTGGCGGGAAATACGAATGCGGCGGTAATGGCCATCGCTGAAAAAGCGGCTGATTTGATTTTAGATTTTGATTTTGAGTAAGAAATTGATGAATATTGTTTTTATGTTTAAAAAACGAATTATGAAAAACCTATTTTTAACAATGGCGTGTTTTTGCACGACCTTTTACCTTATGGCACAGAAAGCAGATGCGAACTCTTTGAGAGAGGCGGAATTGAATCGATTTAAAATCATGGTTGCACAAGATGGTGCTGGATTGGACAAAGTATTGCATAAAGACTTAGTGTATATTCACTCTTCGGGTACCCAAGATACCAAGGCTTCTTACATTGAATCCATAGTTTCTCAAAAATCCATCTATGCGATCATTGAACCAGAGGAATTCACACAACGGGTTTATGGTAATATCGGAATCAATTCCGGTATTGTAAATGTGACCAATAAAAAAGATGGAGCCTTATTGCCTGTCAATCGTTTAAAATTTACCGACGTTTTTATCTTTGAAAATGGACGTTGGCAAATGGTTTCTTGGCAATCTTTAAAGATTAATAAGTAAGTCGCAGTTCTTCTGCGAATGCTTCCAAAGCCTGATAAATGAGCATTAATTCCTCATTTTTGATGCAATAAGGAGCCAAAATATACAGTGTATTTCCAAGGGGTCTTAACAAGATCCCTTTTTTTATGAAATATTGGTAGGCGATATCACGTAATGGGTGCATGTATCCTGTAGCTTCTCCTACTTTTAAATCCAAAGCTAAGATGGTTCCTTGCTGACGAATGTTGTGTAAAATAGGGTGATTGCGCTGTGAATTAGCCCATTGTTGATGTGAGAGTATGATTTGTTCAATATGGGTCCAAGTTTCTTCCTTTTCCATTAAGTCCAAACTTGCATTGGCGGCCGCACATGCCAGAGGATTGGCTGTGAACGAATGGGAGTGAAACAGCGTTTTTTTACGGTCATTGGACAAAAAACTTTCGAATAGTTCATTGGAACAGCAAGTTACTCCCATGGCCATCATACCTCCAGTAAGACCTTTTGACAAACAAACGATATCCGGTTTTTCTTGTAAATAATCCATGGCAAACCATTTGCCCGTTCGACCAAATCCTGTCATGATTTCATCGGCAATGCATAATAATCCATGTTCGTGCGCCAATTGAATTAAAGCATCCAATGTACTTGCTTCATACATTAGCATACCTCCGGCACCTTGAACCAATGGTTCAAAAATGAAAGCAGCATATTCATCAGGGGCCGATTCTAAATGGGATTTCATGTCTTGAATACAAGCCTCTGGATTACTAGGTTGGGAGATGAACTCCACTTCAAAGAGCATGTCTTGGAAGGGGGCATTAAATGAGCTGGGAGCCCCTAGACTCATAGCACCAAAGGTATCTCCATGATAGGCATCCTGTAGAGCGATGATTTTTCTCTTTTTGGTTTTTCCCTGATTATGGAAAAATTGCAAGGCCATTTTGACACCCACTTCCACAGCAGTGCTACCATTATCAGAGAAAAAGACCTTTTGGAAATGCTTTGGTAAATGGGCTAGGAGTCTTTCTGACAAAGTGATGGCTGGTTCATGTGTGAAGCCAGCAAAAATAACTTGTTCAATCTTAAGTGCTTGTTCGTAGATCTTTTGAGCCATATAGGGATGCCCGTGTCCATGGATGTTGACCCACCAAGAACTGATGGCATCTAAGTACTTTTCTTCATTTTCTCCGTATAACCAACAACCTTCACCCCTGGTAATGGGGATGGAAAAAGGTTCAATCTGGTGTTGAGTAAAAGGATGCCAAATGACGGCAGCATCTCTTTGGACATACGAATTAAAGTTTGACTTGTTGGGCATAATGATCTATGATGCTATCATCTATTTTTTGCTCTTCATTGACACGCAAAAGTAAGGGCAATTGGGTGTAATTGAGAATAAATTTTTCTCCAGATGGATTTTCTGGACCGTTAAAAACAATACCTAAGATGGATATGCCTCTTTGTTGTAGCATTTCAAAACTCAGTAAGGTATGATTAATACTTCCTAGGTAATTTTTGCTCACTAAGATTACGGGAGCATTTAAGGATTGTATTAAGTCTATATTGGTTTGCTGATCATTGATGGGAACCATTAAGCCACCGGCTAATTCAATCACTAAAGGTTGCGAACTTGCTGGTTTTTGAAATTGATTCAATTCAATGGTTATTCCATCTAATTCAGCAGCAGTATGAGGAGATAAAGGTTGGCTTAGTCGATAGGTAGAAGGCCAAATAGTTAGATTAGGGTGTTTTACCCATTGCTGAATCCAATAGGCATCCCCTTGTTCCAAATCTCCAGATTGTATAGGTTTCCAATAGTCGGCCTTTAGAGCTTTAGTCAAGATAGCGGAAACAACTGTCTTGCCGATTTCTGTTCCAATTCCGGCCACGATGATGGTCTGACTCATATATTTGATTCTAATAATTGAATTAAATCAAGCATGTCTTGTTCTTGAGTCAAGGCACTTAAGGTAATTCGAATGCGTTCTTCTCCTTTGGGAACGGTTGGGTAAACAATAGGTTTTAAGCCAAAGCCTTTTTCTTGGGCTAGTTGGGCGATACGTCTAACTTCTTGATTGCCTGGAACGATGAACGTTTGAATAGCACTTTGGCTTTTACCCCAATGTGGGTGAGCAATATGTTCTTGAAAAAAAGTAATGTTATTTTTTAATTTTTCTCGAAGTTCATTCTGTTGCTGTATAAAATGCAAGGTTGTGATTAAAGCGGAAACATGAGCAGGTGTCGGAGCAGTGGAATAAATGAATGAGCGGGCAAAATTGATGAGGTATTGTCTCAATGCTTGAGAGCCCAATACCACGGCACCTGCATTACCCCAAGCCTTTCCAAAGGTAATAACTCGAGCAAAAACCTGATCAATCAGCCCTAATTCTTGGACTAATCCTGCTCCAAGATGGCCATAAACCCCACCTGAATGGGCTTCATCGATAATTAATTCGAAGTCGTATAGCTGTTTTAGTTCAATCAATTTTTGGAGAGGAGCTCGATCTCCATCCATGGAATAAATGGATTCTACCACGACCCATTTGGTTTGATGAGGATATTGGGCTAATTCCTTAGCTAATGTTTCCCAGTCGTTATGTTTAAATATGATTTTTTTTCCTTTTCCTAAACGAATTCCATCTATGATGCTCGCATGAAGTAGTTGATCACAAAAAACAATATGATCTTCTTGACTAATGGAAGAAAGTAAACCTAGGTTTGCTTCAAATCCAGAGCCAAAGAGTAAAGCAGATTCTGCTTGGTGCATGTGAGCACAGGCATGTTCAAAATTTTCGATTAAGGAATTGTTGCCTGAGATAAGTCGAGAACCTGTTGCCCCGTTGAGAGGTAATTGTCCTTTGTTTTGTTCTAACCAATTTTCAAAATCTTTGATAATCAGTTGATTTAGCACATTATTTTTGGCCAAACCTAAGTAGTCGTTGGAGCAAAAATCAATAAAATGATCTACGTGTTGCAGGCTACGTAATTGGCCGTTTTTCTGACGGATTTCTAACTGATCGACTAAATATTGTTGGATGTTGCTCATGATATTCAGGCAATAAAAGTACAAAAATAATGAGCCCTAGCGGGTAAATACTATAGATATACCCCAATTTTGTCCAAAATATTGATTAAACGTGTAAAAAACTTAGAAAAGGCTTGACAAATTCAACGATGTAACGTAGTATTGCACTGCGCTTCAATATCGTAAGCGCTCTATTCAATATTCCAGATTCCATTCCATCCATTGTTTGTTTCACAATTTTGTAGATAATCTGCTTTTGAGCGTATCACAAAATCCTTGTGAAAAGGAATAGGAACTGTCATTCATTTAAGATTCATCATTTCCCATTTTATGGAAGAGAAACCGATCAGGAGAGTAAAAAAAGTACAAGAAGATTTACCTGCTACTGAGCGCCCGAAAAGGCAAAGAATTAAAAAAACTGGAGAAGATCAAGATGCTTTAACACCTAGTTTCCAACTAGATGAAGCTGCACCGATTGTCAATGTCCAGCAAGAAGAATCAAGTTCAACACCTGTAGCCACTCTAGTTGAAGAGCCCATTGAATACGATGCCATTATCCCTGCAGAGGAGTTTTTGGTAGATACTTCTTTCGTAACTGGGGAAGAAAATGGGGCAGAGGCTCGTTCAGCACAAGGAAGTCCAGAGGATTTAAAGAAATTACCGAAAGAAGAGACACCAGTCACTCCACAGCCTCATTTCAAACGCTCTAATTACAATCAAGTCATCAAGGAATTGGATGGTTTGATTGAAAATGAAGGTGTTTTGGAAATCATGCAAGAGGGAGGATACGGGTTTATGCGTTCTTCCGATTATAATTATTTAGCCTCACCAGATGATATTTATGTATCACCTTCTCAAATCAAAATGTTTGGTTTGAAAACAGGAGATACGATCAAAGGAACGATTCGTCCTCCGAAAGAAGGAGAGAAGTACTTTGCTTTATTGAAGATTGAAACGGTGAATGGTAAAACTACGGATGAGATTCGTGATCGTATCAATTTTGAATATTTGACACCTTTATTTCCGGAAGAAAAGTTGAATTTGTCTACTTCAGCAGACAATTATTCCACACGTATTTTGGATTTGTTTGCTCCAATTGGTAAAGGACAGCGTGGAATGATTGTGGCGCAACCCAAAACAGGTAAAACTGTCTTATTGAAGGATATTGCTAATGCTATTTCCCGAAATCATCCTGAGGTTTATTTGATTATTTTGTTGATTGATGAACGACCTGAGGAGGTGACAGATATGCAACGTTCTGTTCGTGCGGAGGTTATTTCTTCGACCTTTGATGAACAGGCAGAGCGCCATGTGAAAGTAGCCAGTATAGTTTTGGAAAAGGCAAAACGTATGGTTGAATGTGGCCATGATGTAGTTATTTTATTGGATTCCATCACGCGTTTGGCTCGTGCTTACAATACGGTGGTTCCATCTTCTGGTAAGATATTATCTGGTGGAGTGGATGCCAATGCCTTGCATAAGCCCAAGCGTTTCTTTGGTGCGGCTCGTAATGTAGAGAACGGAGGGTCTTTGACCATCATTGCTACGGCATTAATTGAGACTGGATCAAAAATGGATGAAGTGATTTTTGAAGAATTCAAAGGAACGGGTAATATGGAATTACAGTTAGACCGTAAATTATCTAACCGTCGTATTTATCCATCTATCGATGTAACGGCCTCGGGTACTCGTCGTGAAGATTTATTAATGGATCCAGCAGTATTACAACGAGTTTGGATTTTGCGCAAGCACATGTCCGATATGAATTCGGTAGAAGCCATGGAATTTTTACAACAGCAAATGAAAGGTACAAGAACCAACGAGGAGTTCTTGGTATCTATGAATCGTTAAGATGTCGATACTGCCTAAAGAATTATTTTCTTTGGAAAAAACCAATCACCTACAGCCGGTATGGTTTGTCGGTCATGGTAGTCCCATGAATGCTTTGGCAGATAATTCTTTTACGCAACATTTAAATCAATTAGGTAAGACCGTTTTGGAGCACAACACTCCCAAAGCGGTCTTAATTGTTTCTGCCCATTGGTTAACCCGAGGAACATTCGTTCAAGCGAGTGCGAAGCCCAAGATTATCTATGATTTTGGAGGATTTCCGCCGGCATTGCATCATTTCCACTATCCAGCTGTAGGGGATGCTGAGGAGGCCAACTTGTTGGCTTCGCAAAGTGTAAAGATTCATGCCACCACTGAGTGGGGATTGGATCATGGGGCATGGACCGTTTTATGCCATTTGTTTCCAAAAGCTGAGCTACCTTGTTTTGAGGTATCTATAGATTATGGAAAACCTTTGGAATATCATGTAAGCTTGGCGCAAGAACTACAGTTTTTGCGCGAAAGAGGGGTCTTGATTTTAGGAAGTGGCAATATTGTTCATAACCTAAGGGCTAGTATGGCCAATTTGGGAAATGGACGCGAGGCCTTTGGCTATGATTGGGCACAGGAATTTGATGCTTGGTCAAGTCAAAAAATTCAAGATAAGGATTTGAGTGCTTTGATTAATTACGAAGGCGCTCCGGGTGGTATGGAATCTGTTCCTACCCCAGACCACTATATTCCTATGTTGTATTCTTTGGCCTTAGCTAGGAAAGGAGAGGAGGTTCATTATACTTATGATGAATTGGTTTATGGCGGTATTTCAATGCGTTGCTTTGAGATAAAATAGGTTTTATGATTTCCAGTTTGCGAAAGTCTGCTCTATGATTTGGCAGGCTTTTTTTATGTCGTTTTCAGAAATACAAAGAGGAGGCGCCAGGCGGATTTTATTACCATGAGTGGGTTTGGCTAGTAAACCAGCTTGCATCATGGATAAACAGATTTCCCAAGCTATTGGACTTTCTTCACCCGTATTAATTTCAATGGCGCAAAGGAGACCTTTACCTCTTACCTCTCTAATGAGGGGGCATTTGTTGGCCAAATCTTGTAAAAAGCTCATCAATTGATTACCTCTTATTTGAGTGTTTTCTATCAGCTTTTCATCTTCTACAATATCAATGGCCTCGGAAGCAATAGCGCAGGCAAGGGGATTCCCTCCATAGGTGGAGCCATGTTCCCCAGGTTGTAGGGTTAGCATGATTTCATCTCGACAAAGCACAGCTGACACAGGCATGAAGCCACCAGAAAGTGCTTTTCCAAGTAGTAAAATGTCGGGTTTAACATTTTCGTGATCGCAAGCTAGCCAAGCCCCAGTCCTGCCTAATCCAGTTTGAATTTCATCTGCAATAAAGAGGACCTGAGCTGCTCGGCAGAGTTCCTTGGCCATTTTTAAATAGCCAGAATCAGGTAAAATAACACCCGCCTCACCTTGAATGGGTTCCACCATAAAACCGGCTACATGTGGATTTTCCAAAGCGGATTTCAATGCTTGAAGATCATTGTAAGGGATTTTGATGAATCCAGGTAAAAATGGTCCGAAGTTGGTATAGCTTTGTGGATCATTGGATGCTGAGATTGCTGCTAGGGTTCTACCCCAAAAATTTCCTTCTGCCACAATGATTTGAGCTTGATTACTTGGAATCCCTTTCACTTCATAGCCCCATTTTCGGGTCAATTTGATGGCAGATTCCCCGGCTTCTACGCCGGTATTCATGAATAGTACTTTGTCATAGCCAAATTTATCAGCTAGCTTTTTTTCGGCTAATCCTAATTGGTTATTATGAAATGCCCTAGAACTTAATGTTAATTTTTGCGCTTGTTTCACCATGGCACCTAGTAATCGAGGATGGCAATGTCCTTGATTCACAGCACTGTAAGCAGATAGGAAATCGAGGTATTCTTTACCATTCACATCCCAAACAATTGCTCCTAGGCCTTTTTCTAAAATAACTGGAAGCGGATGGTAATTGTGAGCGCCGTATTTTTCTTCTAGGTCAATGAATTGTTGGCTGTTCATGAGTAAATGTGCTTATCGTTGATTGGGGATGGATTTGATTGTCATTGATTGTCGTCCTTACTTAGCTTGAATTTGCTTGACTTGAATTTGGATGGTACTTGCTTAGATTTGCTTAGATTTGACAACTTTCAAAAAGTTGTCAAATCTAAATTTAAAAACAAAGGTTCCATTTTATTAGCTAAAATGGAACCTAAATCTTGATAATCTTAATCAATTAAATGGATTTATAGCAATTCATAAATACCTGCGACACCCTGTCCACCACCTACGCAGGCAGTGACCATCCCGTATTTTTGATTTCTACGACGCATTTCATTGAATAATTGAATGGATAATTTGGCTCCAGAACATCCTAGTGGATGACCCAGTGCAATGGCTCCACCATTGACATTCACTCGACTTGGATCTATTCCTAAGGTTTTGATAACAGCTAAAGATTGCGCTGCAAATGCTTCGTTCAACTCAATTTGCTCAATATTATCCAAGAGTAAGCCCGCTTTTTTCAAGGCGATTGGAATTGCTTCTACCGGACCAATTCCCATTAAGCTAGGTTCTACTCCAGCTGTGGCATAACTCACCATTCTTGCGATAGGCTGTACATTCAATTCTTTTAAAAATTTTTCAGAAACCACCATGACAAATGCTGCTCCATCGGATGTTTGAGAGGCATTTCCTGCTGTTACTGTTCCGCCCATTGCAAAAACGGGTTTCAATTTAGCTAAGGCCTCAAGTGTAGTATCAGCTCTCGGTCCTTCATCTTGACTCACGATAGAAGTACGCGTTTTCTTTTTACCCTCCTTGGCATCAAAATAATTCTCAGTCACACTGATGGGAACAATTTCCGAAGCGAATTTGCCATCTTTAATAGCCGCAAGAGCTTTAAGATGAGATTGAAAAGCGAAGTTATCTTGTTCCTCCCTAGTTACTTCATATTTTTTACTTACGGCTTCAGCTGTTAACCCCATGCCGATATAATAGTCGGGATGCTCCGAAGCCAAGTCATAATTCAAGACTGTTTTGTGGCCTAGCATAGGTAACATGGTCATGGATTCTGTTCCACCTGCAATCACACAATCCGCCATGCCCGAACTCACTTTGGCCGAAGCCAAAGCGATGGCTTCCAAACCTGAACCACAATAGCGATTGATAATAAAACCTGGAACATTTTTAGGCAAGGACAAAAGAGAAATGTATCTAGCCATTTGCATCCCTTGCTCAGCTTCTGGTATAGCATTTCCAACAATGAGATCATCAACCCGACTAGGGTCTAAGTTGGGAACTTGAGCCACCAAATGTTTGATAACTTCGGCTGCTAAGGTATCAGGGCGAACGGTACGAAAACCTCCTCTATTGGCTTTGGCTACAGCTGTTCTGTAACCAGCAATGATATATGCGTTCATAATCAATTGATTTTGAATGGATTAATTTCTTGGTGGTTTTCCACCGTTTAATAGACTACTGATTCTTTCTAACGTTTTTTTCTCTCCAGAAAGTGACAAGAAAGCCTCTCTCTCTAGATCCAACAGATATTGCTCTGTTACCATTTGTGGGCTATCTAAATCACCACCACAAATAGCGTAAGCTAGTTTGTTGGCAATTAATGAATCATGCTCAGAAATATAATTACCCATCTTCATACTAAAGATTCCTGCTTTAAATAGAGCTAATCCTTGTTTTCCTTCCACCCAAACATCTGAACGCTGTTGTTTTTGTACATAACCGGCATCTGCTAATGCTAAGGCTTCTCTTTTAGCTTCTGCAATGAGTTGGCTACGGTTCAAAACGATACGATCAAAAGGACGAATGTAATTCATCTCTTTGGCCTCATATGCCGATGTGCTTACTTTTGCTGTTGCGATGTTCATAAAGGCCTGTTGAAGTCGATTAAGTTCAACATCACCAGCCTGACGAGCATCACCCATGCGCATGGCCATTTCTTTTGTTCCACCACCGGCAGGTATCAAACCAACCCCAACTTCCACTAAACCCATATAAGTTTCAGCGTGCGCTACTAGTTTATCGGCATGCAAGCTTATTTCGCAACCACCACCTAAAGCTAAAGTATGAGGTGCCACCACCACCGGAATGGAAGAATATCGGACGCGCATCATGGTATTTTGAAATACCGCAATCATATTGTTGACTTCATCAAATTCTTGATTGGCCGCAAACATGAATAGCATTCCCAAATTAGCTCCTGCAGAAAAAGCTTCAACGCCTTCATTTCCAATCACTAAACCTCGGTAATTTTTTTCAGCTAGGTCAATGGCCTTTTGGATTCCTTCCAAAACGCCTTGACCCATGGTGTTCATTTTGGAGTGGAATTCTAAGCATATGATATCATCACCTAAATCAACGATGGTCGCATCATCGTTTTGGTAAACTATTTTGTCTGGCTTTAAGCTGCCAAGGAAAATTTGATTTTCAATTCCCTCAATCGCTCGGTAATTTTTTGAAGTTAAATCATAGTAAAGACGTTTTCCACCTTCATTTTTATAAAAAGTGGTGAATCCTTTTTGGACCATTTCTACTACCCATGCAGCTGCTTCCATGCCATTTTCCTGCATCAAATCAAGCCCTTTTTGTACGCCTAAGGCATCCCAAGTTTCAAAAATGCCCATTTCCCAACCAAATCCAGCACAGATGGCTTGGTCAATTTTTACTAAATCATCAGCAATTTCTGGTATGCGATGAGAAGCATATCGGAAACCATCTAATATGGTTCTACGATAAAATTCACCTGCTAAATCTTTTCCAGAAAGTAATATTTCAAATCGCTTCGGTAAAGCGTCTATTGCTTTGGAGCGGTCTAAGGTTTCGAAGGAAACTTTTTGTGCAGGTCTATATTCAAATGTTTGTAAATCAAGACTTAGAATCTCGGTCTTACCCTGAGCATTTTTAGTCTTTTTGTAAAATCCTTGTCCAGTTTTATCCCCTAACCACTTATTCTCCATGAGTTTTTGGAGCATTTTAGGTAAGATGAAAATGTCTTTACTTTCATCATTCGCTACGGCTTTATATAAATTGTTAGCTACATGAACCGTCGTGTCCAATCCCACTACATCTGACAAACGGAAGGTTCCAGATTTTGGCCGACCTACTACTTTAGAAGTAAGTTTGTCCACTTGCTCCACCGTTAGACCTAATTCTTCCACGACTTTCATCGTTTGCATCATGGAATAAACGCCAATGCGGTTGGCTATAAAAGCAGGAGTATCTTTGCAAAGTACAGTGGCCTTGCCAAGATTAGTTTGACCAAATTCCAATAAAAATTGAATGACATCTGGGGATGTTGCTGGTGTAGGAATAATCTCTAAAAGACGTAAATATCGCGGAGGATTAAAAAAATGCGTGCCGCAGAAATGTTTTTGGAAGTCTTCACTTCTTCCTTCAGCCATCAAATGGATGGGAATTCCTGACGTATTAGAGCTAATCAAAGTCCCTTTGGTACGGATAGCATCCACTTTTTCGAACAGGGATTTTTTAATGTCCAAATTCTCTACTATGACCTCCATGATCCAATCTGCCGAAGCTATATCAGATAAGTTATCATCAAAGTTTCCTAATTTGATGCGTTTAGCGAAATCTCCAACGTACAAGGAAGCTGGCTTTGATTTTAACGTTTGTTGAAATGCAAGATTTACAATGCGATTTTTAACAAGAGGATGCGTCAAACTCAGGCCTTTGGCTGTTTCTTCAGCGGTTAGTTCTTTAGGCACAATGTCCAGAAGCAACACATCTACACCTATATTGGCAAAGTGACATGCAATTCGGGAACCCATGATGCCAGAACCTAAAATAGCAACTTTTTTGATCGAACGATTCATTTGAATTATGTTTTTAATTAAAAAACGTAAGCGCGTAAAGTTAATTAAATTTTGAAATGTTATGCAAGCATACTAAATTTTTTTGATAAAAAAATCCACCCTTCCGCTAAACCTCGACAGCGTTTCAAACGCTGTCGAGGTTAACGAAAAAAATAAAAATTATTGCTCCATATAACTGGTAATAGGTTCGCAAGCACAGATTAAGTTGCGATCACCATAGGCCGAATCAATGCGAGAAACGCTTGGCCAGAATTTATTTGCTTTCACATAAGCTAATGGGAAAACAGCCTTTTCTCTAGTGTAAGGTCGATTCCATTCGCCAATCAATACCACACTTTGCGTATGTGGGGCATTTTTCAACACATTATTGTTCTTATCTGCTAGTCCATCTTCAATTTCTTGGATTTCTGCACGTATACTTAGCAAGGCATCGCAGAAACGATCTAACTCTTCTTTGTTTTCAGATTCGGTTGGTTCAATCATCAAGGTTCCTGCCACGGGGAAAGAAAGGGTAGGAGCATGGAAACCATAATCCATTAAACGCTTCGCAATATCTTCGGCTTCTATACCAACGCTAGCTTTGAAAGGTCGACAATCCACAATCATTTCGTGGGCGCAACGACCATGAGAACCAGTATAAAGAATGGGGAATTTAGTTTCTAAGCGCGCTTTAATGTAATTCGCATTCAGGATCGCGGTTTCTGTAGCCCGGGTTAATCCTTCTCCGCCCATCATAGCAATGTAGGCATAGGATATGGCTAAAATACTAGCTGATCCTACTGGACCCGCTGATACGGCTCCATGGCTACTAGCCTCTACGGAGTCTGTCATCACATGGCCTGGCAAAAATGGTACTAATTGCTTAGCCACACCAATGGGTCCCATACCAGGGCCACCACCTCCGTGAGGGATGCAGAATGTTTTATGCAAGTTCAAGTGACAAACATCCGCCCCAATAGTCGCAGGAGAAGTTAATCCCACTTGAGCATTCATGTTGGCACCATCCATATAAACTTGTCCCCCATTTTCATGGATGATTTGACAAATTTCTTTGATGGACTCTTCAAAAACACCGTGCGTACTTGGGTAAGTTACCATTAAGCAAGCCAAATCGTCTTTATGTTCGATGGCTTTGGCGCGTAATTGTTCTACATCAATATTACCATGGGCATCACAACCCGTAACAATTACTTTCATACCCGCCATGACAGCTGAGGCTGGATTGGTTCCGTGAGCTGAGGAAGGAATTAAGGCCACATTGCGATGAGAATCTCCACGAGAAGCGTGGTAAGCACGAATCACCATTAAACCTGCATATTCTCCTTGTGCTCCTGAATTTGGTTGCATGGACATCGCAGTAAATCCTGTGATTTCACATAACCAATCATTTAATTCCATAATTAATCGTTGATATCCACGTGTCTGACTAGCTGGAGCAAATGGATGCATTTTTCCAAGTTCAGGCCAAGTAACCGGAATCATTTCCGTAGTAGCATTTAATTTCATGGTACAAGAACCCAATGAAATCATGGAATGCACCATGGATAAATCTTTGGATTCCAATGACTTTAAATAACGCAACATCCCATGCTCTGAATGATAGCGGTTAAATACGTCATGACTTAAAAAGGCAGATTGACGTGTTAATTTGGCAGGAATTCTCCAAGTGATGCTCATTTCTTCTCCTCCGATTCCTTCCATTTTGACACGTTGGAAGAAACCTAGTATTTCAACTACATCATCTTCTTGTGTCGTTTCATCCAATGAGATACTTAACTTACTGTTATCATTTCTGAAATAGCGGAAATTGCGCTCGGAAGCTTCTGCTAGCTCTCTTATTTCTTCGGTATATTCTCCCGTAATTACGGTGATGGTATCAAAGTGATGAGTGTTTTCTAAGCTAAAGCCTAATTTTTGGACACCAGCAGCTAATAATTCGGTTAGCCCGTAAATTTTGGTGGCTTTATTTTTTAATTCCTCTGGTCCATGGTAAATAGCATATGCTGCGGCCATGATGGATAATAATACTTGAGCCGTACAAATATTGGAAGTTGCTTTTTCTCTACGAATATGTTGTTCGCGTGTTTGAAGCGCCATACGCAAGGCCCTATTTCCTTCGGCGTCTATGGACACACCAATGATACGGCCTGGAATATTTCTTTTGTACTTTTCTTTGGTAGCAAAGAAAGCAGCATGTGGTCCACCAAATCCCATCGGTACACCAAAACGCTGTGAACTACCTACCACCACATCTGCTCCCATTTCACCCGGAGGAGTTAGAATAGTTAATGCTAATAAATCTGCAGCTACCACTACTTGAAGTCCATTTTCTTTGGCAGATTCAATCAGGTGAGTATAGTCAAAAACCTCACCATTGCTGGCAGGGTATTGTAAAACAATGGCATAATATTGGGCATCTGTAACATCCAAGTTCAGGTGATTGCCTACCACTACTTCGATTCCAAGAGGTTCTGCTCTCGTTTTGAGCACGTCGATGGTTTGAGGTAAACACAGTTCAGAAACAAAAATCGATTCCGCCTGATTTCTTTCTGCGGGTCTTTGACCATGTAACATGGTCATCGCTTCAGCAGCAGCAGTTCCTTCATCTAAAAGGGAGGCATTGGCCAGTTCCATTCCTGTCAAATCAATGATCATGGTTTGGTAATTCAACAACATTTCCAATCTTCCTTGGGCAATTTCCGCTTGGTAAGGAGTATAAGCTGTATACCAAGAAGGGTTTTCCAAGATATTTCTTAAAATAACGGAAGGCACTATCGTATCGTAATATCCCAAACCAATATGGCTTTTGAATATGTTATTATGTCCCATAATTTGTTTGAAATCGCGTAAAAATTCAAACTCTGTTTTGGGATTTGGCAGTCGCAAACCTTGCGCTAAGCGAATAGGTTTAGGAACAGTTTGTTCAATTAAAGTAGTCAGACTATCAACGCCAATGGTTTTTAACATGGCCGCGATATCAGTTGGATTAGAATTGTTGTGACGCAATGAAAAATCTTCCCTGTATTTGAAATTGGGGATCATAGGATGAAGGCGAAATTTGGGTGAAAAAACGTTGTAAAATTAATCTTTTTATGGGATTTATTTTTCAATTATTATCTTGCGAACTTAATTTTTTCCTCAACAAAATGAAAAAGACTTACTATTCGGTTTTAGCACTTTTTTTAGTTGCAAAACTAATTCCATTGAGCCTTTTAGCTCAATCAAATCCAGTACCTTATGCTTATACGATCAAGGCAGAAGATTTGAAAAAACATTTGACTTTTATTGCTTCCGATAGCTTGAAAGGTAGAAATACAGGTTCGGCAGAACAAAAAGTTGCAGCGAACTACATTGCTAACCATTTTAAGGCAGTAGGACTGGCTCCAGTTCAAGGAAGTTATTTCCAAAAAGTTGATTTAGTCAATCGCGCATGGACCAATGTGGCGGCTCAAATCAAAGGTAAATCCTATGGATATTTAGCGGATTTTATGGCTTATGCATTAGCTCCGGTAGCTGCAGGAACAAAAGCTCCCACTGTTTTTGCGGGTTATGGTGTGCAGCAAGGCGCCTTTACGGATTTTGATAAATTGAAAGCCAAAGGAGCTATGGTGCTTGTTATCGATGGTGAAGCCAAAGATCAGGCAGGAAATTATGTACTTTCTGGTTCCAAAGATCCTTCTGCTTTTGGTAAGGCAACGGGTTGGAGAGAAAAAATGAAATTAGCCCAAGCCGCCGGTGCTACAGGTTTGATTGTCATTACCGACAAAGATGAGAACGTGTTTAGTTCTCAAGTAAATCAGCGACAAGCTACGATGAAGCGTTTTGGTAATGAGCGTATGGTGTTTAAAGAAGATACTCAAAATAAAGAGGCTGAATTTCCAGTATTATTGATTTCATCAGCTATGGCAGCACAATTGTTGGGTACGGACGTAGCGGCAATAGAAGCATTCAAAACGAAGGTTTCCACGGAGAAAAAATCAGTTGCTAGCAAATTTAAATCAGGAACGATTGAGTTAAAAATTGAAAATGCAGAAAGCCCAGTAGATACTTATAATGTTGTTGGGTTTTTGGAAGGTACTGATAAAAAATCAGAAGTTGTGGTCATTACAGCACACTATGACCACATTGGAGTATCTGCAGATGGCCAAATTAATAATGGAGCAAATGACGATGGTTCAGGTACAGTAACTGTGATGGAGCTGGCTGAAGCATTTGGAAAAGCTGCTGCAGAAGGTCATCGCCCACGTAGAAGTATTTTGTTTATGACAGTAACTGGTGAAGAAAAAGGTTTGCTAGGTTCTGAGTATTATTCCAATCATCCTTTGTTTCCGTTGGCAAATACCGTTTGTGATTTGAACATTGATATGGTAGGCCGCTATGATGATGAACACATTGGTAAACCAGATTATATCTATGAAATTGGTTCTGATAAATTGTCTTCTCAATTGCGTGCTGTATTGGAAGAGCAAAATAAAAAACACATTGGTTTAGAATTGGATTTCAAATTCAATGATCCAAATGATCCAAACCGTTTTTACTACCGTTCAGATCATTACAACTTTGCCAAACACAATATCCCAGTTGCATTCTTTTTCAATGGTGTTCATGAGGATTATCACCAACCAGGTGATGACATAGAGAAAATTGAATTTGACCAAGTTCAAAAAGTGGGGCGTCTCGTATTTTACATGGCTTGGGAAATATCGAACAGAGAGCAACGCTTACCCGTGGATTCTAACAAACCATAAAAGCTTTAGAAATATGAAAATAGCCTCGAAACGTCGAGGCTATTTTTCTGTAGATTCATGTCAATGTCTGAAATAGTTTGGTCGCATTCATGTATTGACAATTTTTTCTTTATTTCAATAACATTGTTGGAATAACACTATTCATAGTGTTTCTTTTTTTTCATAAAAAAAGAAACAAAAAAAACGGAAGAAAAACGGTTAATCCTAAGACGAATTCCGCTGCGCGGAACCGATTGTCACTCCGCATGCGACTACTTAGAATGTAGAATGGAAAATGTAGAATGTAGAATCCAAAAATAGATAAAACGGTCAACGTCATTCAGGCATTCACATAGACTAATTCATCATCTATAATCCATAATTTATAATTTTCTGGACAAACGCTTCATGGGTCTTTTGAGCCTGCAAGATAAAATCATTCTCTTTCCAATCTCCAATCACTTTTTCCATTTCTTTTTGGTTGTGGAACATGGCTTGTCGGAATGGATCTTGGAAATCCTTGGCACGTGAGCTTTCAATACCTTTGGCAATGAACGCCGAAACTTCTATGGCTTTATTTTTCCATTGTTGAATAAACGATGTATCACTTAAGTTTTCTGCCTGTATGATTTTTAAGGCAGCTAAGGCATTTTGAAATTTCAGTTCAGGATATGCATCTGCCTGATCTTGGTAAAACTGATGTACTTGACTCCAAGAATCAATTTTTCCCGAACGAATATTTGATTTCAGCGAATTCACTGCTTCTGTTGGGAACAATTGTCCCCCAAGATTTTCCCAAGTGGAAATAGGTTTGTTAGATGCTCTTACTAGGATCTCTTGTGCAGGTGTTGATGAATCTCTTTCTTGAGCCAAAAGCCATTCTTGGAAGGCATGGTAATAGATTAAGTCTTTAAATATGTGGTAGGCTCGGTAACTTTTCGCGATTTTACTTTTGCGTTTGGAATTTTCAATCCCAGTAGCCCAAACATCCAAAGATAGATTTTCATTGGCCGAATTTTCTAACCATTTTTTACCAGCTTCTTGTGTTTTTTCTGGAAGCGCATCTCCCGTCCATTTTTCTAAAAGTTGGATCGCAAGTAAAATTTCCTCAATCGTGTCTGGTGCTAGGAAATCATATTCCAAAAGCATGTTTTTATTAATTCTTTGATCACGATTGGCAAATTTCCACGCATTTCTTGCCAAGGCATATAAGTTGTATTGGAACCAATATGCCGCTATGATTAATAAACCTCCTGAGACATCATCGTTACCGATCAAAGAAAAAGGCAATGGATTTTGGATTTCTGCAGGATAATTTCCTTTTGAAATCAGATTGAAACTGGCAAATTTAGAATTGTGTTTTAAGCTAATAGAAAGGCCTGGCCAAAACCCTCTTCCTGCTTGTAATTCCCCATCTGCACCCCGACTGTTGTGGTTGGAACCCAGCGTAGCACCAGCCGCCATGTTACTTTGACCTTTGATGATCGCGGCACAAAGAAAGGAATTATTATGGTGCTGTTCATGGGCAGGGAAAATGAGTGCATTCAATACCTCACAGCAGGAAATAGTCGAATTACTACTTAAAAAGGAGTTAATCAAGCGGGCACCATATTTCAGTTGGGAATGAGCCGCTAATATAAAGCGGACGGCTTTAACGCCATAAAATATACGACAGCCCTCGTGAATGATACCGTTGACAAGTTCACAACCTTCACCTATTTGAGTATTGGCTTCCGGGTATGAAATGATGGTCAAGTTTTTTAATTTGTTTGCTCCCTTAATGTAGGTGTCTGAACCCATGTTGACATCCTTGATGATTCCGGTATTTTTGATCACGGTACGGTCACCAATCTGGCCATAAAAACCCCTTTTAGTTGAAAATTCTGCTTGTGTCAGTGCTTTGTATTGAGATTGAAGTAATGCATCATCTCGATCTTGAGTCCATAAATAGGCATCGGCAGGGCGCATGCCAACAAATGGAATCACTTTTCTGCCACCATTCTCATTGCCTAGTTCTAGCCAAATTCGAATACGCTCGTCTTCTCCTTCTTTGACTATACCATTACCAAATTTGGCAGTAGGTGTAGTGGCTAATTCATTGACTTGAAGTATCATCACTTCGTTTCCAATTTGATAATTGGACAACAAATTCACTCGATCAATACTTATATTGTCGCCAATATCACTACTAATGATGGTGCTATTATAAATGCCAACAGGCATTCTCAGGTTTTTAAATTCTAAATAGACATGTTCTAATTTTCCAATTCGGATGATGCCAAAAAACCGACAATTTTTAATGAGGTGCGGATTAAAGCCAGGCTTTACCTGAATATCTTTCCAATTTTCTGCTTCATTGAAATTGGCTTCTAAGATTTCAATTTCGCGCGCAGCCAGTGGTCGGAAGTCGGCAATTTGGATGTTTTTATTGCGGAGATCGAATTCACTTTCACCCGCTTTCAAGTAGGTTTTACTGACAAATTCGAAGCCCAATTGGGCTATGGGTTTCTTCTCTATTCGATTCATCTCTCGTAAAATTCAATGGGTAAATGATCTGGGTCACTGGTGAAGGTAAAACGCTTTTCCGTAAATTCATCTATTCGGATATCTTCACAAATAAGGCCTTTATGCCTTAAAATTTGTACTGTTTCATCCAAATTGGAGACTTCAAAGGCTAAATGTCGTAGTCCGCAGGCTTCTGGTCTGGATACTCGAGGAGGAGTTTCTGGAAATGAAAATAACTCCAAGAAGTAAACACCTTGAAAGCTTAGGTCTAACTTGTAAGAGTCTCTTTCTTTACGATATACTTCTCTGATTATCTCAAAACCGAGAATTTCGGTATAAAAATGTTTAGATACAGCATAATTGGAGCAGATAATGGCCACATGATGAATGCCGAGAAGGGGGATTTTTTGATTCATCATTTTTGGAGACTTGTAGCTACTGCAATTTTAGAATCGGCCGTGCCATAATATAAAAACCATTGCGAACGGAATGGAACTAAACCTTCTACAAAACAGACCTCATTCACTTCTCCAATTTGTTCATAAACCTTATTAGGCCAAATGAAAGGTTTGTTTGAACGCTGCATTAACTGATAGGGCTTTTTTAGGTTAAATAAGGCTTGGGCAGCACTATAGGTGAATTTTGGGAAAGCTGAATCATTAAAATTAGCTGCATTACTGCTGTTGTAAATAAGCAGAATACCTGACTTTTGAATTAAAGCATAGGGTCCAGGTTCTACCAAACGACTGTCGAAATAGCCCTTTCTAGGTTGAAGTACCGAAATTTTTTGTTTGTTTTCAGCATCTTCCAATACATTCCAATGAATTAAGTCTTTGGATTGAGCCATGAATAAATCCGTATCTCCAAAATACATCCAATAGGAACCATTTATTTTGCTTGCCAACATTTGAGAGCCCTGCTGTTTGACGACTATTGCACCCGATTTTGACCAAAGATCCATGTACTTCGGATCTTTCAACATAGGACCCATTTTTTTCCAATGGATTAAATCAGTCGAAGTAGCGAAGCATAAACGGGCTGTTTTTCCATCATAGGAAGTGTAGGTGATTAAGTAGTTTCCATCTTCTGTTTGAACAATGCGAGGATCTTCAATACCGCCCGGCCACTCGTATTTTTTAAATGCATCTTGTTCAGGATAAAGAATGGGTTGGGGCATTTTTTTGAAATGAATACCATCTTCACTGATGGCTAGACCAATCCTAGATGTGCCTAATGAATCCTGAGCACGATAGAGCAAATGAACTTTTCCATCTTTTATTAATGCTGTAGGATTGAGTACATTTTTATTTTCCCAAGCTACGGCTTTACCTTGAATGGGGCACAAAAACTTCTGTTTTACATCTGGAATTAAGATAGGATTAAGGGCATCTTGTTTCTTAAAACCATTGATTTGCCATGCTTTTGTGCTTTGGTTTTGAGCCAAAACTGGGAAACAGAATAGCGAAAAGGAAGCAAAAAACAGGTTGGAAATAAATTTATATGGTAGATTCATGAAGCTTTGCTAGAGTTTAAAATTACTAAAATGCCACTTGAAATGTATATTAAAAGGTAATTTTCGGCAAATTATTGCCGAAAGGTCATGTTTTCAGAGTTCTTTAGGTCAGCAATCAATGAAATTTCTAGCTATTTGATGCATTTGATCGTTGGAAACTTTTAAATTGAGTGATCAAACCTAAAATAAAAACGATGGAAAGACGTGATTTTTTACAATCCTCCTTATTGACAGGCTTAGCCATTGGCATGCCCCAGATTCAAGATAAGCTAGTAGTGCCTAAATTACAGCCTAAAATTAAGTTAAGTGTTTCTAGTTATTCATATTGGCATTTCAAAGGAGATAAATTTCCCATTGAAAAGGTAATTGATGACGCGGCTTCTTTGGGATTGGAAGGGATTGATGTCTTGCACCGACAAATGGAAAGTGAGGACAATGTCTATTTGCAAAAAATCAAGAAACATGCCTTTTTGAATGGGATAGCATTAACCTGTTTATCCATCCATCAAGGTTTTGTAACGCCGGATAAAGAAGAATTGAAAAAGCATGTAGATCATACGATTCATTGCATAGAATTGGCATATAAAATGGGAATACCTTGTTTGCGTTTAAATACAGGTCGCTGGAATACCATTAAGTCGTTTGATGATTTAATGAAAAACAGAGGAATAGAGCCTATTTTGCCTGGTTATACGGAAGATGATGGCTATAAATGGTGTGTGGAAGGTATTCAAAGATGTCTGGCTAAGGCAGAGGAATGTGGGGTGTTAATGGCTCTTGAAAACCACTGGGGATTAGGATCAACGCCTGAGGGAATGTTGCGAATACATGATACGGTGAATTCTCCTTGGTTAGGTTTATTGATGGATACAGGAAATTTCTTAGAAGATCCTTACACTAAATTAGAGAAAATAGCTCCTAAAGCCAGCTTTGTTCAAGCTAAAACCTATTATGGAGGAGGCGAATGGTACTCGTTGGAATTAGATTACAAGCGGATTATCAACATCTTAAAGAAGGTCAATTACCAAGGCTATATTTCCATTGAATTTGAAGGCAAAGAAAATGCCTATTCAGGGGTTAGAAAAAGTGTCGAATTACTCAGGAAAGCATTAGCCTAATTATCTATTTCTTGGACAACATATCGTTTTTTTTATCGTTCGCTCTGTGACGCGCAACGCTGTCAAGGTTCCAAACCTTGCCAGCGTTAGGCCGGAGCGAGGATTATTTTTTTAATACCAAGGCATAAGAATCCGAAATCATACTTTTCAAAGTTGCAAAAGCGATTTGGCCATTGACCACAATGGTGTTCCAATGTTTTTTATTCATGTGGTAACCAGGTAAAACACTGTCTGGGAATTCTTCTCTCAGCTCGACAGCGCGATTAGGCTCACATTTGACATTGAATCGAATGGGAATTTCATCCAATGAAAGTAATAAAAACATTTTATTGTTGACCTTGAAAACTAAATTGTCTGGACCAAAAGGAAGGCTTTCTTCTGTCTCTGGTAAACTCAAAGCGTAATCACGAATTTCTTCTAGGTTCATGGGATGCATCTGCCGAAACCTTGGCATAAGGGAATTGGGCCAATTTCTTTACTTGATAATAGGTGTCCAATCCTCCTGCACTGACACTTTGGGCTATATCCAAATCAATATGTCCATCGGGCAGAAGAATGGAATCATGAATGGAAATATATTGGATTTTGCCGACTAATAAAACAGTTTGGTTTGATTTGATTACATGTTCTTCTTCCCAAACAAGTCCCATTTTGACCAAACTTTGCTTAACAAATGGTCCATCAAATTCAGGGATTGTCTCTTCTTCTATGCCACATGCTTCAAATTCAGATGTGCCCGAGGGATATCTGGCAGATGTCTGATGTGCCTGGGGGACCAAAGAAATGGGAATTTGATTTAGTGTAAATTGTTTGTTGGCCTGAATATTTTTATAAGTATGACTATCTGCACCAACAGGTCTAAATAAGATGCCAATCATCGCTGGATTAGCTCCTATATGTATCACATTACTAAAAATAGCCAAATTGGATTGATGCTGCTCATCATATGTTCCAATTAAATGAGCCGCCTTTCCTCCACTGAGATGGTTAATCAAATTCGTCCGAAACGATTTTTCCATCGATTCGATGTCGGCTAGATTGGCTATCATGTTTTAATTTTTGAAAATGGTGGAGGCTATTCCTTGATTAATCTTATAATTGGAAAATTTCACCGTGATATCACCCGTCTTAGCCACTTGTTTTTGCGTATCTACGGTTTGGGTTTTATTGATATCCACCACAACTCCCTTGGGGACCTTAAATTTTTTGACATCCACCGTAAAAATAAGCTGCTCAGGTAATCCCCATTTTGCCTCAGCTCCATAGCCATATTCCGTACTTACGGTGCCATTACTTCTGGACGTAATTTGAGATTTTAGCACCAAGTTGTTGGTCTTATCTATCCATAATTTGGCCAAAATAACATCTTCACTATCTCCATTGGGTAACAAGGTGATGATTTCCGTTTCCTTATTTTTGATTAATTCTTTACCCGTACTGATGGAATTGAATTGATCTTGATGAGCCAACAGTTGTGCCAAATCTCCAAACCCTTTTTTAGGTAAAATAGCGATGCCTTTTGATTTTAAATGAAATTGATCTTTTTGTTTGAAATATAAGGTTGCATTTACTGGAAGAATTTTGATCAAAGGGATATTCGATTTGATATTCAGATCCACCGCATAATCCTTAACTTGACTCCATTTTTGTTGAAGTGCCTGAATGGTTTTTTGCGCATCTTGTCCTATGACTTGAAAAAGCGAGCAGAAAAAAAGACTGATGGTTAAGAGGATTTTCATTAAGCGCTGATGTCTTTTTTGTTGAATGTATAGATGGAAATGCCTAAGAAGAGTAAAATATGAGCCACCAAAATAATGACTGATTTGATGATCTCGGTTTTAGGTAATGGCTCTTCAAAAAAGTTTCTCCAAGAAGCCATGTGGGTCGTAAATAAATAGGGGCGGATGGAGTCAAAAACGGAAACCTCCAAGGTGCCGATGATGGTAAATAAAATGATGATGGACATAGTCGTCACGATAGGACCAATGGAATTTTCTGAAAAACAAGACAAGCAAATGGATAAGGATGCCACCGTTAATAGGGCTAAAAATGCTACAGCAAATCCGCTGAGATACCTCCATAACACATCATGCTCCTGTAAAATCACAAGACCATCCGTATTCAGCACGATTAAATCTCCCGTTCCAAAAAAGATTCTTCCAAATACCAAGGCCATGATGCCCAACCAAATGATGATGCAAGCCGTATAGACAGCACCAGCGATAAATTTGGACAATAAAAGGGTGGTCCTAGAAATGGGTTTGGTCATCACCATGCGGATGGTACCCATGGCAAATTCTCCTGAAATCAAGTCGCCAGTGACTAAAGCCACTAACAAGGGGATTTGTACCAAAAGCATTTGCAAAATAATGAAGGCAATGAGATTGCCATTGAGCAAATTGCCTTCAAAACTTAAGGTTTGTTCAAATGAAGAGGTGACAAAAGATAAAATGGAAAGGCCATCCGATTTTAGGGCGAACAAAATGACTCCCACCAATAGCGTAATAGCACCAATTCCTAGGTAGCTCCTGGGTTTGGCAGCAATCTTGATAAACTCATTATATACGCTTTTAAATAGCATCTTGTTGGACAATTTTGATAAAATAATCTTCCAAACTGCGTTTGGATTCTAGGGAGAAAACAGCAATTTCATGGGAAATCAAAAGCTGACTGATACGTGGAACTTGATTTCGACTCAAATGAAACTCTAATTGATTTCCACCTTTTGTTTGTATTTGAATCTCCGGAAAAGCATTTTTTAGTACTTGTAGTGCTTTTTCTTGTGGCTCTACCTCCAAACGAATGAAGAGATTTTCTGTCGACATGAGATCTTTTACAGAACCCTCCACAATGGATTTTCCTTTGTTGATGATCACCATGCGATTGGCAATCATCTCGATTTCACTTAAATCATGAGAAGAAAGCAAGATGGTTTTTTGATGTTCTTCTTTTAATCTCAAAATCAAGTTTCTGATATCAATGATTCCCTGAGGATCTAATCCTGTGGTGGGTTCATCCAAGACAATCAAATCTGGATTGTGCAATAGCGTTTGAGCTATCCCCAGGCGCTGTTTCATACCATGAGAAAAACTACCCACTTTGTCGTTTTCTCGGCCATTCAAACCCACAAAATCCAACATGGCATAAATTTCTTTTTTGCTGGAATAGGTTCCTGATATTCGGGCAAAAAGATCCAGATTTCGATAAGCGGTTAGGTATTTATAAAAATCAGGTTTTTCAACGATACTGCCTGTCCTACGTAATATATCTTCACGGTGATTATTGATGGGCAAATCAAACAAACGAATATCTCCCGAATCAGCTTTTATTAAGGATAACATGCAGCGCATGCTGGTACTTTTACCGGCTCCATTGGGCCCTAGAAATCCAAAAACATCCCCTTTAAAGACTTGGAAACTAACATCCTTCACAGCTTGGAAAGAGCCAAAGCTTTTAGAAAGATGTTGAATGGATATGATGGACTCAGGCATGTACGGGTGGATATGCTAGTTTAACCACCATATCCTTTATATTGTTTTAAGAATCAAACTCAACTACCGCCTTGATCACCGCTTGCGCAGGATCTAAAAAGGTTTCAAAATGCTTGGATACGTCGTTGAATTTTGTTCGATGCGTGATGAAGTCCTGTGTATGAATTAATCCTTTTTTCATACATTCCATCACCCACTCAAAATCACCTCGTGTGGCATTTCTACTACTCATCAAAGTCCCCTCTCGCTTATGGAATTCAGGATGAGAGAATTGAACATGGTCTAATTGTAAACCTACCAAAATATACTTACCTCCATGTGCCATGTATTGAAAACTATGGTCTATGGCTTTTTTATTTCCTGTCGCATCAATGATGACTTGTGGCATATCACCCTTAGTGATTTCTTGCAAACGCGCCATCACATCCTCTTGACCCACTTGAATGGTATGTGAAACACCCAATACATTTTTACTGAAATCCAATCGGCCCGCATTCACGTCCAAGGCAATCACTTGTCCTCCCGCAATGCGTGCCATTTCCATGACGCCTAATCCAATAGGACCTGCACCTACCACCAAGACCCAATCATTCTTTTTTATGTCCGCTCGCCGAACCCCATGGGCACCGATCGACAAAGGTTCTAATAAGGTATATTCGTCAAGGCTGAGTTGTTCATCATAGACCAAAGCGTCTATGGGAACTTGTAAATAATCTCTCATGGCACCATCTTGATGTACACCTAGCACACTTAGTGTCTGACAACAATTGGTTTTGCCTTGTCGACAAGCCACGCATTTTCCGCAGGAATAATAAGGAATGACACTGACTAAGGATCCAATTCGATAATTTGATTCGGAACTTATTTCTACGATTTCACCGACAAATTCATGTCCTAAGATGCGTGGATAGGAAAAAAACGGTTGAGTCCCCTCAAAGGCATGCAAATCTGTTCCACAAATACCCACTTGTTTAATTTTAAGAACGGCCATGCCATCTTTTAACACGGGCCTTTCCGA
The DNA here is from genome assembly GCF_045310485.1 of Aquirufa salirivi. Lineage (NCBI taxonomy): Bacteria > Pseudomonadati > Bacteroidota > Cytophagia > Cytophagales > Flectobacillaceae > Aquirufa > Aquirufa salirivi. The sequence goes on from NZ_JBEWZH010000002.1 coordinate 185,314, forward strand.
TTCCTGGTATTTCCATTCAAATGGAGTGGTACAAACAAGTTCTTGCATAGCTTTTATCTCAATTTACGTTTTGCCCAACGCTGTTCTAACATTTTGATGAAATAGCCACCAACGACACTTCTGGCTTGGAAACCCACTTGTTTGCCATTAGTTGTTTCATGCCAATCACTCAAAGGCACGCGCGATGGACTTTCTAGCATGAATTGGTAGATAGGATGTACCAAAGCCTTGAATTCTGCAGGTTTGTCAGAAAGGGTGGCAGTCCACATAATCCAATCACTTTTGGTATACGTTTTTCTACTGTCCAAAGGTAAACCATAGGTGTTTTGTTTCTTCAAATAATAGGCCATTTCCTTTTCGTAAACGTATCTGGGAAATAAATTTAACCCTAATAATTTGTCCCAAACCAAATTGTATTTCTGACTCCAGGTATTGTTTTTGTTAAACGTCAAAGCATAATGATCTCCTTCATCCGCCATCTCCATCCATTTCAAGGCATATTTTTGAGCAATTTTTTGCATGGAATCAGCCGTGCTTTTTAAACCCATATTTCGAGCCATTTGCGCGTATGAACCAATACCTACAATCGCTTTGATGGATAGGTTGGCATTTCGATCCAAGTGTCCAGCAAAATCATCCGTACATAATTGATTGGCAGGATCTAAGCCATCTTTCACTAAAAAATCCACCCATCGGGTTAGGGTAGGCCAATGGGCTTTGGCTATTTGCGTGCTGTTTTCTTCTTTGCAGATGGCAGCTGTCAACAAAATCATATTTCCTGCTTCTTCTACGGGCATATCTTCTGGATAAGTTTGTCCATTCGCCAAAGGATAGGTGCCAATGTCATGTGCTGGGAAAGGTTTTTTCCATTGTCCACTTTCACTGTAATAGATCAAAGGCTCCACCATACCACGCAGTAATTTGGTATTGTATAGGAGGCTTAATGGGGCAGAAGGATAGGTCACATCTACCGTCCAAATAGAACCATTACTGAAGTTTTCTTTTTGAGGGAAAAGTACCTCATTTTTTTCTCCCCTTACTAATTTATGCGCTGCGAGGGATTGTCGGTAGGCAGCTACACAAAGTTCCGCATATTCTTTTCCACCAGCTTGTAGCGCTTCTTGATACAACTGTTTGTCGAAATTTTTACATTGAACAAGAATACTCGGGTATTCTTTAGCAGCTGTTACTAGCAAATCATCCATGCTGGCAAAGTTCTTTTTCCACCAAGCTTGTAAATTTTTCTGGAAATACTGGATAGAATACAAATCATCATAAGCCAGCATGATGCTCGAATTTTGATTGGATTTATTGGCAGTTATATCCCATGAGGCAACCAAATAATCTGTACTGCCCGATTCACTAGAAGGTTTTTTTCCGTCGGCAAGATTCATCAGGTGAGATTGAGAAAGAGTTTTCAATTGCTGCTTAGCTTGATTGGTCGCTAAATAGGCATATCCCCAATCGATTCGTACATCGTCGCCCACTTTATTCAACACTTTTTGTTGACTAAGCCCCGTTTTCAAATAACGGACATTGCCTTTTTTGCCCGTGCTGACTTGGACCATTTGTTCTTTTTCATTTTTGGCAATATCCGAAGACAAGCCAAAAGTGATTTTCGTTTTATGTGTTTTATTATCCGTGGATTGTATGCCAAAATTGATGTAAGAAACTGGTCTTGAAAGCAAGTCGAGGTTAGAAGCCAAGAGCGGAGAAAGAAAATTTACCTGTAATTTAACAGGCCCACAGGTAAATTGGTAGCTAGTCTGCGTAGCGGTGATTTGAACGGAGTTTTGTATCGCTAGGTTCGACTGAGCGGAGCGAGATTGTTTAGCAAAACCAGCATCTAGCCAAGAATTTCCGACAGGATTCATGCAATGAATGGCCAAGATGTTTTTGCCTTTTTTCAGCTTGCTTTTTATGAGATCACTTAATGGATAGTCTTTCAATTGCTTGGTATGGCAGTTTTCGCAAGAATATACCGGGTAGCCATTGAGGTAAACTTCCACATCATCATCGTGGCGCAGTTGAAGGATTAATTGATCGATGTCGAAGTCTTGTAGATCAAAAGCTCTTCTCACCCAAATGTTTTTAGTATTCCAAGGAGTATTCCATTTATTGTCCCAACCTTTACCAAAAGGCAATTTTCCCTTATTCCAATAGACATCATTGAAGTGGGAGGTCATCCAATCCTCCGCCGGTTTGGTCTCGGTGTATTGAACCTCAATGGGCTGATTATTTTCGGCATGGGCAACAATGCCGGTGGAGGGATATTGTAAGGCACCTAAAAATTGATAGGTTTTTCCGTCTACTTCCAATAAGCCCACCATGGATTGATCGGAGCCTGTCCAGTGACGTGTGACAGATTGATTTAATTGATCCGTAAAAGACCAAACACTGAAATAGGGGTCATGGGTGATGAGTGGATAGGCAGGAGCTTTAAAGACTTGGGCTTGTGCAAAAAAGCCGAACATCGCTAAACTAGCGAACAGGAAAAATGATTTCATAGTAATGGTTTATGGAATTAAAGATAGGAAGATTCCAAGCATCTACAAAAGGGTGAAAAAATATCGATCTACTGATAATCTGTGGAAAGATGCCCTTGTTTTTGGTTGAAAAATGTTAGGTTTGTCCCTAACGCTGTCAAGGTTTTAAACCTTGACAGCGTTGGGTGAATATCTTTTATTTCTTTCACATCATGTTTTGCCCAACAGGTTAGACCTAATGAACAGCCGTCACATGTATCAAATTTGTTTAACGAAATTGTTTTAGCTGACAATCTTTTATTCAAAGCTTTTAATAATTGTGATACTTTGGCTTATAAAGAATATTTCAATAATGACTTAGAATTTTATCATGATCTAGGAGGATTAACCGTTTCGCTAAAAAGTGAACTTCAATCATTTAAGGAAAATTGTGCAACAGATTTGCATCTTAAAAGGGAACTTGTAAAAGTAGTTTGAAAGTTTATCCAATAAAGAATTATGGTGCGATTGAAATAGGAACACATCGTTTTTACCATACTAGTACAGGAGAGACAGAAAAGCTGAATGGAGCATATGAATTTATTCATGTATGGCGAAAAGATAGTAATGGTAACTGTCTCGTGTAATTAGTTATGGACATGAAAAAGGCAATCATGGAAATGCTGTTAAAAAATAACGGCATATAACATCACCTTTACAAAAATGACGGGCGAAGTTGTTCTCGAAATTTTCTACATTTAATTAAGTTTTGTGGTGTTTTGACAGTTTTTGGATCCGAAATCCACCCGAATGCAAAGTCCGTAACGTTAGCCGTAATGCTATCGTTACAGCTGAGAAACAACGAATTAAAACTTAAGCTAATGAAAAAAATAAAAATAATAGTCAAGATTACTTTACTTTCTATTGGATGTTTAGCTACAATATTCTTCATAACATTTCTAATTCGAAAATTAAGAGTTGAAAGCGATAGCAAAAATATATATTCAACAAATTTTGTAGTGAATTATTACGGAATTCTTGAAAGCGAAGCCGAAGATATTTCTATAGCTTTAGAATTGAATTACGATAGAATTAGAACTGAATTAAAAGACCCCAAACACGATAAAATTTCAGTTTTTATTTATCCAAACCAAAGTGATTTTAACAAAGCGATAGGTTTAATGAACAGTAATGCAAGTGGAACAAGTCGAGGGCCTTTAGAATTTCATTTGAAATATGAAACTTGGTACAATAGTATTTTTCCACAGAAAATGGAAAAAGTAGCAGTTCACGAATTTACTCATTGCGTTCAACTTAATATTTTAATTCAGGATGCTCTTTCGAAATCCCAAAATGAAAAAGTTGCTGATTTTGACAAAAACTTTGAAACTGGTTTTGAGAAAAATTATCCGCAATGGTTTTGGGAAGCAATTTGCGATTATGAAGCAGGAATTGTAAATAATTTGAGCGTTAAATACGGAATGAAAAATAGTCCGACACTAAAAGAATTGAATAACAGCAATCAAATTTACAACGTTGGTTACACAATCGTTGAGTATTTTGTCTCAAAATATGGAAAAGAAAAGCTTCCAGAATTTATAAAATCGTATGGTAATTTTGAAAAAGTAATTGGAGTTACAGAAATGCAATTTGAAATAGAATGGCAGAAATTTGTAAAGGAAAAATATTAATAAATGAAAGCACAAATGGCTAACAGGACTTTGGTAAAAAAGCTGGTTCAGTGTTTAAATGAAGCTTTGTGCCTCGAAATTGCCAACTTCTTGTCGCTGTCAACCGTCAGTAGGCACTTTTAATTAACATTCAACTAAGAAAATAAAAATGAGTCATTCCATCAGAACTAAGTTTACAATATTGATTTTCAGTTTCATGTTACCGAATTCGGTTTTTCCTCAGTCAGACCTCAAAGTTATTGACTATGGAAATAATATAGAAGCTGGAAACTTTATCAGTATACATGGAGCTAAACAATACTTTGAAATATATGGGCAAGGAACCCCTCTTGTATTAATCCACGGTAATGGAGGAAACATCGCTTATATGAAACCTCAAATCGAATTCTTTGCTAAAAAATACAAGGTAATTGTTATGGACTGCAGAGGGAGGGGGAAAAGTGAACTCGGAAAAGACAGTCTTACGTATAATCAAATCACAAAAGATATTGTTGGTATTTTAGACTATTTGCAACTTGACTCAACTTATGTTGTGGGAAGAAGTGACGGTGGAATTATTGCTTTGTTAATGGCTATTTATCATCCAGAAAAAGTAAAAAAGATAGTTTCATTTGCTGCTAATCTTACGCCTGACACCTTAGCCCTTTATCCTTCTTTCTATAATGAAGTAGTACGCGATAGAAAATTAGCTGACCAAATGCTTGTAAAAAATGATAATTCTCAAAACTGGAAGGTTATACAACAACGAAATCGTATGATGGAGTTTCAACCACACATATCAGCCAGCGATTTACAAAAAATCAAATGTCCTGTATTAGTTATGTCAACAGATAGAGATGTAATCAGGGAAGAACATACTGTTTCAATTTACAGGAATATTGAGAAGGCAAATCTGTGTATCTTAACTGGAGAAAATCATTACGTTTCAAAAAATAATCCCGAATTGTTTAATACGACAGTTCAGAAATACTTACAGGAAACTTACAAAGGTGCAGAATTGAGACAATGAAAAGTAGAGCTACTGCTTACAGCAGTTGGGCTTAATGGCGGGATGAGAGTTTTGTGTTTCTAAATCCACCACCTTCGCCAATCCCCAAACCGTTAGCAGTCATTGTAAAGTGACACCGAATTGAAATGAACATACGTAAATTATGATAACAGAAAACGCTCTATTTGCTGACCTGAAACTTATAAAAGAATTGGTTTATGACAAATGTGGTTTCGTGTTTACAAACCTAAAATTAAATTCAGAAAGTTTAGAATATGGAGCTTGCTCATTTGAACTTAACGGACATAAAATAGAACATCGAATTTCTAAAATCACACCGATGAAGACAGGCCAATTTGTAACTATTTGGAAACGAAATAAAAATGGAATAACTGAACCTTTTGACATTTTGGACGACGTAGATTTTATCGTTATTACATCAAAAAATGGCAACAATACAGGACAATTTATTTTTCCAACATCTGTTTTGGTAAACAAAGGAATTATTTCACAATATGGAAAAGACGGAAAGCGTGGAATTAGAGTTTATCCCAATTGGGACACCGTAAGAAATAAACAAGCAGAAAAAACTCAAAATTGGCAGAGAAAATATTTTGTAACAATTGGGAGTGACAATTCTGCAGAACTTGACTTGATCAAAAAAATATTTGACAAAATTTACGAAAACTGATAATGAAAATAATAACGAACGCTAATAGTATTTTGGCAAAAGTGTAGGCTGAAGTTAACTGAGGTTCTCGATTTGGCTGAGGTTCTCGAAGCCAAATTATATTTTAACATGGGATTGCAAATC
>NZ_JBEWZH010000002.1:191366-242162 GCF_045310485.1 Aquirufa salirivi
AAATCCCTATTATATGTCATTCGACATGACCCTTCGGAACATATCGAAAAGCGGCTAGATTCCATGCATCTACAAAAGGGGGAGGAATATCGATCTACTGATAATCTGTAAGATTTGCCCTTGTTTTTGCCCGAAAAATGTTAGGTTTGCGCCTAACGCTGTCAAGGTTTTAAACCTTGACAGCGTTGGCTGAGGCTCTCGAAGCCAAATTATATTTTAACATGGGATTGCAAATCCCTATTATATGTCATTCGACATGACCCTTCGGAACATATCGAAAAGCGGCTAGATTCCATGCATCTACAAAAGGGGGAGGAATATCGATCTACTGATAATCTGTAAGATTTGCCCTTGTTTTTGGTCGAAAAATGTTAGGTTTGCGCCTAACGCTGGCAAGGTTTTAAACCTTGACAGCGTTGGCTGAGGCTCTAGAAGTTAGTGGGAACACTCGAAGCTGGCTGAGGCTCTCGATTTGGCTGAGGTTCTCGATTTGGCTGAGGTTCTCGAAGCCAACAACAACGTTATACACGCTACTCCACCGTCACACTCTTAGCCAAATTCCTCGGCTTGTCGACATCCAATCCACGTAAAACGCCGATGTAGTACGACATTAATTGCGTAGGTATCACCGTTAATAAAGGAGCTAATAATTCATCGGTTTCAGGGACTTCCATCACATGGTCAGATACGCCTCGAATGGCAGTGTCGTCCGGATTGATGATTGCTATCACTTTGCCTTTTCGGGCTTTGATTTCCTGAATGTTGCTGACAATCTTATCGTAATATTTGTCTTTAGTAGCTATGAATAAAGTAGGTAAAGTCTCGTCCACCAAGGCAATAGGGCCATGTTTTACCTCTCCCGACGGATATCCAGAGCAGGGAATATAACTCACCTCTTTCAGTTTTAAGGCGGCCTCCAAGGCCACTGGGAAATTATAGCCTCTTCCTAAAAACAAGAAGTTGTTTGCTTCGGCATAAACCTGTGCGACTTCCTTAATTAATTCATGGGAAGATAAAATCACTTGCACTTTCTCCGGAATTTGAGATAATTCCACTAAATAATGCTTATAATCTGCATCCGTTAATGTTTGCTTGGCTTTACCAATTTTCAAGGCCATCATGGCCAATACGGCTAATTGGGCCGTAAATGCTTTGGTACTAGCTACGCCAATCTCGGGACCTGCATGCGTATAGGCTCCTGCATGCGACAGTCGGGCTATGGAAGACCCCACCGCATTGACTACCCCAAAAATAAAGGCTCCCTGCTCTTTGGCACGTTCTATCGCCACCAAAGTATCGGCCGTTTCACCACTTTGAGATATCGCTATAATCACATCCCCTGAATGAATGATGGGATTACGGTATCGGAACTCAGAAGCATATTCTACCTCCACAGGAATCCGACAAATCGTTTCAATCATGTATTCGGCAATGAGTCCAGCATGCCAACTGGTTCCGCAGGCCACAATGATGATGCGTTTGGCTTGGGTGAAAACCGACAAATGTTGGTCTACTCCAGCTAAGGTTAAACTTAAAGTAGCAACATCCAGTCGACCACGTAAACAATCCGTTAAACTTGCTGGCTGATCAAAGATTTCTTTCAACATGAAATGATCAAAACCACCTTTTTCTATTTGAGCCAACTCCATATCCAATTGTTGGATATAGGGTGTTACCGGCTCATTTCCTAGATTTTTTAAGATGATATCATCTTTGGATATGATGGCCAACTCATAATCATTGACATAAATTACGCGCTTGGTATATTCAATGATGGGGGAGGCGTCCGATGCTAAAAAGTGCTCTCCTTCCCCTACACCAATCACCAAGGGACTACCTTTTCTGGCAGCAATTAATCTATCTGGAAATCCATCTTCCAATACAATGATCACGTAAGCTCCAACGACCCTTTTTAAGGCGATGCGCATGGCCTCTTCTAAACTAGAATTGTTGTTGATTTGGATGTCCTCAATGAAATTGACCAATACTTCTGTGTCAGTTTCACTTTGGAACGTATATCCTTTTTGGATTAATTCAGCCTTTAATGAGGCATAGTTTTCAATGATTCCATTATGTACCAAGGTGATTCTACCACTATTGGATTGGTGTGGATGGGCATTGGCATCGGTTGGCTCACCGTGCGTAGCCCAGCGTGTATGACCGATTCCGGCATGTGCTTCGTGTAAAATAGGGGCATCCCAAGTCTCTAATTCACTGACTCTTCCCTTCTTTTTGTAGGATTCAATTTGTTTACCGTATAAGGCAATTCCCGAACTATCGTAGCCCCTGTATTCTAATCTTTTTAATCCTTTTAATATGATAGGATAGGCTTCTTGATGACCTATATAAGCTACGATTCCACACATGCGATATAAAATTTATAATTGAATTATTCTACAATAGACTATTGGAAGGTAAATTTTCAAACAGCCAAATTACCCAAATTTCGTTTATTTTACCAAATTTACCGGTATTAAATGACCGATTGGGAATTCCAATAATAGTATTTTTTTTATATGTTCGCTAAATGGCTTAGAGCAAATGCTAATGGTTTTTCAATATCTTCATTTTTCCTTAAAATGATACCATATGCTGGACTATTTTCTTATTTAAAGGTCAAAATGATGGACTTATTTTTTCTTTTTCGTCTTGAAAAGACAATCTTCTGGTTTTGATTTAACAAAATAGGTTTTGTAATTCAAGGCATCTGGATTCATACAACCTTCCAAATTTAAAATTTCAATGTTTTTGAATTCCACCGGATGGCTTTCGCTTTGTAAGGAAATACTACCTTCTTTAATAAGTTCGCCCGATTTGCCAAAAATAACATCTTGCCCACTGACATTTCCACCACCTACTTGAGGTCTTTGATAAGCTAAAACTTCTTTTCCATTGGAATAATGACGAATCAACGAATCCCCTAAAACGAGCACCTCGGCCTGTACCCATTGATCGCCATGAAAGGTATCTGATTGGGAGTTGATGCAATGTGGCGTAAATAGCTTCCCATTCATTTCTACATGGGTTCCCGGTGTACATAAATTACAGGTGGTTCTTTTATCCTTTCCATTTCCTCCCAATAATTGAACCTCAATAGACACGGGAAAATCTTGCTTCAAGCCCATGCTTTCGGCAGTTTGTCCATGCACCATGATACCACTGTTTCTTGTAGCCCAACCAGGTCCTTTAATGGCCTGTTCTCCTACAAAGCGATAGTTCAAACGGATTCGGTAATAGCCAAATTTTTTCTTGTAAAAAAGGTGACCAAATCGCTCATCAAAATTGGGATAGGCCGCAGAATCATAGCGAACTACTAATTTTCCATCCTCCACCCGAAAGGTGTTGCCATAATTGACACCCGCCGGAGAATTACGGATTTTTGGAGTCCAATTGTTTAGATCCTTGCCATTAAACATGGATTCCCAAGCTTCCTTGGAAGCATTTTGGGCTTGTAATTGGAATGCGAAGATGCTTAGGAACAGCAATAATTTAATTTTCATGTTGCATTAAGGTTAAAAAATGTTTGCCTAAAATTCGGCCTTGTGTTTGTCCAGCTTCTATGCCATCCATGTAATGAATACCGCCGTAAAAACGGGAAATACTCGCTTCTTCGGCGGCTGATTCAAAAGAAGTAAAAGAACGATCATCTATACCATAGCGCTTTTCGACCGTATCTGTGTAGGCAAAATTAGAACCAAAAAAATGTGTTAACACGATGGCGGCAGTGGTTGAAACGGTGGAATGTCCACTGGGATATTCAGGAAATGGGGGCGTTTGCAAAAAGGGTTTCCATGTGGGGTCTATTAATTTCCGAATGGCTGTTTCAGGACGAATACGGTGACTGTGGTATTTCTCTCGCCAACATAACCAAAATGCATCCATTAAACTAGTCGCTAATGCCGTTCTAATGGCTAAACTTTCCCCAAATTTTACTTGTTTTTTAGCACTCGCTATCCCTGCAATTCCCATCCAATGGGCGCCGGGAGATATTTTTTTCATGCCTATCAATAAATGGCCTTGGTCGTTCAGGGCAAAGGGATTACAATCCCAAAATGCGGCAATCTTTAAATTTTCTTCGGATTTGTTTGCCTTATAAACTGCTTTACTTAAGGCATAAAAAGTAGAGGAGTTTGATTCGGAATAGGGAGCTGGAGCTGGAATTTCCTCAATCTTATTGGTGTCTAAACTAAAACTACGAATGCGATAAAAATAAGGTTCTACCGCGGGAAAATATCCAGGAGGCGTGCTGTACCATGAACCTGCTGTTTTCTTGGGAGTATACTTCGGGAAATTACTAAGCTTATTGTAGCCATCTGCTTTAGCATAGGCTAAAATTCCTTTTGCCACGGCTTGCGCTTTTTGGGTAGAAGTTTCAATGACTTGATCCGATAAACCAATTTTTCGACAAGAGTCGATGTAACGCGCTTCAAATTCTTTCATCCTATTTCCGGAAGGTTGCATTTTTTGTGCCACTTCCATCATGGCCAACATAGCCGTAAATTCGGGAGCCTCCTTGGGCTTATCTTTTGTGAATGTAGGATAGCCATTGAATTTATATTGAAATGCATTCAAGCTAGAATCCGCTTCCGTCATGACCTGATAGCCTGCTAAACAGGCATAGGAGAAAAAGCGCATCGCCAAAGGTGGATTACTGACATCATGTATCATCATCTCTGTCATTTCTTGGATTACTTTGTCGATTTCGACCCCTGAAAATTGGATTTTCTTAGACTCGGATTGACAAGCCCAACAAGCCATAAAAGTTAGAAAAAGGATGATTTTTTTCATCGTTTTGTTGCTTTATATTGGAATATGCCTCGCTGGTTAATTCCTATGAACAATTGATTCCCGATGACTTGAATCGACCTAACATCGCCTTGTAACCAAAGTCCTGTTTTTTGAGGTGAAAGCGCCTCGTACCTTAAATTTCCTTTTGAGCGCAAAAGTAAACCAGCATTAGCATCCATTTTACCAATCCGTAATTTAGCATGGTGCATATTGCCCGCTAATACAATATCCGCATCTTTTTGTCCATCTATATTCAGTATAGCAATGGCTGAAATGGGGGAGGCTTGAACTTCCCTAGGTAATTCAATTGATTCATATTGACCCTTGGAATTCAATTGGAAAAGCGAAGTTTTTAATTCAGTCGCTTTCCAAACTTGTTCTCCTTTTTGCTCCTCTTCTGTGATAATATCCGACAATTTAGCTTCAGCAAAACTTTGATAATCCGTAAATCGAGTACGCATGATACTCATTTGGTCCAATAATTCATCGCGTGTCATGAAAGGAACAGATTCACCTTTGACATAAGTAAACAAAATCGGGTCAATGGAGCCATTTTGGTCATAATCCTTGAAATGCAATTCCATAGGCTGCTCAAGGGAAGCTTTCCATTGACTGTTTAGGCCTAAATTACCTACCAAAATTTCTTTCTTCCCATCCCGATTCAAATCCTCGATTCGAATGGTATTCCATAATCCTTGTGGGGAGTTTTCAAAGAATGTGGATGTGCTTTCTTCAAAGACCTTATTATTCAACGTAAAAACCTTGATGGGCATGAATTCTCCAACCAACACCAGCTCTTTTTTGCCATCTTGATTTAAATCATCCCAAGCCGCATCTGTGACCATGCCTGCGCGTTGTATGGCAGGGAATTGTGCGCTGACATCTTTGAATTTACCCGCACCTTGATTGAGTAGAATAGAGGAGGCAGGACATTCCGGATATTTACCGGGAATCACCCGTCCACCTACGAATACATCGGGCAACTGATCTTGATTGATATCAATGATTTGAATACAAGATTTACTAACTCCTTGACTCGGTAAAGGAATTGTAGATTTTTTGAAATTTCCCTTTCCATCATTGATGTATAATCGATCAGCAAGTTTAGCATCATTCGCTTCCATCAATCCATAGCCACCACTGACGACCCATAAGTCGACATCTCCATCGCCATCTGCATCAAAAAACTGGGCATCGCTATCTTCAAAACCTATGTCTTGACTCATCGCCAAAGGCATTCGTTTCAATTCTCCAGAGCTTTGCTGCAAATATAAAGAGGCACCTTTGCCAGCTTGATTTCCGACAAATAAATCTACCAATTTATCTCCATTGACATCACCTGTACTTAGGCAGGGTCCCACATCAGATAAAGGAAGCGTGATTTGAGTTTGGCGTTTAAAATCATTGAATTCTTCCTGTGATTTTTCAAAGGATTGCAAAGTTTTCACTGAAACAAATAGCGGATTTCCTGAATTTTTGGCTTTGAAGAAAATAAGCTTCGCCTCTGATTCTTTTAAGGTAATTTTGGAAGTAGTCACCTTTTTTACCACTTGAGATTTCCCCGAATTCCATGTAATGACCAAGGAATCAATGGACGCTTTATGTCCTAAACCTACATGTAATACTGGAGAAACACTGGACTGATATCCTCGGTACAGGTTTTGTTCGAAATATTGGTTTTTTACCCCTTGGTATACCCAGATTTTAGCCCCTAAACCGAGGGTATTCAGTCCTTCACCTTGGAGTTCAATTTGAAGGTTTTTATTTTCTTTTTTAAGTTCGTTGCTTTTATTCTCAAAAATGTAGGCTGGTTTATTGATGTTATTTACAATCAGTTCCAAATCGCCATCTCCATCCAAATCAGCATAAGCCGCTCCATTACTATTGGAGGTGCTTTCCATTCCCCAGGCTTTAGTCACCGAATTAAAGGTGCCATTTTGCTGGTTCTTGAACATGTAATTACTGATGTTGGAGGCAGGCATTTTTTGCACTAGTTCCAACACGTTTTGCCTTTGAATCGATGCTTGGTTGTTTTGAACATAATCCCCCATGTATTTAAGGAAATCCAAATTGGTATAGTCCCTTAAATACCCATTGGTGATGTATAAGTCTTTCCAGCCATCATTATCATAATCCGCAAAGAGCGCACTCCAGCTCCAATCGGTATTGGAAATTCCAGCTAATTGTCCCAATTCATGAAACCTAGGTTCTTGAGTTGTTGGGTCAATACCTTGGTTGACTTGCAACATATTTCTCATGTATTGATGACCAAAGCCCACCGCCAAATTGAAATTGAATTTCTCGTAGTTATCTGGAGCCATCAAATTTTTTTGTCGCAAATTATCTTCTGGCAACATATCCAAGGTGAATATGTCGGCTAAGCCATCATTGTTAATATCGGCAATGTCATTTCCCATAGAAAAATGAGAAGTATGTCCCATGCTTTTCTGAATGACGTTTTTGAACTTTTTGCCTTGTTGGTTGATGTATAAATAATCTGGAATGGTATAGTCGTTGGATACATAGAAATCCAACCAACCATCGGCATTCATATCGGAGATTCCAACGGCTAAACCGTAGGAAAGGGAAGAACTGCTAATCCCTAGGGAGTTGGTCACATCTTCGAAATGACCTTTTTGTTTTTGTTGAAAGAAGCGTAAGCCGCTGTTAGGGTCTTCTTGTTGAAGCAAATTTGCTGTACTCGCTTCATCTAATATGGGTAGTGATTTAGGATTGTGATTTACCAAAATCATATCTAGATCTTGGTCTTTATCATAATCGAAGAAAACGGCCTGCGTGCTATTGGCAGGGCTATCTAGTCCGTATGCGGCTGCATCATCTTTAAACAATGGGACACCGGAGGCGTCATTTCCTTGATTGATGAATAATTGATTGCGTTTTTTATCGGGAGGTAAATTTCCAGAGTAGCATAAGTAAATATCTAATTTATGATCGCCATTGATGTCCACCAAGGAAACACCTGTTTTCCATGGCCCCGGTCTGCCTGTTACTCCCGCTATTTCGGCGACTTCTTTAAAAACTAAATCACCTTGGTTCAAGTAAAAATGGTTGTTTTCCATATTACTGGAAAAATACATGTCTTGCTTTCCATCTCCATTCAAATCTCCCGTGGCAACTCCACCGCCATTGTAGAAATATTCATACATCAGGACATTGGTATTTAAGCCTTCCTCAATTTTATTTTCAAAATTGACATGACTTTGCTCGGGACTCAGCAATTGGAAAAGTTGAGGTTCAGGATTGCTCTCTAATTCAGTTTTTGCCTTTTGGCAAGAAAAGCTAATGATGATGAGTAGGAGAGCAAAATAATTTTTCACGTGACTATGGCTAAATAATGAAAAAAGGAAATGGTAAAGCATTTCTACTTTACCATTTCCTTACAAATATACTAGATTAATATCCAGGATTTTGAACCAACTTATTATTGCGGTTCATTTCATCACGGTGGATTGGCAAGAAGTACATCTTGTCTAACCATGTTCTGTTCTCTTTACCTGGATCCATATCCACTACTTTGTATGAATAATCGAAACTACTTGGATCATACTTATAAAGTGTCACGGATTTGCCTGGCTTCAAAGAACCAAATATGTTAATGATTTTCACTTTGGCACCTAAGGTGTTAGTAGCAATCATCCAACGGCGTGCATCATGGTAACGATGTTCTTCGAAAGCTAATTCCACACGACGCTCGTTACGATAACGCTCGCGCAAGGCATTGCCACTTTCTGTTACTGCTGGCATACCCGAACGGAAACGTATTTTGTTTAACCAAGTACGCGCTTCAGCATCTTGTCCTAATTCGATACAAGCCTCAACATAATTTAGGATGGCTTCTGTATAGCGGAAGAAAGGCCAAGGAATTTGTTGCCAAGTATTTTGATCTATAATGGATGGATTTGGATCGGTGAACTTACGGAAATAATATCCCGTGTAGCTACCATTCCAGTCTTCCACGGTACTCTTACGAGTATCTAAACCAAAATAAGAAACTTTTCCAGAACCAGAAGAAAGCTCATATTGACCCGTTTGAATTTGGTTCATTGGATCTTTTGAAGCTACGTCAGCCGTTCTAGGTTTCCAGTTAGCACCATCATACAATAAAGACGCATAGAAACGTGGATCACGATTGTCATATGGACTAGCTGCATGGCCTGGGTTAGACCATGAAAACTTAGAACCATCCATCATTTCGTAATCATCCACTAAGTTTTGGATTGGGGCATTTCCAGCCCAGTTGTGGTATCCATTTGGACCATTAAATAAACCGATACGACCACCGTTTTCTTGTTTGGCATTGATAAAATAGCGAGCAAAGATTAATTCTTTTTCACCACCATTTTTTGCTAAGGAGTTATTTTGATAGTTCGTTACAGCATCATTTTTTTCTGCTGGTGCAGATAGGTTTAATGCATTTCCAAATCCAGGTAAATCCAATACCGCTTTAGCAGCATCTTTGGCTTTCGTCCAACGAGCCGCACGGTCGCCAGAAGTATAAGCTAAGATCGCTGGCGTAGCAAAAGCAGCCATCGCTGTCGATTTAGATTTCGCTGTAGCTGCATCGTATAAATCACTAGCTCCATATAAAAGGATACGTGATTTTATGGCTAAACAAGCGGCTCTACTTCCTCTACCTGCTGCTAAAGATTTACCATTCAATAAAGCAGCTGCTTCATCGCAATCTTTCACAATAAAGTTGATACATTCTTCCATCGTATTTCTTTGAGTTAGGAAGTCAGTATCCGTTAGAGCATAAGCCTTATCTATAATCGGCACACCACCATAATAGCGAACTAATTGGTGATAGAAATAGGCACGCATGAATTTAGCTTCTCCCGTCAAACGCTCCACTAGGGCCGTTGGGAAGGTAGTTGCTTTTTTCAAGTTCGCTAAGGCCAAATTACATGCACGAATACGTGTGTACATATTTTGCCAGCTAAGTGTACCATTCACCCAACCAATATCAGCCGGGTTAGAGCGCGATTCCGTGATGGTTGTAATACCACGTCCCGGGTGAGTAAAGGATGCTTCATCCGTAAGAGAAGCAAGCATTTGCTCGTCAAATCCACCGTTTCCTAGACCTCCGTACAATTCTGTTACGAATGCTTCGGCCAAGTTAGGGTCAGTCCAAACAACCGATTCTGATAGTTGGTCCAGCGGCTTTGTATTAACAAAATCGTCATTGCAGCTGGTTAATACGGTACTAAAAAATGCTAGTGCAATGATTATGTTTCTTTTTTTCATAATGAATACGATAGTTTATGAGTTAAAAAGTAGCTGTTAAACCTACGTTTATGATTCTTGACTGTGGGTAATACTGTCCAGTAGCATTGGATGATTCTGGATCGTATACTTTCAATTTGTCAAACGTCAATAAGTTCAAACCATTCGTGTACACACGGCAGTTTTTCAAACCTATTTTAGCCAAGGCAGAAGCTGGAATGTTGTATCCAATTTCTAAGTTTTTCAAACGAATGTAGTCAGTACTACGCAACCAATATGTATTGTTATTTGAATAGTATTGGTCACTACGGTTAGCAATACGAGGGTGCTCGCTGCTTGGATTTTCTACAGTCCAACGATTTCGGTAAATATCCGATAGGAAGTTACCAATGTTTCCTGATTCACCAGCACTTACATATTGTTGTGCACCGGCTGCTCCTTGGAACAAGATCGTTAAATCAAATCCTTTGTATTGAGCGCCCAAGTTGAAACCCCCTTGGAATAAAGGCAATTGAGTGAAGTCATTACGTACTTGATCATCTGGGGTGATTTTTCCATCACCGTTGAAATCTTTGTACTTCATGTCACCCGGACGTAAGGTATTTACGATAGCCTTATAATTGATGGTGTTGGCATCAATTTCCGCTTGATCTTTAAATACGCCATCATACAAGTATGCCTGATAAGTATACATCGGCTTACCTGTTGTTCTTTGCCACTCAGGTGCTCCTGGAGCTTCGTCCCAGAATAAGATTTTGTTCTTAGCATAACCTCCATTTATACCTACATTGAAGTTTAAGTCACCAATTTGGTCACGGTATCCCAATGTAAAGTCAAATCCTTGGTTGGAAACCTCTCCAATGTTTTGCGCTGGAAGAGTTAAACCGGTCGATTGCGGCACAGAAGCATTTTTTACCCAAAGGATATCAGTTCTTTTGTTGTAGAAATAATCTAATTCAAAAGTCAATTTATTGTTGAATAAAGCTCCTTCTAAACCGATATCCGAGTTTGTAGCCACTTCCCACTTAATGTTATTATTCGGGATTTTCGTTTCGAACAAAGTCTTAGTTTCTACATTACCGATGATGTAAGATCTAAATCCATACGTAGACAAATATTGGTAAGTAGCGATTTGGTCATTACCCATTTGTCCCCATGAACCTCTTAACTTCAAGAAGTTGATCACAGGCAATTCGTTTTTGATGAAATTCTCTTCAGACATCACCCAACCCGCCATTACGCCAGGGAAGAAACCATAACGAGTCTCTGGAGGGAAAATATCCGAACCATCATAACGCCATAAGAATTCAGCTAAGTATTTCTCTTTGTAGTTATAAGCCACACGGCCGAAATAGTTTAAACGAGCTCTTTCATATGCACCACCACCATTGTTTTTCTCTAAGTCACCACCAGCGAACATTTGATCCAAAGCAGTAGAGATAAAGAAACGACGATACGCGTTGAAGTTGTCTCCATCGATCGTTTCACGGTTAGTACCTGCTAAAACAGTTAAACCATGGTCATCGAATTTTCTTTCATAAGTGAAAATACCTCCCAATAAAACGTTTAACTGAGTTTCATTTCCTAATGTCAAACGAGGTTCTGCTGGTCCACGCTTACTAGGTACCAAGATAGGAGTTTTACCATCTGCCTCGAAGCCTGTACCTTTTTCATATAATGTCCAAGGAGTCTCCCAGCGTTTGGTATCTCTGAAACGCTTGTCGATCGCCGCTGTACCTGTAAATTTCAAACCTTTGATGAATGGAATTTTGATGTCCAATTGACCATTGGTTTGGAAATAACTTTGCTTATCACGGTCATAACCTGTTTGGTTTGTTGTAATAACCACTGGGTTTTCACCATTTTCAATATCTGGACCTGGACGACCATCTGGCCAGAAAGCGGGCTGGTTTGGTTTTCCACGCATTTGCATACGGAAAATAGCACTTGCCGGTTTGGTTGGGAAACGGCGGTTTTCTTCACGTCCCACAATACCCACCGATAAGTTGACATTTTCATTGATTTTAGCATCTAAATTCAAGCGAATATCATATTGCTGATATCCGGTAGCTGAATTTTTGTAGAATGCATCTTGGTTTTGGTATCCCAAAGAAGCCAAATATTTGATGTTCTCACTACCACCACTCATTTGTACATTGTGACGTGATTGTGGAGACCAGTTTTTTAAAGTAGCACCATACCAATCTGTGTTAGGATGTAACCACGGATCTGAACCGTCGTTGTACAACTTCATGTCGGTAGGGGAATAAGGAGCTTTACGGCCATTGTAAACGCCAGTTTCTTTGTACGCTTTAGTAGCATCTGCCCACTGACTTACGGGCAATTGGTAAATATCCAAGTCATTTAACATACCTGCATATTGTGCGGCATTGGCTAAAGCAGGGACAACTGTTGGCTGAGCAAAGCCTTGATTGAATGAATAAGATAATTCTGGCTTACCCGATTTGCCTTTTTTCGTCGTAATCAAAATAACACCATTGGCAGCACGTGCACCATAAATGGCAGCTGAGGCATCTTTCAAGACAGAAACTGACTCAATATCAGCTGGGTTAATACGGTCTAAACCACCCGCTCTGTTTGGAATACCGTCAATTACGATTAAGGCATCACTGTTGTTCAAAGTATTTGCACCACGGATACGGATGGAAGAACCATCATAACCAGGCTCACCACTACGGTTTACAGCAACCACACCGGCCATTCTACCAGCCAATGAATTACTTAAGTTAACGCTAGGTGATTTCTGTAATTCATTTCCTTTAACAGAAACCACAGAACCAGAAACAGTCGCCTTTTTCTGAACACCATAACCTACCACCACTACTTCAGATAGACTTTTAGCATCAGGTTTTAAGCTAACATGAATGACACTCTGATTTCCTACAGTTACTTCTTTAGGTTCGTAACTCACAAAAGAAAAGAGCAATTTACTTTGAGCATTGGTAACATTAATGGAATACTTACCATCAACATTGGTCGTAGTTCCTTTACTTGTTTCTTTGAGGATGATGTTGACACCGATGAGCGGCTCGCCTTTTTCATCAGTAACCGTACCAGTTACTGTGGACACTTTGCCTTGACCCATGGAAATCCATGACATCGACAACAAAAATGCCAAAAGCAAAACCGCATTACTGCTAATAAATTTTGTTTTCATACAAGGAATGATTAAATGGTTAATCGACACAATATGATTACTGGTCGACAGAATTAATTTTAAATATAAGTCAACTTATTGAAAAGTTTACCTGTTTTTAGGCAAGAAAAATCGCCTCTTTATCCATTGGAAAGGTTTATTTGGCGGTTAAATATTAGAATAATGCAATAAATAATATTATTAATGATGTAATTTGTGTACAGCTAAGTTTGTCTAACTTGGCTTTTATCAGCCACTTACAAGGCTTTTGAACGCATGTGTATATATGCTATATTTTTTTCTCCATTGAATATTTCTAAAAAAAGGTCAATTCTATTTTTTAAATTTTTTTAAGAAAGTATTTGTAACGTTTTCTTACTTGATGTTATGTAAAGTCTAAATTCTATTTTACAATTCGAAATACACTCGAGTTTTGTCCATGATTCTGGATTTAGGTAACACCGATTTCCTTTGGCCCTAGTTAAGCTGCGAATTAGCCACCATTTGGGACATACCATTAGCCAAATTTTATGAATGATTTTCAATTACATTCCTCTGTTAAAAAGATTCCCATCGATCATTTGCTTGATTTTCAGTCAGATAGAATTTATTATTTAAAATAATTCTAAATAATCTCATTTCTTATTTGGAATTACTCTAAATAGAAGATAGCTTTGTTTATTATTTATAATTAGTCTACATAAAGTTAACACAAATAACATGCCTAAAATTAACATGAAACTGCATTTTGCCTGGCTTTTAGCCATTTTACTCGGCTTTTCTTCTTGTGAAAAGAGTCCAGAAGTAGTCCCAAATCTTCGTTCAAAATTAGATTATAGTCTTTTAACTACCGCCACTCCTTATAAACAATATTTCATCGATGCCAAAGGAGATACGACCGTTGATTTGAAATCTGGAAATACGCATTACAAAATGTTCCAAGCATTGAACTATTATTTGGGAGCTGCAGTACGAGATAATAAGGCTTTGGATGCCAATTTAATGAAAGCTATGTACGCCAATAGCGCTAATTCATTCACTGATATTGTTAGCTTAAAAATTGTTGGAACAGAGTTAAACACATCTGGATTGGCACTAAGAAATATCACAGCCTCCTCTAAATCCAGTACTGAAGCTGAATCAGCTCGTGCTCGATTGGATGCTTTAATGGGTGAAATGGCTACGGTAAGTAATTCATATGCGAATACTGCCTCCAAAGGTGTGGCAGGAAAACTTGGAACTTATTTAGTAGATGCCAAAGGTATAGAGACAGCTCAAATCATACAAAAATCCTTAATTGGTGCATTGCAGTTGGATTATATTGGAAATGTCTTGCTTAATACGGGTTTAGCAGCGAATAATTATACGGTGGTTTCTGGTAAAAAATACACTGCACTTGAGCATCATTGGGATGAAGCCTATGCCTTATTAACATTAAACCCGATCTATTTAGCGGGTTCTACCAATACCGTTCGTGGAACATCAGAATCGTTTTTAGGTTCTTATATCTGGGAATACAATAAGGCTAGTTATGCTAATTTTCACCTGGCATTTTTGAAAGGCCGTGCGGCAATTGTCAACAATGATATGACTGAATTGAAAAAGCAAGCGGCCTACATTCGCAATGAATCTGAAAAGGCCATTGCTGCTGCCGCTGTAGGCTATTTAGCCAAATGGAAGTCGGGTACCACTGATGCTGCGCGCGCACATGCTATTGGTGAAGGTTTGGGTTTTATTTATTCCTTACGCTATTGTGCTTCATACAATGTTGATGCCAAATTTTCAGATGATATTTTAAATGCCTTAATCAATTCGCCTAATGGTTTTTGGGACCTAACCAATGATAAAATAAATGCCGCCTCTGAGGCCATTTCTACCAAGTTTAAATTATAAATTAACATCACATAGCCATGGATACTTAGTTGTCCAGGGCCTTTATTAACATGGTTTGCTACATGAAAAAGTATTTACTAATCGTATTGACTGGATTAATTTGGGCTTGTGGAAGTAATGGCACAGGTACAGAAGAACCAACTCCACAAGAAGACGGAAAAGACCGAAAGGCCATGTTGAGTCATTTGGCAGATCAAGTCATTATTCCAGCTTATGCCAATTTTAAAATTAAATTTGATGCCATGCAGGCTAAATCGGAGGCTTTTATCAATCAGCCAAATACCTATAATTTAGTTGCATTTCGTTCCGCTTGGGCAGAAGCCTACATGGAATGGCAAAAAGTGGAATTATTTGATTTTGGTCCGGCAGAAAAGCAAACCATTCGTAATTTTTACAATATTTATCCCGCCAACGAAAGCGGGATTTTGGCGAATATAAACGATCCTTCCTCAAATTTAGAAGTACCAGTTTCCTACGCTCAGCAAGGTTTTCCTGCCTTGGATTTCATGATCAATGGCCTCGCTAAAACGGATGAGGAAATAGTAGCATATTATATCGCTCCAACAGAAGGAGCTAAACGATTAGCATATATCAGGCGCTTGACAGGAAGAATGGCAACTTTATTGGATAAAGTTATCAGTGAATGGAATAGCACGTATCGTGAAACTTACATCAGCAAGACTGGATTGGATATTTCCTCATCGACCTCCTTAATGATCAATGGCTTTGTCCTACATTATGAGCGATTTATCCGATCGGGTAAATTTGGAATTCCTTCGGGAGCGATGCTGAATGGAGTTATTGCTCCAGAAAAAGTGGAGGCATTTTATAAAAAAGATATTTCATTAGCCTTGGCTAAAACCGCCCACCAAGCTTATGTGGATTTTTTTAACGGAAAAGCCGTGAAAACAGGTGTAGAAGGTCCATCCATTAAAACCTATTTGGATGCATTGAAAGCTAAAGACAGCTCCACAGGTAAAAATTTAAGTGAAATTATTAATGCTCAATTTGAATCCACGAAAGTGAAATTAGACCCACTGCGCCCCAATTTGTATGAAGAGGTTAAAAGCAATAATCAAGCTATGGTGGCGGCTTATACCGAAATGCAGAAAACGGTTCGCATGTTGAAAGTGGATATGACCTCCGCCATGAGTATTACCATTACCTATACTGATAATGATGGGGATTAAGCAGTACCTACAAAAAACGAATTCGGCTGCTCCATTGGCGGTATTCAGGATTTGTTTTGGGCTCATGTTGTTTGCTAGTATGATTCGCTTTTGGAGCAAAGGCTGGATTGAAACCTTATACATGAAGCCCATGTGTTTTTTTACTTTTTATGGCTTTGAATGGGTTAAACCTTGGGGAGAATACACCTACGCTTTGTTTTTTATTTGTGCATTGAGTGCATTTTTGGTGGCTTTAGGGCTTTTTTATCGTGTGGCCAGTATTAGTTTATTTCTTAGTTTTTCTTACATTGAGTTGATTGATAAGAGTACTTATTTAAACCATTATTATTTCATTAGTTTACTTTGCTTCATGATGGTGTTTCTTCCTGCTCAGGTCTATTTTTCAATAGATTCTTATCGAGATAAACAAATCCGAGCTCAGTTCATTCCGCAATGGAACATCGATTCCATCAAACTGATGATGGCCATTCTCTATTTTTATGCAGGTTTGGCCAAGGTAAATAGCGATTGGCTTTTTCATGCACAGCCATTAAGTATTTGGTTACCTGCCAGAAACGACATGCCTGTCATTGGATTTTTATTCAATTATGCTTGGATTCCCTACCTTTTTTCTTGGTTTGGTTGTCTGTATGACCTGAGTATTCCATTTTTACTTTGGAATAGAAAGTCGAGAGCTTGGGCATATTTGGCAGTCATCGTATTTCATGTACTTACGGCTTTATTGTTTCCCATCGGGATGTTTCCTCACATCATGATGGTGGCAGCATTGATCTTTTTCTCAGCTGAATTTCATCAAAAAGTAATAGATCGTTTGGTATCAATCTTAGGTTTGCCTGTGGAAACGCTTCTCATTAAATCTACTTATCAGTCCCCTCCATTCCTTCATTGGGGATTTACAATGTTTTTTGTATTTCAACTCCTATTTCCTTTTCGCTACCTAGCGTATCCCGGGGAATTGTTTTGGACGGAAGAAGGCTATCGCTTCTCTTGGAGAGTGATGTTGATGGAAAAGGCGGGTTATGCGCAGTTTACCGTAAAGGGGACAAATGGCCTGCAAGCAGTGGTCAATAATAATCTTCATCTGAGCACTTTACAGGAAAAAATGATGAGCACTCAACCCGATATGATTTTACAATATGCCCATTATTTGCGTGATTATTATGCCAATCAGGGTTTCAGTTCCCCAAAAGTGTATGTGGATTCTTATGTGGCTTTAAATGGAAGATTAGGTAAACCACTGATAAACCCCCAAACCGATTTAGCCAATGAGCATGATTCTTTTACACATAAAACATGGATATTACCCTTCAATGATACAATCAAAGGTTTTTAACACAGTCGTATTTTGTTTAGTTGGATTTGGGCTTATGGCTCAATATAGTATTTCAGGTAAAATACATGCTCGCAAAGCGGGTATTCCTATTTCAGGATGTCAGGTTTTTCTCAATCAAGGAAATCCTATGACTCAAAGTAATGAAAAGGGAGAGTTTCAATTGAAAAATCTACCCAAAGGGTCCTTTGTCTTGCATACATTAGCACCCAATTTTCAATCGATTCAACAAGCGATCAGCCTACAGAATAAAGATATTTTCGTGGATATTTATTTGGATTCCTTGAATGTGACGTTGAATGAGGTGGTGGTCACACAAAAGCAAACGGATTTCGGATTTACGCGTATGCGAGCGGTAGAGAGTATGGGTATTTTTGAAGGCAAAAAGACAGAGGTTATTTTGCCAGAACAATTGGTGGCAAATTTGGCCACGAACAATGCCCGACAAGTTTTTTCTCGAGTAGCGGGATTGAATATTTGGGAAAATGATGGGGCAGGTTTACAATTGAGCATTGGAGGAAGGGGACTAGATCCTAACCGTACTTCCAATTTTAACGTGCGACAAAATGGTTATGATATTAGCGCCGATGCATTGGGTTATCCTGAAAGCTATTATACACCGCCGATTGAAGCAGTAGGTAGAATTCAAATTGTTCGAGGTGCTGCCTCTTTGCAATATGGAACACAGTTTGGGGGCTTGATCAACTTTGTGATGAAAAAACCTATTTTGGATAAAAAACTAGAGTTGATTGCCAGGCAAAGTGTTGGCTCATTTGGTTTTTATAATGCATTTACTAGTCTTAGTGGCACACAAAATAAACTATCATATTATACTTTTTTCCAGTACAAAAGAGCTGATGGTTGGAGGTCAAATTCTGATTTTGAAAGTTATAATTTTTATGCAGATGTAGATTATCGATTTTCCGACAAAACAAGTGTAGGTATTGATATTACACACATGAATTATTTAGCACACCAGCCTGGTGGATTGACCGATGCGATGTTTGCGGAGAATCCTCGTCAAACGAACCGTGAAAGAAATTGGTTTAAGGTAAATTGGAATTTATGGGCCGTGCATCTAGACCATAAATTCAACGCACAAAATGAAGTAAATCTTCGAGTGTTTGGTCTTTCTGCCTACCGCAAATCGGTTGGTTTTAGACCCAATCGAGTAGCCAGTGTAGACGATAATTCTGAGAGGGATTTAATCACAGGTGATTTTTCCAATTGGGGTGCAGAAGCTAGGTATTTGAAACGCTATTTTATTGGGGATAAATTAATTGTCTTTTTAGCTGGTTCTCGTTTTTATCATGGCTTTAATCACAGCATCCAGGGACTGGGCAGTAAGGGTAAATCAGCTGATTTTGATTTTATCAATACCCAGGAAGGGATTGCCAATGATTATAAATTCCCCAATAATAACACTTCTTTATTTTTTGAAAACATCTTTTACCTAAGTGATAAATTCTCCATCACACCCGGTTTACGCTGGGAGTATATCCATACTCGTGCTGATGGATTTTATGGGAATATCCAATTTGATTTAGCAGGAAATATTATATCGGCTACAAGAACGAATGAGTCTCGTACCAATGAGCGATCTTTTGTGTTGGGGGGAGTTGGATTTAGTTATAAACCCAATGCTCATTTGGAAGTGTATAGTAATGTTTCTCAAAACTATCGATCAATTACATTTAGTGACATGCGTATAGCCAATCCTTCATCCGTTATTGATCCGGACATGAAAGATGAAAAAGGATATTCGGTGGATCTGGGTCTGAGGACTTATGAAACTACGATCTATAATTTTGATATTAGTGCCTTTTATTTGAACTATAACAATAGGATTGGGGAAGTACAGTTTTATGATGCTAGTAATCGGGTATTGAGAAGAAGAAGTAATATTGGACAGGCTGTCATTATGGGGATTGAATCCTATGGTGAAGTGGATGTTTTACGATGGGCATTGCCTGAGGAGCAAGAATCCAGTGCAGTTATATTTGCCAATTTGGCCTTTATTCAATCCGAATATAAGGCGAGTCAGATTGCAGGAATTGTAGGAAAACAAGTGGAATTCGTTCCTAATGTCAATATGAAAACAGGATTGAGGATAGGTAATAAAAAATGGAAAGCCTCCTTTCAATATACGTATTTATCGGATCAGTTTACGGAAGCCACGAACGCAAGGGAAGGAGGAGTCTCAGCAGTAGTGGGTTTAATACCTGCCTATAACATCATGGATGCAGGTGTTTCTTATCAATTTAGTCGATTCAAATTAGAAGGGAATATCAATAATTTGGCTAATTCCATGTATTTCACTCGTCGGGCAACAGGATATCCAGGTCCAGGAATATTACCATCGGATGGTCGAAGTTTTTACCTGACTGTTCAAGCGAAATTCTAACGCTGTCAAGGTTCCAAACCTTGACAGCGTTGGGAAAACGATTTAGTTTTGACTTTATTTTATCGCTTATTTCAATTATCAATAACCTGATTCTCAAAGGGTGTGTATCCCATATTTTGTTAATAATTTTATCAATAAACTGATAAAATCGACCATCAAGCAAGATGGGAAGATAATAGCTAGGTTTAATTCAATTTGAACTTGATACTTTTACAAAAAATAAAACCAGCTATGAGATATTTCCTGATTGTAGTTACTGCATTTTCTTTAGGAGTTTCCTGTAAAAATGCATCTGAAAATATTAATCCTACATCTAGTGCAGCCGTCCCTGAAGTGTATTCAAAAATTTATGGAGCTACGTCCATCACGAATGATGGGACTTATATTACCATAAAAACAACGGGTATTCCTGATCATAAAAGTGCCTATTTTGCTAGCACAAGTGCACAATATGAGGCATTCACGGGCAAAACATTTGGGGGTAATAATTTTGCTAAAAACCCCAATTCTATTTCTGCCCAATCATTTACCTTTAAAATACCTGTAAATCCACAAGTTGACGCTGCGCATAAAGCCACACCACTAGGTCCTATTGGAGTGGCACTAAATGGGGTTCCCCTATTTAATCAATATGCAGGACCTAGTCAGCCTTTGACGAATGAAGTGAATGGTTTTGATCAATATTGGGGTCATCCACAGCAAACGGGCTCGTATCATTACCATGTCGAACCCTTATATTTAACTCAAGTAAAGCTAAGTAAATCATCATTGCTAGGATTTTTGCTGGATGGATTTCCGGTTTATGGGCCTGAAGAAGGCGGCCAAGTAGTACAAAATGCGTCTTTGGATGCCTATCATGGGCATTCTCATAGCACGACAGAATATCCCAATGGTATTTATCACTATCATATCACCAGTACAGATCCTTATATCAATGGAAGTGGATTTTACGGAAGTGCGGGTACTGTTTCTCAGTAGTATCGTAGCCATTTTCCTCTTAAACTGTCAACCTAAAGAAGAAACCCAAGTCAATGCTGCGCAAGTGAATGGCACTTGGGTAGCTGGAAGGATGACTGTGGCTGATGAGGTTTTTTCAGGGACATTATTTCGGAATTTTCCTAATTCCAATGATACAGCTAGCATAGAACATTAT
This sequence comes from Aquirufa salirivi, assembly GCF_045310485.1. NCBI lineage: Bacteria > Pseudomonadati > Bacteroidota > Cytophagia > Cytophagales > Flectobacillaceae > Aquirufa > Aquirufa salirivi. The sequence continues at coordinate 212,526 of NZ_JBEWZH010000002.1, forward strand.
GAAAATGGCTTGGAAGAGGGAATTTGGAGAAAATATTATCCTTCGGGTCATCTATATGAAATTCGAGCATATGATCAAGGGAAGAAAACGGGGACTTATGAAGCGTGGTGGGATAATGGTAGGAGAATGCGGGTTTTTGAATTTGAGAATGATGAATATCAAGGACTTTGTAGGGAATGGAATCAGGGAGGACAATTAATCAAAGAAATGCATTATGAAAAAGGACATGAGCAAGGAGCTCAAAAAATGTTTTACGATAATGGAAAAATTAGATCCAATTACTTGGTTTTGGAAGGCCGACGTTATGGGCTTTTGGGAACTAAAAACTGTCGAAATATTTCTGAGAAGGTCTTTAGCAATTAGCTTTTTGGCTATTGCCACGGCTTGTCAAAGTGGAGATCAAGTTTCAAGCATCCCTTATTATAATAGCCCGGATTTTAGTCCCCACTTTTTAGATAAAATAGAGGCAAAAGGCAGAATCAAGCATCATATTGATCATTTTTATTTAAAAGATCAACATGGGAAAACTTTTTCACAAGACAATGTCAAAGGGAAAATCCATTTAGCACAATTTATTTTTACTCGTTGCGGAAATATTTGTCCTGAAATGATTTCTCAAATGAAGATTGTCGCGAAAAAATTTAGTAACAATCCTGAAGTGGAAATGTTATCCTATTCAGTTACTCCGTGGATAGATGATGTACCAACTTTAAAGAAATTTGCTGATGAAAAGAACATAGTAGCACCGAATTGGCATTTATTAACAGGTTCTAAGTCAGTTATTTATACTCTAGCTAGGAAGTCCTATTTTGCGGAAGAAGAACTGGGCTATACCAAAGACAGTACAGAGTTTCTGCATACCGAGCACATGATTTTAGTAGATCGAGATGGAAGAATTCGAGGAATTTATAATGGTACATTGCCTTTGGAAGCCGAGCAATGTGTCAAGGATATGGAAAAGTTATTAACCGAAAATTAAAATTCTGTTGATTTACAGGGAGAATGGTCCGTTTATTTGACAAATTTTATTTCCTTTGGACTAATAAACCTATTTAAATGATCGGCCAAGAATTTAGGAATGCCTTGCGCATGGGTAATCCTCTCTATGGAACACTCTTGACTTCCACTTCACCTAAAAGTTTCGATGTTGTATTGAGCTTGCACCTGGACTTTGTCTTTTTGTGTGCTGAGCATGTGGCTTATAATCCAGAAACATTGAGTTGGATGTGTCGCGCTTTTAAAGCGGCAGGCATTAATCCTGTGGTTCGTATTTTAGAACCTAGTCCCTACTTGGCTACCCAAGCTTTAGATGCTGGAGCAGGAGCTATTCTGGTTCCTTATGTAGAAGATGTAGAAGAAGTTCTAGCACTTGTTGGAGCGGTTAAATACCGTCCACTGAAAGGTAAAAAATTAGCCAAAATATTACATGGTGAAGAAAAGCCTTCTGCTGAGTTAATCCAATATCTGCAACAACACAATCGCAATAATTCCTTATTACTCAATATTGAGAGTGAATCTGCCGTTCAAAATTTAGCCACTTTCGCACAAATTCCGTCCTTGGATGGCCCAGGTGTAGATGGTTTTGTCATAGGCCCTCATGATTTGTCTACCTCATATGACATGCCAGAAAAATACCGTTCTCCTGAATTTATTAATTTGACAACTTCCCTAATCAAACAAGCGAAAGATTTGGGAGTGGCTGTGGGTGGACACACAGGTTACCGAGGTAGCTTGGATTTACAAAAAGATTGGGTCAAAGCAGGAGCTAATATTATTTTACACTGCTCGGATATGCTATTGTTTGCCGATAAATTACAAGCCGATTTGAATGAGCTTCGATTGATTCAAGGTGATGAGCAAATAACTCAATTTAAACCAGAAAGTATTTAATTGACCCAATTTCAGTATTATATCTAAACCTTTACCATAAAAACCATGAAAATTATTCATTTTCGAAATCTTCTCTTTGCCTTTATTTTACTCCTTCATCATGGAGTATTTTCTCAAATTATAGATCTGTCAAAAGCAAGTATCCTAGCCTCTTCTAGTATAGCTACACAATTTAAAGAGAAAATGATAGCTGTCTTGCAGGAAGAAATTGCCCTTAAAACCAATTTAAAATTAAGTACGAGTCCAAATGAAAAATCACCATTCTTGGTATTGGCTCTCCAAAATAGTCCGCTTGTCAATACCTATCCATTACCTACTTTGACCCAAGATGATGCCTCATCTCTTCAAAAGGAAGGTTTCCGCTTGGTTCACCAACAAATTGCAGGGAAAGATTTGCTGTGGTTTATTGGTGCAGATCAACGAGGACTACTATTTGCCATTGGGGAGTTTTTGCGAACGGCAGATTTGAGTAAACAGAAAATTCTATTTGATAAAAAGTTTGAAAAATCAAGTGCCCCTATGTATGCCATTCGGGGACATCAAATTGGCTATCGCAATACAGCCAATTCATGGGATGCCTGGGATTTTAAGCAGTTTGAAAGCTATTTTAGGGAATTGGCATTCTTTGGAACCAATGCCATTGAAAATATTCCCTTTCAAGATGGGGCAGCTAGCCCGCACATGAAAATCAGTCGGGAAGAAATGCATATCAAAATGAGCCAGATGTGTCAAGCTTACGATTTGGATTATTGGGTTTGGACTCCAGCGGATGTGGACTTAGCCGATCCGAAAAAATTTCAGGAGGAACTAAAAGCACATGTTGATTTTTATAAAAATTGCCCTCGATTGGATGGCGTCTTTTTTCCAGGGGGTGATCCAGGCGAGAACCATCCAAAATATGTATTACCATTTCTAAAAGCAGTAGCAGCAGAATTGAAAAAGTATCATCCTAAGGCTGGAGTATGGTTGTCTTTACAAGGTTTTAGTGATGAAGAAGTAAATTACTTTTATGAATATTTGAATCAAAATAAACCGGATTGGTTTACGGGTATTGTCACAGGACCGAGTAGCCCAGATTTGGCAGCTACACGTTTTAGATTAGATAAGAAATACCAACATCGCCATTATCCTGATTTAACGCATACGGTACGTTGTCAATACCCCACGGAGAATTGGGATCAAGCATTTGCCTTGACAGAAGGTAGGGAAGTGACCAATCCTCAACCAGCTTATTATGCTAAAATTCATAATCGGTATGCACCATTTACGGACGGATTTTTATCGTATTCAGATGGAGTACACGATGATGTCAACAAGGTGATTTGGAGTCAAATGGCTTGGAATACAGAAAAAGATGTTCGTCAAGTAATGGTGGAATATGCCCGGTATTTCTTTGGAAATTCGGTGGCAGAAGCTGCTGCAGATGGCATTTTGGCTTTGGAAAGAAATTGGGTAGGACCCATTGAAGAAAATGGTGGCATTGAAACCACTTTTGCTTTCTGGCAAAATCTAGAAAAGTCACATCCTGAATTGAAAGGGAATTGGCGGTGGCAGCAATTAGTGATGCGGGCCTATTATGATACCTTCATTAAAAGAAGGAAATCTTATGAACAAGGTCTGGAGAAAGAAGCCAATGCCATCTTAAGTCAAGCGCAGACTTTAGGGCCTGAAAAGGCGATGACCTTGGCTTTGGAAAAAGTAAATCAAGCTGATGTAAAGCCTGCTTCACCAGAATTAAGACAAAAGGTGGTGGACTATTGTGAGGCCTTATTTCAATCGATAGGTTTACAAACGAGTGTTGCTAAATACAAGGCTAGCGGAGCTGAAAGAGGGGCTATTTTAGATTTTATCGATTATCCTTTAAATAATCGTTGGTGGCTCCAGGATGAGTTTGAGAAGATTCGTAAAATGACAGATGAAAAGGCGAAATTGGAACGTTTACAGATCATTGCCACCTGGGAAAATCCGGGGAAAGGTAGTTATTACGACAACATATCGGATCAGTTAAAAGGTCCTCGAGTGAAAACGAAAACAGAAGATGCTACTGATGTGGCTTGGTGGGATAATGGACTAAGCAGAAGGCGTTTGTCAACCCAATTATTTCAAAATTTCCCGAAATTAGAATATGCAGATTTGGATCCTAAAGGTTCTTATACGGTACGTATTTCTGGTCAAGGTGAAGCTCTTTTACGCGTAGATGGAGAAAGAGTTCGTCCTGTAGTATATCATAAAGGAGTGGAGGAATTTAAAGAATTTCAATTGAATCCAAAATTCATTAGTGATGGTAAAATTTCCATTTCTTTTGATGAGCCAGAAGAGTCACATTTAAATTGGCGACTACATTCTAAAGTTTTTGATATTTGGTTATTGAAAAAATAGCAGCATAAAAAGACCCTCCCAAAGAGAGTCTTTTTCTTGTAATACGGCGTACACAACTAAATAAATACTTGAAACTGTAGGCTTAGGCTATTCAATCGATTGCCAGCGTTGACTTCACCTTGATTGATTTGATAGGTGGGTCTACTTTGGAAATCTAAACTTAATTTGGACTTATGTCCTTGAATGAAATAGTTCAAACCTGCATTGAATGTAGTTGTCGAATTATTTCCTAAACGGTCATATTGGGCAAATGTCGCAGAAATATAAGGCATCAATCGATTGGATAAATCCCCTTGGTTTGAAGGAAGTAGATATCCAATTTGGGTATATACAACGGAGCCTGTTCCAAACATAGGATAGCTGTTTCCATAAACAGGGCCTTGTCCTGAGATGGAATTTGATGCATTTAACGTAGTCCCAGTAGCAGGGTTCATCGAGCCATTGTATCGCAAATAATTGCTACCATAATTGGTGTTGAAGTATCCTACATACGCAGAAAGTGCAGCATGATTTTGTAAGGGGATATCAACAAAGCTTTCAATAGCTACATGTTTCATATCTTGGTATAAAGTATCCCCTTGGACTGATTTTTGCCACATAGCATGGGGTTGATAAGCTCCTCCAATGGCCACATTTACAATTTTCTTTGCCCCTAAATAGGTTCCTGTCATGTAAGGAGTGGTATGATTTTCTTGTTCAAAGAATTGATAGATCAAATAGCCTTGCTGCTGTAACGAATGACCTTTTTGAGAAAAATTAGTAAAGCTAGAACTGATGGCAGGCGGAGTTTGTCCATTGGAGGTGATGGGAAATGGGTCACTTAAAATATATCGATAATCCCAATGACCTATTTGTCCGCGTGCATAAATACTTAGCTTTCTAGAAAACTGATCAATTTGATCTACTGTCGTTTGGGCAAACACCGGCACGTCCATTGTCATAATGGTCCCAATACCGGGTTGAGAAAAGCGAGAAATTCCTGAGATGATACTCAAACCGCCACCAATTTTCAATTGATTTCCGAAGGATACACGGTATTCACCTAAAGCATCATGGAAAAACGGCGCAATTTTGCGATTGCCCGAGGCATTGTATTGGGCATTGAAATTATTCTGACCAAATTGAAAATACATGAAAGTACGGTCCGTAATTTGCCCGAACAATTGCATCCTTGTTCTTCTCAACCCAATGTCAAAAGATTGATTTTGTAGACTTCCATTGACGATTGTTCCTGGATTATTGTCATTGAACCTAAACCAAGCTTGATTTAAGAAAGTTACTTGAAAATAACGTGATCCTGATTCATTGAGCTTTAATTTAAGTGCTTCTAAATCAGGTGTTTTTTGTGCTAAGGTACTAAAGCAGGCAAGCAAGCTCACCCACAAAATGATGAATTTTTTCATGGCGGAAATTGAGTTTTGAATGGATTTTTCCATTCAAAATGTATGAAATTGATAACTAAGGTGTTTTTTGAAAGATAGAAGCGAGTCTATATTCGGTAATTACCATGTTGCTTGAATAAAGCAATGAAACTAGATTTGATAATCGCAAATTTGTGGGATAATGGAACCAGAATTGGAGCTTCCGAAGCAAAGTAAGCAAAAGAAACATGCTTATGCGGAAGAATAGAGGAAGCTGTTTCTTGCTCTTCGTGTAAGTCTTCTGATATTTCTTCCTCTTCTATTGCAATGAGGCATTGTGTTTTGCTAGTTGAGCTTTGGCTAAATTTGGATTTTACAAAGTTTGTGTGTGTATGTGTTAAAGCACTTTTACCTACGATGCTTAAGACTATCGTTGAAAAAATGAGCAGAAAAATTTTCATTTTCTTGTTTGACATGGCTCAAAATTGCATTTGGAATTTGAATAAATCAAATAACTGTCATTTTTTTTGAACTATAATTTTAGGATCGTCATATGATTTTTTTAGGATGATTCTTCATTTCGAATGAAAAAACTTCCTGAATTCATTTCCTGTGCCATTTCTTCAATGGTTTGATGTTCAAACAATGTAACAAAGTCCACTCGAATGGGTTTGTATTGATCATGCATTGGACATGGATTTTTTTCAGAACAGCGATTTAATCCTAGTACACATTTATCAAATAAATCCCCATCTCCCATCACTTCCACAATGGATTTGACAGATTTTTGCTTAGCCGCATCCGTGATATAAAATCCACCATTGGGACCCCTGACTGAACTGATGACTTGATTGTGAAAAGTTAACTTTTGCAAGATTTTTGCCGTGAAAAACTGTGGCGAATGTATCGCATCGGCAATTTCCGCTAAGCCCAACTTCTCTTGTTCCGAACTTTTTTGTGCAATGAAAATTACAGCCCGTAAAGCATATTCCGTCGCTTTTGAAAACATATTTTCCTCTTTGAACACCCAATTTAGTAAATAATATCCAGCAATAATGTTGTTTGGGAGAGCATTTGAAGAGACTAAAATAAATTAACAAATAATAAAGGATAAATTTGTCCTTTATTATATATTTGCATTCATCATTCACCAAATAACAAATCAACATATGCCTACCATACAAGAATATACCCTAGTAGTTCCGGAATTAGAACCTAGGCTAAAGCATTCCACCATTTTTGCACACTATGATCAAATAGGAGAGGGAGAATCTTTTTTGATTCAAAATGATCATGATCCTAAACCTTTATATTATCAATTGTTGGCAGAAAGGGGAAATCAATTTACATTCGATTATATCGAAAATGGCCCTGAAGTTTGGTTGATTCGAATCCAAAAAAATGCTAAGTCAGGTGATGTATTAACTTTGGGAGAATTAGTCAATCAAGACTTTAGATTAGCTTCTTTTTTCTCCAAACTTGGTTTAGATTTTTGTTGTGGAGGTAAAAAGACCTTGAAACAAGCCTGCACCGAGAAATCAATGGACTATTTGGATGTCCTACTTCAAATGGAGGAATTCAAAGGAAGTAGCCAAGATGCGAAAGTTCCTTACCAAGATTGGTCTTTGGATTTTTTAGTGGATTACATTGTCAATACACATCATCAATATGTAAGAAAATATTTGCCTGATATTCAACTATTTGCGGCAAAGGTAATGCAGGTACATGGGGATAAGCATCCAGAATTAGTTCAAGTGCATCAGCTGGTAGAGGAGATCGCGGAAGAATTAACGATGCATATGATGAAAGAAGAGCAAGTGCTTTTTCCATTTATTAAAGCATTGACCCTAGCTGAAAAAATCCAAGAGAAAGTAGCCCCTATTCATTTTGGGACAGTTAGAAACCCCATTCATATGATGGAAGTAGAGCATGAGCAAGTAGGCCAAAATTTCGAAGAAATACGTCAACTAACGCATAATTATCAAATACCTGAAGATGCTTGTGGTACATATACAGTTCTATTTCAAATGCTTCATGCTTTTGAAGAAGATTTACATGTGCATATTCATTTGGAAAACAATGTCCTTTTTCCTCAATCTTTGGAATTAGAAAAACGTTTAGTTCATTGATATGCAACAAGGCAAAAAGTTTCTTAGTGATTTGAAATTGTATTCAGATTACTACAAATGGTTGGAACCTCAAGGACGCTATGAGCGCTGGGAAGAGGCCTGTGGAAATATCATGGATGGTCATCGAAAGAAATATAGTGCGTTTTTAGATGAGCTGGAACCATATTTGGAATCGGCATTGGAAAGTATGCAAAACCAAACGGTCTTAGCTTCTCAGCGAAATTTGCAGTTTCGATCCGAACAAATTCAGCAGCATAATACCCGTATGTACAACTGTACCTCTGGGTATATAGCCCGAAACCGAATATTTCAAGAGATTTTCTATTTAGGATTGTCCGGTTGTGGGTTTGGTGGCGGATTGCTTATCCCCATGGTGGATCATCTGAGTCGGATTCAAAAGCGCATCAAAGGCACAAAGACCTTTGTGGTAGAAGACAACATTGAAGGTTGGGCAGATGCCTTAGGTGCACTCATGTCATCCTTTTTTGTGGATAAACAGCCATTTCCAGAATTGGCAGGTTTTGACTTGAAATTTGATTACTCTCAAATTCGGCCAAAAGGGGCATATATCAAGGGTGGTTATAAAGCACCAGGTTCGGAAGGGTTGAAACAATCTTTAGAAAAAATCGAAGACCTCTTAGAAAAATGGATCAGTACGGAAGGAGAGAAAATTCGCCCTATTTTAGCTTTTGATATCATTTGTCATGCTTCTGATGCTGTACTTTCTGGGGGTGTACGTCGGTCAGCCTTAAACATGATTGTGGATCCCAACGACCAGGAAATGATTCATGCCAAAACGGGAAATTGGCGACAAGAAAATCCTCAAAGGGGAAGGAGTAATAATTCAGTTATTTTGTTGAGAAATCAAGTTCAGCGAGAGCAATTTGATTATTTGGTATCGCTCAATGATGGAGCCAATGACATTGGATTTGTATTTGCCAATAGCTGGTTTGATATGTTTAATCCTTGTTTTGAAATAGTAAAAATCCCTATACTTTTTAGGACGGATTTTTCTCAAATTGCATATGAAGAAGTAGGCGATTTTATTGCTCTACATCAAGATAAATTGGGGATTCAGGGATGTAATTTATGTGAAATCAATGCGGAAAAGTGTGTTACAGAGGATGCTTTTTTTCGGGCATGTATGGATGCCGCTATATTGGGGACTTTACAAGCGGGCTATACGTCTTTTCCTTATTTGGGGCCAGTTTCAGAGCAAATTTTCCAAGGAGAAGCCTTGTTAGGAGTTAGTATCACTGGCTGGATGAACAATACCTTTTTGTTCAATGCGCCCATGCTTCAGCAGGGAGCTCAGGTTGTGAAAGATACAAATCGGGTATTGGCAGAAATCATTGGAATAAATCCTGCGGCTAGAACAACCTGTGTGAAACCTTCCGGAAATGCATCAGTGGTTTTGGGTACTGCCAGTGGAATTCATCCTGAGCATGCTGAAAAGTACTTTAGAATCATGCAGTTGAATAAGGAAAGTACCACCGCCAATTGGTTAGTGGAAAACATGCCTTTTCTTTTGGAAGAAAGTGTTTGGTCCAATACCAAAAGTGATTTTGTGGTTTTTGTGCCTATTTTGAATCCTCCAGGAGGCTTATTTAAGAAGGATATGAAGGGAGTTAAGCATTTGGAAATGATTCAGTTGGTACAAGAAAACTGGGTTAATGCAGGAACGAATCGGGAATTATGTGCCTATCCACAGGTGAATCATAATACAAGCTGTACCGTGATCATGGATAATAAAGAAGAAATTATTGCTTATATCTGGCAGCATCGAGATGCCTTTACGGCAGTTAGTTTTATTTCAGATTATGGAGATAAGGACTTTAACCAAGCACCATTTACATCGGTGATGGAGTTGGAGGAATTAGTTCAGCTATATGGTAAAGGTGCCATCTTTGCTTCTGGATTGATCGTAGACGGATTGCACTATTTTGAAAATAATTTATGGCATGCTTGTGACCTTTTGCTGGATACATCTATGGCTTTGACAGGTACTCGAGAACAAGTTTTATTGCGAAAATATTGGTTGAATCGGGCCAATAAATTTGCAAAAAACTATTTTCATGGAGATGTGAAGCAAATGATTTATTGCATTAAAGATGTTCACTTATTTCATAAGTGGGAGACGGTGATTCGGGAATTTAAGGAAGTGAACTTTGGCTCAATATTAGACCAACCACAGTATAAAGATATTGGAGAAATGGCCGCTATGGCTTGTAGTGGTGGTTCATGCGAGATTACACATATGTAGTGAAACTTATAAAGGGATTCTAACCAGAATCCCTTTAAGAATTAAAAATCATTAATAGGCACTCCAACCACCATCTACCGTTAAAATATGTGCATTCACAAAGCTGGAATCATCACTAGCTAAAAACAAAGCCGCTTGAGCAATCTCAGATGCTTCACCGGTTCTCGGATTTAGTGCCATGCCCGTCATGATTCGATCATTGACGAGTGGGGTAATTTTGGTCATATCTATGGTCTCACTAATGCTGGTATTGACGGCTCCGGGTGCAATTCCATTGCAACGTATCCCAGATTTACTGTACATATAGCCAGTACTTTTTGTAAGTCCTACTAAAGCATGTTTACTGGACGTATACACAGCTCCTGCGACACCTCCTTTTAGGCCTCCAATGGAACAAATATTAATGATGTTCCCTTTTCCCTTGGCTAAAAATATCTTAACCGCACTTCTCATGGCCTTAAATGGTCCTTCGAAATTGATTTTCATGACTTTCTCTAATAGGCTATTTTCCACTTCTCCCACTGCTTGAAAATGGTCCATGATTCCTGCATTATTGACTAATATGTCCAAGGTTCCATAGTTTGACACCGCTGAGTTAATGAGATTATCTATATCAGATTCAATACCCATATTAGCAAGCACCGTGGTAATTTCTCCTCCTGTAGATTTTACTTCTTTAGACAATTCGTCTAGTCGAATTGGATTGATATCACCTGCAACGACTTTTGCTCCTTGCTGGGCAAATAGCATGGCGATGGCTTTTCCCATTCCTGCCCCAGCTCCAGTAATAATGGCAACTTTATTTTCTAGCTTTTTCATGTGAATTGATTTTTAGAAAATTACTTAATAATAGGGTGAAAACATGCGTGAATTTGGCAGGTATTGGGAAAAAAATTATGATTTTGCTTAGGTTTTTTCCAACGCTGGCAAGGTTTGGAACCTTGACAGCGTTACAACGAATGGCAATTAACCTTTGTTGTCCAATAACTTGATAAAGAATTATTTGATACATTCGTACTATCAATTCTACCTCAAAATCTCCTCTTCATGACCACAGAAAAAAAACTATTTTCAGAGATTCAAAAGTTTAACCAATGGTGGCTTTGGGTGATTTTAATTGGTTTTTGTGCTTATTTTTTGTGGGGAGCATATAAACAACTATTTCAGGGAATTGCTTTCGGAAATAATCCAATGAGTAATGAGGGGTTGTTGATTACTAGTTTAGTTTTTGCTGCTATTCTTTTATTCTTCTTGAATGTTAAATTAGAAACCTATATTCAATCCAATGGGGTTTATGTACGCTTCTTTCCTTTTCATTTTTCATTCAAGTATTATTCATTTGAAGAAATGAATAAGGTCTACGTTAGAAAATATGCTCCTCTTTGGGAATATGGAGGTTGGGGACTTCGGTGTGGAATGTTTGGGAGAGGAAAAGCATATAATGTCTCAGGAAATCAAGGTTTGCAATTGGAGTTTAAGGATGGGAGTAAGTTGTTGATCGGCACCCAAAAACCAATTGAAATCGCTGAGGTATTGACTCTTTTAGGAAAGAGTTAAATTTTCATTTCTTTAAAATGGATTTTTTCTACTTTGTTTAATAGGTCTTATAGGGCAGTCTGAATACATTTTTTGGCTTCAGTGAATTTCTTTCGTATTATTAAGCTATGAAAACTTCTATCAACAATTTAACTTCTCGTTTAAGCCAACTCGTAATTGGTTTAAGCCTTATGGCCACACCTTTGTTGGCCCAACAAAATAATCAATCCTCTACCGTCAATGCCATCGTGAAGGAGGCAACAGAGAATTCTCAACTTAAGCGCATGGCGCATGAACTCATTGATGGAATTGGTCCCCGCTTAGTGGGCTCCACTAAAATGCTTCAAGCCAGCGATTGGGCCATGAATCAATACAAACAATGGGGGATTGATGCACGAAGAGAAAATTACGGAACTTGGCGCGGATGGGACAGAGGTATTTCGTCCATCGATATGGTTTCTCCATGGATCAAATCTTTAGAAGGAACCCAATTGGCCTTTAGCCCAGCTACCAAAAAACCGAAAACAGGTGAAACGATCATTTTAGCCGATGTGGCCGATTCTGTCGCTTTTAAAGCATGGTTACCTCAGGTAAAAGGAAAATTTGTTTTAATTTCTATGCCTCAATTGACGGGTAGGCCCGATTATAATTGGCAAGAATTTGCTCAAAAGGAATCTTTTGAAGCAATGAAAAAAGAGCGAGATGCTCAAACAGAGGCTTGGAGAAAACGTATATCCAAGACGGGTCTCACCAACGCCAAATTAGCTTTAGCTTTGGAAGAAGCAGGGGCTTTGGGAATTGTTTCAAGTACCTGGTCCAACGGTTTTGGAGTGAATAAAATATTTGCTGCATTTACTAGAAAAATACCTACTGTCAATGTCGCTTTAGAAGATTATGGTCTTTTATACCGGCTTACGGAGTCTGGGAATCAACCTAAAATTACAGTAAATACTCAATCCAAAGAATTAGGAACTGTTCCAACCTTTAATACACATGCTGAAATCAAAGGGATAGAAAAACCCAATGAATATGTCATGCTCTCTGCTCACTTAGATTCATGGGATGGAGCTACAGGTGCTACTGATAATGGTACTGGTACACTGGTTATGTTGGAAGCAATGCGGATCTTGAAAAAGGTTTACCCCAATCCTAAAAGAACCATTTTAGTGGGTCATTGGGGAAGTGAGGAACAAGGTTTAAATGGTTCAAGGGCCTTTGTGGAAGATCATCCAGAAGTAGTGGCCAATTTACAAGCTTTATTCAATCAAGATAGTGGAACAGGTCGTGTCGTGAATTTGGGTGGTTCTGGTTTTGCCAAAGCTAAAGATTACCTGACTAAATGGTTAGCAGCTATACCAGATACCATCAAAAATCGAATTAAAACAAATTTCCCAGGTACTCCAGGTGGGGGAGGTTCAGACTTTGCTTCTTTTGTGGCAGTAGGAACTACAGGATTTAATTTAAGCTCTTTGAGCTGGTCCTATGGGGTATATACTTGGCATACCAACCGAGACACGTATGATAAAATTGTCTTTGATGATATCCAAAGTAATGCCATCTTGACTGCCATTATGGTCTATATGGCTTGTGAAGAACCAGAGAAGATTTCTACCGAAAAAGCGGATTTGCCTGTGGGTCAAAAGTGGCCTAGCCAAGTAAAATCAAAGCGGAGCGGTGGAACGAATTAATGTATTTGACTTAAATTTGGAAAACATGAAACACGTGAAAATAAAGTTAGTAGTAATTTTTCTGCTTTTATTGAGTAGTATACCATTCGTATTTGCTAAAACAGATTGGAAAGAAAAGGACCAATTTCATGAAGTAATGAGTCAAACTTTTCATCCGGTTGAAGAAGGGAATTTTAAACCAATCCGTTCAAGAAGTGAGGAAATGCTGACAAAAGCTTTAGCTTGGCAGAAATCTTCAATTCCTAAAGAATTCAAAAAACATAAGGATATTCAACTTCAATTGGACAAATTAGCCATGGGCGTTAAATCTCTTCGGAATAAAATCCATCAAGGAGTAAATGATGATGTAATAAAGGCTGATTTGGTCGCTTTACATGATGTTTTCCATGAAATCGTAGGCCTTTGTAAAGAGTAATTAAGTTGAACATAAACCTGTTACCATGAAAAAATTACCGATTCTTTTATGTTTGTTATTATCTGTTTTCTTAGCATTTGCCCAGCCAACAGAAAAGCAAATCAAAGTTCAAGTATCAGCAGATCATCCTGATTGGTTATATAAACCAGGAGAAAAAGTCACGTTTTCGGTACTAGTTTCCAAAAATGGTAGCCCCATTCCTCAAGTCAAAGTTCGCTATGAGATAGGGCCAGAGAAACAAGAATCATGGAAAAAAGATACTCAGATTTTAGCCAATGGTTCTTTGCAATTAGACGGAGGTACTTTGTCAGGGGCAGGTTTTCTTCGTTGTATCGTCATTGCAGAAGTAGATGGAAAAGAATACAGAAATCTAGCTACCGTTGGTTTTTCACCTAATTTATTACAAGCCACCGTGGCTAATCCTTCTGATTTTGATGCCTTTTGGGATAAAGCCAAACAAGATTTAGCCAAAATACCATTGGATGCCAAAATGACTTTGATGCCCGAAAGATGTACAGAGAAAACCAATGTTTACCACGTAAATATTCAAAATTACAGAATAGGCGCTCGCTTATATGGCATTCTTTGTGTACCCAAAAAACCAGGAAAATATCCAGCTTTATTGCATGTGCCAGGAGCAGGAGTAAGACCTTATGCTGGCGATATAGCCAATGCTGAAAAGGGCATAATCACTCTTCAAATCGGCATTCATGGAATTCCTGTCAACCTGGATCCATCGGTCTATACGGATTTAGGAACGGGTGTTTTGAATGGTTATCCAACCTATAATATGGACGATAAAGACCGCTTTTTCTACAAACGTGTTTACGTAGGATGCGTCCGTGCCAATGATTTTTTAACTTCTTTGCAACAATTTGATGGACAGAATTTGGCTGTAACGGGTGGTAGTCAGGGAGGAGCACTCTCCATCGTGACAGCTGCTTTAGACAATCGCGTTAAATTTTTAGGCGCTTATTATCCTGCTCTTTCCGATGTGACAGGGTACTTGTATAATCGTGCTGGAGGATGGCCACATTATTTTGATAAGAACGGTCGGGCAGTCAATGAAACCAAAACCAAATTGGAAACTATTGCCTATTTTGATGTGGTCAACTTTGCTCGTAGACTAAAGGTTCCAGGCTTTTATTCTTGGGGCTTTAATGATGAAACTTGTCCACCTACCTCCATGTATGCAGCATATAATGTCATTTCGGCTCCTAAAGAATTGTATTTGGCTTTGGACACAGGACATTGGAATTATCCAGAGCAAGTAGAAAAGATGACGAATTGGATAACCAATAATTTGATTAAGTAATCTTTAGGATTTGATTTTGACTTTAAATGACCAAGTCAATAAAAATTCTGCCACAATAATGCCTTCTTCATTTCTGGCGGTCGACTTGCAAACCATTTTAGTTCCTTCGCCGCTTTCGATGGCTTCTTGGATGGTGTTCAATATCGCTTCACCATCTTCGCAAGTAAACAAAATAGTTCCAGAGGCTTTCTTTAAAAAGGAAGCCTCCATTTTTTCTACCAACATGCTGATGGCGGGTTTTCTTTCATAAACCTGAGAAAAAGCCAACATGCCGCAACTCATTTCAGCCGCCATGGCTTCCACTGCGAAATACATGGAATTAAAAGGGTTTTGGTTAAACCACGACTTCTTTACTCGTACCACACAGCTTTTATCATCAAAATGTTGAATATTCAATCCAGCCCAGAAAGCGGCAGATAAACGTTGAAGAATGAAAAATTTAAAGAGTATGGGATTTCGAATGATGCGTTGAAACTTGCCAAAAGATGGATTCATAAAGTTGACTTGCTTATTTAATTCTGAATGAATTGGTTTTTTTCAAAGGTATTCCCATTTTCGGTACAAATTTCAGCAGCCGAAGTTTGAACCCTGTTTAGTAAGGATGGATTGGTATTTTTGGATTTCCCAACAGGTATATCATATAATCCTTTCCCATTTTTGATAGCATCGTCCCAATGATAAAAAATGTCCCACCAATTTGTTATTTTTTGATTATTATAGGTCAATTGATGATTTAAACCGGGGATAGACTGCCACCAAAAAATCAACCATTTCACTTGTGCATCCTGACTGTAATCTGTTGTCTGATTACGGCCATAATTTTTGTTGACGAAGGAATAAGGGTAAACCATATTTTTCCATAGATCCCGATTTACCTTCGTACTAGTTCCTCCGGAGGCTTGCCAATCTACAATATCACTACTAACTAAATTCGTATTGTCATAATCGTAATCAACCGATGTATTGGGTGGGAAATGGGTCATACCTACCCGATTTAAAGGTAAGCCAGAGGATGGCTTGATTCCCACAAAGTGATTTTTAAATAAGGCATTTCCAATAGCAGGCTTATGAACTAAATTTTCAATATAATTCATTTGAGCCTCTATCTGATGTCCTCGATTGTGTAAATTGGTATCAGCTCCACGATGACCGGAGTTGCCATAGACGACATAAGTATGGTTGTAAATGGGTAAATCATTTGGGAAATAATAGGAATTGGACACATCTCCGGTAATTGGGCTTGACATGTTAGATTCTGGGAAATTATAATAGGTGTTGGGGTCATTGTAGGGAGAATTTACAACCGATGGAAATTTGTCTTTGACAAATGCATTGAACCAAATTTCCTTCACTTGATATTGATTGACCAAAGTATCCATCCCCAGTTTTTGAAATAATTTATGGTAATCAAAAGTTTTTAGGCCAGTGATATAATTCGTGAATTCGACTTCATAAACATTAAAAAATTTGATGACCTGGAAGCCGGCATAGGGTTTGACCTCTTGAGTGGTAGTAAATTGTCGAAAGCGAGAGCCTTCTTCTATCCCAAATTTGGTTATTTTCAATTCACCCGTAAACCTATTTTTTGCTTCTTGCAAAGTCGAGTTCTTTAATTCCCAGTAATCATCTGGTGCTAAATTCATATCAAGATTGATACCATCTTGGGTTGGTAAAAAACTAATGACTACCACAGGGACTACGATGCTACTCGAACTCATGGGGGTTTTTAGAAATACATCAAAATCAGCGACATCTTCTACTGAACTGATGGTAATGGGGTAAGTCTGACTTAGATTTTCATGGTCTATTTTCAGCTGAATTTGCCCACTTTTAATCGCCAAGAGGTTTTGATTTGTTAGTTTTGCCAAGAGGCTACCATTCTCTATGATGGAACTCGTAAACCCTTGTTCTATCACTTTCTTGGTGCCTGATTTATAAGTTACATCTAGCTTGATTGGGTAGTTTTGAGATACAAATAAACTCGTAGGTTTATGAATTAGATCAAATTTAACAGGGTAATCTGTTAAAAATGTGGCTTTGACTTGTACAGCCTTATCTACACGAATTGAACTAGGATTGGACTCACTACTTACATCTCCGGTCCAGCCTTTAAATACCCATCCTTCCACTGGAGTAGCTTTTAATTGTACCAAGGTGCCTGAGGAATAGGGCGTGGAAGATAGCGTGCTGATAATGGTTTCCTGTACAGTACCTTGCCCTTCTATTTCAATGCTCAAAGGGTAAGTTCTTTTTTCAAAATGGGCTGTAATATTTTTGTCAGCATTCATGTTCAGACTGTAGGGATTCGAAGAACCAGAAATACTTCCGCTCCAATCTTTGAATAGGTATTCTGGAGCTGGATTTGCCAATATAGAAATAATAGTACCTTGCTCAAAAGAACCTGTTGATGGACTTACGCTACCACCTACACTTGGAATAGTCACCACAGACAATCGATGCTCTATTGTTTCTTTTGTACAGGAACAAAGAAATGTACTGATTAAGAATAAAATGGCCTGATTCTTGAAATTGGATGGAAATGCCATACTAAGTTTGGTGATAGGAAGGTCTTATAAATATCCATTCATTTATTGAATGTTTACGGGATTCTGACAATTATCATTAAATTAATGGTCAAGTTAGGCTAATCGCTTGGTTGGTACCTTTCTGCTTGTAATTAATTTATTAACACATGATCACATGAAAAAAGTTTTAAAAATCATTGCTTGGACTGTTTTTGGCTTGGTCATTAGCCTTTTTGCCTTATTAGCCTTGTTTATGTACAAAGTGCAGAATGGTTTCCCCGTGTCTTATGAGACAGAAAAACCTAATTTGAGCTTGGGGGCAAATCAACCAGCTATACTATTATTTTCAAAGACAACAGGCTTTCGACATGGTGAATCCATTGATGCATCGAAGCCTATTATTCAAGCTATGGCCAAGAAAAATGCTTGGACTGTTTTTGAGACAGAAGAGGGTGGTGTTTTTAATGAAGAGCAATTAGCCAAATTCAAACTAGTCATATTCAATAATTCAACAGGTCGAGTATTGAATGATGAACAACAAGCGGCATTAGAAAAGTATGTGGAAAATGGAGGTTCGTTGATGGGTATTCATGGGGCAGGAGATAATTCGCATCATTGGGATTGGTATGTAGCTAATTTATTAGGTACTATTTTTTCTCATCATCCTTTAAATCCTCAATTTCAAAAAGCACAAGTTCAACTGGAGCTAAGTGCTGATTCAAGTTTAAAAGCTAGTCTTCCTGCTGCTTGGCAAGGAAATGACGAATGGTATGTCTTTTTTAATCAGCCTAAAGATGCCCAAGTAGTTTATTATATTGACGGAGAAAAGATTTTACCTAGTGGTAATATGCTTTGGATGAAAGATAAAAATTTTGGTATGGGAAAATATCATCCAGTGACTTGGCACAAAAGGGCGGGTAAAGGGAAAACGTTTTATACTTCCATGGGGCATTCCCAGGAAGTTTGGGCAAATCCAGCTTTTTCTCAACTCATAGAACAAGGTATACGGTGGTCAATCTCTAAATAGTTGGCCTAGGTTCCAAAAAGCAAAACGGGCCAATCAAAGATTGACCCGTTTATGTATAATATCATTAACCTACAAAAATCTTATTGACCCATTTGCATACCATCTTGGTTCTGATTGTTGTTTCTCTTCATGCTGTTCATGTTAAATTGTCCAAAACGAATAGACAAAGTAAGACGAATCATTTGAGGGTTAGACAATCGATAGTATTTCTGAGAGAATCCTTCTCCGTATGAGTAACGTGTATTTCCTCTTGTTCTGAACACATCATTAGCTGCTAAAGTCAAGGAAGCTAAATCGTTTTTTAAGAATGTTTTCTTGATGGCTAAATCTACCCCATAAAAAGGCTCAATATATCCTTGAGATGAACTTTGTGCCTGTCCCATCGGTCCACCACCGCCACCACCTTGGCCTTGATTTTGAGAAATTGGCATATTGGTTTTTCCTTGATAATCCATGGAAAGCTGAATCGACCATTTTTTAGGCAATTGGAACGTGTTGTTTAGTTTACCAAATACGGTCCAAAGTCCATCCGTAATCTGTGCTTTTTCAATGTTAGCCGTATTAATCTTCGAATTGTACATGTTAATATTCGCAGTCAAGTCCCACCAATTTTGAAGTTTGTTGGTATAAGTTCCTTCAATACCAAAATTGATACTTGAATTAGCGTTTACAAACGTGTTAATTAAGTCTAGTTTACCACTGATCGGGTTGATTTCTTGACTTAAAAAACGAGTAATTAAATTATCTGTATACTTGTAATATCCTGATAATAAAAAGGTTGCTGATCCCTTTGTTTTGCTGTATGAAAGCTCACCTGAAGTAGTAAACTCGGGTACTAAGTCGGCATTTCCTCTCGTGATATTTAAGCTGTCGCTAAAGTCAACAAATGGGATAATTTGGAAGAAATTTGGACGACTCACACGTCGGGTAATGCTTAACTGCAATTGATCTGTTGGCGTTAAATCCTTTTTTAAGAAGATGGAAGGAAACAAGCTCAGAGGGAAACTATTGCTAAACTTTTGGTTTGTATTCAATAATTTACCGTCATAACTAGAACTCTCTGCTCTTAAACCAATTTTATAAGATATTTTATTGGCCGATTTCCCAGAAATGGATACATAAGCAGCATATACTCTATTTTGGTTTTCGTAATTGGTGGATGCTGATGGAATAGGTTTGTATACATCAGTACCAACCGCTTTCAAGGTATTGTTATTTTCATTCACTAATTCAAACAACTGTGCTCTTACTCCCATTTCAATGGTACCTTCGTTTTTCAAAGGTCTTACATAGTCTGTTTGGAAAGTCATGAATTTATTACTTCCAGAACCGATGTTTTTCTGAATTTGTGTACCAGTAATGATCCCATTGTTCAAATAGTTGGTAGTATATGTGGCATCGTTTTTATTCGTACCTCCAAAATAATTGAAGTCCATGCTTAACTCTTCTCCTGCTTTCGGGTAAGTGTGTTTGAATCCTAACTGTAAACCAGTTGGGTTGAATTCCCTGGATGATTCAGATAAACGATTACTAAGCGTGGTAAAATTATTGACCATACTCGTGATTTTAATGTCTTCCGTTGGAGAGAATTTACCTCCACCACCAAAGAATCCAGCTAAGGTTAACGTAGTTCTGTTGGTAGCTGCATAATCAACGCTGAATCTTGGAAAAAACATCGATCCTTTGTTTTTACTATTGATATCTTGGTATACACTTGACTCTACGCCACCGATGTTGCTATTTCTTTGGCTATTTCCCTCGGTTACGTTTCTCATGTTCATCTTCATGCCCATCAAGGTCAAACTCCATTTATTTTGTTGATAACTGAAGTTACCCATGATGCTAGAACCACCAAAACGGTCAGCACTTAGGTTTAACATACCATTGTACCCATTCTTTTTGTTTTTCTTTAAGATGATATTGATGATACCTGCCATACTACCTGAAGCATCATATTTAGCTGAAGGGTTCGTGATAACTTCCACTTTTTCAATGATATCCGCTGGAATTTGATCCATACTTAAGCTAGTAGGTCTACCATCAATAAATAAAGTAGGGTTTGCATTTCTTACTTTCACATTTCCATCAATGTCCACTTGTACCGATGGAATGTTTCTCATAACGTCTACCGCTGTACCACCAGAGGTAACTAAATTTTGACCTACATTAAATGATTTTTTGTCAATGTCCATTTCCAATAAAGCTTTTGTAGAAGTGACTACTACGGCTTCTAATTCTTTGGAGTCAGACAATAACTTGATGTTTCCTAAGTCTTTTTCAAATGCGGCCATCATTTTAGCCATGACTGCAGGATCGGGTGCTTGTCCAGGCTTGGGTGCTGAACTTGGATCCATTTTAGGCATTTCAAATTGAACAGGTGCCTCATAGTTTTTGTATCCTACAAAACTGATTTTCAATTTTAAACGAACATTCACGGGTATCTCCTTGAAGTTGAAATCTCCATTAAGTTCAGCTTGTTGGGCTTTAACTAAAATGTCTTTGTTTTGCTTGGTAGCGGGATCAACGACGGTCTTAAGTAATACGACAGAAGCAAATTCAACGGGTTTGCCTTGCTCATCGACTACCTTACCAAATACGTGACCACGATTTAAGTTAGGAGCATTTCCTCCTGCACCAGCTGGTCCTTGTGCGAAACTGAAAAATGATATCAGTGCAATGATGGATGTTAAAATGAAATTTTTCATGGGTTGATTGTTAAATGTTTTGTCTACTTAGAGGGAATGTTTCTTGTTAATTTTTGGGTAGAACAGAATTCTTTGTTTTAATTTTTATTTAGGGTTTAATCAGTACTTGTCTTCTTTATAATTGTATCGCAAAGGTACATTGGGCTTTTGCGTTTGAAATTATATTCTTCGCAGCTGGGAAATGTATCGATGAAAGATGAAATTGTTGAGAAAAGAAATTGGATTTGTGCAAAATTTGAGAGCTAAAATTAAGGCGAGATTCATTTGTTTTTTGTTTTTTCAATCTTTTTTCAAGGAATATGATTTGAATACAATAACGTTTTCTGTGGCTTTTGGATTAGCAAAGGTAGGGATGAAAAATTGAACAATTTACTTAGTTCCTAAAATTGTGTCCAATGGTTGAAATAGATTGTAGGGATTTGTATTTTCTATATGAAATGTTGAAATAGCCCTAATTTGAACTATTTACCTTTAATTGGCTTATGTTGAATTCCGTTTCGAATGAATTGCTAGGAATACTTGATGAAGATGTTTCATTCGTAAGAAGACAAATAATAGGATATTATTTAGAGGCAATTATTTGATAACTCGTAGCTTAAAAGTCTACTTTTGTCGCATTTTAATAAAACTTTAACAAGTCTTAACATGAATTTCTTGTTTAATATATAAACATATAAACTTTGAAAAGTTATAAATGAGTATATGAGTCAAAAGGAGCAGAACTACCCGGTTCATTTTGGTTAACAATCCCAAAAAACATAAAAACCGACCCCAGAAGAGTCGGCTTTTCCATTCAATCAAATCTATATTTACCTATTTTTTATATACTAAATCAAAACGGTCAAGGTTCATGACTTTAGTCCATGCTTTAACAAAATCACTAACAAATTTACCTTCAGCGTCTTTTGTAGCATATACCTCAGCTAGAGCACGTAATTCCGAATTCGATCCAAAGATTAAATCAGCTCGAGTAGCACTTGCTTTGATGGCACCAGTTTGACTATCTGTTCCTATGAATTCTTCTTTGGTATCTGAGCTAGGCTTCCAAGTGGTTCCCATTTCCAATAAATTAACAAAGAAATCATTGGTCAAGGCGTCTTTTTTATTCGTGAAAATACCATGTTTCGAACCATTGTAATTGGTGTTCAACACTCGCATACCACCCACTAGTACCGTCATCTCTGGTGCTGTTAAAGTCAAAAGTTGTGCTTTGTCAATGAACAATTCCTCTGTTGAGAGGGTATAGCGGGTTTTCAAATAGTTTCGGAAACCATCGGCCATTGGTTCTAAAACCGCAAATGAGTTGACATCTGTTTGTTCTTGACTAACATCCATTCTGCCTGGCGTAAATGGAACTAGGATGGATTGCCCCGCATTTTTAGCGGCTTTTTCAATGGCGGCATTTCCTCCAAGAATAATTAAATCAGCTAAAGAAATTTTCTTTTTACCAGAATTTTTATTGAAATCTTGTTGGATTTTTTCAAGTACAGTCAATACCTTTTCTAATTGCTTGGGATTGTTTACTTCCCAGTTTCTTTGTGGTAATAAGCGAATGCGGGCTCCGTTGGCACCCCCACGGCGGTCTGAACCACGGAAAGTGGAGGCAGATGCCCAGGCAGTACTCACTAATTCACTGATGGATAAACCAGAATTCAATAATTTTGATTTTAGAAGAGCCACATCTTGGGAATTAATCAAAGGATGATTGACCGTTGGAATAGGGTCCTGCCAGATTAATGCTTCTTTAGGAGCTTCAGGCCCTAAATAGGTTGAACTTGGTCCCATATCCCGATGCGTTAATTTGAACCAAGCTTTGGCAAAGGCTTTGGCAAATTCCTCTGGGTTCTCTAAATATCGTTTGGAAATTTTTTCATATGCAGGATCCATACGCAGTGAAAGGTCTGTAGTCAGCATGGTCGGCAATTGCTTTTTATTGGGATCAAAAGCATCCGGAATGATGGCTTTTCCATTTTTAGCTACCCATTGGTTAGCACCTGCTGGACTTTTCGTTAATTCCCATTCATTATTGAATAGGATTTTCAAGAATCCAATTCCCCATTTGATAGGAGTGGATGTCCAAGTTACTTCTAGACCAGAAGTAATGGCATCTTTTCCTTTTCCTGATTGATACGTACTTTTCCAGCCCAAACCTTGTTCTTCAATGCCTGCGGCTTCTGGATCTGGACCTACATGGGTAGCAGGGCCTTTTCCATGGGTTTTACCAAAGGTGTGTCCACCGGCAATCAAGGCCACCGTTTCTTCATCATTCATCCCCATTCTTCCAAAAGTCTCCCTGATATCTTTAGCAGCAGCTACTGGATCTGGTACGCCTTTGGGACCCTCGGGATTAACATATATTAAACCCATCTGAACGGCTGCTAGTGGATTTTCTAATTTTCTATCACCTGAATAACGGTTTTTATCATCGAGCCATTTCTTTTCAGAACCCCAATATACATTGCTTTCAGGTTCCCATACGTCTGTTCTGCCACCTGCAAATCCAAAAGTCTTGAATCCCATTTGTTCTAAGGAAACATTTCCTGTTAATACCATTAAGTCGGCCCAAGAAATTTTATCTCCATATTTTTGTTTGATAGGCCATAATAATCGACGGGCCTTATCTAAGTTGGCATTGTCGGGCCAACTGTTCAAAGGAGCAAAGCGCTGTTGTCCCGCACGAGAACCACCACGACCATCACCTGTCCGGTATGTTCCTGCACTATGCCAAGCCATACGAATAAACAAAGGCCCGTAATTACCAAAATCGGCAGGCCACCAATCTTGTGATTTTGTCAAAACCTCAGCGATATCCTTTTTTAGTGCGAAGTAATCTAAGCTGTTAAAGGCCTTGATGTAATTGAAGTTCGGTCCCATGGGATTCGACTTTTCAGAATTTTGACGAAGCATACTTACATTCAATAAGCTTGGCCACCAATCTTTGTTGCTTGTACCCGCTTCTTTAGGACCAGTAGGATGTGCTCCAGCTGCGCCAAGATGAGGATTGTACTCTTGCGCTTGTAATGTCGCAGATACTAGTAATCCACTTAATATGAACAGTTTTTTCATGATATAGTAATTTTGTGATTTTATTTTTAAGAGCTGATGATGTGAAATTAGACTTAATAGGCCAATAGATAAAACTGAATTTTTCTATATTTGTCATAGATAAAATCTATATACATGAATATTCATCAATTAGAATATATTTTAGCTGTTGACCAGTTTAAAAGTTTTAGCAAGGCGGCCGATTATTGCCATGTGACTCAAGCTACTTTGAGTGCTATGGTAAAGAAATTGGAGGAGCAATTGGATATTGTCATTTTTGATAGGAAGGCAAATCCGATTGTGGTGACTGAAAATGGCAAGGAGATATTGGTTCATGCTCAGCAAGTGGTTGCACATGCGAATGCGCTTTTGGCTTCTTCCAAAGCCATTCATAGTAAGATAGAAGGAAGGGTGAAAATGGGAATAATACCGACGATCGCTTCTTCATTAATGCCCATTATTTTGAAACCTATTTTAGAGAAGTATCCACAATTGGTCTTAGAAATTTATGAAGTGACCACCAGTCAATTGATGAAAAACTTACGTGAAGGGAAATTGGATATAGGAATATTGAGTACCCCTATAGCATCGAATGATTTGGAAACGACCTTGTTATATCAAGAGCCACTGCATGTTTATGGATATTTGGATCAAGGAAGAAGGTCTATTCAGAAAGAGGAACTGGCCAAGCAACGCATATTTTTATTGCAAGAGGGACATTGTTTACGGGATCAAATTATTCAATGGTGCGACCTCAAAAAGAACAAGCATTTGCCCACTAACTTGTTATTTGAGTCAAATACCTTTGATACCTTATTGAATTTGGTGGATGAATTTCAAGGTATGACATTACTTCCTGAATTATATTTACGAAATTTAAATGATCAACGACAAATGCAAGTGTTGAAAATGGAAGGAAATTCTATTTCTAGAGAAGTTAGTTTATGTTTTTACCGGCCATATGCCAAATGGAACATTGTGAAGCAGTTTTCCCTTGATATTGCACAATTAGTAAATCATTTTTTAAAACAGGATGCTGTTTGATATACAGGATTCAATAGGGGATGAGTTCAATAGGTAAAAAGAAAATATTGTTGGTTTTAGGTAGAGAGGCGCTGGATCGTGATAGTTCTTTATATCAAGAGGTTTTAGGTAATTTGAAATTAAGTGGATTTGAAATCAGGTTTGATCCCATGGACCGTATCCGTTTTCTTTTTATGAGAAAAATAGGTCCAGGTAAGTTTTTAGGAAAGCATTTGCTTCTTCCTTTTTTGCGGGCTGTTTATGTCGTATTGGTACAAAGGCAGCTGTTCGACTTCCTTTTATTTGTGTTGAAACGTATTTCAAGTATTGAATTTCGCACACGTGTAGTATCCAGGTATATTCAGCGGAAGTCGAATCAAACCTTAAATTTGGTTGTGTTGGCTAGATCAGCTGGTTCTATTGTTATTAGTAGCATCGCGAATCACATGCCAGTAGACTATATTATTTGCTTGGGATATCCCTTTAGTCATCCAGAAGAAGGAGATACCGCATTTCGTACGGATCATTTGGCTTGGGTTGAAAAACCCATGATGATTTTTCAAGGAGAAAGAGACCCCTATGGAGGAAAGGAGATCGTTGAAAAGTATACGTTATCACCCCATATTCAATTGTCATTTGTAGATGTGGACCACGATTTTATTTTGAATGAGCAGGATTTGTTGCGAGTTAAAACCGAGATAGAACGTGTCTTAATGAAATGGGAATAGTTAAGCTAATGATTAAGCGGTTGTTTCATATATATGGTAGCGTTCAAATATTGCATAGGTCCAGTATTATGCCAAGTATGTAAAATGAATATGATACATATCACATGCTCGATGGTATATTTGATGAGCGTGTAAATATATTTTCAGGATATAAATTCTACTTTTTAATCCGAATGTACACGGCGATAAGATTATTCAGGTGTTAATTAGAGCCACTTTTTTCTTCGAAACCAGACAAAAATTAGTGCACTAATCAGGCACATGATGAGCAACAAGCTTGGATAGGCCCAAGATATTCGTAATTCTGGCATGTAGTCAAAATTCATTCCGTAGATTCCTACCAAAAAAGTTAAAGGCATAAAAAAGACGGAGAATATGGTCAAGACTTTAATGACTTCATTGGTTTTTTGGGCTGAAATGGATAGATAGAAACTAACAAGGTTGGAAACATCTTCGTGTATTTGGTCATAAATATGAAGTAGTTTCTGATGTAAATCACGGGCATCTTGGATTATATCGCCTTGGTTTTCAGGTAATTTTACGGAGCTAATTGCTTCTTGACTAAACAATAATAGTTTTTTGCTAATGAGCGCTTTACGTTTTATTTGGTATAGCTCGGATAGCATTTTAGGGCTAAGATTTTGAGAAAAGACCTTACTTTCAAAATCATCCATTTCATTGGAAAGATTAACCGCCAGAGCTTCATAAGAATGTAAAATATGCCATAACATTTTAGCTACGATGGATTCAACTTGTTCAAATATTCCCTGATCAAAATATTTCTCACGAATGATATCAATAAATGAATGTGGCAATCGGTGGACACTAATTAATAATCCAGGCCTATAGAAAAATGCAATTTTAGTGGACATGGACTGAATGGAAGCAGGTTGGTTTGATAAAAGGTCGGTTTGTACTCGAGTAATGATAAAATGGGTTCCATACATGTCTTCATGTTTGGGCAAATGGTCAGGTTGAAGGCAATCAGAAAGAGCATATTTGTTCAATGAAAAACGATTACTAAGCTCTTCAAGCTCTAATTTGCTTGGGTTAGTTACATCTATCCAAAGCATTTGATTGCTTTTATTTTCAAAGTATTGCGTTGGCATAAATATATTTAATTTTGTCTTTATATCTATTTTATAACTTGCGTATCAAAACTAATCAAATATGCGGATTCTCGTTTATTTCAGCCTCATTATACTTTTGGGAAGTTGTAGTATCATTAAAAATACCCCTAAATTTGATTTGGTTAATGGTGTTTATCAGCTGAATCATACTAAAGTTTTAGTTGAGGTTACCGAGGATACTTTGCATCTAATTTCGGAGGGTGCGAATACAGCAAATGTAGAAAAAACGCTACCACTGGTTTTGTCTAAAAGTATGGGTAATATGATTTTACGAAAGGGAACATTTGATTTAGATTTATTGGCTATACCAGTCAAAATACATGGATCGGTGAATGGTATACCCACCCAGATGATTACGGAGATAAACGCATCTGTTTATTTTGGCAAACGTAGTGATCGGTTCTACATTCGATACAATAAAACCCCTAGGAGTTTATTCAAAAGGGAAATTGATCATTTCGGGCTTTCTTATGGGGCTTTTGTGGGTTTTGGAAGTACAGCGATTCATAGTGGAGTAAGTCAATCACAGATTACATACGAATATCAAGGCATTGTCTTTTCCAAAGGCTTAGCAGGCATTATTGCCATCAATAATTTCACCTTAGGAATAGCCTATGGATTTGATCAGTTGATGGATGAAAATGCCTCGAAATGGATCTATCAACAAAAGCCTTATTGGGGAGTTGCTATTGGTTTGAATTTGAATTAGTGGCTAGCCTCAGGATTGCTGATTGAATGAATGCGGTTTAGGAAATTGGGGTTTTTGATTTGAATCATCTACTCTTGAAAGTAATGGTTTGGTAGGGGTTACTATTTGTTTACACTTTTACCTGTCGACAGGAGTAGGTAAATAATCTGTCAAACGCTTACTGCCATCCTATGATCCTTTTGTTTTATTAAATAATGGCAAACGATCAAGATAGGCCTTTGCCGATTTGAAAACAAGCTGATGAAAAAGACCCTCATTGGTTGGGAAGAAGGTCAGGTTACTCATTTGAGAATAATCAATTCACTATTCGTAAAAAAGATGGGGTAGAAGAAAATATTTCTTCGATGAGTAAAACAAGGATCAAAACAGCTAAGGACTTATTTCGGAAGCGGATGGCCAGTTTGTTTTTGGTATGTCAAGAATCTAGGTGTTTCTGAAGAGATGTGGAGAGAATGAGGAAGACAAAAAAAAGAAGGGGGAAAGTTAATCGAAGACGAATTCCACTTTGCTCATGTTACGTTTCCCTCTATTGTTGGAGTTAAGCTTATAATGAAACGTGTAGAATGGCCGATTCCTTTGGTTTGAATATTTGATATTAAAAAATCAATCTTTTTTTGGGAAACCGAACAGTTGCTTATATATTTGCAGCCGTTCGGTTTCATATATTAAGAAAAAAGAGTTTATGAGAAGAGATATTTTTCAAGCCATTGCAGACCCAACTAGAAGGGCTATTCTTACATTAATTGCTTTGCAGGCTATGACACCTAATGCAATTGCCGAAAACTTTAACTCAACACGACAAGCCGTATCGAAACATTTGCGAATCCTTAGTGAATGCGAATTGGTTAAGCAGGAGCATCAGGGGAGAGAAATTTATTATTCTTTGGAAGTAGATAAAATGAAAGAGGTGGATAAGTGGTTGGAACAGTTTAGGGCTATTTGGGAAACCAAATTCAATCAACTGGACGAGTTGTTAGAAAAAATGAAAACTCAAACGAAATAATTTACTATTATGGAAACGAACTTATTTTTTGAATTTACGGTCAATAAGCCTCAAAAAACGGTTTACATAGCAAGGGAATTTGCTGCTGAACTTCCATTGGTGTGGGATGCCTTCACTAAAAAGGAACTTTTGGATCAATGGGTGGCACCTAAACCTTGGTCAGCCAAAACTAAATACATAAACTTTGAAGTTGGAGGTCGTCGATTTTATGCCATGGTAAGTCCAGAGGGCATGGAGCGATGGTCAGTTCAGGAATACACGTCAATTACTCCAAAAACAAATTTTAAGATGTACAATACGTTTGCCGATGCAGAAGAAAATCGGGAATTACCTGGTTCGGCTTGGGAGTATAATTTCAGCGAGCAAAATGGTATAACCAAAGTACATATTACCATTGTGAACGAATCGCTTACTCGTTTAGAAAAGATGATTGAGATGGGATTTGAACCAGGCTTTAAAATGAGCATAGAAAACTTGGATCATTTATTGGCATCGTTATTGAATACATGAACTTAGATTTTTAAATATTCATAAATTTGACAATAACGAAGAAAAGTAAATTGTAGTTTATAATTTCCTTGACTTCCATTTATCATTTGACATTCACCATTCACCAAATCAAAAGGAACCTATCAGGTTCCTTTTGATTTGTGACCCCGGAAGGAATCGAGTCGAACGCGACCCCGGCCTCATATTAGATACCTGAAACCTACCTGATTTGGGTTTATTTGATTCATTGTATATTTGCCTGTATTTTGTGTAGAAA
>NZ_JBEWZH010000002.1:242259-490718 GCF_045310485.1 Aquirufa salirivi
AAAATGGATGTTTTTTGAATATTTTGCTGCACAAATACAGTTTCTAACCCAAATAAAAAAGGACATCCCTAGCTGAAATGTCCTCTTATTTAACTGATTCATTGTTTTGTGACCCCGGAAGGAATCGAGTCGAGCGCGACCCCGGCCTCATATTAGATACCTGAAACCTACCTGATTTGAGTTTATTTGATTCATTGTATATGTGCCAGTATTTTGTGTAGAAAATGGATGTTTTTTGAATATTTTGCTGCACAAATACAGTTTCTAACCCAAATAAAAAAGGACATCCCTAGCTGAAATGTCCTCTTATTTAACTGATTCATTGTTTTGTGACCCCGGAAGGAATCGAACCTTCATATTAGGTACCGGAAACCTACATTCTATCCATTGAACTACGGAGCCATAGAGTCAAAATTACGAAAACTTCTCCAACTGTTTGACAAGCACTCCGAAATCTTTCGGGTAGGGAGCCTCGACTGTGATAGGGCTACCATCCAACAAATTGAAACTCAAGCTATGTGCATGTAAAGCCACTCGCCGAATCAAGGGCAGCTCTTCTGTATCTTGTTTGAGATGAAACTTCTTCTTTAATTCCGATAAATAAATATCCTTGCCTCCATACATGGCATCCGCTACTATGGGAGCCTTTAAGCATGCCAAATGTATACGAATCTGGTGCATTCGTCCAGTGATGGGCATGCACTCGACCAAGGTATAATTTTTGTAAACTTTCAGCGTTTGAAACCAGGTTTCAGCATGTTTTCCTTTCGCTCGATCGATAACCACAATGCCATCTTTTAAAGGTAAAATGGGTAGATTGACCAACATCCCATCCCAATCGTGCATACCTTCCACTACCGCATGGTAGCGTTTGGCTGTTTCTCGATGCTCAAATTGCATGGAAATATGTCGGTATGCCTCTGGATTTTTGGCTATCACCAAAGCCCCTGAGGTCTCTTTATCTAGGCGATGTCCTACCTGTGCATCATCTGAATAAGCCTTAGCCAATCGTAAAACATTGGGAGCAAACACATCTTTTCGCTCATCTAGTGTGGAGATTCCAGAAGGTTTATTGATGACAAAAAAATCGCTGTTTTCGAAAAGGATAGCGTCCTCTAATTTCCATTTCATAGACAAATTTAGTTCGGTAGGCTAATTTTTCCTAAACTTAACCATGGGGAATCCCCCAATCGTCTATTCGGAGCCACTTGGTCATCCATCAATGTCTCGTTGGCCAACAAGGCAAAAAGCACAGCTTCCTTAGCTTCAGAGGCTATACCCAATTGATCTGATTCGACGACTTTCATCTTGGGATTAATTTTGCTTAATCGCTCCATTAATAAGGGATTTTTGCTACCACCACCACTCACAATCAAGTTGCAATGTATAGTTTGAATCGCTGGAATATAATTTTGCATGGCATTAGAGATACTTTGAGCGGTTAATTCTGTCAAGGTTCTCAAGGTATCTACTGGCGTTAAAGAATACCCATTTTTATGGATAACCTGGTTCAATAATTCTAGATTGAAATATTCGGGTCCAGTACTTTTTGGGAAAGCCTCATTGAAAAAAGGTAAATTTAATAAGGAGTCTAATAATGGTATATGCAAAATTCCTTGTCGAGCTAGCCGCGCATCTTTATCATAATGAAAACCTGGGAAATGTTGGCGCACGTAAGCGTCTAATAAAGTATTTCCGGGTCCGGTATCGGTAACTAAAATATCTTTGGGGTCTTGACTGGCCGACAAATACGTAAAGTTTCCTATCCCGCCAATGTTTAGTAAGATGCGATGTTCCTCTTTTTTAGAGAATAAAAAATAATCACCATACACCGCCAATGGGGCTCCTTCTCCACCTCCTGCAATATGTTTTTGGCGAAAATCGGAAAAGGTAATAATGCCTGTCAAATGAGCAATATGATCAGCATCGCCAATCTGCATTGTTGAGTTTGGCAAATTTCCAGAACGCATCGGACGATGCATTACGGTTTGACCATGCGAGGCAATTGCATCAACTTCTTTTGGAGCAATTCCCCAGCTTTGCAAGCTGTCTAAAATGTATTTTGCATGTAAACGTCCAATTTGAGCATTCAATGTAGATAAGCTAGGAAAATGAATCTGATCCTTGGCAAATACTTCCCGAATAGATTGCTTGAATTCCTCTGGATAGGGGATGGTATGATGTTTGACTAATTCTACTTGTGTCTGTAAGCCAAAACCACTAAACCGACAAAGAGCTAGGTCTAAACCATCCAAGGAGGTACCCGACATTAAGCCTAGAATCAATCGACTAGGTTTTTGAGCAATCTGGTATAATTGGGCGATTTGTGGATTCAATTTTTATTGATGGTTTAAAATGGTGCACCAGTAATTCTAATGAATAACATCATGTTATGGTAGATTTGACAACTAGATTTGACAACTAGATTTGACAACTTTTCAAAAGTTGTCAAATCTTAGTGCCATTAAACTAAACTAAACTAACTTAACTTAACTTAACTTACAGTTAGCATAACTTAATTACTAAACACATTAACAAACCCCTAATCTTAACCCCAAGCTTAGCACTAGCAAAGCTACAAAAAAAGAGGCTTTCCCCTTGACATAAATTATCAAGCAAGCGATAATTAATTGATAATTCCACCACCCGATTCTGTATATTTGTATCATTTTTTAAACAATTTGACATTCATGGCTTTAGATGTAATTATTGTAGGAGGTGGTATTGTAGGTCTAGCAACAGCTCATCGATTATTAGAAGCAAAACCCGATTTGCAAATTGCTTTATTTGAAAAGGAAAATATGGTTTCTCTGCATCAAACAGGGAATAACTCCGGAGTCATTCACTCAGGATTGTATTATAAACCAGGCTCCTTAAAAGCCAAGAATTGCATCGAAGGCTATCATCAATTGATTGAATTTTGCGATCGTGAATCTATTCCATATGAGTTGACTGGTAAAATCGTGGTGGCAAGTAATCACGATCAGCGGAGTCAATTGGAAAATTTATTTCAACGAGGTCAACAAAATGGTTTGGAAGGTCTAATGAAACTGTCTTTGGCTGAAATGCAAGAACATGAACCTTATGTGACTGGGGTAGAGGGTATGTGGGTTCCACAAACAGGAATCGTGGATTACCGTGTTGTAGCGGCTAAATTGGCTGAAAAAATCCAGCAGGCAGGTTGTACGATTCATTTAAATGAACAAGTAATAGGTATTACTAAAGGTATTAGCTATTCCATAGTTGAAACGATTAAAGGCGTTTATGAAACCAAATTGATTATTAATTGTGCAGGTTTGTATTCCGACGAAGTGGCCCAATTGTCTCAAAGAGAGCCTTTAGATGTGCGAATTGTGCCTTTTAGAGGGGAGTATTTTAAATTGAGAAAAGAGAAAGAATATTTGGTTAAAAACCTCATTTATCCCGTTCCAGATCCTAACTTCCCATTTTTAGGCGTTCACTTTACTCGCATGATGCGTGGTGGTGTGGAGGCTGGACCTAATGCAGTTTTAGCATTTAAAAAGGAAGGGTACAAGAAAATGGGGGTTGATTTCAAAGAACTTTGGAATACCTTAACTTGGCCAGGCTTTCAAAAAGTGGCTGCCAAATACTGGGAAACAGGTTTGGGTGAAATGTACCGTAGCTTCTCCAAAGAAGCATTTACCAAAGCTTTGCAAGTGTTAATTCCCGAAATTCAAGAGCAAGATTTAGTGGAAGGGGGAGCAGGTGTTCGTGCGCAAGCTTGTGACCGAAACGGTGGTTTATTGGATGATTTCTCCATCATTGAAGATGCCAAAATTATCAATATATTGAACGCACCAAGTCCCGCAGCCACCTCTTCATTATCTATAGGTAAGACGGTATCAGAGATGGCATTAACTAGATTTTAACCGTTTTTGGGACTTGGGGAACCCAAATTCACTTGAACTCGTTCAAGAATATTACCTTCACCATTAGACAATTCCCAATGAAATTATTATTTACCTATTTAAGTCATTACCGCTGGCGTGTGGTTGGAGCCTTAGCTCTAGCGGCCACGAACCAGATTTTTTCATTAATGGACCCCTATATTTTTAGGAAAATCATTGATGATGTAGCTGCTGTATATCGATCGAATACGCATACGATGGATCAATTCATACAAGCTATATGGCCCTTGGCCTTGGCTTCAGTAGGGGTTGCATTCGTTTCTCGTGTAGCTAAAAATTTTCAAGATTATGTCATCAATACGGTAACCCAAAAGGTGGGAGCCAATTTGTATTCCGACGGTATTCGGCATTCCTTGGAATTGCCATATGAAACTTTTGAAGATCAACGTTCGGGAGAAACACTAGGAAAATTACAGAAGGTACGTATTGATGTCGAGAAGTTAATTACAGTCGGTATCAACATTCTTTTTCAATCAGTCATAGCCTTGATTTTTATCTCGGTTTATGCCTTTTCAGTGCATTGGATGATTTTACCTCTGTTTTTATTGACAGGCCCTCTCATTGCTTTTGTTTCATCCGTCCTGAGTCGGAAAATTAAAACGATTCAAATTCAAATAGTTAAAGAATCTACCGCCTTAGCAGGTTCTACCACAGAGTCCCTACGGAACATAGAATTAGTAAAATCCTTGGGATTGGCAGATCAAGAAATTCGACATTTGAATGCCACTACAGAAAAAATCTTATTGTTAGAGCTAAAGAAAGTGCGTTATGTGCGCTCTATGGCTTTTGTTCAAGGAACTTGCGTGAATTTATTACGTATGCTCATGGTTGTAGTCTTGATTTATTTGATTTACCAAGGTCAAATCACCATCGGTCAGTTTTATTCTTTAAATATCTATTCTTTCTTCTTATTCAATCCTTTGCAAGAGATTGGTAATGTGGTGAATACCTATCGTGAAGCGGAAGTTTCATTGCAAAATTTTGAGCAAATTTTAAATATTCCCATTGAGAAGAAACCAGATAATCCTAAAGCGATTACTTCCATTCAAACCTTGCAATTTGATCAAGTTAGTTTCCAGCACCAATCGGCAAATTCAGAGGCTTTGAATAATATCAGTTTTGATGTGAAAGGAGGAGAAACCATTGCATTTGTGGGTCCATCAGGAGCTGGTAAATCAACCTTAGTAAAATTGTTGGTAGGTTTGTACCGTCCAAAAAAAGGAAAAGTCTTTTATAATGGAGAAGAAGGGGAACATATCGACTTTGATCAACTAAGAAAGAAGATTGGTTTTGTGACTCAGGATACTCAATTGTTTTCAGGATCGATTCGAGAAAATTTATTGTTTGTTAATCCCAATGCTACGGATGCCCATTGTTTGGAAGTA
This sequence comes from Aquirufa salirivi, assembly GCF_045310485.1. Taxonomy (NCBI): domain Bacteria; kingdom Pseudomonadati; phylum Bacteroidota; class Cytophagia; order Cytophagales; family Flectobacillaceae; genus Aquirufa; species Aquirufa salirivi. Next base: position 247,574 of record NZ_JBEWZH010000002.1, read on the forward strand.
TTGGAAAAAGCAGCCTGTCAAACACTATTGGCACGTGCCGATAAAGGTTTGGATACCTTGATTGGAGAGGGTGGAGTGAAAGTGTCGGGTGGTGAAAAGCAGCGATTGAGTATAGCTAGGGCATTATTGCGGGATCCCAATTTATTGGTTTTTGATGAAGCTACTTCGGCTTTAGATTCTTTAACAGAAGAGGAAATTTCGGAAACGATTCGAGCTATTTCACAAGAAGCAGAGCATCTAACGATTTTGATTGCACACCGTTTATCAACCATCATGCATGCTACCCGAATTTATGTATTGGAAAAGGGACGTATCGTAGAGCAAGGTTCGCATGAGCAGCTTATTGATAGCAAAGGATTGTATTATGCTATGTGGCGTCAACAAGTAGGAGAAAATAAATCCAGCGAAAGCTTGTAAGATACCTTTAAAAAATTTTGCAATTCCTTGATTATCCATACATTATTTGGGAATCTTTTGTTTCGAACAAATAGGATTGTGTATATTTGTTGTTTGAAAAAATTTCATACCAAAAGACTATGTCATTAAATAAATTCTCTAAAACTCTTACTCAAGAGATTACAAACCCTGCAGCTAAGGCGATGTTGTATGGAATCGGATTGACATCTGAGGACATGCAAAAAGCACAAATTGGTATTGCTAGTACAGGTTATGAAGGTAACCCATGCAATATGCACTTAAATGGTTTGTCAGTCCATGTGAAAAAAGGAATTCAGGAGAACGGCATGGTAGGTTTGATATTTCACACCATCGGGGTGTCGGATGGTATGACCAACGGAAACGACGGCATGAGCTATTCTTTGCCATCTCGTGATATTATTGCAGATTCCATTGAAAACGTGGTAGGAGCCCAGTGGTATGATGGAGTGATTGCCGTGGTTGGTTGTGACAAGAATATGCCTGGAGCTATGATGGCTTTGGCACGTTTGAACCGTCCCGGTATGTTGGTTTACGGAGGAACGATTAAATCGGGTTTATATAAAGGAGAGAAATTAGATATCGTGTCGGCTTTCGAAGCATTGGGTAAGAAATTCGCAGGAAATATTTCTGATGAAGATTACGAAGGAGTTATTCGTAATTCTATTCCTGGTCCGGGTGCTTGTGGAGGTATGTATACCGCTAATACCATGGCTTCTTCGATGGAGGCTATGGGTTTGGTACTACCTAACTCATCCACTTATCCTGCTACTCACGAAGGTAAAAAAGAAGAATGTTTAGCTATAGGTGCGGCGATGAAAGTGTTGTTGGAGAAAAATATTTGTCCACGTGATATCATGACGCGTCATGCCTTTGAAAATGCCATGACCGTTGTAATGGCCTTGGGAGGTTCTACCAATGCTGTTTTGCATTATTTGGCCATAGCATATTCCGCAGGAATCGAATTTAGTCTGAAAGATATTCAAGATATTTCGGATCGTACGCCATTATTGGCTGATTTGAAACCTTCTGGCAAATATTATATGGAAGATGTGTTAGCTATTGGAGGAATGCCAGCTATTTTGAAATATTTATGGCAGCAAGGCTTTTTACATGGAGAATGTATGACCGTAACGGGCAAGACCATGGCGGAGAATTTAGTGGATGCTCCAGATTTGAATTTTGAAACACAAAAAATTATATATCCAGTAGCTACACCGATCAAAGCTACGGGGCACTTGCAAATATTATATGGCAATTTGGCTACCGAAGGCGCCGTAGCGAAGATTACAGGAAAAGAAGGGGAGCGTTTTGAAGGTACTGCCAAAGTATGTGAGCGCGAAGAAGAGGTAATCGAGTATATTTCTAAAGGAGAAATTAAGCCAGGGCATGTGGTCGTTATCCGAAATGAAGGCCCTAAAGGAGGTCCTGGAATGCCAGAAATGCTAAAACCAACTTCTGCTTTGATGGGAGCGGGTTTAGGAAATAGTGTGGCGATGATTACGGATGGACGATTCTCAGGAGGAACGCACGGTTTTGTCGTAGGTCACGTAACGCCAGAGGCGCAAGAAGGAGGAAACATTGGATTGGTTAAGGACGGTGATAAAATTACGATTGATGCAGTAGATAATCAGATTATCTTACACGTATCGGATGAAGAATTGGCCGAGCGCCGTAAGCAATGGAAACCATTGGTTTCTGAGCATACTACGGGAGTTTTGAGAAAATATATCAAAAATGTATCATCAGCCAGCTTAGGTTGTGTCACAGATTTGTAAAAAATGACCAATTCAATTTTTTTCTAGATGAGTATGACTTAAATTAGTCGGACCATTTAACTGAAACAAAATATAGACCAATTAATCATGGGAAAAACCCAAGTAGAAGCTACTCAACCTACATCAACTCAAACCTCAAAATTTAAAACTGGGGCTCAAGCGGTTATGCAATCGTTGGTTGAGCAGGGGGTGAGTACCATTTTCGGATATCCAGGTGGAGCCATTATGCCTACCTACGATGCTTTGTTTGATTATCGTGATCAATTAAAGCATATCTTAGTGCGCCATGAACAAGGTGCAGGCCATGCCGCACAAGGCTATGCCCGTATGTTGAATAAGGCTGGTGTTTGCCTTGTGACTTCTGGTCCTGGAGCAACAAATTTAATTACACCTATTGCCGATGCCATGTTGGACTCTACTCCTATGGTATGTATTGTAGGTCAAGTAAGGGCCAATCTATTGGGAACTGATGCTTTTCAAGAATGTGATGTAATTGGTATGTCCATGCCGATTACCAAGTGGAATTATCAAATTGTTGATCCAAACGAAATTCCTGAAATTATAGCAAAAGCATTTTACATAGCAGAAACGGGTAGACCGGGCCCTGTATTAATTGAAATTACTCGTTCTGCCCAAGCAGAAACAATGTCGATTCCATTTGAATACAAAAAATGTGAATCGATTATATCCTATAAGCCTAGATTAGAGCCAAAAGAAGAGCACGTGGAGGCTGCAGCTAAATTGATCAATGGCGCTATGCGTCCATACATTTTAGCAGGCCATGGAGTATTAATCTCTCAGGCAGAAAATGAATTAAAGGAGTTTGTCGAGAAGACGGGTATTCCAGTGGCTACAACCCTTTTGGGAATGTCTGCTATGGATGCTGATCATCCGCTTTTTGTCGGTTGGCCAGGTATGCATGGAAACTATGGAGCCAATGTCTTGACTAATTCATGCGATGTTTTGATTGCGATTGGTATGCGTTTTGATGACCGTATCACAGGTGATTTAAGTACTTATGCCAAACAGGCCAAAGTAGTGCACATTGAAGTTGATCCGAGTGAGATTGATAAGAATGTGAAAGCAGATGCGCCCGTGGTAGGTGATGCTAAAGCGGCTTTAAAAGCTTTATTACCTTTAGTTAAAAAGGCAGAACATAAGGAGTGGAGAGCGGAGTTCAAGAAATATGACGACGAGGAGTATGAAAAGATTACCAAGAAAGATTTATATCATGAAGGTAATCAAATCAAAATGGGAGAAGCCATTGCTTTATTGTCTGATAAGACAAAAGGGGAAGCGGTGGTTGTGACCGATGTAGGTCAACATCAAATGATTACCAACCGTTATTACCGATTTAAAAAGCATAATTCCATCGTAACCAGTGGAGGAGCAGGAACCATGGGCTTTGCCTTGCCAGCTTCTTTTGGAGCGAAAGTAGCCGTTCCTGATCGAGAGGTCGTTGCAGTGATTGGTGATGGTGGCTTCCAAATGACTTTGCAAGAATTAGGTACTATTGCACAAAGTGGTTTAGCTGTGAAGATCATCATCTTAAATAATAATTTCTTAGGTATGGTTCGCCAATGGCAATCCATGTTCTTTGATAACCGTTATTCTTTTGTTGAATTGCAAAACCCAGACTTTATTACCATTGCTAAAGGTTTTGGAATTGAAGGGCATACCGTGAGTGACCGAAATAATTTAGGAGAATCATTGGATACCTTATTGAACTCGAATAAGCCTTATCTATTGGAGGTTATTTGTGAGAAAGAAGAAAATGTATTCCCCATGGTGCCTGCGGGTGCTTGTGTGACTAAAGTAATGCTTGAGTAGAAATTATATATGTTAACAACTTACACGATATCTGTATTTACTACCAACACGATTGGTTTATTGAATCGCATCACGATTATATTTACGCGCAGAAGGCTGAATATTGAATGTTTGACGGTTTCAGAAACTGAGCGTAAAGGGGTGTCTCGTTTTACGATTGTGATTCGCAATGAGAATCGAGAGATTGTAGAAAAATTGGTTCGTCAAATACGTAAAATTACGGACGTATTGGCGGTTTTTGGTTATTTAGATGATGAAATTGTATTCAATGAAATTGCCTTATTTAAAATAGCTACGCCTTTGGGTTCCCCATCTTTGGATGTAAAAACCATTAATTTGGATTGGAATGCCAAGGTTGTTCATTGGGGTTTAGATTATGTTGTAGTAGAAAAAAATGGATCCGAAGAAGAAATCAATGAATTCTATGCTTATTTGAAGCAATGGGAAATATTGGAATATATCAAATCGGGCAGAGTGGCTGTAGGTAAAACAGAAAAAGGATTAGTGGAGTATTTACCAGAAGGTAATTGGGAAATTGTATAAAATTTGAAAGTATAATAAATTAATTAGAAAAGAATTTAAATTAAACAAAAACGAAAATGGCAAAGATTAATTTCGGTGGGGTTGTTGAAGATGTAGTAACAAGAGAAGAGTTTCCATTAGAGAAAGCTAGACAAGTATTGGCTGATCAAACAATCGCAGTTATTGGTTATGGAGTTCAAGGTCCAGGTCAAGCATTGAACATGAAAGACAATGGTCTGAATGTGATTGTGGGTCAACGTAAAGGAAAAACCTTTGATAAGGCTGTTGCTGACGGCTGGGTTCCAGGTGTAAACTTATTTGAAATTGAAGAAGCGCTTCAAAAAGGAACGATTATCTGTTATTTGCTTTCAGATGCGGCTCAAATTGAAATGTGGCCAACAGTGAAGAAATATTTGACAGCTGGTAAGTCATTATACTTCTCTCACGGATTCGGTATTACTTATAAAGAGAAAACGGGAATTATTCCTCCAGCAGATGTGGATGTATTCTTAGCAGCACCTAAAGGTTCTGGTACTTCACTTCGTCGTTTGTTCGTAGAAGGCAAAGGATTGAACTCTTCATTTGCTATATATCAAGATGCAACAGGTAAAGCTCGTGAGAAATGCATCGCTATGGCGATTGGTGTAGGTTCTGGATATTTGTTTGAAACAGATTTCTACAAAGAAGTTACTTCCGACTTAACAGGTGAGCGTGGAACATTGATGGGAGCTATCCAAGGTATTTTTGCTGCACAATACGAAGTATTGCGCGAGAATGGTCACTCCCCTTCAGAAGCATTCAATGAGACGGTGGAAGAATTGACTCAATCTTTGATGCCATTAGTTGCTGAGAATGGAATGGATTGGATGTATGCCAACTGTTCTACTACAGCACAACGTGGTGCATTGGATTGGTGGAGACCTTTTAAGGAGGCTACAAAGCCAGTATTTGAGAAATTATATCATTCTGTAAAAACTCAAGCGGAGGCTGCTCGTTCAATCGATTTGAACTCACAGCCTGATTACCGTGTAAAATTGGAAGCTGAATTAACGGAATTACGTGAATCTGAAATGTGGAGAGCTGGTGCTGCGGTACGTAGCCTTCGTCCAGAGCGTACCTAGTTAATAGATGTTTAAAAAAGGGGGCAATTAATTGCCCCCTTTTTTAATGGCTCAAAAGCAAAAAACGCTCACCTTTTTCTAACGCTGTCAAGGTTTCAAACCTTGACAGCGTTGAGCGTTAAACGATTTTCAAAACTTTTTTATTGTCAGTTTTCTATCTAGTTCTTGATAAATCAACTTGTTTTTATCTGTTTGATCCCTACCATGCAATTCGTGATTAGAAATCGGAAACATTTTTATTAAAATAAATTGATTTAATTTAATAAAATTTTATTCTAGACAATTGTTTTAAATAAGTTTATTTGTCTTTATTGATTATAAAATTTAGATTTTTACTCTTATTTTTGCTTGTTATTTTAATTTTTGTGGATTTTTAATCTAAAAATTTACTGTTTCGATATTTTTGTTTTTTGGTTAATAATGTAATTAAAGCTAGTTTTACCAAGCAATTAACAGAAACAAACCTATGAATAATCGTATACAAATATTTGATACTACGTTACGTGATGGAGAACAAGTACCCGGTTGCCAGTTAAACCGTGAGGAAAAAATTGAAGTAGCGAAAGAACTCGAAAAATTAGGTGTCGATATTATTGAGGCAGGTTTCCCAATTTCTTCCCCAGGGGATTTTGCTTCAGTCAAAGCCATTGCGGAAGTGATAACAGAGGCAACAGTCTGTGGTTTAACGCGTGCAAGAAAAGAGGACATAGATGCTGCTGCTGAAGCCTTAAAGCCAGCACGTAAACCGCGTATACATACTGGAATTGGTGCTTCTGATGTGCACATCAAGCATAAATTCAATTCAACTCGTGAAAAAATTATTGAGCAGGCCATTTGGGCAGTTGAATATGCCAAATCCTATGTAGAAGATGTAGAGTTTTTCGCGGAAGATGCTGGTCGTGCCGATTTACCCTTTTTAGCTCAACTAACCCAAGCAGTAATTAAAGCGGGAGCAACGGTTGTAAATTTACCCGATACTACGGGGTATTTATTGCCCCATCAAATGCATCATCGGATATCTTATCTTTTTGAGCATGTTGATAATATCCATCAGGCAACCATCTCTATGCACAATCACAATGATTTAGGTTTAGCTACAGCCAATACCATTGCTGGTATTCAAGCTGGAGCACGGCAAGTAGAGGTAACCATAAATGGAATTGGTGAAAGAGCGGGAAATACGTCTTTGGAAGAAGTGGCCATGATTTTAAATGTCCACAAGGACTTAGGTTTTACCACAGGAATCAATCCAAAACTTTTATTTCCCATTTCAAATTTAGTATCCAATTTGATGGGTATGCCTGTTCAAGCCAATAAAGCAGTGGTTGGAGCCAATGCGTTTGCCCACTCATCCGGTATACATCAGGACGGCTTCTTGAAACATGCTCAAAATTACGAGATCATGAATCCTGAAGATGTAGGTGTACCTTCTTCCGCTATCCTATTAACTTCTCGTTCGGGTCGTGCTGCGCTACGTCACCGTTTGCAATTGTTAGGCTTTGAATTAGAAAAATCAGATTTAGATAAATTATACACCCGTTTCCTTCTAATGGCCGACGAGCGTAAGATGATTCATGATGAAGATTTAAAAGAACTAGTTGGCTAGGTCATATTGGGTGCTGTTGCACTGCTTACTAAGCTGATTTTAGCTTCATGTAAACAGGTTAAAATACCCAAATTAATTTCTTGTTTGACGTGTTGGAATTTCCCATAATCACTAGTTTGAACAAAAAATGTTACCGAGATATCCAATGAATAAGTACCAAAGCCCTCAAATATAATTTTGGGGGCTTTTTTCTTACATAGAGGTTCTGCCAATATGAGTTGTTCGATTTGAGGTAAAACCGATTGGATTTGTTCAGGTTTACTCTGTAGAGAGCATGACAAGGTGTATTTTGCCCTACGGAAATGTCGTTCGCTCATATTTTCTAAGGACTGAGACGTTAATAATCGATTGGGAATCATGATCAAATTTCCATCCAAAGCCCTCAGTCGAGTACTTCTAAAGCCAATTTTTTCAACATCACCTGAAATGCTTCCAACCTGAATACTATCTCCCACCACAAAAGGTAAATCCAAAAAAATAGTGAACGAAGCAAATAAATTTTCTAAGGTTTCTCTTGCCGCCAATGCCAAAGCCAAACCTCCTAATCCTAATCCAGTAATGAGGGCCATTACATCTACTTGAAATACACGACCCAATAAGACAAATCCAGAACCTGCAATAATAAACACCATACCTAAATCGTTCAGGAATGGAATGAATTGTTGTTTTGACTTTTGTTCTACCCCCTGCCATTTTTGTTGGGCTATTAAAATAATCACTTTCAACATCCGTACTATCAACCAAGTGAAAGTGATAATGATGGCAGTTTCAAAGGCTTTTTGTAATAAAAACAATAGACCAAATTTTTCTACAGGATTGAAATGCCAAGCACTAGGAACATGCAAATATTGAATGCTGAAATACAAAAATATCCAAAACAACAAGAGCTCAACAGGCTTCCTCAACAATTGGATGCAATCTTGAACCTGAATAAATTGATTTGGCAAAAAACGAAAAATGATTTTAGAAAAGGAATTGGAAAAGAACCTTCTCAGTACTAGGCCAACAATCAATATTCCAATAAAAAATAATATGTCCTCCGCCGAATTTTCCAATAAATACCAATTAGCCAATGCTTCTCTCATCTGAATTATCAATTTTGACCCCAAATATAGAGAATAACTTAGTCGAATGTGAAAAAAAAGTACGACCTTTGCAGACTTACAGGCTAAGCTGTATGGTAAATTATTTTATGATTCTTCGTCCTTTGATTATCCAAAATTCTAAATTAAAAACAAGCCGCGTCTTGTTTCTAGCACTTAGCTTATTCATTAGTGCCGTTGTTAGCTTTGAAACTTCCGGCCAAACCATATTAAATTCACCACTTTCTTACATTGGAATGGGTGAACTAGATGAGGGAGGAAGCCCAAGTAATGCCATGATGGGTGGTATAGGTGTTTCTAATTCCAATGGAATTTATGCCAATATGATTAACCCAGCCCTATTGGCAAGAAATAGATACACTGTTTTTGAAGTTGGTGCCAAAACTGAACTAAAAGATTTACAAGATACACGTCAACGCCAACAAATCTTTGGTGGAAATTATCATTCTCTTAATTTGACTTTACCTATTACGAGTCGTTGGACTGCCTCTATTGGAATCCGTCCTCACTCATCTGTGGAATATGCTACTCGTTCATTCCGCCGTTTGAACTTGCTAGGAGTGGATAGTTTGATATATAGTTATGATGGAAAAGGTGGGGTAACCAAGTTGTCATTTAATAACGGTGTACGAATCGGGAAAGAGTTTTATTTAGGTTTCGGGATCGATTATTTATTTGGAACCGTAAATCGTAATGTGTCTACCCAGAATTTATCAGATGGTCAATACTATAAAATTCAATTAGAAAATAGAATAGATTATTCCGATTTTCTTTTTAGAGGAGGTTTGGCCTACCGCAAACAATTGAAAAATGACCTTTATGTCAATTTTGGAACATCTTTTGACCTTAGTTCTACACTAAGTTCAAAACAATTGAAGCGTTTTGCTATCATGGATCTCTCCGGAATTACCGCCATTAATGCAGATACTTTAAATAAGTCAACTCCATTTACTCAAAACCTACCTGTTACCCAGCATGTGGGTGTTAGTTTAGAAAAATTAGCTAATTGGATGATTGGAATCGATTATTCAAGAACGGATTGGACCAAAGTAGACAATAATTTAGGCCGCTCCACCAAATTGCCTGTCAGCTCTCGCTGGTCAGTAGGGGGGGAATATACTCCTGATTTTGAAGCTATTTCCAGCTATTTTAAAAGAGCAACTTACCGCGCAGGATTCAGCTATTCGACCACTCCCTATGATTTCTTGGGAAATGGAAAATATGCTGTGGATAAGTATGTTAGCCTTGGCGTTGCTTTGCCATTACGAAACCTATCGTTTTTGAATATTGCCTATCAAATTGGTAAACGTGGCGTCTTAGGGGAGAATGGTTTAGAGGAACAGTATCAACGAATTACCATTGGCTTAACCCTAAGTGACCTTTGGTTCCAAAAGGTGAAACTCAATTAACACCTCCCATGCGCGATTTGAGAAATCTCTTTTTGCTGCTTGTCCTGTCAATTGTCTCCCTGGCTTGTCGTGAAGATAAAACAGCTAAAAATCTGATTTATGTGGGCCCAAAATCCGAATTAACGGATATTGATATGGTCTATTCTGATTCGGCAAGAACCGTTGTTCGAATGGTGACGCCATCTCAAATCACCCTATACTCTGAAGATCGAGTGTATCCCAAAGAAGTGAAACTATGGTTTTACGACAAAATGGGAAATGTGACTTCTCAAGTTAGAGGAGATTCTGCTCATTTTTTTAGACAAAAGAATTCATATAAAATGATGGGCAATGTGGTGATTTTTAATGTTCAACAAGCAGAAACATTAAAGACTGAGGAATTCACATGGTTGCCTGAGGAGAAGCGAGTTTTCACTGATAAGCCAGTTCAAATTCGTACCAAGAAAGAAATCATTTACGGTGTAGGAATGGACGCTGCCCAGGATTTTACCCATTATTCCTTACGTCACGTAACTAATTCAGTCTTGACTGTGGAGAGTTTACCGACCAACTAATTACAGTTTTTTAATGCCAATCGAGCACTGTCCAAGGAAAAAATCCGAGGATCATTACCCCATTTATCACGCAGATATGTCACAATTTCAGCTACATCCAGTGCTTCTAATTTACTGTTTCCCGGCATGTAATTTTGATACGATTTTTGATTCACAAGTATGGCTGATTTTTGGCCATTCTTAATGATACATGCAACTTGACTCGCATTTAATCTTTTCCATAGATCGGTTTTGGACAAAGGTGGATACAAATCTTTTAATCCCGAGCCATCCTTCTGATGGCAATTTTCACAGTGTTTCTCATATTGCATCATTCCTTCCACCACATATTGCTGCCTGAAAATTTCTTCTTTGCTTTGACAGGAGGATTGAACAACTAGTAGTATACTGGCAGCGAATAGGCCAAAAAATGCTTGCTTAATTCTCATTTATTTTTCTTTCAATAATAGTTCGATGTCTTCCATTAAATGATTGACCTCTTGTTCCTTTGTTCCATCATAAATACCGCGTACATGACGCTGTTTATCCACAAGAATAAATGCACCACTGTGTACAAATCCTCCCGCTTCATTTTTGTCTTCTTGTGCTGTGACCATGAAACTTTTTTGTCCTAATTCATAGATTTTAGACTTATCTCCAGTGACCAAATTCCATTTGGGAGCTTTGACTTGTAATCTTGTCGCGTAAGCATTCAACACATGCGGACGGTCAAAGTCTGGATCTATACTAAACGACAATAAGGCGATTTGGTTTTCATTGGCATAGCGTTCATATAAACGTAACATCTGCGTTTTCATTTTTGGACAAATGGTAGGGCATGAGGTAAAGAAAAAATCTGCTACATAAATTTTCCCCTCATAATTTTTGTCACTTACCCAGGTAGAATCTTGATTTAAAAATTGAAAAGCTGGGATTTGGTGATAAATAGTATCCACCTTTCCCGCTTTTACCACCGTATCTTTATGTCCTAGAATAGGTAAGTTTTTTTTCTCCTGACAAGCTGAAAATAGTATGAAGGTGAAGAAAAATAGTCTCCTCAATTTATTTTTTATATTGATTGGCGGCATGTAGGGTTGAGTCTGTTAATGTTTCTACCGTTTTTAATTTATTCAATTGCACTTGTAAATAAATGAGCTTTGCTTTGAAATCCATGTTAGACAAAGAGTCAATGGAAAATTGATGCATCCAATTCATCATTTCGTTATCCGCTTTATCCAAAGATTGAATCAGTTTCTTTACATGTACCGAATCAGGGCCTTTACTCAAACTGTCCAAGCTTGTTTTTAATTGAATGATTTTTTCTGTTTTGGGCATTAATTCGTCATGCAATGTCATGACAGAATCATTTAGCTTTTTTATGGCAGCATCTTCGGTTTGGCTACAAGATGCTAGAGCAATGATGACAATAAAAAAGTAGAATAAGTTATTGGATTTCATATCAGGTTTTATCTAGGATAGATTAGCATTCATAAGTTTGCGGACATTTTCTTTCAAATCAAGATATCCTGATTGTCCACCAATCATTTTAGCAATTTCATCAATTCGATCTTCACCTTCTAATGTTTTTATGCTAGAGACCGTTTTTTCACCTTCATGATTTTTATATACAAACCAATGAGTTTGGCCAGTTACTGCTATCTGCGGTAAATGAGTGATGGCAATCAATTGGTGTTTTTGACTCATTTGAGTTAACATTTGACCCATTTTAATGGCAATTTCACCAGAAACACCCGTATCAATTTCATCTAAAATCAAAGTAGGCAGCGCTCTTTTTTGTGCTAATAAATGCTTGATGGAAAGCATCAATCGACTTAATTCTCCACCCGAGGCTATTTGCTTAAATGGTTTAGGGGCCAAACCCTTATTGGCAGAAAAAAGTAATTGAATTTTGTCTTGACCAGTTTTTGTCAATTTGGTGGATTGAGTGTCCCAAGCCATTTGTGCATTGGGCATTCCTAATTGCTGTAAGGATGCTTGGAGTATTTCCTCAATGGCATCCAATGATTGCATACGGCTATTATGTAATTCCATTGCTTTTTCTTGTGCCAAATTTTCAGCTTGTACAAGAGCTTGATTGGCTTCTTCTAAGGCTTGGTCAACATTTTCATATTGAGCTAATTCCTCGGAAAATTGATCCCTCGTGGCGATTAAATTGGCTATATCTTTTGATTGATATTTTTGTAAAAGTCGATTCAAAAGGTCTAGTCTTTTTTGGCATTTTTCCAATGCCACGGGATCCAACTGAAAGGATTCAGCTTCTCCTTCTACCTCTACTGATAGATCTTTTAATTCTATCCAAAGTGATTGAATGCGTTGATTCCATTGTTCAAATGTTTGACCCCACTTGGACAAACTCTGACTTAACTGCCGGGCTTGACCAATTTGTTCCATGGCAGCAGATTCTGATAAACTTAAGTAATTGGCTAATTGAGCCAACTTTTCTAGGATCTGTTCTGAATTTTGGAGTTTTTGTACTTGTTCACTGAGGTGCTCATATTCTCCAATTTCTAAATGAGCCTTGTCCAATTCTTCCCATTGATATTGTAGGAAATCAAGGGCTTGATTTCCTAATTTTGATTTTTGAGCCAATTGCTCTTGATGCTGTTGAGCTTGTTGAAATGCTTTATAAGCTTTTTCGTAAGATAATTTTACCACCTGATTTTGAGCAAAATCATCTACCAGTTCCAAGGCAAAATCAGGATGTCCCATCCAACCATTATCTTGCTGAGAATGTATGTCCACCAGTTCTTGACCAATCCGTTTCATGCTTTCCAAAGTAACAGGCGTGTCGTTGATAAAACATCTCGACTTTCCTTGAGGATTAATTTCTCGTCGGATCAAACAAGGATCTTCAAAATCAATCGCTTCTTGTTCAAATATTTCCTTCAAATGTGGATAGGCTGCAACGGAAAAAGTACCTTCAATAACACATTTTTTTTGGTCGTCATACAAGCTTTTATTATCAGCCCTTTGTCCCAATAGCAATGAAATGGCGCCTAATAAGATGGATTTTCCAGCTCCTGTTTCCCCTGTAATTACAGTCAAGCCCCCAGCTAGATGTAAATCAAGCTGGTCAATCAATGCATAATTTTGAACCTCTAAGTGCCTAAGCATGTATTTGGAATGGAAGCTTAAATTTACGGAAAATAATTTGTTGAAATATTTATTTACTCCCTCTTAAAGCTTTTTAAATTAATTTATCAATAATTTGTACCTTTGGAAAAATTTTTCGCCTTAGATTAATTAAACCAGACAAAATGAGTGTTTTAGTAAATAAAAATTCCAAAATTATAGTTCAGGGTTTTACAGGTACGGAAGGAAGTTTTCATGCCGAGCAAATGATCGCTTATGGAACCAATGTAGTCGGTGGTGTTACTCCAGGTAAAGGAGGAGGAACGCATTTAGATCGTCCTATTTTCAATACCGTTGCTGAGGCTGTAGATAAAGCGGGAGCTGATACATCCATTATTTTTGTTCCGCCGGCATTTGCTGCTGATGCCATTATGGAAGCTGCTGATGCTGGAATTAAAGTGATTATTTGTATCACAGAGGGTATTCCTACCAAAGACATGATTATTGCAAAGGAATATATTTCTACTAAAGAGTGTCGTTTAATTGGACCAAACTGCCCAGGTGTGATGACAGCTGAAGAATGTAAAGTAGGTATTATGCCAGGCTTTATCTTCCAAAAGGGGAAAGTGGGTATCGTTTCTAAATCAGGAACGTTAACCTATGAAGCCGTAGATCAATTGACTAAAGCAGGTTTAGGTCAAACCACAGCCATTGGAATTGGAGGAGATCCTATCATTGGAACTACCACTAAAGAGGCTGTTGAATTATTAATGAATGATCCAGAAACCGAAGGTATTGTGATGATTGGAGAGATTGGTGGTGGAATGGAAGCTGAAGCAGCTCGTTGGATCAAAGCGGATGGAAATAGAAAACCAGTAGTTGGCTTTATTGCAGGTCAAACAGCTCCTAAAGGTCGTCGTATGGGTCATGCTGGTGCCATTATTGGTGGCGCTGATGATACAGCAGAAGCTAAAATGAAAATTATGCAGGAATGTGGCATCCACGTGGTGTACTCTCCAGCCGATATTGGCGAAACCATGTTGAAAGCATTGTCTGCTAAGTAAAATACTAAAGGATGATTCCTTTTATTGAAAAATCTGCTTCATTCCACGCATTCGTGCTACGATGGAGCAGATTTTTTTTATGGTTTATGCTTTTTACTTCAACAGCGCAAGCTGCAGTTTGGAAGCCCTTGCATTCCATTGAGAAGGAATGGTTGGTTTATCAATCTTCCTGGAACAGTTTTTTGCCTTATATTCCAAGTCAACATTACGCTTACCATTCCAAATCCATACAACTAAGTAACCGGGATTATTACCAAGCTTATTTGACAATTAAACCCAAAGAAACCTATCATTTGTTCATTGATGGGGCATTTCAGCGCAAACTTGAAAAGGGTGAATTGGTCAGAATGTCTTTAGATAGTTTACTTAAAGAGCATCATAAAGAACAAGTAATAGCAACATTCTATAGTAGTAGCTTAGAGGGGCTTCCAGGAAACTTAAGTATTGAAAAAAAGTTTGATCAAGTGATTGCACAGAATAGGGAAGTTCAATTATTCTTGAATCGCGCTCCTGCCGTTTATACTCATTTTTTTACCCTAGGCTTTTTAGTACTATTGGCTCTTTCAGCTTTGTTATTTGCGGGATTCCCTCGCTATTTTCATGTATATTTTCGTTTTAGCGATTGGGTCAATTGGGAAAGTAAAGAAAATACCATGGTCAAAAGCCCTTTTGCTTTGGCCAACATGTATGTGCTTTTCATATTAAGCCTCCTGATTTCCTTATTGGCTTTTTATAATGGAATCAGCTACCGTTCGGGAGACGCTTTTTTTGTGAACGAAGAGAATTATAGTACCTTAATTCCTTCTCTATGGTTTGTTTTTTCTAGAACTTTATTGGCTTACTTTATTTTTATTTTACAATACTTCTTATTTCAGCTTTTTGCCAATTTATTTAAATTAAAATCAGTTGCGAATTTACATTTTTTCAAATCTATTCAGACTAATATTCAATTCTTTATCATCATTTTCATTGGAATAGGATTGTATGCTGTTTATCGTGGCCCCGCATATTCCATCGACATGGAAATTGTTTCTTATTTCCTAAACGCCTATTTTATCGTTCGTTTCATTTATTTTACCCAAGTTTTCAATAAAGTTCTATCAGTCAATAGATTATCTCTATATGCATATCTGATTATCACCGAAGCCATCGTCATTTTGTTTGGAATTCGAGAATTGATATTTCCACAATACACCTAGACTTTGGAGAGTGATTTTCAAGATTTTTTTTTGTATATTTGCCACATAAAGTTGACTATTCTAGATTGTCGAGTTAATACAAATTTGATTTATGAGTGAAATAGCTAACGTTGCTACCCCGGACATCAAGCGGTTAAAAAAAGTTAAAAGTATTTTAGTTACTCAAGCAGCACCTACTGATGCCAAGTCTCCTTATTTTGAGATTGAGAAAAAGTATGGTGTTAAAGTGGATTTTCGTCCATTCATTGAGGTGCGCGGAATAGCCTTTAAAGATTTCCGAAAGCAGAAGATTCATGTTTTAGAACATACGGCTATTATTTTTACTAGCCGTAATGCCATAGATCATTTCTTCCGTATTTGTAAGGAAGCCAAAATAGAAGTGCCATCAGATATGAAGTACTTTTGTATCACGGAGCAAACGGCCAATTACCTGCAAAAATACATCGTCATTCGTAAACGTAAAGTGTTTACTGGGACAAAGACCGCATTGGATTTATTGGAAATTATCAAAAAGCATAAATCGGAGAAATTTTTATTCCCTTGTTCTAACAAGCGCCAAAAAGATTTACCTGACTTTATGGGGACGAATGATTTTCAATTGACTGAGGCCGTCATGTACGAAACGGTATCAGCTGATTTGTCCGATTTAGAAGAAGTGTTCTATGATGTATTAGCCTTTTTTAGTCCATCAGGTATTACTTCTTTGTTTGAAAATTTTCCAGATTTCAAACAGAATAATACACGAATAGCTGCATTTGGATCAACCACAGCTCAGGCTGTGACTGATGCAGGTTTACTATTAGATATTCAAGCGCCTATGCCTAATGCGCCGTCCATGACAGGTGCACTAGAACATTATATCAAGCAAGCTAACGCTTAAAATGAAAGCCCCGATTCGGGGCTTTTTTGTTAATATATGTCATGGAGTTTTCTCGTTTGAAAATAATGCTTATTTTTAGCCATCAAATCGCCTAACAAGCTAAAAATTGAACATGCGCTTCAACAAGCAATCACTCATTTTACCCTCATGGATTTTTGTGTGCTTTGGCATAGGATTGCTATTTAGGAGTCCTAGTATGTTGGCACAGCAAGATCCGGGTTTAAGCATGTTTCAGCTAAATGCAATGAATCAAAATCCTGCTAATTCAGGATTAAGAGGGGCAGCATTTGCGCAATTGCACTACCGAAATCAATGGACACAGTATGAAGCTAGTATCGAAGGGCCAGGAAATCTGGGAACTCAATTACTCAGTGTTTCTCTGCCAATAAGTAAATTGAATCTAGGAATAGGTTTATTGGTTATGTCGGACAAGACTCCATCTGGAGTAGGTCAGCAAGCCATGAAAATTCAGTTGGCCTATCATTATACCATAGGAGAGGCCATTTTTTCTGTAGGATTACGAGGAGGATTACAAGGTAAATCATTTGACGGCCGAGTATATCGAATACGAGATGATAATGATCCTATTGCTAGCCAGTTATCGGGAAAAGTAATTAGTCAAAACCAATTTGACCTTGGTTTAGGGATGCTATATTCCAAAGACAATTGGCAAATCGGAGTATCAGCTGATCATCTGACTTCTCCAAAATTTACCATGGATACTCCGCAAGGTAATATGCCAGTTAATCTTGTGGCTGCTTTACACGGTTCAGCTGAAATCGCTTTGTCAGAGAATTTGGCCGCCATGCCATTCGCACAGGTGCGCTATTATTCGAGTAAAATTTTACCTGAGTTAGGAAGTAGATTCGGGTACAAAGATTTGTTCTGGTTAGGAGGATCTTACCGTTTAAATGATGCCGCAATAGGTATGGCGGGAGTGTCTTTATTACAGCAAAGATTAGATATTGGTTATTCATTAGATGTGTCCATGGTGCAAGCAGCGGTAAAAGCACCATTGACTCATGAGATTTTTATACGCTTTCAAATACCTTCTTTTCAATCCAATGGAATTAAGGGGCTTCCTGTAAGAACGCCTAGGTTTAAGATTTTATAGGATTTCAGTGTAAGGCATAAAAATTTGTACTTTTGCTGAAATATTCCTAGAAAATGCTTTAAATTTGAGGAATTTGAATGAGTGTGAGTAGGGTTAATTGTGTAAAAACAATTTTTTGAACCCTGTTACGTTAACAAACAGTAATTTTAATTTGCTTCTATGAATTTTCAATTTGTTGAAAAGAGATTAATAGTAGGACTGTCGATTTTGGCAATGGCTGTTGTTTTAAACAGTTGTGGATCCAAAAACTCAGGTGGTTCCAAAACACTAAGTAGTAAGAAAGGCTCTTCTGGTAAAGGAATTTTGGGAATTGGCAAAGCTAATAAAGAGGTTCCGGGTGTCCAGAATGGAGAGATTGTAGCTACTACTCGTAAAGGATGGTCACAGCCAACGCCTTATGGAATGGTATTAGTCCCATCAGGCAGTTATATGATGGGTCAAGCAGATGAAGAGGTATCACACGCAGGAGTTAACTTTAACAAGCGTGTAACTGTAGCCGCCTTTTACATGGATGATACAGAAATTACCAATCATGAGTACCGTCAATTCACTTATGCCTTATTGAAAGATTCAGTATCTGTTTTAGGAGAAGATAAAATCATGTCGGAATATTATCCTGACACCACAGTATGGAAGCGCGATTTTACGTATCACAACGGGGATCCGATGACCGAATATTATTTCTCTAGTCCAGCCTTTGATCAATATCCTGTTGTGGGTGTTAGCTGGGTGGCTTCCAAGTATTTTTGTTTGTGGAGAAGTAAATTGATGAATGATTATCGTAGAAAACAAGGTCAATTTATTTTACCTCGCTTTGAGCTTCCATCAGAGTCAGAATGGGAGTGGGCAGCACGTGGAGGAAGAGCATCGGCTAAATATCCTTGGGGTAATCCATATATTTCCAACGCCAAAGGTTGTTTATTAGCGAATTTCAAGCCTCACAGAGGTAATTATGATGCGGATGGTTATTCCTATACAGCTCCAGCCAATGCCTATGATCCCAATGATTTTGGATTATACAATATGGCAGGTAATGTGGCAGAATGGTGTGAAGATGCGTATGCAGACAATGCCGTAGCTGTCACTTGGGATTTGAATACCGTCAACAAAGATTCGGATGAGCCTAGAAAAGTCACACGTGGTGGTTCATGGAAAGATATTGCTTATTACCTAGAGACAGGTACCCGAGCTTATGAATTGGAACAAAACAAACGTTCATATATTGGGTTTAGATGTATGATGCGCTATTTGGGACGTCCTAAGCAAAACTAAATTTTACTCTTTATCTAAAATATATTACATTCTTTTTAACATGGAAAAATCAATCAATGTCATCGCTAGTTTTGGTGCGGCAGTAGTAATTGTAGGAGCCTTATTTAAAATTGTCCATTGGGATGGAGCCAACGAAATGTTAATGGTTGGGATGTTCACCGAAGCGGCCATTTTTATTTTGTTCGGGGTTTTGTACTTACAAGCAAAACCAGAAAAATCGTATGATTGGGAAAAGGTTTATCCAGAGTTAGTAGGCGGTGCTCCGGTAGCAAGACCCACTTCTACGAGTGGTATAGATGCTTTATCTAGCTTAAAAGGATTAGGCCCAGAAGTAGTGGAAGGATTGACAAAGAGTTTGAAGGGGCTAACCGAAACGGCCAATAGTCTACAAGATATTTCTAAAGCTACCGTGGCAACCCAAGATTTTGTGAAATCTTTATCTTCGTCTTCTGAATCTTTAGGAACCTTAAACAAATCGGTGTCTGAAGCAGCGAATTCATTAGGGGCTATTTCTGTTTCTTCAGTAGAAGCAGCTAAATATGCACAACAATATGCTAAAGCAGGTGATCAATTATCTACTTTGAATACCATTTATGAAACGGAGATCCAAGAGGCTACCAAGCACTTGAAAGCTATTAATAGTTACTATGGGAATGTTAATTTGACAGTTGAACAAATGGCCGCTACTCAAAAAGATGCGGAATTGTTCAAAACAGAATTGGCAAAATTGAATGCGAATATTCAATCATTGAACCAAGTATATGGTAGTATGTTAACAGCTATGAAAGGCTAATTTTTTTCCACTTTAGCTTTGATCTCATAAGTATATGGCAAGTTTAAAAGAGACCCCCCGGCAGAAAATGATCGGGATGATGTATTTGGTACTCACGGCCCTGTTAGCTTTACAGGTAAGTGATGCACTTTTACAGAAATTCACCTTGTTAAATAATAGTTTAGAAATTGCAAATCAATCGGCAAGTTCTAAGAATAAGAGTATGGTCACTGGTATTGAAGAACGCATTAAAGATCTTCCCAATCCAGCTGCTTATGCTGATATTCTTAAGAAAGCGAATGAAGTACGCAAATTGGCAGATGAATTAGTGAATCACATTGATGGATTAAAATCCAAAGTGATTGAATCAGGTGGAGGAATTGATCCAGAAACAGGAACAATTAAAAATCCAAAAGAAGAAGAGAAGGTATTTGAATTGATGGTAGGAGCTAATTCTAAAGGAGAAGCATATCAATTGGTTCCTATGTTTGATCAATATGTGGCCAAAATGCAATCTATTGCTGATCCAGGTACAAAATTTCCATCTTTGGCGCTAGCCGCTAAAGACGATCCTGTGGCGAGTCGTGATGCAGCACAATCCAATAAAGATTTTGCGGAATTGAATTTTGAACAAACACCAGTACCTGCTGCTTTAGCTACACTAAGCCAGAAGCAAGCTGAGATTAGACGTTATGAAACGGAAGTATTGAGTCAATTGGCTTCCAAAGTAGGAGCTAAAGAAATTAAGTTCGACAAAGTTTTTGCACAAGTTTCAGCCAATGCCAACACCGTGGTAGCGGGTATGGAATACCAAGCTGAAGTGTTCATTGCAGCTACTTCATCTGGATTTACTCCTCGTATGAGCTTTAATGGAGCTTCTATTCCAGTGGTGGATGGACGTGGTCAAATTAAATTTAAAACCTCTGGTGGTGGATATGATGCGAATGGGCTTTCTAAAAAGACTTATACTGCAACGGTGGCTTATATGAGTCCAGCTGGTCCAAAAACAGAATCCATCCAAAAAGAATATTTTGTATTAAAGCCTACCTATAATATTGAGACTGCTACTTTGCCAGCTTTATATTTAGGTTGTGCGAATCGTTTAAGTGTAGTTAGTCCAGGCTTAGGTGCTTTATGGAATCCTCAATTCTCGGCAGAGGGTGGAGAGGTTATTCCTGGCCAAAACAGAGGCAAGGTGACCGTTGTCCCTTCTTCAGCAAGCATTACGTTAAATGTGAACAATGGAGGTACTTTACTTGGGAAAGAAACGTTTAAAGTTCGTCGTGTTCCTAGGCCTGATGTACGCATCTTCGGTAATGGAGGTGAATTAAATGAGAAAAAAGGTACTAGTGCATCTGGTTTGAGAACCTTAGACGCTAGAGCCATTGCAGATGAGTCATTTAAAGCTACAAACCCCGATGATGCCAATTACCGTGTGGCTCAGGTATATGTAGCTCTAGTGCGTGGTCAAAGAAAAATTGACGAAATAGCTAATTTACCTGGTTCTGGGTCAATTGCTAAGTTAGCTTCTCAAGCTCAGCCTGGAGATCGCTACTACATTGAAGTAAAAGAAGTTCAAAGAAAAAATTTCAAAGGAACTATTGAGACTATCCCTGTATCGATGGTCAAAAATATCCCTTTGAGTGATTAGGAAAACCCTGTATATGAAATCAGTCAATCAGTTATTATTGTTAATTTCTCTGATCTGTGGATTCAGTGCCCTGGCTCAAGAGAAACCTATTGATGAATCTAAGTTGAATTCAGTGCGCCCCATTGATCCAGCGAACATTCATTATAAAGCTCGCTTATGGCGCAGGATGGACTTGAATGAGAAAATTAATCAACCATTTTTCTCTGTCAATAATGAGATTTCTAAATTCTTAGTGGAATGGGTGGAAGCTGGTATTTTAGTACCTTATGTGAATGACTCATTAGTGACTAAATTAAGCACTGCGCAGTTTAAGGAAAAGTTACGCATGGATGATTCCATAGGTGAAGGAAGTCTATCCGAAGCAGAGAAAGCTGCTGGATTTGGTGCTGAAGGTGGGGATAAAAAAGCTGGTGAAGATGATGGTTGGGGAACAACCACAAAACCTGGTGCAACTGTAAAAAAAGCTGATGATTTTGATACAAAACCTGTAGCAAGTCTGGATTCTTATTTTTTTCCGAAAGAACTTTCAATCATTGAAATTAAAGAAGATGCGATCATCGATCGTCAACGTTCGAGATTGTATTTTGATATTCAGGCACTTACCTTAATTATTCCAGCTTCTAAAACAAAAGCTGGATTTGATAAACCTGTAGCATCTTTCCGATATAAGGATGTGTATAAGTTGTTTAGAAGTAACCCCAATTGTATTTGGTACAATGCAGAAAATGAAACTCAACACAAGAACATGGCCGACGCCTTTGATTTGAGAATGTTTCAGGCTAGAATCATCAAAAAAGGAAACCCAGAAAATAAATTCTTAACGGATATTTATAGTTCTGATCGTGAGGGACTCTTAATGTCTCAGCAATTGGAATATAAATTATTGGAAATGGAACATGATATGTGGGAAAACTAAAATAATAATTTTTAGAAGGAAAGGAGGCCTAAGCCTCCTTTTTTTATGTCCAATTGGTTGATATTCTCTGTTATTTATCAACTTATTTGTACACTATTATTCATCTATATTCGAAATTGTGACATTAAATTTCTAACCATGCAATGTCTTAAACAATTAGAACGCTTACATCGAATTCATCGATTAATTCAACAGGAATCTACTGGTTCTGCGGCTTCCTTTGCCGAGCATTTACACATGTCGCCCCGTCAACTTGGTACCTACATGGAAGTATTACGGGATATGGGAGCGCCCATAACCTTTTGCTCAATTATTAAGAGCTATAAATACAGTTTACCTGTCAAGTTTGATTTTGAATTGCGACTTTTTGTGTCGGATAAATTGGTTTATTCTTTAGATTAATCAGATTCCAGCGAAATTTGGACATGATTTATTATAATTATTCAATTTTTTGATGACTAAGCTGTAACTTGCAGGGTAAATTGAATAATTAAGCATATATGTCGTATCAACGCAAGACAAAAATAGTAGCCACAGTAGGTCCAGTTTCTGAATCAAGAGAATCCTTAATTCAATTAGCTCAAGCTGGAGTCAATGTATTCCGTTTAAATTTCTCGCACGGAACTCATGAAGATCATTTGGAACGTTTAAAAACGATTCGTTCTATTAGCGAAGAGCTAGGCATGAATTTGTGTATTCTACAAGATTTGCAAGGTCCTAAGATTAGGACTCAGATGGTGGAGAACAATGGTGTTGTATTAGAAGCGGGTAAGCAACTCATCTTTGCGATGGATGAAAACTTGCTTGGAACATCAGAGAAAGTAGGGACTACGTATACTTCGATGTATTTGGATGTGAATGTAGGAGAGCGTATTTTGATGGATGATGGTAATTTAGAGGTGAAGGTGCTTGCCATTGATAAAGAGAAAAGAGAAGTCTTAACAGAGGTGATTTATGGAGGTATTTTGAAATCTAAAAAAGGGATTAATTTACCAGGTACTAAGGTTTCTTTACCATGCTTAACACCGAAAGATGAGGCAGATTTATATTTTGGTTTAGATCATGGAGTAGATTGGGTTGCTTTATCATTTGTACGTAAGGCTTCTGATATCTGGGATATCAAAGAAAAAATTAAAGCATACGGTAAAAATACCCGCGTGATTGCCAAGATCGAAAAGCCAGAAGCGATTGATTATTTGGATGAAATTATTGAAGCTACGGATGGTATCATGGTGGCGCGTGGCGATTTGGGTGTGGAGATGGATGGAGCGGTAGTTCCCTACTTGCAAAAAGTTATGGTGGAGAAATGTACAGCTGCCGGTAAGCCTGTGATTGTGGCAACTCAGATGTTGGAATCCATGATTCAAAACCCTGTTCCTACTCGTGCTGAAACTTCTGACGTAGCTAATGCGGTATTGCAAGGTGCCTCTGCTACCATGCTAAGTGGCGAATCAGCTTCGGGTTCTTACCCCATAAAAGCAGTGGAAACGATGGCTCACATTCATGAGATTGTGGAGCAGCAGCAAAATGCTATTTCGGTTATTAAAGGAGATGAAGTAGCGATTTATTTCAAGAACCATGCTTTAGCACAAAGTTCAAAAGAAGTAGCTTTGACCGACCGTTTGATTGCAGGAGCATGTCGTTTAGCTCGTGATTCAAAAGCCAAGGCTATACTTTGTATTACTAATTCTGGTCATACAGCATTTCGCTTATCTGCACATAGACCCAAAGCAGACTTATATGTTTTCACTTCTGACAAACAGTTAATGTCCACGATGGGCTTGTTGTGGGGGGTGAAAGTATTCTTTTATGATCCATCCGCTGAAAGTGCTGAAAAGACAGTAGCTGCTATGGTGGACAAATTAAAGCAAGATCAATTATTATCAGCCGGGGATGTTTTTGTAACCACCTTGTCTATTCCTGCCCATTCGGGTAAGAAAACCAATACAGTACAATTAGGGGTGGTTGAATAATCAACCCCTAATTGTTTATTTTTTGGGTATGTAAAGCATGAATAAAAAGAACCCATTTCTTTCAAATCCTTTTCTAGGTCTTTTTACTCTTTGGTCCTTATTTTGGTTCATTGTAGTTTTTCTGCTTTTTTACCCTTTCATCTTTATTTTACTTCAAAAGCTTAGTTATCGGAAATATGCCGCCAAATTGGTGCGAATATGGTCTAAGTGTTTTTTCTTTTTTAGTTTTATTCGTTTTGAAGTAAAACACCATTTTGTTCCTGATAAAAAACAGAATTACGTTTTTTGCGCCAATCATTTCTCGTTTCTGGATATTCCCGTGATCGTTTATCTGCTGGAGCATTATACGTCTTTTGTTGGAAAAAGTTCTTTGGGCAAATTACCCTTATTTGGATACATGTATGCCCGCTTAAATATCTTGGTTAATCGGTCAGATAATGCCAGTAGAGCAGGTTCATTATCCAAAGCCCTAAAAGCATTGCAATCAGGCAGGAGTATAGCTATATTTCCAGAAGGTGGCATTGTGTCAAAGAAGTACCCTTATATGGCAAAGCCTTTGAAGGATGGAGCTTTGATTATGGCGATTCAGCAACAAATTCCATTGGTACCTATCAGTTTATTCAATAATTACCAAATATTCTCCGATAAGCCTTTGATGATTAGGCCTGGAGTAATTCGTGCGGAAATACATCCTCCTATTATCACGAAAGGTTTAACCATAGATGATGTGCCTATGTTACGAGAGAAGTTGTACCATATCATTCAAGATCCCATTTTGAAATATTATTCTTTAGACGAACCTCAATAATAATAAGGGCTATGAGGCATTGGATATCCATATTAATTTTAAGCTGGTTTTTCCTTGCTTGTGCTGATAAAACAGCCGAACAGAAGGCTGATTTACCTCGTCCTAAAGGATATAATCGAATTATTTTGCCTAAGGCAAAGTATCTAAATTTGGAAAAAGGACATCCATTTACTTTTGAAGTTTCTCAATATGCCCAAGTAATGCCTGATACGGTTTCATGGGCAGAGCCACATTGGTTATATATTTATTATCCACAATGGCATGCCTTCATTCAGTTGACATATAAGCCTTTGAATAAGGATCAAAAGAAATTAGCTAACCTAATCAATGATGCCTATATTTTGGCTGCCAAACACCAAGGGAAGGCACGAGGAATACAAGAATATGTCATGACCACCCGTTCTGGAAGAAAGGCTGGAATCATCGAGTTGGATGGAGAAGTGGCTACATCTTTTCAGTTTTATACCACAGATAGTGTACATCATTATTTAAGAGGAGCAGTATATGTCAAAACAGCAACACAAAATGACTCCCTTGCTCCAGTTATTCAGTTTTTAAAAAAGGATGCTATGCATCTCATTCAAACATTGCAGTGGAAACCTTAGTTTTTTAGGTTAAATCCAGGTTTGCCAGTGCACGAATCTTTCCTTTTCTTTGTAGCTAGCATGAACGAGTCAACAGCATTGTCGTCTTCAGAGGAATCAACGGTTTTTGTGGATGCATTACTCCCCTTACCCATTCCACGGTATTTTACGTACCGTGTACCTAGGGCATGGTCAGATGTAGTACAAGCTGGAATACGCATTGTGGTACCTTTCGGTTCCTCCAAGGTTTTGACAGCTGTCATTGTACAGGTTCATCATCAACCTCCTAAGCAATATCAAGCCAAGTACATTTTAGAAATATTAGATGATAGCCCTTTGGTAACGGCTTCTCAAATTAAATTATTTCATTGGGTAGCAGCGTATTACATGTGCTACCCAGGAGAAGTTTTTCAGATTGCATTACCTGCAGGATTGAAAATTTCTAGTCAATCCAAAGTACAAATTAATCCAGCATATTCATTAGAAATGGCTTTGAATGAGAAGGAGCAATTGATTTTTAATTCCATTCAAGAAAAGGGGTCCATGTCTTATGATGAGATTGCTCAACTAGCTGAATTAAAGAGCCCTTATCACTTGATTAAGTCTTTAGTAAGTAAGCAGGCTGTTTTGATTTTTGATGAATTGAAAGATCGGTACACACCTAAAGTGATGCGTAAAATTCGATTGGCAGCAGTCTACGAAGAAAAGGAGAAATTGGTTGAGTTAATTCAGCAATTGGAATCCAAGCCCAAGCAGTTGGCCATCATTTTACATTATCTTCAGTTTATTCCTGTTTTACGTAATGCCGAAATAAATCAAAAGGGACTTGAAAAATCTAGTTTTTCTCAAGCAGATCTGTCTGAAAGTTCTTTACAAACCTTGATTAAAAATCAGGTTTTTGAAAGTTTTGAGGTGATTGTTTCCCGATTCGGACAAGATGCAGAAGATTTTATTCCAACTGCATTTGAATTAAATCAAGCACAGAACAAAGCTTATCAATCTATCTTGAATCAGTTTCAGGAAAAGGATGTCGTATTGTTACATGGCATTACGGGCAGTGGAAAAACAGAAATTTATATTAAGCTCATTCAGGAAGCCTTGGCCAATGGCAGTCAAGTGCTTTATTTATTGCCAGAGATAGCCCTTACTACCCAAATCGTCTTACGTCTTAAACGTATTTTTGGAGAGCAAGTGGGAATTTATCATTCTAAATTTTCAGATAATGAACGTGTAGAAGTTTGGAAATCCATTGTTGAAGGAAAATATCCTTTTGTGGTGGGTGTCCGTTCTTCCGTCTTTTTGCCTTTTTCGAATTTGGGTTTAGTGATTGTGGATGAGGAGCATGAGTCATCCTTTAAACAAGTAGACCCTGCTCCAAGGTATCATGCTCGAGATGTAGCCGTGGTTTTGGCCAAACAACAAGGAGCTAAAGTGCTTTTGGGTTCAGCCACACCTTCTATTGAGTCATATTATCAAGCTAAGGAAGGGAAATATGGTTTGGTGACGATCAAAGAGCGCTTTGGGACAGCACAATTGCCTCAAATCAACTTGTTGGATACCAAGTATGCTCAGAAAATGAAGCAAATGAAGGGTGGTTTTTCCGTGGATTTGATTACCGCTTTGGAGGAAAATTTCAATCGAGGAAAACAAAGTTTATTGTTTCAAAATAGGAGAGGGTATTCTCCTTACATTCAATGTCAGGATTGTGATTGGATTGCTACTTGCAATCAATGTGATGTAAGTTTGACTTTTCATGCTCGAGATCAAGAATTGCGATGCCATTATTGTGGATATCGAGAAGGTTTATTAAGACGCTGCGCAGCCTGCGGAAGTACGCAATTGAAGACCATGGGCTATGGTACGGAAAAATTAGAGGAAGAATTGCAATTACACATGCCTGATGCACGTATTGGTCGGATGGATTTGGATACGACGCGCTCCAAAACAGCATTTACGAGTCTATTGGCAGAAATAACCTCAGGCAATATTGATGTTTTGGTAGGTACTCAAATGGTGGCTAAAGGATTGGACTTTGAAGGTCTATCCATGGTGGCTATTTTTGATGCAGATAAGGTGATTAACTTTCCCGACTTTAGAGCTCACGAGCGAGCATTCCAATTGATTTCTCAGGTGGCTGGTAGGGCAGGTAGAAGAGAAGAACTGGGTCAGGTCTATATTCAAACGAATCAGCCTACCCATCCAATATTTGATCATATTTTACAAAATAATTATGAAGCCATGTATGCGGAAGAAATCGTGGAAAGAGAAGGATACCATTATCCTCCTTTCAGTCGATTGATTAAGTTGACGCTACGTAATATGGAAGCTTCTCGTGTAGAGACAGCAGCTAGGCATTTGGGAACAGCCTTAAAAGAGAAATTTGGTCATGGTCGTGTACTTGGGCCAGAAAAACCTTTGATCGAAAGAATCAGGAATCAATATGCCATGGAAATATTGATTAAAATAGAGAAAGGTTTGGCACTAGCAAAATTTAAAGAAGCATTACGAGAGGAAATTGATATTCAATCATCACATTCGGCATGTAAGGGAGTTCAAATCATCATGGATGTGGACTGTTTATAATCAACGTTTGAAAACAAGCTCTTCCAAAGGCAAACGATTTCTTTTCCCATAAATTCCTTCTTCCGTTCCTTTGCCGACCGCCACTATCATGTTGATTTCGGCTTCATTGGGGAGATTTAAAGCTCTTTTAACCAGCTTAGCGTCAAATCCCTCCATCGGACAAGTATCGTATCCTTCCGCAACGATAGATAGCATGAAAGTTTGAGCAGCTAATGCACATGATTTATGTACCATAACCCGTTGATCGGCCAATCCTGCAAATCGCATAAAAGGATTATTAAATCCTTTAACAAAAGTAATGGCTCTTCTAATTAAGGTACTTAATCCCAAGATATCGGTACGGTACAAAATCGGCATTAATATGCCGTAATAATCCAAGGCTCTTTTTTCTAACTTACTGGGTTCACCTGAGATGGATGATTTAATCTTGCCGATGTTCCATTGTGCATGTTTTTTCCAATGATCTTGTCTTGTAACGAACACAACTAAATGAGCGGCTGTTCTTGCCGCAGATTGACCTAAACAAAGTTTTTCATATTGGGCTTTTTCTTCTGGACTACTGATCCAATAAAATTCCCAGAGTTGCATATTGCTACTGTTGGGGGAGAGAATAGCCCTTTCTAAACTTTTTTGAATGACTTCATCAGGAACCAGTATTTCGGTATCAAATCGTCTGTTTGATCTTCTTTTTAATACAATTTCGTCAAAAGCTTGTGATAGATTCATCGACATATATTTCGATATAAATATACACAATTACCTGTTGTTTAAGGTTTTTTGTCTTCTAGTTCATAGCGAACATAGGCAAATTTGGAACCGTCTGGTGACCATGATGGAACATTAATACTACCTTGTCCTCCATAAAATGCTTCTGTTAAATCTTGAATTTTTTTAGACTTCAAATTCAATAATCGAAGTTTTACTTGATGTCCAAATGGATGGTTTTGTTTTTGATCTTCTAAATAACTGATGACAACAGCTTCTTTTCCATTGGGTCTAATATGGGCAAACCAGGTTGAGTAATCATCAAAGGTCATTTGTTCCGCATTAGTGCCATCAGGATGCATGCGCCAGATTTGCATTTTCCCCGTGCGGAAAGAATTAAAGTAGATGAATTTGCCATCTGGGCTATATTCTGGTCCATCATCCAATCCTTCTTCTGTCGTAAGTCTAATTTCTGCTCCGCCTTGGGTATCCATGGCATAGATATCATAATTTTTATTTCTTTCGGCACAGTAGACCATGGTTTTACCATCAGGAGAGATACCATGCCAATAGGATGGACCCTGGTTCGTTAATCGAACAGGTTGTCCACCTTGACTATCGACTTTAAAAATAAGTGAGCCACTGATACCTGAACTCGGATCAGAACTAGAAATGTAAAGCGTTTTTCCATCAAAGCTATACCCGTGATCATTATTGCATTTTTGTATACTACCAGTGGGAAGGGCACCTAATTTTGTGCCATTTGGGCTGATTTTTTCTAATAAACCCAAACTATTGATAAGTAAATGTGATCCATCAACGGACCAATTGGG
The DNA here is from genome assembly GCF_045310485.1 of Aquirufa salirivi. Lineage (NCBI taxonomy): Bacteria > Pseudomonadati > Bacteroidota > Cytophagia > Cytophagales > Flectobacillaceae > Aquirufa > Aquirufa salirivi. The sequence goes on from NZ_JBEWZH010000002.1 coordinate 277,358, forward strand.
TGCTTCAAAATGGCGATGCTCTTTGAGGATTTCGGTGGTTTTTTTCGTTTTTACATCAAAGATGTGCAAAGAACTAATGACACTTTTACCGGAAGGAATTTGTGAAAAACAAGTCCAGCTAATACATAGTAATGAGATGACTGATGCGAATTTCATAGGAGTGATTTTGATGAAGAAAATGTACAAAAAAAAAGTCAGGACTTCTGTCCTGACTTTTTCGAATAACATGAAATAAACGACTAGTAGTTGTTTTGTTTCAATGTTGGTTTTCCATCTTTCTGCGAGTTTAAGATCTCATCATTTGGTAGAGGGAAATATTCATTCTTACCAGTAGTAAATGATTTACCAGCTAAGTAACCTCTTTTGTTGTAGGTTCTTCCTGACATATCAGTTCCGTTTTTAGCTTCTTCCGCCATGTATTTGTTCAAGTAAGGTGCAGCAATTCCCCAACGAACTAAGTCGAAGAAACGGTGACCTTCCATCGCAAACTCTAAACGGTTTTCCATACGAACTGCGTTCAAAGCGTAATCTTTACCTTTAGCAACAAATGTGCCAACAGGATAAGGATTAACGATGTAGGTAACAGTTGGATCTTGTACAGAACCATTCTTAACACGGTTACGGATAATGTTTACATAAGTTTCAGCACCACTTAAGTTGCCTAATTCAGCTTCACACTCAGCTAACCAAAGGATCACTGAAGACATTTTTAATAAACGGTAGTTGTTGTTAACTGCACGTTTAGATGTTGAGTGAGTCGAGCTACCTTCATCAGCTAAATAGTACATCCATTTTTTACCTGTATACGGACCAGAATAGTTTTGGTCACGAATCCAAGGAAAACCTGGCATTACGCCCCAATCCAAGAATTGAACTCCACGACGACCTACTGTCCAGTCTAAACGAGGGTCAACAGGAATCGATTTATTCAAGTTGAAATCAATGGTTGAAGAACGAATTCCTTGATCGTTTGGAAGGTCTACCATGTTGTATGTATCTGCTGTTCCATCCGCTTTATCTCCGATTAATGGTAAACCATCAGAAGAAGTTTTGAATGAATTTACCAAGTTTTGAGATGGTAAATAGAATCCGCAACATCCACGACCAGGAGCATTAGCAGAATATGGCCAGTTCAAGTTATCACCTGCATTACCATTGTTACCAGTAGAACCATCATTTACAGAGAATTCAACTTCGAAAATAGACTCGATGTTATTGTTCGTTGTATTTCTATAGTTATCATGGTAGTTCGTTACTAACTTTTTACCTGAATTTTTATATACATCTTCAAGCAAGGTTTTAGCTGCAGCCCATTTCTTTTGGAAGATATAGGTTTTCGCTAAATAAGTCATTGCTGCCCATTTAGTAGCACGGCCTTTTTGAGTTTGTACAGCTGGAAGGTTTTCCATAGCAAATTTGAAATCCGCCTCAATGTTTGGCCAAATGTCTTTATCATTTGGAATTTTAGTTGAGTTAGGATCTTCACGCTTGTAGATAGTCTCATCGATGTAAGGAATCATGTTCCACATCTTTTTACCTTCAAAGTGATAGTGACCACGTAAGAAACGAGCTTCAGCTACTACTTGCGTTCTTTCAGCATCTGTCATGTCTTTTACGTCAGTACTTTTTGCTAAAAGAATAGCTTCGTTTGCACGAGCTACACCATCATACGTGTGTTGCCATTTTCCTAGGAAGTAGGTATTATCTGCCAACCAGTTGAATTGCTCAATAAAACTTTGTTCTGGTTGGTCACCAGCATCTGTTCCTTTAACAGCATCACCTGACGTGATACCACCAAATACGTAATTGGAAATAGTTGATTGACGACCCGTATTACCAGCACCAACGCCGTCTAATAATGAGTATGCTCCAATCAATAATGCATTCACTCCATTCTTATTGCTCAAGGAGGTTAATGAAGCCGCTCCTTGTGGCTGAATGTCGAAGAAACTATCTGAGCAAGAAGTGCTCAGTCCGACGGTCGCTACTAACGCGAATATGATTAACTTTTTCATTTTTTTATGATTTATTTTCAAATGATATCTAGATTAAAATCCTACTCTTAAACCAACATTGTATGATTTAGCCACAGGGAATGAACCTTCATCAATACCCATGTGGATATCTTGGTTGTCATTACCTGCAGTTCTCAAGTTGATATCTGGATCTAGGCCTTTGTACTTACTAAATGTGAACAAGTTTTGACCTTGAACATACACTTGTAATGAGCTTAACTTTAACTTCTTAGTGATGCTAGAAGGTACCGTGTAAGTCAATTGGATGTTCTTGATACGAGTATAAGATCCATCTTCTACGAAGTAAGTAGAAATCTGCTGACTGAATGTGTCATTTGAGTTCAAACGTGGTAATTGAGCTACGTCACCTTGTTTCTTCCAAGAGTTGTATAACATATCCTTAGAACGGTTTCCTTGGAATGTGTTAAAGTCTGTCCAGTATTTCAAGTAGTTGAAAATTTCATTTCCTTGAACACCTTGAGCAAATACAGTCAAATCAAAGTTTTTGTAACCAAGGCTTAAGTTCAAACCGTAAGTGAAGTCTGGGTGAGGATTACCAATGATAGTTTTGTCATCAGCAGTAATCTTACCGTCTCCGTTTACGTCTCTAAACTTGAATACACCCGCACGTGTATAACCAGGGATTTGAGTAGCAGAAGCTGCCTCAGCATCGTCTTTGATAACACCATCTACGATATAACCGAAGAATGAAGCGATTGGTAAACCAGCTTTAGTCACTGAAATCGATGGAAGACGAGTTGAGAATCCAAAAATAGATGCTTTAGGATCGTCGTTCAACTTCACTACATTATTTTTGTACTGGCTATACTGTCCTGAGATCGAGTATCTCACATCACCAATTTGGTTACGATAAGTTACATTGATATCAATACCTGTATTGTTTACTTCACCAATGTTAACGTAAGGAATAGATGCTGTTCCAGCTGTTCTTGGAATAGGTACCTGGGTTAACATGTCAGATGTAGTACGTGTGTACCAGTCAAATGCGATGTCTAATTTGTTGTTGAACAAACTACCATCAAAACCAATGTTGGTTGAAGTATTTGTTTCCCAACGTCCAAATGAGTTACCGAATTGCGCGATATCAAATCCAGAAGCGATTGAACTACCTGTTCCTCCAATATCGTATGCGTTATTGTTAGGATCTGGTGTAAACAAAGTATACGCATTGTATACGTTTGGAATCAACTGGTTACCAGTCTTACCCCAACCTGCACGTACTTTCAAGTCGTTGATGAAAGTCAAATCTTTCATGAAAGCTAATTCTGTCAAACGAGCACCCACAGAGAATGCGGGGAAAGTACCATAACGGTAAGCAGGAGAGAAACGAGATGAACCATCACGACGTAATGTGAAGTCAGCTAACAAGAAATCCTTATATGAGTAGTTAACTTTTCCGAATTGAGAGAACAAAGCTGTTTGAGTAGCACCTGCACCTGCATTGGATAAACCAGCAGCTGCACCATTGTTCAAGTAACGATAAGATAAATCATCAAAAGCAAAGTTCGAACGAGCAGCATTGAAACCAAATGCATAGGTAGAAACAGCTTCAGTACCTACTAATACGTTGAAAGTATGATCTCCAATTGTTTTATTGTAGTTCAACGTATTATACCATGTTACTGCACGATCATACGAGTTTGAAACCGTTAAGCTGTTGGAGTTTCTAGCTTCAGCAGCTTCAATATCACGATTTAAATAAGCCGACTGGTTGTAGTTATTGTATTCAAAACCTAAACTAGTACGTGCTTTCAAATCTTTGATGATTTCATATTCTAAGAATACGTTACCAAAAATGTGGCTACCTTTTGTAGGGTTATCTTTCTCTCTCCACTGACGAGCAAATGGGTTAGGAGCATTACCTAAGTTAGAACCACGAGAACCCGCAAATCCGTTTAATTCAGATGAGTTAGTACCACCTAATGCTACTGGACCACCTGTGATATCGTATACTGGAATGATTGGTTGGATACGAATCGCAAACATGATCGGGTTTGATTCGTTGTTGTTTCCAGAAGGGATACCTACTTTTTCATCATAGGATACAGTAAAGTTCTCTCCGAAAGTTAAACCACCTTTTTTGAACTCGGTGTTCGCACGAACAGAGTAACGTTTATAGCTTGTATATTTCAAAATACCATCTTGGCTGAAATAAGATCCAGAGATCGCATACTTACCATTTTTTGATCCACCTGTTGCTCCAATTTGATAATTCGAGATTTTAGCTGGTCCAAAAATAACTTTTTGCCAATCTGTTCCTGCTTTATTAGCCTGAGTGATGTTCCAAGACGTTTTTCCTAAGTTAGGATCAGTAATGTCATTCGTATAAGTATAGTTAGCTGGTAATGAGCCATAAACGTTTGGATAAATATAATCCGCAACGGTTTGTGTTCCATCAGCTCCAAAACGGTATTGTACCGAAGGAGAAGTTCCTGCTGGTTTACCAGCACCAATTTCAGACTCATAGTAATATTGACCTAATTCTTTTGTGTTCAATAGATCCAAGGTTTTACCAACATCTTGAGTACCAGTGTACATATCAAAGTTGATTTTTGGCTCACCTTCGCCACCACGCTTAGTTGTAATGATAACAACACCGTTCGCAGCACGTGCACCATAGATAGAAGCCGCAGAAGCATCTTTCAATACTTGCATTGACTCAATATCACTTGGGTTGATTTGGTTCAACGTACCTTGAGTTGGAACTCCGTCAATAACATACAGCGGACTGTTGTTGTTGATGGAACCAAAACCACGTACACGCACCATCGTACCACCACCTGGAGAGTTGTCATTACCCACCGTTACACCTGCCGCACGGCCTTGTAACATTTGAGTAACGGATGCTGAAGGAACAGCTGTTAATTCTTTCGAACTAACCACGGCTACCGCACCTGTGATGTCTTTTTTACGTTGTGAGGCATATCCTGTTACAACGATTTCGCTTAATTGGCTTACATCTTCATCTAAGGAGATGCTGATGCTAGATCTGTTTCCAACGGGAACAGTTTTAGACACATAACCTACTGAACTAATTGTTAATTCAGCATTGGCTGTTTTTACTGTGATGGAGAATGCTCCATTACCATCGGTTGTAGTTCCGGTGGTTGTACCTTTAACTAAGACGGATACTCCTGGAATGCCGTCGCGTTTAGCGTCTTGTACAGTACCAGATACTTTTCGGTCCTGACCCCAGGCTACCCAAGAAACGGATAACATTAAAGCCATTAAGAAGACCACTCTGCTTACGTAGAAATTTGTTTTCATTTAGTAAAAGATTTGAGTGAAAATTTGATTTTGTCGATAAAAAATAGCCTTTTATCCACTTAATCGTATGCAAGTTAGGCCTTACAAATTAAAGATTAGCACATTACGGCAAAAAAATTTCACTTATTTAATATACCATTCTTGCACTCAGGACTTTATACAACAAGGTATATTTTGTATAATGGTGGTTTTATCCTTCGGCATTGATTACCTTTGTCCTTCAATTTTTATTCTTGTTTAACAGTCAACCTTTACATTCTTTATGTTGAATCTTGTACTATTTGGGCCTCCAGGGGCAGGGAAAGGAACTCAATCGGCTAAATTGATTGATCAATATGGTTTAATTCATTTATCCACTGGTGATTTATTACGTGCAGAAATATCGGCAGGGACTGAATTAGGTCTTGAGGCAAAAAAATTAATGGATCAAGGAATATTGGTTCCCGATTCTGTGGTGATTGGAATGATTGAGAATAAATTGAATGAAAAGAAAGGGGCTGCAGGCTTTATTTTTGATGGTTTTCCTAGAACAGTAGCTCAAGCTGAGGCTTTGGATAATTTATTAGAAGGACATCAATTATCCATTAAGCACATGATTTCCTTGGAAGTAAACCAAGAGGAATTAACTCAACGTTTATTAGAGCGCGGTAAGACTTCTGGAAGACCCGATGATCAAAATGAAGAACTAATACGCAAAAGAGTACAAGAATATGGAGAAAAGACAGCTCCAGTGGCTGGTCACTATGATTCCCAAGGAAAATTCCAAGGTATCAATGGTATCGGTGAAATTGAAGAAATATTTGGACAAATTGTCCGCATTATTGAAGGTTAATAACCTTGTATCATACTTATGACATCCAATTTTATAGATTACGTAAAGATAAACGTCCGCTCCGGTAGAGGAGGATTTGGATCGTCCCATTTTCGCCGTGAAAAACACGTGCCAAAAGGCGGTCCCGATGGTGGCGATGGCGGTAGAGGAGGGCATATCTATTTGGTTGGCAATTCCCAACTTTGGACTTTACTTCACCTGAAATACCAAAAACACATCATTGCTGATAATGGCAAAGGGGGTGAAGGCGGAAGAAGATCTGGTGCAGAAGGTGAAGATATTTACATTGAAGTTCCGCTTGGAACCATCGTGAAAGATGCTGAAAGCAATGAATTTTTAGCTGAGGTAACAGAAGAAGGTCAAAAGATCTTATTACTTCCAGGTGGAAGAGGCGGTATGGGTAACACCCATTTTAAATCCTCTACCAATCAATCTCCACGCCATGCTCAACCCGGAGAGGAAGGGCAGGACCGTTGGGTTATCATGGAATTGAAAGTCTTAGCGGATGTTGGTTTGGTTGGTTTCCCAAATGCAGGTAAATCCACTTTATTATCTGTTCTTTCTGCTGCCAAACCTGAAATTGCGGATTATCCATTTACTACTTTAGTACCTCATTTAGGTGTAGTCGCTTACCGTGATTACAAATCTTTTGTTGTAGCCGATATTCCAGGTATTATTGAAGGGGCCTCCGAAGGTAAAGGTTTAGGCCTACGTTTTTTACGTCATATCGAACGAAATTCTATATTATGCTTCTTAATTCCTTCTGATGCGAAAGATTGGGGGAATGAATACGAGATTCTATTAGGTGAATTGGAGAAATTTAATCCTGAATTACTCCAAAAACAACGGGTTTTGGTTGTTTCTAAAATGGATATTTCCATTCCTGAGATGCAAGAAGAAATTCGGGCGACTTTGCCATCAGATTTACCTGTAGTATTCATCTCTTCTATAACCCAAGAAGGTATTCAAGAATTAAAGGATGTACTTTGGAAGACCTTGCAAGAAGAAAATGCTAAGTTTCATGCAGATACTTTGTTAGCCAAGTCGATACAAGATGAAAATAATGCTGCTTCCGAAGAAGATCAACCTTCCATCGAAGATTAAGCTCGAATTTGATCGGCTACAATAGCAATCCCCTCATCAAAACTCCTAGGCTGATACCCTAGGATTTTTTTTGCCTTGTCTAAAATAAACCCAGTCCTTGGAGGCCTTTTAGCAGCTTGTTGGAATGTAGAAGAATCGGCTTTAGTAATTAATTCAAGTGGCAATTGAAAGAAATTAGCTGTTTTAATGGCCATTTCATAGGGAGTTAAGAAATCAGAACCTGAAATATTGTAAATTCCTTCTGCTTCTTTTTGGGCTATTAGCCAGCAGCCAATGGCTAAATCCTCAGCTAATGTTGGCGTTCTGAATTGATCTGTTACTACCTGTATGGATTTCCCCTCTTCCAAGGATTTCTTTACCCATAATATGATGTTCGTGCGGCTCATATCTTGTACGATGCCAAATACAAGTACTGTTCTGGCAATTGCCCAACGAATGGAAGAAGCTTGAATTAATTTTTCAGCAGCTAGTTTACTTTCTCCATAAATGGAAATAGGATTCGGTTGAGCTTCTTCATCATATGGGCCATCAGCTCCATCAAAAATAAAGTCAGTAGATAAATGACACATAAACGTATCATGTGCTTCACAGGCCTGTACTAAATACTGAACTGCTGTGACATTCAACAATTCACAACCTGCTGGGTCCACTTCGCACGTGTCGACATTGGTCATGGCAGCTGTATGAATCAATACATCGGGTTGGTATTGTTGAAAGACTTCCATTACCTCTTTTGCTTGTGTAATGTCCAAGGATACATAGGTGTAGCCTGTGGTAGACGCAAGACGGTTGGGACCTTTAGCTGTTGCTATTAGCTCAATATCATCCTGTTTGACGAGTAATTGGACTAATTTTTGACCTAATAAGCCATTGGAACCTGTAATTAAAATGCTCTTTTTCATGCGAAATTTCAACAAGATTATGGATTTAACTCTGCCCTAATGGCTTGTAGGATTTTTCTAGCACCCGAATTTACCAAATCTCCCGCTAAATGTTCACCTAAAATTTGAGGATGAGTACCAATTTGCGTGAATTCTATTTTTTGTTGCCCATTTAAGCTCAAAACTCCACCTGTTAAACGGATCGAATTTTCTATCAATACGGCATGCCCATATACAGGAACACTACATCCACCTTCTAATTGATACAATAAACTTCTTTCGGCCAGCAGGCATTTTTCCGTATCATCATGATTACAAGCGGCCCTAATTTGTTCTTTGAGGCTAGGATTCAAGCTTACAGCGCATTGAATGGCCACAGATCCTTGTCCTACCGCTGGAACAAATTGAGATATCGATAAATGTTGTGTGATGTACGCACTCATTTCCATGCGATGTACTCCCGCATAGGCAAGTAACATAGCGTCACAAGAGCCTTGTTTTAATTTTTCAAGTCGTGTTTGTAAATTTCCTCGCATTTCTACAGCTTCATGTTGTGGGTAGAAATGTTGTAAAAATGCCCGTCTGCGTGTAGAAGAGGTGCCAATTGTTAATTTTTTATCTGAATCTAGACATACACTAGGGTCTAAACTAAGTACCACGTCATGCGCCTCCTCTCTTTCCGTGTAGGCAATTAATGCTAAATCTTCTGGTAAATGCGATGGCAAGTCTTTAGCAGAATGTTGAGCAATATCAATTTCCCCCTCTCGGAGCATGGTTTCTAATTCTTCCGTAAAAACACCTTTAGACCCAATTTTCGATAAAGAACGATCTAATACTAGATCCCCTTTGGTACTGATGGCCTTCAGTTCATAACTAAATCCCGCCTTTTCCAACAAATGACCAATATGATTCGCTTGCCATAAGGCTAATGCGGAATTTCGGGTACCTATTCTAATATGTTGCATGTTTAGGCGTTTTATTGTGCATGATAAATGCGGACAAATTGTAAGGATAAGTCCAAATGCACCATTTTGGCACGAGCATTTCTTTCCAAATGGTAGTGGACATCTGAAACTTTACTCGACATTTTTTCTATTTTATCTTGACTCAAGGTCTTGGAAAAATTATCGATGAATTTCTTTTCTTTTTCCAGTGATTTTATCAGTTGAGGAGCCCCCGAAATTTGGTATAAACATTGCCTAAGAACATGTAAGCTATATTCCAAAAGCCCTTTTTGGTCTTCTTTAGCAAAACCATCAAATTGATCAGCCAGAATAACCAACTTACTTAAGTTTTTTGCATACACGGCACGCATCCATTCGGCAAACCAGGTCGATGTACTTAAGTTTTCCGTTTTCGATTTTTCTAATGCCCAGGCAATATTTCCTTCGGCACTTTGGGCTAATTGCAAAGCTTTTTCTGCATCAATGGCAGATTGTTCCACCAAAAAATCAGCTAGTGCATTTTCTTCTACTGAAGGGATTTTGACGCGCTGTGTCCTCGATAGAATAGTAGCTAGTAATTTTTGAGGCTCAGAGCAAACTAGCAAAAACAAGGTCGTTGAAGGTGGTTCCTCCAAGGTTTTTAATAGGGCATTCCCAGAGGAGGCATTCAAGGATTCTGGATTCCATAAAATTACCACCTTAAATGGTGCCTCAAAGGGTTTTAAGCTAATTTTTGGTATTAATTTTCGGGTTTCTTCCACGGGGAAATTACCTTGTTTATTTCCTTCTGCTCCCAAAAAAACGAGCCATTCAGGTAATGTACGATAGGTAGACTCCGCTATGAAATTTCTCCACTCGGGTAAAAAGATGTCAGATTCAGGCTCTTTTACTTTTTTTGTTACAATAGTGGGAAATAAAAAGACCAAATCGGGATGTACTGCTCGTTTCATTTTTTGACAACTCGCACATACTCCACAAGCATCCTCACCTTGTCGATTTGTACAAAACAAATAGGTAGTAAAAGCCAAGGCCATGGCTAATTGTGGACCCCCATAAGGACCATGAAACAATTGAGCATGTGCGATGTGCTGATTTTGCACAGCAGCACTCAATGTTTTCTTGATGTCAAATAAGCCCGGAATGTCCTTAAAAAGCATGCCTTTTGGAATGAGTAAACGAAAAGGCTAAGTTCGGAAAGAAGCCTCCTCTTTCCAAATTTCTTCCATGACCTGAGCTAGATTTTCAGGAATAGCTTGCTGTTTTAGTCCAATCCATTGGGAAGCTACTTGTTTCGCTTTTGCCATTTGGTAGATTTGTAGCTTGGGAAATTCGCCCCAGGTAAAAGATGGAATGAATTTAGGTAAGAAACCTTGACTACTAATATTGCTGTGGCAACCCACTACGCTGCCTGTATTGAATTTGCTATGTATGCCAGTAGTGACAAAATCTCCCATGATAAGTCCTAGTGCCGTTAAACCCGTATTTCTTTGTTTATTTTGAGGATAATCGAAGATGGAGATGGGCTTTAAATCGTTTTTTACATTGGAATTACTGCTTAGAGCACCCATGTTGACGTATGACCCGATGACAGAACTACCTATATACCCTTCGTGGGCTTTATTACTAAAGGGGAAAAAGATCGAATGATTGATTTCACCACCTACTTTGCATCCCGGACCAATCGTGGTATTAGGTCTAATTTTCGCTCCCAGGTTGGTGGATGAACCTTTCAAGAAGGCGGCAGGTCCTTGTATGATGGTTCCCATCTGTAGGTTAACTTCTTCTCCGATATAGATAGGTCCATGACTCGCATCCAACATACATCCTTTCATTTGTGCACTTGGATGAATGAAACAGTTATCAGGAGCCAGAATGGTATTTCCCAAGGCTTGATATTTCTCTATATCGAAAGGTGTTGGATTTATTTCATCAAGTAGAGCTGCAGCTTGATGTTTTAAAAGATCTTCTGGATGCTGAATCCATTGAGCTTTACCTGAGTATTCTATCTTATTATTTCTTGAAGGAGGCAATGGTTTTTGACCCAGTTCATAGCTGAAAGCCAAGACTTGATTTCCTTGAACTAAGGCTGTATTGGGACTTAATTGTTGGATTGCTTGTACCATCTCGGTATTGGGGAGTAAAGAACCCAAAATAGCTATTGGAACAGATGGTGTTGTATTTAGCGGATAGGCCTTCCATTTATCCTGTATCGTTCTGGTTCCTAGCCACAATTGATCTAGAGATCGATAGTAGCTTAGAGGTCTCAATGCTTGTACAAGGAGAGGGTCGTTATAGAAGGTGACGTTTTCCAGCATGCGACAAAAATACAATAAAAAAGCCTCCTTGAAACAAGTTCGAGGAGGCTTGGGTAATGTTTTTTGTTTGGATTAGTTTTTCTGAGCGTAACGCTTGTTGAATTTATCCACACGACCAGTAGTATCCAATAACACATTTTTACCTGTGTAAAAAGGGTGTGATTGAGAAGAAACCTCAATTTTGAATACTGGGTAAGTAGCTCCTTCGAATTCAGTTGTTTCGGTTGTATTAACGCAAGAACGAGTTAAAAACTTGTAATCTGCTGATAAATCGTGAAATACAACTTCTTTGTATTCTGGGTGAATGTCTTTTTTCATGTTGGGTAGTATAATGACGATTCCCTGCCGTCTTTTGTTTTATAATGAAACCTTTGGGATGAAGGTTCAGCTAATTCGGGATGCAAAATTATAAATTTTATAAGGAATTCCAAAATATTGCATAACAATTTTTTAGGGTTTTTGCCAATTTTAAGGAGCTTAAAAAAATCTTAAAAAATATTTTCTGGTACTTTTCAAAGACGTAGATGTCGTAACGAATTGACATGAGGTTAATTGAATGTTGCATTTCAAATAAGCACCTTTTTTTTATTTTTTTTGGAGAAAAAATAGTTTGCAAGCGGTGTTCTTTTTTTCTAATTTTACATAGTGCCCAACCCCCCAAGGAGTATGCAATCCTTGGATGAAGTTAAAGCTTAAAAACAAAACCGCCAACCAATTTTCAAGTGATATTAGCTTGAATATTTTAGATGAGAAATTTTCTAGAATGGGAATCTTTTGTGCTTTAACAAGGTTGTAACTAAATTATATAGACGCTAATTTTTCTAATATATCAAGTATGTACGTAATTAAAAGAGACGGTCGACGGGAATCTGTCAAGTTCGATAAAATCACAGCAAGAATTGAGAAGCTTTGCTATAGCTTGGATCCATTTTTTGTTCAACCTCTTGAGGTTGCTAGAAAAGTGATTACAGGGCTTTATGACGGGGTTAAGACCACGGAGTTGGATAACTTGGCCGCTGAGACAGCAGCTTCGTTAACAACCAAGCATCCTGATTACGCTGTTTTGGCAGCACGAATCGCGATCTCTAACTTACATAAGAATACATTGAAGTCCTTTTCGGCTACGATGAAGCGCTTGTTTACGTATGTAGATCCAAAAACTGGCCAAAACGCTGCACTTCTTTCTAAGGAAATCTATGATATCATCAAAAAGAACGCCGTGGAGTTGGATGAAGCCATTATCTATGACCGTGATTTTGGGTATGATTATTTTGGTTTCAAAACCTTAGAAAAATCGTATCTATTGAAATTGGAAGGGCAAATCGCTGAGCGTCCTCAACATATGTTGATGCGTGTAGCTGTGGGTATCCATGGTGCTGATATTGCTGCTGCTATTGATACGTATAATTTACTCTCGGAGCGTTGGTTTACCCACGCCACTCCAACCTTATTCAATGCAGGTACACCCAAGCCTCAAATGTCTTCTTGTTTCTTATTGACCGTGCAAGATGATTCTATTGAAGGTATTTACGATACATTGAAGCAGACTGCTAGGATATCACAATCTGCCGGAGGAATTGGTTTGAGTATTCATAATATTCGTGCCACGGGGTCTTACATTAAAGGAACCAATGGTACTTCCAACGGTATTATCCCTATGTTGCGCGTTTTCAACGATACAGCTCGTTATGTAGACCAAGGTGGAGGAAAGCGAAAAGGATCATTTGCTATATATTTGGAGCCTTGGCATGCCGATGTATTTGACTTCTTAGAATTGAAGAAAAATCATGGCAAAGAAGAAATGCGTGCAAGGGATTTATTCTATGCCCTATGGATTCCAGATTTATTCATGAAACGTGTGGAAGAAAATGCCGAGTGGTCATTGTTCTGCCCTCATGAGTGCCCAGGGCTTTCTGATGCCTATGGTGAAGAGTTTGAAGCTCTATACGAAAAATATGAACTGGCAGGAAAAGCTCGTCAAGTCGTGAAAGCTCAAGAACTTTGGTTTAAAGTATTGGAGTCACAAACGGAAACAGGTACACCTTACATGTTGTATAAAGATGCCGCCAATAAAAAATCCAATCAGAAGAATCTAGGTACGATCAAGTCGTCCAACTTGTGTACTGAAATTATGGAGTTTACTTCCAAAGACGAAGTTGCTGTATGTAACCTAGCCTCTTTGGCATTGCCAAAATACGTACGCATGAATGAGCAAGGAGCTTTAGCTTTTGATCATGATAAATTATATGAAGTTACAAAGGCGGCAACTCGCAACCTGAACAAAATTATTGATGTTAACTATTACCCAGTACCGGAGGCTAGAAACTCCAACATGCGTCACCGTCCTATTGGATTAGGTGTACAAGGTTTAGCCGATGTGTTCATTATGTTGCGTATGCCATTTGAGTCAGAGGCTGCGAAACAATTGAACAAGGATATCTTTGAAACGATTTACTACGCATCGATGGAAGCATCCATGGAGCTAGCTAAAGTGGAAGGACCTTATTCTACCTGGGAAGGTTCTCCAATCTCTAAAGGTGTTTTCCAATTTGATATGTGGGGAGTAACTCCTGAATCAGGTCGTTGGGATTGGGAAGCACTTCGCCAATTGGTGGTTGAAAATGGAGTTCGTAACTCATTATTAGTGGCTCCTATGCCAACAGCTTCAACTAGCCAGATTTTAGGTAACAATGAGTGTTTTGAACCATATACTTCTAACATTTATGCTCGTCGTGTATTGTCAGGAGAGTTCGCTGTCGTGAATAAGCACTTATTGAAAGATCTAATCAAATTAGGCCTATGGAATGAGAGTATGAAGAACAAGTTAATCTCCGCGAATGGCTCAGTTCAAAATATTCCTGAAATTCCACAAGACTTAAAAGAGCTATACAAAACGGTTTGGGAGATTAAGCAAAAAACTATTTTAGAAATGGCTGCAGATCGCGGAGCTTATATCTGTCAATCACAAAGTTTGAACATTCACATTCAAGACGTCAACTTTGGTAAGTTAACATCCATGCACTTCCACGCTTGGAAGCTTGGTTTGAAAACAGGTATGTATTACCTACGTACCAAAGCTGCTGCCGATGCCATTAAATTCACCATCGAGAAACAAGCAGAGGTGGCGATTGAACAAACCAACAACGTGCATGAAATAGAAATGCAGTATGCGAGACAACAAGCTGCATCTGCTGCTTCATTCACCGAAGAAGAATCGCAAAATAGAGCCGATATGACTTGTTCTTTAGATAATCCTGAAGCATGTGAGGCCTGTGGTTCTTAATCAAAAGCTGTTATTCAGTATCAAAATGTGTTTAAAAATCACTTGATGGCAACATCAAGTGATTTTTATGTTTTCTAGCTAAACGTGTTCAATGAAAAATAAAGGCCTTTTTGTTTTAAGTTTTTTTGCCTTGATGATCTTAGCATTGGGCCTAAGAATCTACCATATTGGCCAATTTGGCTTGTTTGGGGATGAAAAACAAAGCCTGCTTTTAGCCGTAGGAAATACCAATTTTGGCGGTATGACCGATCTGCTAGCCCCACCTAAAACCTTTACTCCAGAAGATTTTTGGAAATCAAGAGGGATTACAGCATGGCTAGATGCCGATGCCCGTGGAGATGTCAGCGGC
Source organism: Aquirufa salirivi (assembly GCF_045310485.1). Lineage (NCBI taxonomy): Bacteria > Pseudomonadati > Bacteroidota > Cytophagia > Cytophagales > Flectobacillaceae > Aquirufa > Aquirufa salirivi. Next base: position 292,369 of record NZ_JBEWZH010000002.1, read on the forward strand.
AATAGTTTAGTGCACGACTTGATGCTCAAACTCTTTGCCTTTTTATTTGGGAAAGAAGACGGTGTACTTCGCTCCGTCTCTGTCTTATTTAATATGTTGACACTTTGGCTCCTTTTTTATTGGGCCAGAAAAATTCGACCTCAATCAAAAGGTTTTCCCATCCTCATATTGGCTTTAGCTGTCATAGAGCCCTTTTTTGTGATATATAGCCAACAAGCAAGAAATTATACCACAAGTATTTTCTTTACCGCAGCCTCGAATTTTTACTTCTGGTCGGTCATGCAAGCTGAAAACCAGCAAAAGAGCACACGTAAAAAGTGGATGATGTGGATTCTTACAAGTTTGGCCGCTTTATTTAGTACCTACCTAACTGCTTTAGTTTTTGTGGGTCAAGTGATTTTCTCTTTACTACAAAGAAATACTTGGCGATTTTGGCAAAAACATATATTGAGCGGACTTATCGTCATCATACCCTTTGGTTTATGGATGCTATGGGGACCTGGGCAATATTTTTTAGCGTATCAAGCTGATGCTGCCAAACAATACCGGGAATTTTTGGAGCAAAGTGGCCCTATTGCAGGTTGGATAGAGCCTGCCAATGCTGGAAATTTATTTAAAAGAACTGTTTCAATTTTGTCGGACCAATTTTTGTGGACCAACGATCTGTATGTTCGTCATGGGTTTAAAATTGGCGCGGTTTGTCTAGTGCTTTTTGGAACCGGTGTTTTTTCCTGGTTGAAGAGCCTATCCAAAGAGGCAAGGTCCTTCTATGTATTTGGAATCATACAAATTGTATTTCCCATATTGGTTCTAATCCTTTCCGCAATAAATGCAGGTACTACCACAGGTTATTTTTTGCGATATGCTAGTTTTGGAATACCTTTTGGTATTTTTATTTCCCTTGGTTTGGCTGAGTATGCATTTCAGCAAGCCATCTGGATTAAGATCGTAGCCAGTATATTTTTATTCATTCAAGTAAATTATTTAGTTCAAATATTTTTGCCACTCTATTCGGATAAAGTACAGAAATACACCTTTGCCCATGATAGAAGATCAAATCCTTACATTGAAATAGCTCAAAAAATCAAACAACAATACCAACTAGGGGATACCGTGATTTATCCTTCAAAAATGAATAATTTTTTGAATTCAGCTCACTTACAAGTTCGCACTGCGGATGTTAGTGATGCACAGTTAACCAATGTGTACTTTGAACCCAGCGATTTGTTCATTCAAAAAATAGATACCTTAATTCAAGATTCCGTGCTTTTAAAGAAAAAAAATGGCAGAAGATTGCTTATTTTTGACTTCCAAAAAGGGAAATATAGATATTAGACGCATGACAAATGGAATTCCCCAGGTATCCTTCGTGATTCCAGTTTATAACGAGGAAAGTAATTTACCTACACTAGTAGAGCGATTGACCAAGATTATGGATCAATCCAAAATTACACTAGAAGCTGTATTGATTGATGACGGTAGCCGAGATAATTCACGTGCCATGTTGAAGCAATTAGCCTTAGCTGACCCTCGCTTTCATGTCGTTTTATTATCCCGTAACCACGGACATCAATTGGCACTAACTGCGGGATTATCTGTAGCTCGAGGTTCAGAGGGTGTATTCGTGTTGGATGGTGATTTGCAGGATCCCCCTGAATTATTGGAAGAATTTTATGCCAAACACCTTGAAGGTTATGAGGTCGTTTATGCCATTCGAGAGAAGCGAAAAGAACCTTGGTATAAGCGTATGGCCTATTTTGTTTTTTATCGAATTTTGAAGAAAATTGCGAATGTCGATATTCCATTGGATAGTGGAGATTTCTCTTTTATGGGAAGGAAAGTGGTTGATATATTAAATCAAATGCCCGAGGAGAGCCGATTTATTCGAGGCATGCGAACTTGGATTGGATTTAAGCAGGTAGGAATTTCATATAACCGACAAGAGAGAGCTTTTGGTGATTCTAAATATACCTTTTCAAAACTAGTACAGTTAGCATTGAATGGGATTTTTAATTTTAGTGAATTTCCTATCAAATTCGTTTCTTCGACGGGTTTTTTGGCCATTTCCTCTTCTTTGATGTACTTCTTTTATGTTGTCATTAAGAAATTATTCATTGGTCAAGTGATTGAAGGATTTACGTCTCTCTTATTTGTGATCATTTTGTTTGGAGGGATACAATTATTAGCCATTGGAATATTGGGGGAATATATTTTACGCATCTTTTTTCAGTCAAAAAATCGCCCCAATTACATCATTGACCAAGAAATTTGTGAAGGTAAATTATTGAAATAGAACATATGAAAGGGCCAAGATTATTCTTGTTGCTGTACGGAATTGCTGCTTTCATGGATGTCATCATTCCCATGCTCTTTCCTTCCATTGCTCAAATTCGTTATATAGCCAAACCTGCTCTGATGTTGTTGCTGATGGCTTATGTCTTCACGTCTAAAGATGTAGAACGTAAACCCACTATTCTATTGGCCTTGTTTTTCGCTTGGTTGGGAGATGTGTTTTTGATGATCCCGGGTAGCAGTCCACTTTTTTTTCAATTAGGTCTTGGAGGGTTTTTAATCATGCAATGGATTTACATTGATATGTTTAGGAAACAAATTAGCAAAGTGCTGAGCCCTGTAAATGGGATGACCCTGATCGTTTCAATCTATGTAATAGGCTTATTGAGTCTTCTTTTGCCCAGTATGAACTTGGCTTTAGCCGTCCCTGTAATCATTTATGCTTTTAGTTTAGGTACGATGCTCTGGTTTGCATCCCAACGAAAATCCAGCGTTTCTCGTTGGAATTATCAAATTATACTTAGTGGAGCCACATTGTTTGTTGTATCTGATAGCTTATTGGCTATGAACAAGTTTTATTATTCATTTCCAGGGAATTCCTTTTGGGTTATGTCCACTTATATTCTAGCCCAATTGTTACTCACGCAAGGTTTGGTTAAATTGCGCTCTTAATTAGATATTAATTTCATGCTTTCAACTGTTGAAACAACACCAGTCTTAGCTGAATTGGCTGAGAAAATTCAAGGATTTTTATACACAGATACGGTCATGCGTACATTGTATGCCACAGATGCTTCCGCGTATCGAGAAATGCCTTTGGGTGTTGTTATTCCAGAAACCAAACAGGATTTAGAAACCATCATTCGATTTGCCGATCAGCATGCTTTGCCTTTGATTCCAAGAACAGCGGGTACATCTTTAGCTGGACAAGTGGTAGGAAAGGCCTTGATTGTCGATGTGTCTAAGTTTTTTAATCGCATTTTAGAAATCAATCAAGAAGAGTCATATGTGTGGGTGGAACCAGGCGTAGTTCGGGATGTCTTGAATGTTGAATTAAAAAAGCAAGATTTATTTTTTGGGCCAGAAACATCTACAGCCAACCGTGCTATGATCGGTGGTATGTTGGGAAATAATTCATGTGGTTCCAATTCCGTAGTATATGGTTCTACGCGCGACCATGTTCTGGAGGTAGAAGGATATTTATCGGATGGGACTTTGGTCCACTTTAGTTCAGAAAACCCTTTTGAAACCCTGAAAGGTTTGAAAGAGGGTACTCGATTACACGATATCTATTCCAAAACATTGGAAGCTCTTTCTGATCCCCAAAGACAGCAAGAAATACAAGATGAATTTCCAAAACCGAGTATACATCGCAGAAATACGGGCTATGCGGTAGATATGTTATTAAATTCGGATGCTTTTGATTCCAAGAAAGCCCCATTTAACTTTTGTGCATTACTGGCAGGCTCGGAAGGTACACTTTGTTTTGCTACCAAAATAAAATTACATGTTGATAAGCTTCCTCCTGCACATTTAGGATTAGTTTGTGCGCATTTTAATACCATTGATGAAGCTTTACGAGCTAATTTAATTGCTTTGAAATTTAATCCATCGGCCTCTGAATTGATGGATCACTATATTTTAGAATGTACAAAAGCTAATCCTGAACAAAGACAAAATCGTTTTTTTGTGGAGGGGGATCCAGGTGCCATTTTGGTAGTAGAACTACGTTCGGAAGACCCCAATGAATTAGCTGCACAAGCCAAGGAAGTTGAAAAAGCGATGTTAGCTGAGAATCTAGGCTATCATTTTCCTTATGTCACAGGAGAGAATGTCAAGAAAGTGTGGGATTTGCGAAAAGCAGGCTTGGGTTTATTGTCTAATTTACCCGGCGATGAAAAAGCAGTAGCGGTTATTGAAGATACTGCGGTCGATGTGAATGATTTGCCGGCTTTTATTGCGGAGTTCAACGAGATACTTTCTGAAAATAATTTGTATTGTGTGCATTACGCTCATGCAGGTTCAGGCGAGTTACATTTAAGGCCTATCATCAATTTAAAGACGCAAGATGGGCATAAGATGTTCCGACATATTGCGGAAGAAATAGCCCGTTTAGTCAAGAAATACAAAGGATCCTTATCTGGAGAACACGGAGATGGAAGACTTAGAGGGGAATTTATCCCTTGGATGGTCGGAGAATCCAATTACCAATTGATGCGGGAGTTGAAATCATGGTGGGATCCCAAAGGGATTTTCAATCCCAATAAAATTGTAGATACACCTCCTATGGATAGCTTTTTGCGTTATGAGGCAGGTCAAATAACGCCAGAGTTCAAAACGGCGTTTCGATACCAAGATCAAGATGTTTTGCAGCATGCAGAACAATGTAATGGTTCGGGTGACTGCCGCAAAACGCCCGTTTCTGGTGGTACGATGTGTCCATCTTTTATGGCAACTCGAAATGAGAAAGAAACGACGCGTGCCAGAGCCAATATTCTTCGTGAATTCTTAACCAGATCACCTCAAGAAAATCGATTCGCACATGAAGAGATTAAAGAGGTCATGGATTTGTGTTTGGCTTGCAAAGGATGTAAATCCGAATGTCCATCCAATGTGGATGTGGCTAAATTGAAAATGGAATTTTTATACCAATACCAAAAAGAAAAAGGATTGCCTATACGGAGTTGGTTGGTGGGTCATTTTTCAAGTATTTCATCTTTGGCCTCTAAAGTCCCATTTGCTTATAACCTAATCATGGGTACTCCGTTTTTACGCAGGATTGCCAATCAGATAGTAGGTTTTCATCCAAATCGGACCATGCCTTTATTAGCCAATCAAACTTTAAAAGCTTGGTTGAGAAATAGGCCTAGTATTTCGTCCAACAAAGCTGTGTTTTTATTTGTTGATGAGTTTACCAATTTCAATGATGCCGAAGTGGGGCGTAAGGCTGTTTTGCTTTTGGAAGCATTGGGCTATGAAGTAAGAACATTGGATCATCCAATCTCAGGCAGATCATTTTTGTCAAAAGGGATGTTGGATGAAGCTAAGGAATTAGCTCAGAAAAATGTGGAATTATGGAGTGATTTAGTGAGTCAGGATGTACCCTTAGTGGGTATTGAACCCTCCGCTATATTAACCTTTCGGGATGAATATCCAGATTTAGTTTCAGAAGCTTGGGTAGATCGAGCTAAACAATTGGCTAAAAATGCCTTGTTATTGGAGGAATTTATTGCCCAGGAATTGGAGGCTAAACGGATTTCTCCCAATCAGTTTACGCAGGAAAAGCGCTTAATTAAATTACATGGACATTGCCAACAAAAATCCATTAGCTCTTTAGTACCTGCCAAGAAAGCTTTATCCTTGCCAGCCAATTATGAAGTTCAATTAATTCCTTCGGGATGTTGTGGTATGGCGGGTTCTTTTGGATATGAAAAAGAACATTATGATTTATCGATGCAAATTGGTGAATTGGTCTTGTTTCCAACGGTACGAGCGCAAGCACCTGAAGTGATTATTGCGGCATCTGGAACAAGTTGTCGTCACCAGATTCACGACGGTACGCAACGCAAAGCGAAGCATACCGCCGAAATCTTATTTGAGGCTTTGGTTTAGAGGCTTGTTTTTAAAATCTCCAGCGAACGAATGCTTCCATGGCTTCGTATTCCGCTAGTCCTAATTTATTGTAAATGCTTGCCGTTCCACGGTTACGCTCTTCCGCTCTTTGCCAAAATTCGCGGGAATCATCCCCTTGGAATACCACACCATCTTTTTGAGATTGGTGTTTAAAGATACCCATACGCTTTTGGAATACTTGATCGGGCGACATCGGTACGGCCATTTCAATTTGATCGATATCCCACTCTGCCCAAGCACCTTTGTAGAGCCATACCCAACAATTTTTCATGTATTCACGGTGCTTCAAGCGCTGTACGGCCTCTAAAATGGCATCCAAACATACTTTATGCGTTCCATGCGGATCGGCTAAATCGCCTGCTGCATAGATTTGGTGAGGCTGAATTTCCTCAATCAAATCCATGATGATTTGGACATCTTCTTCGCCTATTGGATTTTTACGAACCGTACCAGTTTCATAAAATGGCATTTCTAAGAAATGGGTATTTTCTTTTTTAATACCTACAAAGCGGCACGTATTTTTAGCTTCTCCTTTTCGGATTAAACCTTTGATTTCTCTCACTGAAGGAATATCAATTTCAGAATCACGTTTGCTTTTTAGGAACCTGACAGCTTCTTTATAAATTTTATTGGCCTTGGGATTGGAGTTTTCAAATTTTTCATTGAAATCAACGACAAACTCGGCAAAACGAAGGGCTTCATCATCCGCTACAGCAATATTCCCAGTAGTTTGATATGCCACATGTACATCATGTCCTTGGTCGTGCAAACGCTGGAATGTACCGCCCATGGAGATGATATCATCATCTGGGTGTGGACTAAAAATGATGACTTTCTTTTTGGCTGGGAAAGCTCTTTCTGGTCGATGTGTGTCATCTGCATTGGGTTTTCCACCTGGCCAACCCGTAATAGTGTGTTGTAAGTAATTGAATACTTCAATGTTGATATCATAAGCCTGACCATAAAGCGATAACAATTCAGAAAGACCATGCTCATTATAATCTTTACTGGTTAATTTTAAAACAGGCTTATCCAATTGTAATGCCAAATGGGTTACTGCCTTTTTTATCATTTTGCGATCCCAAATGACGGAATCTACGACCCAAGGGGTTTTAATGCGGGTTAATGCGGCAGCAGCCGTTTCATCCAAGATGAAAGTAGCATTGTTGTGTTGTTGCAAATAGGATGCTGGAATATCGGAAGTCACGGGTCCTTCTACCGCACGGGCAACACTTTCAGCCTTATGTTCACCCCAAGCTAATAAAATCAAACGCTTAGCGTGCATGATTTTATCAATACCCATGGTAATGGCCTTTTTATGTACTTTTTCTAAACCGCCAAAATCAATAGCAGCATCAATTTTAGTGCTGATATCTAGGGTCATTAAACGAGTTTTAGAATTAATTAAGGAACCAGGTTCGTTAAAACCAATATGTCCGTTTCGTCCAATGCCTAATATTTGAAAATCCAAGCCACCCAGTTTTTCGATTTTTTCATCGTAATCCCGACAAAATTCTGGAATTTTTTCAATGGCAAGGGTTCCATCGGGTATATTGATGTTATTTAAGGCTATGTCGACATGATCAAACAATTGCTCTTTCATGAAGCGAACATAACTTTGAATGGCATCCGGCTCCATCGGGTAATATTCATCTAAGTTGAAGGTGATTACATTTTTGAAGCTTAATCCTTCTTCCTTATGCATTCGGATTAACTCTTGATACACCTTTTTAGGGGAGGAACCCGTAGCTAATCCTAAGACAGCAGGTTTCTTTTCTTTGGCTCTTTCACGAATCAGTGAGGCGATTTCCTGCGCTACGGCTTTGGAAGCTTTTTCTGAATCTGAATAAATACGTGTGGGTACTCTTTCAAAACTTATGGCCTGTTCCATGGTTAAAAAATTAAGGTTTAGAGGCTATGACGATTAAATCTAGTTCCAGTATGTCAAACAAACGGAGAATGGTTTTGATGGCGGGATTTCCTTTTCCCAATTCGATGGAATGTATTGTTTTAATGGCTACACCGCTTTTTTCACTCAATTCGTCTTGGTTCAGTCGAAGTGCGCTTCTTTTTTCTCGGATGATTTCGCCAAAAATTTTCAAGTCCATCGATTTTTCTCTTGATTGTGATGTAAAAGTAGTACAAAAAATTAAAATAAAAATTAATCGGTAATAAGTTACTGATTAAATATAAAAAAATTAAATATGTCGATTATTCAGATTATCAGTTTTTTGAAACTTTCTTATCACATATTGGGTTTATCTTTGTGCTCATTATCATACTCAAGTGTTCAATCATCTAATTCAATGAAATTTCGACATCTCATTATCATCATATTTAGTCTGTGTTATACGACTTTATATGCTCAAAAAGCTACTTTAAGCGGTTATATCAAAGATAGTTCCAATGGTGAAGGATTGATCGGAGCCAACGTGTTTGTTAAAGAGCTAAAAGTTGGAAATCAAAGTAATACTTACGGATTTTACAGTTTGACCCTAGCTCCAGGAGAATATACTTTAGTTTTTTCCTACACAGGTTATGAGCGAGTAGAGAAGAAAATTCAATTTTCAAGTCAGGCTCAGCAATTTTCAGTGGAATTGAAACCTGCCGACAGTGAATTAGCCGAGGTTCGTGTAACAGCCAAGGCGGTGGATGAGAATGTCAAGAGTATCGAAATGTCGGTCAATAAGATTGATATAAAAACGATCAAACGAATTCCTGCCTTATTAGGTGAAGTGGATTTAGTCAGAGCTATACAGCTATTGCCAGGGGTTAGTACAGTCGGAGAAGGAGCCTCAGGATTCAATGTTCGAGGGGGAGGAGTAGATCAAAACTTGGTTTTGATGGATGATGCCCCGGTATATAACTCTTCCCACTTATTTGGTTTTTTCTCAGTCTTTAATCCAGATGCAGTAAAAGACGTAAAGCTTTTTAAAGGAGGTATTCCTGCTCAATACGGTGGTCGAGTTTCGTCTATTCTGGATGTGAAAATGAAAGAAGGAAACACGAAAAAGTTAGAAATTAATGGTGGAATTGGTGTTATATTTTCCCGACTTTCCATTGAAGCACCCTTGATTAAAGATAAAGCTTCTTTTATTGTGGCGGCTCGTAGATCCTATATTGATATTTTGGCCAAGCCATTTCTAACAGGTAATAATGCCAATGCCCAATTTAATTTTTATGATTTAACGGCCAAAGTTAATTACAATATCAATTCAAAAAATACCGTGTTTTTGTCTGGTTATTTTGGGCGAGATGTATTTGGTACGGGATTTGGATTTAATTGGGGTAACGGTACTTTATCAGCAAGATGGAACCATGTATTTTCTAATAAATTGTTTTTAAATGCGACCAGTTTCTACAGTAATTATGATTATTTGTTGGACTCTGATCTAGAAAATAAAAGACCGAATGATTCCTTTCGGTGGACGTCCAACATTGTTAATTTAAGTTTTAAACCAGATTTCACCTATTATATTACTCCCGATAATACCTTAACCTTTGGAGGTCAAATTCTATCTTATGAATTTAAACCAGGGAAAGCAGTTGCTTCGTCCATAGGTGAAAAGAGAGAGTTTGGTCAAGCCAATAAAAGAGGATTAGAAACCTCTTTTTATGTGGGAAATGAATTGAAATTTTCTCCGCAATTTTCAGCACAATACGGATTACGCTACTCTCATTATGATTATCAAAGTCTTGATGGAGAATATTATAATCGAATTTCCGTACCGATGTCGGCGCAAAATCCATCTGGATATGTTTTGCAGATTAATAAGGTAAATCCAGATCAAATTATTGCGTCCTATGGAAATTTTGAGCCACGTTTGGCTTTGAATTGGACTTTGAATGAAGCCTCATCGTTAAAAGCTAGCTTCAATCGATTATCACAATATGTTCATTTAATGTCAAACACAGCTGCATCCACCCCATTGGATGTATGGACAAGTTCAACGAACAATATCAAACCTCAAATTGCTGATCAAGTAGCCTTGGGATTTTTTAAGAATTATGGAGAGAGTGGAAATGATTATGAGGCATCTGTAGAAGTATATTACAAAAAGATGCAAAACCAAATCGATTATTCAGATCGGGCAAATTTGTTTTTAAACCCTTATTTTGAAAAGGACTTATTATTTGGTGATGGACGGGCTTATGGATTAGAGATCTTTGTGAAAAAGAATGTAGGTAAACTGACAGGATGGCTGAGCTATACATTAGCAAGAACAGAGCGTAAAATCGATGGTATTAATAATAATGAGTGGTATACAAGTCGATACGATAGAACACATACCCTAAATTTAATAGGACAATATGCTTTAAATGAAAAGTGGTCATTTGGAGCCAATTTTGCCTACATCACAGGAGTGCCTTATTCTATCCCCGTACAAAAGTATGTTTATGAAGGCATTGCCTATCCGCAAACAATACCTGGAACACGTGGCAATATTCGTGTGCCAGATTACCATCGATTGGATATTTCAGCTACTAAGAAAAACAAAAAGGGCCTATTTGGTAAAGGAAGCTCAGAATGGGTATTCTCCGTGTATAATTTATACAATAGAAAAAATCCTTTTTCAGTTTATACTCGTCCAAATGAAACAAATTCAGCTCAAACTGAAGCGGTACAATTATCAATTATTGGTTCATTCGTTCCAGCAGTAACTTATAATTTCTCGTTCTAATATGAAAATCAAAGCTATTTATATCTTAAGTATTCTTCTCACGGTAGCATTAAGCTCATGCGAAGATATTGTTCAGTTGGATAGTCCAAAGTCCAACAATTATTTAGTGGTTGAAGCTACTTTGACCAATTTGCCTGGTCCACAAAAAATCATGCTGACTAAATCTCAAGCCTATTTTGACAATTCAGCTGTTCCCCAAATTAGTGGTGCTGAAGTCAAAGTTCGTGACAATATGGGTCAAGAATATGTTTTTGTGGAAGAAAAAGATCAGGCTGGAATCTATATTTGGCAACCTAAAACAGCGACAGACATATTAGGTAAAATGGGTATGACTTATCAATTATCTATCAACTGGTCCAACGAGCAATTTAGCGCCTCTGCAACCATGAGGAGAGTTCCTACCATTGATTCCTTATTATATCAATTTGATGAGGCTTCTGGTCGACAGAGAGGAGATGAAAAGCCAAAAAATGGTTATGATGCTCAATTCTTTGCCAAAGATTTTTTAGGTTTAGGGGATTGTTATCGAGTTAAAACCTATAAAAATGGTAAATTATACAATAATCCTTCCAATATATCAGTCATTTATGATGGTGCATTTCAGCAAGGAGCAGCTTCTGATGGATTAACCTTTAACTTACCTATCCGCCGATCAATTTCTCCAGAATTGTATTTGGAAAATGATTTGATTAAGGTAGAGTTATATTCTATTTCTCAAGATCAATTCAATTTTTATTCTCAAGCTCGACTGGAATTAAATAATGCGGGTCTATTTTCAAGACCAGCAGCTAATATCCCAACTAATATTCAAAATTTGAATAGCAATTCATCCATACAGGGAGCAGGATGGTTTGGAGTTTCAGCCCTTAGTGTTTTTGAAACGAAAGTTGACCCGAAGCTGGCTAGAAAAGGCTTGAAGTAATTATTCGAAATTAATGTACAGCGTAACATTGTGGGTATTAATCCGACTCACTTTGAAATAAGGATTAGTGTTGACAGAAGGTGCTGAATATAGATTGGCTATGCCATGTGAAAATCTAATTTCAGGAGTGAATTTGAAATATTTAAAAAATCCTTCAAATCCGAAACCATATTCTAAAGCAAAATCAACTGTTTGTGCACTCAGTGCAGCACTATTTTTCTTTACATTCGCCTCTACGCCAAATTTCGAACCTGCTAAAACATACATCCGATGGTTCATGCGTCGGATGGATTTAAATTTCAATAAAACAGGGATTTCAAACCAAGTAGATTCCCTAGCTATATTGATATCTTCCGCCGGTTTAGGTTGGATAAAAGTGATATCTCGATCATAAAGAGCTATGTTAACCCCAGATTTTAATTCTAAAAACCGATTAAAGGAATAATTTGCCAATCCCCCAATTTGAAATCCAAAATTTCTAGGTGATATACTTGGTTCGAGCTTTGGATCAGCCTCCATGCTAAAATTGCTAGAGCTTAAGCCAAAAAGGAATCCAAAGTGAACCCTTTTATCGTCATAATATTCATTATTGATGCGAATGTATTTATTCCCCTGAGCTAAAGAACAAAAGCCCATCAGACTGAAAACAATAAGAGCCAATAGCTTTTTCAAATTCCTATTTTGATTTTTGGCCCAGATAAATAGAACAAATACCTCCAGTCATGGGAATCCATTGCGTATTTACATAACCTACTTGGTGAAAAATAGCTAAGAAATTTTGACCATCTGGAAAGGCTTGTACTGATTCGGGTAAATAAGTATATGCAGCTGGATCCTTGGAAATCAATTTTCCCAATAAAGGAAGAATGAATTTGGAATAAAAGGCATACAAATGTTTCATTGGGAATTTTCTTGGATTCGAAAATTCAAGAATCAAGCAATATCCACCCGGTTTCAGCACACGCAACATATCGTTCAAGCCTTTTTCTAGGTTTTCGTAATTCCTAACGCCAAAGCTTACGGTAATAGCATCAAAGCTTTGGTCTGAAAAAGGTAGTTTTTCTGAATCACCTAATTGCAAGTGTATTTTATCTTCTAAGCCAAGTTTTTTGATTTTCTCGATACCGAAATCTAACATACCTTGCGAAATATCCACACCAATAATTTTTTCTGGCTGAATCTTTAAAGCTTCTATTGCAAAATCACCTGTTCCTGTAGCAATATCAAGCAAGGATTTAATACCCTTGTTCTTCAATAAATTAATCGCTTTTTTTCTCCAGATAATGTCGATTCCTCCACTAAGTAAATGATTTAAGAAATCATACTTAGGTGAAATGGAATTGAACATTTCTGCTACTTGTTCCTTTTTTCCTTGCGATTGATTTTTGTAGGGTACTACCATTGTCGATTGTTTGCTTTATTCCCAAACGTAAATTAGGGGCATTTGTTTCTGCAAATTACCAAAATTATTTGGTTAGGCGGTAGCCATTTGGAATACTCCTACCAATATCCACATGAGAGCAAAGCTTATTAACATGGAAAAATTAACCAATGCACCTGCAATGGAGGTATCAAAGTTTAGTTCATCAGAATAGGTGATGAGCGTCATCCCTACCGGTAAAATGATGCAGATAAGCATCATGTTTCTAAAATAGGTATCAAAGGGAAGGCTATAATATAGAAATAAGCCAATTGCCAAACCCAATAGATAACGAATGCCAAGTACTTGAAATACCTTTATGATGGACTTTTTAGGCAAACGCACACTAAAATATATTCCCATTAAGAGTAAAACCAAGGGTTTATTTCCTTGTGCGATGGTATCCACAATGCTCGTTAGAAATAGGGGTAAAGGAACTTCCAGTAAATTTACGATTAATCCAATCACCATGGCCTGAAAGGGAAAAAGTGACATGATTCGCTTGAACACATGCTTCCACATATTGCCTTTTTTGGTTTGAGCCGATAAATAATTCCCCATACCATAGGTCAAAATGAAGTTGATAAAAGAATTACCAATGTCAAACATGGCTGCATAAGTTAATCCTTTCCAACCCCAAATACCTTCAATTAAAGGGTAAGCAAATAAACCTAAATTATATCCTGAGCATCCCATGGTTAGGATTCCTCGATATTCTGAGCCCTCTTTTTTGAAAATATGAAAACCTACAAATGAACAAAGTAAGGCAAACAAGATGCAAATTAAAGGTAGCCACAATAATTCAGTGGAGAATTCGACCTTAATCATGGTACTAAACACCAAAGCCGGAAAAGTGGTATGCATCAAGAATTTCGAAATATTTTTAGCATCATGAGTTGTTACATAACCTAGGCTTTTTAGGATGTAACCAATGGAAATGACAACAAGAGCTGAACCAAAAACAAAATTGGGGGAATTCATGCGTGAATGGGTGGCTTAGGCAAGGAAATACGGAAAGTACTCCCTTTGTTTATTTCAGTAGATTTTAAAATGAGTTTACCCTCATGATAATTTTCAACGATCCTTTTTGCTAAAGTAAGCCCTAATCCCCATCCTCTTTTTTTGGTGCTAAATCCCGGAGAAAATATTTTGGACATATTTTTATTGGATATCCCCTTTCCTGTATCAGAAATATCAATGTATATGAGATTATTTTTCCCTTCTGATAGGACAATTTGGATATTCCCACTACCACTCATTGCATCCACTCCATTTTTACAAATGTTTTCAATGACCCATTCGAACAGGTAACGATTGACTTTCGCCTCTTGGTCTGGGGCCAATAGGCTAATGACTTCTATGTGAACTTTGCTGGAAATTCGATTCTTCAAATACTGTAAAAAGGTACTGATTAACTCTTCTAGATTCTCTTCTTTTAGAATAGGGGCAGAGCCGATGTTGGAAAACCTCGTGGTAATGGTCTCTAGGCGTTGAATATCCTTGCTTAATTCGATAACTATATTCGGATCAATACTAGGTTCATTTCGGAGGATCTCAACCCATGCAGTCAAGGAAGAAAGCGGAGTTCCTAATTGATGGGCCGTTTCTTTGGCTAATCCTACCCAGACACGATTCTGTTCAGCGCGTCTGGAATATGAGAAAAAGATATACCCAAGGAAGCCGATAATCAAGACAACAAGAAGCTGAGAAAGTGGATAGTACCTTAGTAATTTCAATAATTTAGAATTCCCATAATAGATGTATTCTTTTTGGAATCCCATATCCATTTCAATGGGCTTGTTGTTTTCTGAAATAATTTCAGTCAGCTTTTGATTGAGAATTGATTGCTTTGCCTCGGTCGAAAGCTGGCTGGGCATGGGGATATTGATGGAATTTAAATGCCCAGAGCCATCTTTCCATATCACTGGAATAGTATTGTTTTCATTGATTTTTTTAATCCTTTCAAAAAAGAAATTAATATCGGCATTTTCATCACTCGTCATAACGTAGCGTATGGTCTCTGCATATAATTCAATTTGTTGCTTTTCTCTTTCCTCTAATTTAGTCACTAAACCATCTGTAAAGTAGAGCGAAAAGCCTGCCATGAAAATACAAACCGCAAAAAAAGCCACCTTAAGCCATGTGTCGCGGTTGTAAAAGGCTAGAGGTAAGGAGACTTCTTTGAACATGGGGATATTTTTCGAACCTAAAAAAGGCTATTCATCACAAAATAGTCACCGTTTATCCAAAAATCAAAAAAAAGTTTCTAAGGTACTATGTAATGCAAAGTACCTTACGTAGTTTTGTATCACATTAAAACACAGAAACCGATGGATATTGAAAATGCCAAGGTACAGATGAGGAAAGGAATTTTGGAATTCTGTATTCTGCAGATTATTTCGCGAGGCGAGGTTTACGCATCCAACATGTTGGAAGAATTAACCTCTGCAAAAATCATGGTCGTGGAGGGAACCTTATACCCTCTTTTAACCCGCCTTAAAAATGCTGGGTTTTTAGATTACAAATGGGTGGAATCTTCCTCAGGCCCACCACGTAAGTATTACGTATTAACAGAAAAAGGAGGAGAATTTTTAAAAGAACTTCATTTAACATGGGATGAGTTACAAGGCTCTGTACTTCAAATAACGAATCCCACCACCCCCAATTCATAAATCTATCATTGTATGAAAAAGACCCTTTCAATTAATATCGCAGGGATTATCTTCCACATCGAGGAGGATGCGTTTGCCACATTGGATGCATACATCAAATCCATCCATGCTTACTTCGAGAATTTCGAAGGTTCAAAAGAGATTATTGCTGACATTGAAGCAAGAATTGCCGAGAAATTCTGGGGCATTCGGGAAGACGAAAAAACAGAGGCCATTTCATTAGAACATGTAAATGCCTTAATCGCTTCTCTAGGAACAGTAGCTGATTTTCAAGCTTTAGAAAGCGAAGAAGATAAGAAGGAAAGTAATTCATCTCAGACTCATTCCACGCATTCAGAAAAGTCTGCTCCCCATCAAAAAGTATTTAGACGTGATTTGTCGAGGAAAATGATTGGTGGTGTGGCTTCAGGTTTGGCACGTTATATACATGCTGATCCAATCTGGGTACGTTTATGTATGATTGTTGGATTCTTTGGATTGATTCCATTGTTCCACGTAGCCAATGTCATCTTCTGGGCTTATGTCATCTGTTGGATTGCCATCCCTGGAGAAATCAATTTAGAGGAAGATAAATCCTTCCGTAAATTTTATCGTGATCCTGAAAAGAAAGTCATTGGTGGAGTGATCTCCGGATTTTCTGCCTACACAGGATGGGATTTAGGTCTATTGCGTGTGTTAGCTGTACTCTCTGTACTGTTTTTTGGAACAGGAATTGTAGCCTACCTGGTGATATTAATCATAGCACCAGAGGCTAAAACCCTGACCGATAAAATGGAAATGACAGGAGAACCAATCACACTTGAAAATATTGAAAACAACATTAAGAAGAACTTCCAAAAGGAAGGGGAAGCTGAAGAAAGTGCTTTAACTCGTATCTTATTGGTACCTTTTCGACTAATTGCTGCTTTCTTTGGCGCATTTAAAGGCTTTTTTATAGCTCTTCGTTGGATTGTTCAAATAGCATTTGGTATCATTTTAACCGTTATTGGTTTAAGTAGTATCATCGCCTTAATAACGGTTTGTTCAGTAGGATTCTCAGGATTAGATCATGGTCAAGTTCAAATTGCCTTTGGTGAAGCAATCCCCTTATATTTGTTAGCTAATGATTTGCCATCGTGGACTTATTTAGCTTTCATTGCAGCCATTCTACCTATTTTGGTTTCCATTATTATCTCAGGAGTTTCTTTATTAGCTAACCGTAAATTCTATAATAGAACCTATAAATACATCGCTACTACCTTATGCATCATTGGTTGGATTGGTTTATTTGTGGCCTTACCAACCGTGGGAAGAAATTTTTCTAGAACAGCTTCTATCAATCAAGTAAAAGACATTAGTGTTCCAGCAAAGCCATTTGTATTTGATATCAAAAAAGAATCGCAAGAGTCGATTTGGGAAAAAATGTTGGGTAGTAGAGAATTGGTTGATGAAATCTTAGATGATGAGGATATGCATGATTATAACCGTGAAGGATTTACGCGGACTCAAATCACCATTGAAGGGTATTCAGGTACAACGATTCAGGTCATTGAATTTTCAAAGTCAAATGGAAGAGACCGTTTGGATGCTGAGAAAAATGCAAGAAGCATTAAGTACGATTACTCCGTTCAAAATGATAAAATCATATTTGACAGTCATTTTGGAATCACGAATCAAAAGTTTAGAAACCAACGTATGCGTGTGAAGGTGTTGATTCCATTTGGCCAAAGCTTTGGTATGACGCGTGATTTTGCTTCTTATATTGAAAATGAAATTCATGGAGGGTATTTTAACGAGAGCACTGGCGACTTATTTGTTGGTTCCATGTGGAATTTTACTCCAGAAAAAGGATTGACATGTATTAATCGTGAACCGATTGAAGAAAAGGAAGAGTCTTTCCATGAAGATCGTTCTTCTTCTGATGAAGTAGGTGTAAACTTCTCTATCAGTAAGGATTTGGAAAACTTTCAAAGCATTGAAGCCTTAAATACAGAAGGAGCTAGCATTCGAATCGTACCTGGAGATAAATATATCATCCGATTCGAAGGAAATGATAAACCAAGTTTTGTGACGGAAGCCAAAGTGGTGAACGGTGTATTGAAATTGGACAAAGTACAATCAGGTGTTCAGATAGAAATACAATCTCCTAAGCTTTCTAAAGTAGAATTGGGAGGAAACGCCAGAACGGAGATCAAAGGATTTAATCAGGCTAAATTGGAAGTGGTCTTACATAATTTCCATAGTGTCAATATCGATGGAAATACGGAATTATTAATCGCTTCATCCGATCAAAATGCGGAGCTTATCGCCCCTAATTTGGTTGTTCAAAAGGCTATTGTATCCTTGAAGGATCAATCTAAAATGGATTTGCAAGTGATTAAGAGTATTACTGGAAACAAATCCATGGATGCTGATTTAAGTTATCAAACCATGTCTAATTTACAAGTAAACATTAAAACCCAAAAATAATAGGTAGATGATGCAACCTTTTGTTCATTCGTTTCATCTTCTCTACATTCCAAAAATATAACAATCATGAAAACAAAATTCAATTTATTCATTTTCCTGGGAGCTTTATTGATGTCCATCGTGGCATGCGCATCTCCAGAAGATTATTCAAAAAAGTTTAAAGTATCCGGTTTTCAAAATTTAGACATAGGTCAAGCTTTTGAAATTAAAGTGAGCAAAGGAAGTTCTTTTTCTATGGCAGCTTATGGACGTCAAGAAGACGTTGATGATTTAGAAGTGGACATCGATGGTAATACCTTGAAGGTATCTTATAAAGATCGCAATTGGGGTTTCAACTGGGGTAAAAATCGTAAAAGAGTACGTTTAGTTATCACCATGCCTCGTCTAGCTAATGCCGATTTTTCAGGTGCCTGCCGTGTTGATGTGGATGGGTTCGCCAATGAAGAACAAATGAATTTTGTGTTTAGTGGAGCATCTAAAGGTCAATTAAATCAAATTAGTGCCGATAAATTAAATGTGGAATTATCAGGAGCTTCTCATTTGAATATCAGTGGACATGCTGGGAAATTAAATGTGGATGCTTCAGGTGCGAGTCACTTAGATGGTTCTAATTTGATGGCCCGTGACACGGATGTAGAGGCAAGTGGAGCAAGTCATGTTAGCGTGCAAAGTCAAAAGACATTACGCGTTGATGCTTCTGGTGCATCCAAAGTATCTTATAAAGGAGTACCTACTATCAGCAAAGATCTGTCAGGTGCTGCTTCCATAAACCAAGTAAACTAGTTTTTTTCCCCAGCGGGTATGCTAAAGTTTAATAGGTTACTCGCTGGCGGAACTGGACAAGCATATTCCGGATTGTAAGCACAAAAAGGAAAGTAAGCTAAATTAAAATCCGCCTTAAGTTTTTTACCGTTTAGATTTATTAGGGGTATATCTAAGTACCTACCGCCTCCATAGGTTTCTGTGGGGGCGGTTTTGTCTTTAAATGGGAGGAAGAAATCCCCATTGTCATGTTGATATAACTTTAAACGTAGCTCTTGTCCATTGATTTGAGCTTTAATATCTCCAATATATAGTATGTCTTCTTTTGTACCATCACTCATGGGCATAGCGATTTTATCTACTTTCGAATTTTTCTCTAATTCAAATTCTATTTGCCAAGCACTTGAAAAAGGAAAATAGTGCAAGCCCTTAAAATTTTCTTTATTCTTGATGGGTGAATCTTCCTGCTCTTTCATCGAAATGTCTTTTTCTTTTCGATGTTTTATGACTGCTAAAGAATCTTCTTGCGTTTTCCTTAGGCTAACAGAATTGTTTTTTGGTAGACTAATAATCACCAAGGAGATAGCACCAAGAATAAGAATCAAAATCCATTTATTGAATTTCATAAGATTGGGTGTAATTTTGAATTTAGGCAAAAATATAAAATTTAATTCGATGTTTACAGGCATTGTGGAGGCCATGGGCACCTTAGAGAATAGATTAGTTCAAGGAACAAATATCGACTTTTGGTTTAGTTCCCCTTTTACCCATGAATTAAAGATAGATCAATCTTTGGCGCATAATGGTGTTTGTTTAACCATTGTCGAAATTAAGGATAAACAATACCGAGTAACTGCCATTGAAGAAACCCTCAATAAGACCAATTTAGGAGCGCTAAAACTGGGTCAAAAAGTAAATTTAGAACGTTGTCTAGCGGCTACAGGTCGATTCGATGGACATATCGTTCAAGGGCATGTTGATACCACAGGAGTTTGTACACAAATTATAGCTCATGAAGGTTCGTGGGAATATTATTTTGAATATCCACTTTCTAAAGAACACATAACTGTGACAAAAGGCTCTATCTGTGTTAATGGAACCAGTCTAACGGTTGTTCATTCTGGCCAACATGATTTCTCCGTAGCCATTATTCCATATACCTATGAACATACAGTCTTTCACCAATTGAAGGTCGGAGATACTGTTAATGTAGAATTTGATATCGTTGGAAAATATGTCCAAAAAATGCTAGCTAGCAATTAATTGAGCAATGGCTTGATTAACCTTTTCAAAACCAAATCGTTGAAAAGCAATGTCTTTTTGCGATTGGATTTGATCTAAACCTAAATTTCCAATACTTCCTAAATGGGTATGATTCAGGTTTCTTTGACTTCCATCAAACTGTTTATCTTCAATCATTTTACCAATTTGTTGATAAGCTTCCCGAAATGGAACACCCTGAACTACGAGTCGATTCACCTCTTCTACACTGAACAGTAAATCATATTTCTCCTGATTTAATAAATCAGATTTTACTTTCATGTGTTCTACTAGGTAGTGAGTAATTTCCAAACCATCTAAAATTTCCTCAATGGCTGGCATTAACAGTTCTTTGGTTAGTTGGAACTCGCGATGGTAGCCTGATGGTAAATTGCTGGTTAATAAGTGTAATTGATTCGGTAGGGCTTTGAGTTTATTGGCTTTGCCTCGTAATAATTCAGCTACATCAGGATTCTTTTTATGAGGCATGATGGAGCTCCCAGTGGTAAGAGCATCAGGTAATTCAATGAACCCAAAATTTTGAGAGTTGTATAGACAAACATCCATGGCCAATTTGCTCAAGGTACTAGCAATCTGGCTGATAGCTGTTAATACATAAAACTCCGTTTTTCCACGGGATAGTTGGGCATTGACCACATTGACATGCGGGCTTTCAAAGCCTAATAAATCCGTGGTTAATTGACGATCCAAGGGGAAGGAAGATCCATATCCAGCACCTGATCCAAGTGGGTTTTTATTGGCTAAGCGAAAAGCGGCTTCTAATAATTCTACATCTTCTACCAAACTTTCAGCGTAGGCACCAAACCATAATCCAAAAGAAGAGGGCATGGCGATTTGCAAGTGGGTATAGCCAGGAAGTAAATCTTTTTTATGAGCCTCACTTTTGCTTAGTAATAAATTGAAAAGTTTTTCAACAGCTTCCGCAATTTCTTGAATTTCTGCGCGCATGAATAATTTCAAATCCACTAAAACTTGGTCGTTTCTTGAACGGCCCGCATGAATCTTCTTTCCTAAATCACCAAGTTTTTGAGTTAGCAAATATTCGATTTGAGAATGAACATCCTCCATGCCAGGTTCAATTTCAAATTCACCAGCATCAATGGAGGCTAAAATAACCTTCAATTCTAGGCATAAAGGACTAAGTTCTTCTTTTTTTAATAGGCCAACTTCTGCCAACATGGTAATATGGGCTAAGGAACCCAATACATCGTAACGGGCCAATTGTAAATCATAGATGGGATCATTTCCAATCGTAAATTTTTCAATTTTAGCATCTGTAGTCTGATTCGCTTTTTGCCAAAGTTTTGCCACGTTTCTTATGATTTATGTTGGTATTGAATAATTGTTTGAGTTAATAATTGTTGGTAGGTTTGAATTCCTTGTTTGATTTCATCTAAGTAGATAAATTCATCGGCTGTATGGGACCTACCTGAATGCCCTGGGCCAATTTTAACGGAGGGGCAAGTTAATAAGGATTGATCAGAAAGGGTAGGAGACCCAAACGTACTTATTCCTAAAGCCTTGGCTGCTTGACAAATCACATGATTTTCATCGATACGGCTTGGCTGTAATCGGATGGACCTAGGATTTAAGTCAGAGCTTAGTTCGTGTTTTAATATATCAAGGATTTCTTCCAAGGTATAACATTCGTTCACTCGGCAATCAATGCTGTATTCACAGATATCGGGTATTACATTGTGTTGTTTACCCGCATGAATGATAGTGACTGTCGTTTTAACAGGTCCTAAAACAGGAGATATTTTTTCAAATTGAAAGTTTTCGATTTTTTGAATATCCTTCATCGCGACGTAAATCGCATTTATTCCTTCATTTCTTGCTGCATGCCCAGCTTTTCCATGAGCTACAGCATCTATAACCATGAGCCCTTTTTCTGCAATGGCTAATTGGCAGTCGGTAGGTTCTCCCACCATAGCCCAATCAATTTTGGGAAAATTGGGGGCATTGATTAAGGCTTCAATGCCATTTTTCCCTGAGATTTCTTCTTCTGCCGTAGCAGCTAACACGATATTGAAAGGTAAGTTTTCCTGATGATAGAAAGAACAAAATGTTTGTATCAGACAAACCAAACTAGCTCCAGCGTCATTGGAGCCTAGGCCAATGAGTTTTCCATCCATTTCCGTAGCTACCCATGGGTCAAAAGTCCATGAAGCATTAGCTTTGACAGTATCGTGATGCGAATTTAAAAGTATACTGGGTTTATTGGGGTCAAAATGAGCATTTTTTGCCCAAATATTATGTAAATATTGCTCGGATTGTACGCCCTTATTGCTTAGGAAATCTTGAATAATTTTAGCTGTACCCGCTTCTTCTTTACTCAAGGATGGACAAGCGATCAATTGAGAAAGTAAAGAGCGAGCTTCTAAAAAATCAGATTCTTTATGCATTATGCGGTTATTCTGGTGCCACCTTCTTGGATTAATACTTGACTCGCATGACAGAGTTTAACGGTATTAACACCTTGAGAAATGGCTTTTATGGCATTTTCTAATTTAGGGATCATTCCTGCAGTGACAATTCCATTTTCTTTCAAAGCTATAAATGAAGCTTGATTGATGTGTGGAATGACAGAATGATCGTCATCGGGATTATTTAAAACCCCATTTTTTTCGAAGCAATACGTCAAGGTAACTTCGAAAAACTCACTTAATGCGATTGCGATGGCTTGTGCCATGGTATCTGCATTGGTATTTAATAAATGACCTTCTTTATCGGCAGTGATCGGTGCAAAAATGGGGTAATACCCTTGGTTGATGAATCCACTTAATGCTTCCCCATTGACTTCTTCAATATCTCCTACCCAGCCATAATCAATGGGCGATGGATTTCTTTTTTTACTGATGACCAAACCAGCATCTGGTCCTGTAAAACCGATTGCATTTTTCTGTTTGGATTGCAGCTGGGCTACCATGGTTTTGTTAATCCAACCTGCATAAACCATGGTTACAATACGTAAACTAGCCGTATCGGTAACTCGGCGTCCTTCGATCATTTGACTTGTAATACCTAGCTCTTTCGCCATTTCTGTGGCTATTTTACCACCTCCATGGACAAGAACAAAGGGTTCTTTTATGCTAGCAATATCATGTAAAAATGCCTCCAACAAAGGAGGATTGTCGATGACATTTCCACCAATTTTAATGACCTGAAGCTTAGGCAGATTTACACGCATATTTTTAGAATAAGTAAGGACTTTCTTTTTTGGCAAGTGATAATAACATCTCCTTTAGCACAGTTTGGGCTGCCCAAACACGATTTCCAGCTTGTTGAACGACGATGGAATGATCAGAATCTAATACTGCGTCTTCTACTACTACATTCCTGCGTACGGGTAAGCAGTGCATGAATTTGGCAGTATTTGTCAACTTCATTTTGTCCATAGTAACCATCCATGCAGGATCAGAGTTTAGTATTTTACCATAATCTTGGTAGGATGACCAGTTTTTGGCATAGATAAAATCAGCTCCTTCAAAGGCTTCCTTAGGGTCGTAACAGATGTTCGCATTTCCACTAAATTCTGGAGCTAGTTCATAACCTTTGGGATGTGCAATAGTAAAATCCACCTCGGAGTGATTCATCCATTCTGCAAAGGAATTGGGTACACATTGAGGTAGGGCCTTAACGTGAGGAGCCCAAGTTAAAACTACTTTAGGACGGGCCGTTTTTTTATGTTCTTGGATGGTGATCAAATCCGTTAAAGACTGTAAGGGGTGTCTGGTAGCAGATTCTAAACTTAAAATGGGTCTACCAGTATATTTCATGAATTGATTTAGTACCAATTCTGAATAATCATCCTCGCGATTCACTAAACTTGGGAAACTTCGAAGCCCAACAATATCGCAATATTGCCCAATGACGGCAGCGGCTTCAGACACGTGCTCTGCTTTATCGCCATTCATAATGACACCTTCATTCATTTCTAATTGCCAAGAATCGGCACCTACATTCATGACCATGACATTCATTCCCAGATTTTGAGCTGCCTTTTGGGTAGATAATCGGGTACGTAAACTGGAATTAAAGAACAACAATCCTATGGTTTTATTTTTACCAATGAAACAATCGGAATAAGGAGCTCTTTTCATTAAAAGGGCTTCATTGACCAACTGAGGGATGTTGTAAGCGTCATGGATGGAAGTGAAATGATGCATATGATTGGGTCCTTAGGGACTTTAGGCATTTATAATTCAGTAAAATTACCGAAAATTGCTCGAAAGGAAATAAAATCCCAGAATTAAGTTCTTTTGGATTGGATTGGACGTTTCCAAGTAAACACTTCCATGCCTTCGGGTTGTTGTAATATTTTTTGTCCCGTTTGAATGAATCCATTCTTGGTAAGGACAGATTGGGAAGCTAGATTTTCGATGGGTGTTTCGGCAACTAAATAGTGTAGATCTTGATCTTGACTAGCCCATTCTATTAGGTATTGCAAAGCCTCGCTGGCATAACCATGTCCTCTGAATTTTTTGTCTAAGCAATATCCTATTTCGGTAGAACCTTGGTCATTGGGTAAACCTGCCAGCCCTATTCCCCCTATAGAACAGGACTTTTCTGTTAGGATTATTTCCCAACTTGTATACCAAATAAAATCGAAGGGAAATTTTTTTGTCATAGGAAGCCAAAAGTCAAGTAAGGCCATTTGCGTTTCTTCTTGAAAAAATGCTTCTATTTCCCAAGTATTATGTTGTAAGCCCAGTTGGATTTCTAGGGCATCACGTCCTTGATCTGCCCAAGTCCTCAATAATGAATGGTCCAGTGGTATTAATTGTAAACGTGGTGTTTTGATAGAAATCATGTTTTATTGACGTTTTGCATCTTTGAAATTGACCTACAAATTATGACTATTGGTCGCAAAAAAGAAATTACTCATTAGAATTACAACAGTTTTGCATTCGATTTTAATATAAAATCAATTTGCCAATTTTAAAATAACTATGAAAAAATTATTCGCTCTTATTGCCTTAGTAGTATGCACCATGCAAATGAACGCTCAGGTTCCTAGTGGAGCAGGTGCACCCGCACGAAGAGAAGCTGCAGCCCCAGTTGTAGCAGCCCCTAAAGGTTCAGCCAAAATTGTTGGTTATGCGCTAGATTCCACAGATAATAAGCCTGTTGAATTTGCTTCTGTTGCTTTAATTAACAAAGCAACTAATCGCCCAGTGGATGGAACGTCTGCTGATCAGGTAGGAAAGTTTACCATGAACAAAGTGGCAATAGGAAGTTATAAAATTGTTATATCATTCATAGGCTACGAAAGTAAAACTATTTTCATTGATATCACAGATAAAAAAGATAACCATGATTTAGGGGTTATTAAAATGCAATCTTCGGCCAAGATGTTACAAGAAGTAACGGTAGAGGGTCAAAGAGCCATGATTGAAGAAAGAGTGGATCGTACTGTTTACAATGCAGAACGTGATCAAACCAATCGTGGTGGTGATGCAACAGATGTTTTAAAGAAGGTGCCCATGTTATCTGTTGATTTAGATGGTAATCCTTCGCTCCGTGGTTCTACTAATATTAGAGTATTGATTAACAATAAGCCATCATCCATTATGGCATCCAATGTGGCTGATGCCTTGAAGCAAATTCCTGCTGACATGATTAAGACCGTGGAGGTGATTACTTCTCCTTCTGCTAAATATGATGCAGAGGGTTCAGCGGGTATCATTAACATTGTCACGAAGAAAAACACCCTGCAAGGTTTGACCTTGGGTTTTGATTCAAGTGTAGGTGTTAGAGGTTCAAACTTATCTTTGAATGGTAATTTCCGTAATAAGACTTGGGGTATGTCCTTAGGTGGTTTTGGCCGTTCTCAGTACAACGTAACGGGTAAATACGAAAATACACAAACTACAAGAAGCCAAGGTGTAGAAACGGTTAACTTCCAAACTGCGGAGAGTAGAACCAGTAATTTATTTGGTAACTATCAAATAGGTTTTGATTGGGATATTAACAAATATAATTCCATTACTGCATCATCAAGATTTGGAGTAAGAAATGGAAATAACTACCAAGATAACTTACAACAGATTCGTAATGGCTTGCTTACTAGTTTACGAAACACTAATTCTTCTGATGTTTCAGGCAATGTTGATTTGAATTTTGATTATTCTCATACCTATGATACGCCTCAAAAAGAGTTCAGTATCTTGTCAATGTATAGCCGCAGTAACCGTACAAGTGATTTCTACAATGATATCATGAATCCGAACGCGACAATGAGCCAAATATTGAGTTCAATTAAAAATGAGAACTTGGCGTATAATGAAGAAGCTACTTTCCAATTGGATTATCAGACGCCTATTTTGAAAAACCAAATGTTGGAGTTTGGAGGAAAAGGAATTTTAAGAAATGCATCCTCTGATTACAAGTCATTTATAAACCCAACTGGAAATAATGCAGCGGGTTACAATCAAGTTAATTTAGCTACTTTACCAACCAACGTTTTTGATTACAATCAAAATATTTGGGGAACCTATGCATCATATACCTTGACCACTAAAAATAAATGGAGCGTAAAAGCGGGTGCTCGTTATGAGCACACGGACATTTCTGCTAGTTTCTTGAAGAAAGAAGGCCAAAATTTGACCATCCCTCCGTATGGAGTCATTGTTCCAAGTTTTAATATGTCCAAAACATTCAAATCAGGAACTTGGAGATTTAGTTATAATAAGCGTATTCAGCGTCCATCCGTTCAATTCTTGAATCCTAACGTGAATTCGACGAATCCATTGAACATCTCTACAGGTAATCCAAATTTAGCGCCAGAGTATACGAATAACTTTGAAGTTGGATACAGTAAGTACATTAAGTCGTTCTACATATCTTCAGCTGTATTTGTTAGAAATACGACAGGTGCGATTAACCAAATTCGTGAAGTGATTGGTGATACGGTAAAGACTCGTTCAGTGAATATTGGAAATGAGGATGCTTATGGTATGAACTTGAATATCAATGCCAATTTGACGAATCGTTTGATGATCGGTGGTGGTGCGGATTTCTCTTATTTGAAATTGGCTAATAATGTACCTGATCCTTTGTTGAATGCGAAAAACGAAGGCTTGGTTTCTAACTTCCGTATTTTTGGTAACTATAATTTAGGCGGAGGCTGGGGAGCTCAATTGTTCTCTTTCTACCGTGCTAACGAGATTCAGTTGCAAGGAAAGCGTGGAGGATTTGGAATCTATAGTTTAAGTTTCAAGAAGGATTTCAATAATAAGAAAGGAAGTATTGGATTTGGAGCGGAGAACTTCTTCACTTCCGAAATGATAATACGTAGTGAAACAGTTACCCCAATCATTACTCAAGTAGGGTACAATACCATGCGTAATATGAACTTCAAGATTAATTTCTCTTACCGAATTGGTAAAATGAGTTTTACAGGAACGAAGAAAAAGAAATCAGTTAACAACGATGATCAAAAGGATAGTGGAGGAGATGCTACACCTCAACCAGTTCAAGCTCAACCGATGGGAATGCCAGGTGGTGGTGGAAGACAAGGTGGTTCTGGTGGTGGCGGAATGGGAGGCGGCCGTCCAAGATAGATTTTGTTTTAAAGTAGTTTAGTGCTTAAAGCTGGAAACCGATGGTTTCCAGCTTTTTTTGTGCTCGCGAAAATAAGATAATTTATCGAAAGAGGCTATTTATTTCTTTCGATGGTATATCCTAGTAAATCGTGAAGCGAGTTACGGTAGGTAGATTCGGGAAATTTATTTAGGATTTCTCGGGCCTCCTGAGCATACTCATGCATCCGTTGAGTGGCATATTCTAGTCCACCTGTATTTTTGACAAATTCGATAACTTCACGTACACTTTGGGGATTATCAGAATCATTTTTAATCAAATGAATGATTCTCTTTTTCGTGCTAGAGCTAGTATGTTGTAAGGAGTAAATCAAAGGCAAAGTCATTTTTTTCTCTTTGATATCTATGCCCAATGGCTTACCAATTTCGGCATCACCATAATCAAAAAGGTCATCTTTGATTTGGAAGGCTACCCCAACTCGATCGCCAAATTCTCTTGCAATTTGTACATATTCTTCACTAGCGCCCACAGATTGAACACCAACGGCACAGCATGCTGAAATCAGTGTAGCCGTTTTTTTGCGGATGATATCAAAATAGATGTCTTCGGTGATGTCGAGCTTACGCGCTTTTTCTATTTGGAGTAATTCGCCTTCCGACATTTCTCTAACTGCTGTAGAAACTGATTTTAGCAAATCAAAGTCGTCGTTTTCAATGGAAAGTAAAAGTCCTTTTGATAATAAATAATCGCCGACTAAAACAGCAATTTTGTTTTTCCAAATGGCATTAATGGAGAAGAAACCTCGGCGGTAATTGGAGTCATCGACCACATCATCGTGAACGAGGGTTGCTGTATGTAATAATTCTATCAGTGCAGCGCCACGGTGAGTTTTTTCGTTAATTTCACCCATTACCCCAGCAGAAAGGAATACGAACATCGGTCGCATTTGTTTTCCTTTGCGTTGAATGATATAATTCATGATGGTATCCAACAGCATTACTTTGGAGCGCATGAATTGGCGAAACTTCCCTTCAAATGCTTTCATCGGTTCCGCAATGGGCAATTGAATGGATGAAAGCGAATAGGACATAATATTGATAGTAGAAGCTTTAGGCTTATTAATTTTGTAAATTTAAGACAATTTGGGACAAATAGTCCTTTCAATATTCAAATTTATGAGTAAGATATTGGCATTATCTGGAGGCTCGGTTAAAGGAGCTTTTCAAGCGGGAGTCATTCGAGCATTATTTGAAAGGGGCTATGAACCCGATTTGATTTATGGGATTTCTGCGGGTAGTTTAAATGCAGCCTATTTAGTGAATCAATTGGGCCGACAAAAATTGAATGGGGAGCTCTTGAATTTTCCACAGGCTGGACAGGATTTATGGGATTTTTGGGAAACGAGAATCACGCATCCCGAATGTTTGTCAAAGCCGTTGAGTTTATGGGAATTAGGCTGGACAGCATTGACAAAGAATTTTAGAGGTTTAGTTAGCACCAAGCCTTTGAGGGATTTGGTGGAAGGTGTCTTAGACATTCGGAATTTACAAGCCAGTCCTGTTGAGATGCGTATAGGGGCAGTCAACATCATGGAAGGAGGTATCCATTATGTGGATCCCAGTTATGACCATTTTTACGACTATTTATTAGCATCCTCGGCTATTCCCATTTTGATGCCTGTGGTTCGAATTAATCAGGAAAAGCGGCGTAGTTTTTTGGATGGAGGCTTAAGGGATGTTGCACCTTTACAGAAAGCGATTAAAGATGGAGGAAAACACATCGTTTGTATTAGTTGCCATACCCAAACCATAGAAGGTGGGATTTTCGAACCTGGGGATTTGTTGGCCTTAGTAGACCGTGTCATGGACATTGCAGTTAATGAGATATTAAATGCAGATTTGAAGGAGGCCTTGTTGATTCAAAACCAACGGAGTGATTTGGCAATTTATTCCATTCGACCTATTCAGCCTTTATCGATTGATATCCAACATTTTAATAAATTGGATATTCGTAGAATGTTGGAAATTGGCTATGCTATGGGTAAAGCTGAGGAGTATTTTTAAATCGAGGTAATTTGATGGATCAAAGGGTATAAAAAAAGCCGATCGTGCAGATCAGCTTTTTTATCTTATTGGGCATAGAATTAAACCGACATGATATCTTTTTCTTTGTCTAAAAAGATTTGATCAATTTTAGACACAAAAGCATCCGTTAATTTTTGAATTCTATCTTCTGAAGCTTTAATATCATCCTCTGCAACACCTTCACCTTTTAGTTTTTTGATACTATTGTTTGCATCTTGGCGAGCATTACGAATGTTAATTTTTGCTGTTTCTATTTCTTGTTTTACGCGTTTCACTAAATCTCTTCTACGCTCTTCTGTCAAAGGAGGAATGGATAAACGGATTAATTCACCGTCATTCATTGGATTTAAGCCTAGGTTTGAATTACGAATTGATTTTTCAATTTCTCCAAAAATACCTTTTTCAAAAGGTTTGATGGCAATAGTTCTGGCGTCTGGTGTTGTAATCGATGCTGCTCCAGTTATAGGTGTAGGCACACCATAGTACTCAATCATTAATCCATCCAACATACTAGTGCTGGCTTTTCCTGCTCTAATTTTTGAAAGTTCAATGTTCAAGTGCTTGATAGCGCCTTCCATCGTTTCCTGTCCGGCTTCAATATAAAATTCTAACTCCTCCATTTAATATAATTGCTGATTAACTAATTAATGTTCCTACATCTTTCCCAGAAACTAAATCACATAAGTTTCCGTTTTTGTTCATGTTAAATACAATGATCGGTAATTTATTCTCTTGGCATAAGGTAAATGCTGTGGTATCCATGATTTTCAATCCTTTACCAATTGCTTCTGAAAAACTCAGATGGGTATAACGAGTAGCACTTGGGTCTTTTTCCGGATCTGCTGTATAGACGCCATCAACACGTGTGCCTTTCAATACTACATCTGCTTCAATTTCAATGGCACGAAGTGAGGCGGTAGAATCTGTTGTGAAATAAGGGTTACCTGTACCTGCACCAAAAATAACGATTCTACCTTTTTCTAAGTGACGCATGGCTCTTCTTCTGATGAATGGCTCGCAGACGGCTTCTACTTTAATCGCTGTCATCATGCGGGTATACAATCCATGTTTTTCTAAAGAGGCTTGTACTGCCATACCATTAATGACTGTGGCTAACATGCCCATATAATCACCTTGTACACGATCAATGCCTGCTTTTGCCGCGCTGGCACCGCGGAAAATATTTCCTCCTCCAATTACGATGGCTACCTCAACTCCCAAATCATGGACTTTTTTAATTTCTGTTGCGTATTGATCTAAAATACTGGGATCAATAATTTCCGTAGGCGTGGAAAGGGCTTCTCCAGAAAGTTTTAATAAAATTCGCTTGTATTTGGGTTCTGACATTGGAATGTGATGGGACGATTATGTGCGTTGCAAATTTAGAAAAAATATTCATCTATCTGCTAGAAATTTGGCTGTTTTGCTCCTTTGCCTCGGCTAATTTCCACCAAGGTAAATAGGGTTTATCGTGATGTTCAAAATGATAGCCAAAATTATAGCAGGAAAGAAATGCCCAAAGATGATTTTTTTGTTGGCTTCTAGATTGGTGCTTGTTGCCTGGCTCATGCTCCCCTCGGTGAGGTAAGTAAGTGCCAAAATAAAATAATTGAAGTGTGGCTAGTATAGCGGGCAGTTCCCAAAGAAGTATGATATTCTCCATGGGAAACCAAATTTTTAATAGGTTGTACGTGATGGCCATGGCCAAAATTTGGGTCCAGTGCACATATTGAAACATGAACTTAAACCACCAGATAAAGAAGTTGCCTTGGTGTACATCAGGGTCTTCTGATGTGTTGACATAGGCGTGATGATGGTGATGCTTTTTTCGTAATATCGTATAATTATTGAAGGCAAAAAGGGTAGCACAGAATCGCCCTATCGCATGGTTTAGGTGAGGATATTCTTTCGATACAACACCATGAATAGCGTCATGCGAACTAATGAATAAACCTGTATATAAATGAGTTTGGATTAGAATGGCCAAATACAAAAATGGATTTTTCCAATCCAGAGGCATTTGAATCCAAAAGGCTAGATGAAGCATCCAGAGTAATATGATTATCCCTGCACTGAATATACCGGTATATTTTTTCATAGGGGATTAACGTGTTATTGTCTTTGTAAAATTGGTATTTTTATCGGGATCAATGTGTATTTTGGACAATAATTTCACTTTGAAAGAATGAAAACTACTTACCTAACTTGGATTTTTGCCATTTGTTTGGCTATGAGCTCTGGAGATATTTCGGCTCAAAATACCTATTGTAATCCCATGAACCTGGATTATGGATTTACACCTATACCCAATTTTTCAGAAGCAGGTCGACATAGGGCTACAGCTGATCCCGTCATCAGCTATTTTAAGAATAAGTATTACTTATTTTCGACCAATCAGTGGGGTTATTGGTGGAGTCAGGATATGTTAAACTGGAATTTTGTTTCTCGACGCTTTCTACAACCTTACCATAAAGTATATGATGAACTATGTGCTCCTGCGACCTTTGTGATGGGTGATAGCTTGTATGTTATTGGCTCAACCTATGCTAAGGATTTCACACTCTGGTCTAGTCATTCGCCAGAAACAGATACTTGGAGAGAGTCGGTACATGCTTTTACTGCTGGGGCTTGGGATCCAGCCTTTTTTTTAGATGATGACGGTCGACTGTATTTGTATCATGGATCCAGTAATTTTTATCCGATGTATGGTCAGGAAATTGATCGCAAGACCTTGCAACCCATAGGTGAAAGAAAGGATTTAATTCGACTGAATGATGACTTGCATGGTTGGGAGCGTTTTGGGGAATATCAGGACAATACCTTTCTAAAACCCTTTATGGAAGGTGCTTGGATGAACAAATATAAGGGCAAGTATTATCTCCAATATGGTGCTCCTGGAACGGAGTTTTCGGCTTATGGAGATGGGGTTTATACCGCGGATAAACCTATGGGCCCATTTACTTATCAAGCCCACAATCCATTTTCATTTAAACCAGGTGGATTTACACGTGGAGCTGGACATGGTGCCACTTTTGAAGGTCAATATGGGAATTGGTGGCATGTTTCAACCATTACGATAGCGGTTAAAAACAGTTTTGAGCGTCGATTGGGATTATGGCCCAGTACATTTGATCAGGATGGGATTTTGTATACGGAGACGGCTTATGGTGATTATCCATATCGTATGCCGACATCTAAATTTGACAAGCCAGCTGAATTATTTACGGGTTGGATGCTGCTTAATTATAATAAACCCGTGAAAGTTTCCTCGAGTTTGGCCGGATATGGTGCTAATTATGTAGTTGATGAGCAAATGAAAACTTATTGGTCAGCTAAAACATCAAATAAAGGCGAATTTATTCAATCGGATTTAGGGGAATTATCGACCATAAATGCTGTTCAAATTAATTATGCTGATCAGGATGTAGACTCTAGTTTTTTAGGAAAAATACCTGGGATATATCATCAGTATCAAGTATTTGGTAGTAAGGATGGGAAAAATTGGCAGTTAATCATCGATAAATCAAAGAATAAAAAGGATGTTCCTCATGACTATGTAGAATTGGTTAAGCCAGTGGAGGCAAGGTATATTAAATTGGTCAATGAACATATGGCCGCAGGAAAATTTGCCATCAGTGGATTACGGGTATTTGGCAAAGGACATGGTCCATTGGCAAATGAGGTTAAGAATTTTTTGGTGCTTCGTGGTGAACATGATAAACGATCAGCTTGGTTGAAATGGCGACATGAGCCATTGGCTACAGGTTATGTGATTTACGCTGGCATTGCCCCAGATAAATTGTACACATCTATTCAAGTTTTTGGTGCCAATGAGTATTATTTTAAATCCATGGACAAGGATAAGACGTATTATTTTCAAATTGAGGCATTCAATGAAAATGGTATAAGTAAGCGAGGGCCAGTCTTAAAATCAGAGTAAGATGTGCTTGCCAACTTGACAATTGAGGCATTTTTTTGTTTGACAGTAATTTTTGTACCAGTGTAAACAAGCTTGGGAATCATGAGCATTTTTGATTTCTAAACCTATTTGGGTATAAACTCGAGAAATTACATTGTTTTCTGCATCCATTTCAAAAAGCCATCGATAGGCTTTGTCTGCATATTTTGTTTCTCCTTTACAGTGCGCATAGGCCAACAATACAGGAATTAAGGTGTTGATGCACAATGAATAAAAGGTGGATTTACCTAATTGCCCCAGAGGTTTATGGCTAATTTTACCAAAGTGGTAATGCTTTTGCCAATAGTTGGAAGGATTAATTTCAAAGAGCGTTTGTATGACTTTGAGTTCTTGGATTTCTAATAAAATGGAGAGCAAAGAGCAATTATTTCGAATGACTTCGGCAAATTGTGCCATGCGAATGGTAGGGAAGTTGGCCGGTCTTAAACGGAGAAATTTCCAGTCGGACATCTGTAAATAGGCATTTTCCCATTGATGTTTTTTTCTTAGGTGGATAAATTCTCTTCTTAATTCCCATTGGTATTCATCTTTGATAGGCTCTTCTAACATGCCAGCTAGCCCCATCATGGCAGCTTCAATGCCTAAGGGGCGATCTCTATTTCTTAAAATGAGTTTAAGTGGGATCGCTTGGGTCAGTCGGAGCATGGGTTCGGCATTGAGTCCAAATCCAAAACTTTTACCCAAGGATTGGTAAAATGTTTCATCCCAGTCCTGCTTATTTTTATTCCATAAGTTGATGATGGATTCATATTTGATTTGCATTCTTTGTTCAGCACATAAGGTCAACATTTGTGTTTTGATCTCATGGGGTATTTCCTGAAAAAAGGATTGACAAGCTAGTGAGTTACTGGATGGAGAATTCGAATCTAGGAAATTAATTTCTTGAACGCGATGGCAAAGTTCGAGTGTGGGAATTTCTCGCCCATCTTGGTAATATATGGGTAGATCAGCTTTCCAAACTACATGTAAAATCACATTTTCAAAGGAGGTATCTTCATGGTGAGCGTGTCGCAGCCAGTCAGAGGCCAATACGTGTAGTTCTACGGATCCAATCCAAGCAAAATCACTAATCAGGATGTGAGCTTCTTGAAAATCTGCCCCGGCATGTTTATTTAAGAAACCAGGATGAATGATTTGAAGATATTCACCTTGTTGGCTACGTAAGCTTTTATGATCAAAAAGCTGTTTACTCCAAATTCGACTTAGGATTTGTTCGTTCATAGGTAGGAGATTTAGACCTATTTAAAGTTCTAAGCAATCTACCATCCATTCTTAAAAGTTATTTGATAATCTCTAATAGGACTTTGGAGATTCAAATTTTATCAAGATTTTGAATTGTTAACTTGGTATACTCCCCAAAGTAAGATGAACATAAATACGATTTGCGACCAATAAATGGTTTCTCCATCAAAAAGCCCCCATGCGACAGCCACAATTGGGATTAAGTAGGTAACTGAACTAGCCACAATGGCACTTGTCCATTTGATTAATTGATTAAATAGGACCATCGCCAAGGCAGAACCAAATAGACCCAAGGCAATGGCAGCTACTAATGGCCACATTTGAGCGTGATCAGACCAAGGGCGATTGAAGAAACCTGAATAGGCTAAAAGCCCTAGCGCCAGTGGTCCAATCATCATAAATACCCCAGCGGTGGACGTAAGAGGGTGTAGGTCAGCAAATTTTGATTTGACTGTATGTAAATTTATGCCGTACAAAAAGGTTGCTAAAATCACCCAAAGTGCATGGTAGTTGAATTGAAAAGAAAAGCTTTTACCAGCAACCAATAAGCCTATACAGCCAATTAATCCTAAAATAATACCACCTGTTTGCTTTAGAACAAACTTTTGATGAAATAATGCGACTCCGATAATCAATGTAAAAAGAGGTGTAAAAGCATTTAACATCCCAGAAAGGGCACTTGGGAGATGTTCTCCAGCGATGGAAAATAGAATGGCTGGAAACAAATTTCCTGTTAAACCTGCCAGTAGGAATGATGGCCAGTGTTGTTTTTGGATGTATTTTCTCCTTTTAAAAAAGAATGGACAAAAGAAAAGTGCAGCTGAAGCGATACGCAAGGCACCTACTTCCATAGCAGAATAAGTGCTCAGGCTTTTTTTTACCAAAATAAAAGAGCTACCCCAGATTAATGAAATGGCCGCTATGGCCAGAATAATCCAAAGTGCAGGTGTTTTCTGTGTTGATGTCATGAGTTATGCCTGTAAAATTCCTTGATAATGCTCGGCAATTTCCTGTAAAATTTGATTGATTTCCTCGTAAGATAGTGATGTAACTAATCGGCTTCTAAATGGTTTGAAATGATCCATGCCACGGAAATAATTGGCATAATGACGGCGCATTTCAACGATTCCCCCGTGATTTCCTTTCCATTTGATGGAAAAGTCCAAGTGACTTTGACAAACACGGATACGTTCTTCTAAAGTAGGAGGAGTTAAATGTTTTCCAGTTTGAATAAAATGTTTGATTTCATTGAAAATCCATGGATAGCCGATGGTGGCTCTACCAATCATTACACCATCAACCCCGTATCTGTTTCTATATTCCAAGGCTTTTTCGGGTGTATCAATATCGCCATTTCCAAAAATAGGTATTTTGATGCGGGGGTTATTTTTGACTTTGGCAATTAATTCCCAGTTGGCTTCTCCTTTGTACATCTGTACTCGAGTTCGCCCATGTATGCTTAATGCCTGAATTCCAATATCTTGCAGTCTCTCAGCTACATCTTCAATGTTTTTGGTAGACTCATCCCATCCTAATCTCGTTTTGACAGTCACGGGTAAATGAGTGGCATTGACTACGGCTTTGGTCATAGCAACCATTTTGGGAATATCTTGTAAAAGAGCCGCTCCAGCACCTTTGCAGGCGACTTGTTTTACGGGGCAGCCATAATTGATATCAATTAAATCGGGGCCAGCTTGTGTGGCAATTTCAGTACAAGAAGCCATGGTTTCTATGGATGATCCAAAAAGTTGAATTCCAATGGGGCGCTCATATTCAAAAATGTCTAATTTCTGGACACTTTTAGCAGCATCTCTAATTAGACCTTCGGATGAGATAAATTCAGTATACATCAAGTCTGCTCCATTTTCTTTGCATACTGCACGAAAAGGAGGGTCGGATACATCTTCCATGGGAGCTAAAAGCAGAGGGAAAGAGCCTAATTCGATGTTGCCTATTTTTACCATTCTCATTAAAAATTCAGTAAATTTACGACCATTATGGAAGAAAACTACATTTCTGAACCCGCGCGTTGGTTTGGTCTTTTTTCGAAGTTGCTTAGTTTATTTGGATTTTTTCTGCTTGGAAGCTTTTTAGGGCAGTTTTTGGGTCTAATAGCGGTCGTTTTAATCATGGAATTTCCTTCGACAAATGTGGCGGAATTTCAAAAATTACTTTTGGATTTTATGGCTAATCCCGAAAAATACCATGGAGCATTTAAGGGAATGATGGCTTTGCAGTGGTTTGTTTCTTTGTTTACGTTTTTAGGAGGCTCATGGGCTTATTTAAAATTTATGGAGAAACGTACTTTATACGAGTTAAGTCCTCTAGAAGCTCCCTCTTGGCGGATTTTTTCTTGGGCTATCATCGCATTATTGGTTTCCATTCCCTTGATGGAATACATCATTCAGTGGAATCAATCCATTGTACTGCCAGCAGGATATGAAGAAGTGGAGGCTTGGATGAGAACTTCGGAAGATAGTATGGCTCGATTAACCAAGTTTTTATTGCATTTCGAAACACCCTTGGATTTTTTGACGGCATTGGCTGTGATAGCAGGCATGGCAGCCATAGGAGAAGAATTGTTTTTCCGTGGGGTATTGCAAAATTTGTTTGAAAGGTATTTAGTCAATGTTCATGTGGCTGTTTGGTTATCTGCGGCTATATTTAGTTTTATCCATTTTCAATTTTATGGATTTCTTCCTAGGATGTTATTGGGAGCCTTTTTTGGGTATTTATATATTTGGTTTAGGAATATTTGGGTACCCATTTTAGCTCATTTTTTTAATAATGCATGGACATTAACATTGAGCTATTTGCATCAAGAAAAGGTAATTGATATAGATCCAGAGCAAGTTGGTGAGATGATTCCATGGTGGTCTGCAGCTATTTCATTGCTGTTCCTTATATATTATATTCGTTTAATGTATCAACAAAAAGAGGAAATATGATTCAGGATTGGACTTTATTAGGTAGTTCTCAGCAAGGTATTGATTTGGAAATTCAAAAATCGATGCTTATTGAAAGGTATGAAATACCTGCAGTTGTGATTAATAAGAAAATAAGTCCTTATGACTTAGGTGTATTTGAATTGTATGTGCATCAAGATAATTTTGAGAAAGCGAAGTTAGCTATCATCGAATTCAAGAATTAAAATCAAACTATGGGATTATCCAATTTGAGTAATTTATGGCAAAGGGTCATTGCAGCATTGATTGCTATTCCATTTTTGTTATTCTGTATCAATTTTAATGACTATACTTTTTTGGGCTTATTTCTGTTGATTGGCGTTTTAGCCCAATTGGAATTTTATAAGTTAGTGGGGAGTTTAGAAGGTAATTTACCTTTAACTTTTTATGGGACTTTTTGTGGTGTGATACTTCATTTGCTCACTTTTTTTATTGAAAAGGGAATGATAGGATACCATAATTATTATATTTTGTCGCCATTATTAACCATCATCTTTTTTATTAAGTTGTATAAATCAAAAGATGGTAAACCATTTCAAAATATCGCCTTTACATTTTTAGGTATTATCTATGTGGCACTCCCATTTGCCTTGTTGACCGTATTAGCTTTCATGAGGTCAGGCTCTTATGATGCGAACATTATCATGGGTTGTTTGTTTTTATTGTGGGCTAGTGATTCTGGAGCTTATTTTGCTGGAACCTATTTTGGAAAAACAAAATTATTTGAGAGAGTATCGCCCAAAAAATCATGGGAAGGATTGATGGGGGGCTTATTTAGTGCTATGATTGCGGCCTATATTATTTCGAGGTATTTTACTAATTATGAAGTATGGGAATGGTTTGCCATTGGAGTGATTATCGTGGTAGCAGGTACCTACGGAGATTTGGTAGAATCGTTGTTTAAAAGGAGTATAAATATTAAGGATTCGGCAAATACCATTCCTGGCCATGGAGGATTTTTAGATCGTTTTGATGGCTTACTTTTGTCCATTCCTTTTATTATTACATTTTTGAAATTATTTTAATTTTCATTCGTTTAACGAAAAGCAGAATCAATTTATTTAAAAAAAACATTATTTGCAGCTCAATGAAAATTTGCAAACGAGTCATATTGGGACTTTTCTTTTTAGTTGCATGTATGAGCCAAGATTTATTGGCTCAAGGGCAGGATAAAACAGTATTATTTCTTGGAAGGGTCGTTACTGCGACAAAAGCAGAAGATTTACCTTTGGCATATGTATATAATCCAAAGGCGGGTAGAGGGGCATTGAGTGATAATTTTGGAATGGTAGAGATGTATGTCTTTCCAGGAGATAGTTTGGTGTTTACCTATGTAGGCTATCAGAAAAAATATTACATTATTCCTAAAAATACAGATCAGGTTCATCGTGCTATTATTTCTTTATCAGAAGAATCGAAAATGTTGTCTGAGGTAAAAGTCTTTCCCCACAGTTCTGAGGAAGAGTTTAAACAGGCATTCTTAAATATGCGACTACGCGATGAAAAGCAAAGGGGGATATTGGCCAATAATTTGGAGCAGTCCAAGCTCAATGTTTTTGCATTACAAGCAGGTATGGGAGCGTCTTCTAATTTTAGGAATTTTTCAGATCAAATGGTTTCAGCTCAAGCAAACAAAACATTTTATGCGAGTCCTATTTTATCTTTAACGAATCCTTTTGCTTGGATCAACTTCATTCAATCCATTAAAAATGGAGAATTAAAGAAGAAAGAATGGAAGAAAGCGTATGAATTTTTGCCTAAAGAAAACATTTCTCGACAACAGTTTTTAAGGGAGTCTAACGCTAATAAATAGGATTACCATCTCAGTTGTAAACCTATGTAAATCACTCGTTTTTGAAAATATTCTTGAAAGGATTGTTGATAGTCCCTAGTGTAATTGATGGATTTGACATTATCTCGGTTCAATAAATTGCTTATGGATATATAGGTAATCCAAGAGACTTTATTTGATTTATGGATCATTTTACTAAGCATAGCATCTATTCTCATATATGGAGACAAGGTTTTACTAGCATTTGGTTCAAACTGAGGAATATATAATTGTATTTCGGAGGAATAGGTAGATGAATTTAATGGTCTGTAATAATTCCCTGTTCTCCATATACTACTCAAACTTAGGTCAAAATATTTCCATTTCCATTGTGAGTTTGATCGTAAGAAAAAAGGAATTTGATAAGGAGAGTTTTGGGTGAATTGTCCGTTCTTCAATTGACTCCAATGGCTTCCGATACTCCATTCATGTTTAGATTTAGATTTGATAAGACTCAAATTAAACTCTGCTCCATATGCTTCTCCTGTATTCACCATGGAATTTTCCAATTTATAGAATACTTGAAAACTCCATTTTTGTAGTTCTTGTTCCTGAACTAAATCAAAGGATACTTGCTGATTATTGACCTGTAGGTAACCATTTTCTGGGGAAAATAGACTAGCTATTTGTTTACTCCAAGCAAGATTAACATATGTTTCGGAATCTTTTAGATACCATCGAGAATGAATTTGATGAGTAAAATGAAAATCATTTAGCTCTGGAAAATGTATCAATTTTAAGCCAAATCCAATTCTGAATGGCTTGAAAAGCGTATAATTATTGGAAAAAAATAATTCCTGCTGTGATATGGACGTCATGTTTGAAAACAGAATATATTGGGATTTTGGGCGGTAGTCATAGTAATACGAGGGTTTACGAATATGATAAGATGTTTGAGTTTGAAACCATTGATACCCCGTTTTTATTGTCCAGTTTTCCTTTGGAAATAATTGTAAGTCAATCCCACTAAATAGTTGATATGATTTAGGGTGATATGCATAATTTCCTGTGCTATCGTGTTGGGTGGATTCATGGTATCCAAACTTAATAGTCCATTGAGCATGTTCCACTAGTTTGGATAAATTGATGGTTTGAATGTGTCTATATTTTTGATAATCAAACGGGCCTTCAAAGGAAGGGTGCCTAAATTGGCTAGTATATTTTTCATTCATAAACAGGCAAAATAACTTCAAGCGCCATAAATTTTTTGTTTGAAAATAGCCATTTACACCCCAGTCGCTTTCGCTAAAATGAGGTAAATCACTTAATGAGTTTGGGTTAAAGAATTTAAGTATTGGACTGAATTGATGGTGTCCAAATATGCTGATTCCGTTTTTTTCTTTAGCCCAAGGTGTCCAATGTATACCAGCTTGTCCAAGGCTAGCATCAATTTCCAGATTTTGCTTTTGGAATGATTCATTGCTCTGAATTTGGACTACTCCAGTACTGGCATTCAATAGCTCTATTGGAGGGTTACTTGGGAAGACAAGTAAATCCTTGATGGTGTTGATGGGGATAAGACTGAAGGTTCCCAAACTGGACATTTGGGTAAATTTAATGGGTTCAGGAATGGGTATATCGTTGATGTATATTTGAGTCAACTGTGGATTGCTTCCTCTAAAACTAATGGAGGCGGATTCTCCAAACGGACTAGCTGAAGAGCTGGATTGAACGGCCAAAAGCGGGTCAGCTTTGGAAGAAGCGTTTACAACTATGTCCAAGAAGTTGATTTTTTGATTGACAAAATCCTCCGACATAGGTACACTTGCTTTAACTTTTACTTCTGCCAAGGCACTGGGTTTATCTAAGGATAATTGGATATCCTGAGTATGGTATTCTCTTATTGGAATATATTGTTTTTTGTAACCTAATATGGATACGATTAACGTATCAGGAAGCCCTTTGGTTAATTTTTGAAAATGAAATGAGCCTGTAGAATCACTTCGTTCAAGTAGTTTATGTTGAACTAAATAGAGGCTAACGTTTTCTAATTTTATTTGATGATAAGCATCCATAACACGTCCTTTTAGGCTAGATTGAGCCATCGATCTAGTTGATAGGAATAAGAAAAATAGGAAGAGGCTAGTTCTAATCATGGTATGAAACGAATGAAATATGGGAGAATAATCCACAGTGCCATCAAGCAGTAATAAGCTGATATAAAGCAATAACTCATCAAGATATAGCCAACAAACAGGTAATCTTTGGGCTTAAGAGTATTTACATTCAATTGAAATAGGGCTGATTTGAATTTTTTTATAGATCGGCTTGCCTCATGAAAAAGTGCTGGTTCATGTAAATACTCTGAAAGGAGAAAATAGCCATCTGTACCTGGGATAAATGGAATTGCATTAAAGATGATTCGGAATGCAATAAAGCATTGCAAAAATTGCCAATGTGATAGCCATATTTTCTCCATCTCCCAATCCATGAGGATATTAATACCTAGGACCAATGACATGTCTAAGAAAATCCCTGCAAATATGACTTCAACTCGATGTCTTTGATTATCCCAAAAATGAAGTGAATTGGTATTGATATGGACAAATGGAATGAAGCCTAAAACGAAAGAAAACCCCAAATCAGCCACTAAACCTCCATGTTTCAAATAAATCAAGTAATGAGCAAATTCATGTAAAAAAGTAGAAACAAGTAGTCCACTAATCAAGAAAGGGAGAAGAATGGGACTATTTATAAATTCAAAATCTTGCCATTGTTTTATGAATTGTGGATTATATATAATTTGACCTATTCCTATGATCATAAGTAAAATGACCAAAATTTGAAATAATTTTTGTGCAATTTGTTTTTTTGCCCAAGATTCCATCCAAGTTTTTTCAAGGGGGATTTTGGCAACTTTATAAAAACGAAGATTTCCTCTACCTATAAATTCAATAGGTATGGATACATAGGAAAGCAATTGACTTATGACTAATTTCCAATTCGATAGACTTTGGTTTTGAAATAAAGATTTCTGTTTTTGGTGCGCTTCTAATGCATCCTCAAATAAAATCAATTCGGTTTCAAGTGAATATTGAATTAATTGATTAAGGATACTGCGGTCTGCATCATAGCTTTGCATTAGGTAAATAAGGGTTTTGTTTTCATCTTGATTCTTCACCAAATGACTTAGAATATTCCATTCGCATTGACTGATTTGGATAAGCGTATCTTTCCAAGTGTGTTTGAAATAGAGTTCTTCTGTACTCTCTTTCGCATAGATTAATTTATAATCTGGATTGAATATGTAATTCATTTTATTTACCTAAGGCTAGAGCTAAGAGGGTAATCTGACTTGGATTCTGGAAATTGATTAATCGCGCGAGCGCCTCATCATTGAATCCACCAATGGCACAAATGCTCAATTCTAATCCTGCACTAGCTAAGTACATAGAATGGACAATTTCCCCAGCTTCTAACATCGCCCACCGGATACCTCTATCTAAATATTTAAAGCAGGATCGTTCTAATTCGGCACCCAATACCATAAATACACTAGCATTTATATATTCGATATCATTTTTTTGCTCTGCAAATAATGTTCTATTGAGAACTACTTTTAATTCCTCTCGATTTTTGAATGCATGAATTAACTTGAGTTTATTCGTAAAGAGATCATAGATAAAGACTCCTAAAGGGAGCTCAGGGATATGTTGATTAATGACATAAACATCGATGGGGTATAATCCACCACCCGA
The DNA here is from genome assembly GCF_045310485.1 of Aquirufa salirivi. NCBI lineage: Bacteria > Pseudomonadati > Bacteroidota > Cytophagia > Cytophagales > Flectobacillaceae > Aquirufa > Aquirufa salirivi. The sequence goes on from NZ_JBEWZH010000002.1 coordinate 335,826, forward strand.
AGCAATATTTCTACGAGGAGGAATGAATAAGGCGGGATCAAACCTTTGGGTGATGGAATAGCTTAACTGGAGAAAGCGAGATAAATCTTGAAATGAAATAACCTCATCTGAATCATAATTTCTTTGGCTATTTCTTTCTTGGTTTAATTGATTTAAGGCTTCAGCCAAAGGAGGTAACTGGTCAATAGTTAATAAGTCATATTCATCACAAAACCCTAATTCAATGCTGTGCTGACTTATGTTTTTCATGAAATAGTCGCTAGACATGACCGCATTGAGACGTTCACTGTATTCTTTAGCTTGGTAGCTATATAATTTACTCTGTTCAAGAAAATCAAAGGAAATATCCGAGATGCAGGGTTCAAATAATAGATTTCTCGTCTTAGCCATGGAATTAGAGTTTATATTGAATAAAAGTGAGATTCTCAGGGAATTTTATTTTAGCCTCTTGTAAATACTGATGAGCTTTGTTTCTTTGATTTTCTTCTTTAAAAAATCGAATTAGAAATAAGTAGGATTCGGATATGCCCCAATTTGGTTCTTTGGAATTTTCGGATATTATGGTGGATAAAGAAATAGCTTTAACCAAGTTGGATTCAACCACTTTTCTACCTCCATACATTTTTGGGGTATAAAAATCATAAATGGCTAAAGCATAATAGGCACGGGGATTTTTAGGGTTTAAATCAATCGCTCTTTCGGCTAGTTTGCCTACTTTCCCCGCTTTGATTGGCAAAAGGAAAACATTCGTAAAGTTGAGTTTGAGTCCATCTATCAGTGATTGTAATGCTAAGGTTTCCGAATTTGGCTTGGTGATTTTGCTTAGGATTTTGGATGCTTGGTCTAAACAATTTTTCGCTTTTTTCTCTTCAGATGGGATAGATAATTTGTAATTGAAGTATTCCATATAATGGGCATAGGCATTCCAATACAAATAGTGATAATCGTTAATGGGGTGATTATTCATATAATTGATGATTTTTTGCAAACTATCCTTGGGTGTTTTCCAAGTGATTTTTTGTGCTTCATGTAGGATATTTTCCATACTTCCTTGTGCCCTAATGAGGGTAGGTAAAAGAAGGGTAGCCAATAAAAGAATTAGATTTTTTTTCATGATTTATGGGAAAGGATGTGGATATGAAAGAAATAAATTTTCACTCGATTGAGCCTTTAGGTATTTTAAGAAGGGCTGGGAATGTACTCCTGTAAGTAAATTCCAATAGGGTACAATCACTCGGACTACTTCAAATCCTTGTGATTGTACATCTTCCGTACTTATTGGCACGACTAAAATTTGGCCTATATTTAATTGATTTATTTCATCCCAAGAATGAATCTTATCGGGGCATATTTCTTGGTTTGGAAAATAGGATTCTTGGCTTAAAGCTGCCTGGAGAATAGGTGATTTTTTTCTCCATTGAGGAAATCGATTGTAGAATGCAAAATGCTTGTCAAAACTATTGATATTTTCAAACCTTGGCATATTTTGGATCCAGTCTTCTGGTTTTTGACTAAGACCAATGGCATATTCAACTCCTTGATAAGCTTCCAAGCAAGCTTTAATGATGGAGTCTTCTTTCGAGAATCGACTAGCGCAACCCATGGATTGGAAAAGTTGTCCTTTATATGGAAAAAAGAGTATTACCACATGTGTTTCTATGGGGCTTAGAGCGGATAAATCAAAAAGCATTATTTGAACTCGGTTATTTTCAAATAATTGCTTGATTTTAGGATGATTGTTGGAAGAAAGTACATCTTTTTGGTTCAACATGGGAATTCGTTTTATCCAATGATCTTGGCGGTACCAGAACTCCGCAAAAGCATTTCTTTCGGCACATTCTAAAAAGCCTCCAACCGAGGCATCGTGAATGTTTTTCCCAGCTGCAATGCCTGTTGAGGTTTGAAGAACATAATTCTTTTTTTGATCCCATTCCGTATTATGGGGTAAATGAACAGTAAATGCAGGTACCCAAACAGATTCTTGATTGAGTATGTTTTTACTTTCTATCCAACTTATTACATCCTCTTTTTGCCATGTTTGATAGGGAAAATTTGAGTCATATTGCTCTTGAATAAATGGGATACATGTTTCAATTGGCAAGAAAACTTTACCTTGGTTTCTCATGTCGGTTTCACTTGCAAAAATGAAATCCTTGAGATTCTGATGTGATGCCGCATATCTTTCTATCCATTCGCCTATGGCCGAATTATCGGCCTCTATTTGGCTGAATCCTATTCCGGAACCTTGAATCATATGGGTATTGGAAGCTAAGATGTCTAGGTGTGCGGCCTCTACATAGCTTTGGTATAAACCCAGCGGTAAACACCTTCTTGTAGGAATCTGATATCGATTTCCGTGGATTAAATCATGTTTTAATGGAACCATGGGTTACTATTTATATATTGAATGTCATGGATTGATTCCTTTGGCTGCAAATAGGGCAATGGGGAACTTTAAGGATTTTGAATTTTTGTACTTCAATAGGACTGCCTGTCATCACAAAACTTTGGCCTATTAATGGGGAATACGTAAAACCCGATAAAATATATTGGTGTAATTCTTCGTGAATGAAATTGGCCAATGCGGTGAAATACTTCTTATTCTTGACTAGGGGAGTATAGATATACTCTTGATTTTGTTTTTTTTGTAGAATTGAAAAGGCTTTTGGATTTTTCAATTGTACTTGTTTTCGATCTGCATAGCAGTTCAAGCAAGGGCTTAATAATTCAGGAGAAAAAATAGGCCCAAGGGTAAAGGATGAGCTATCTATGTCAACGTATAATAGGGGTATTTTAGCTTCATAACTTAGCTGGGCAAGTTCTTTTATACTATTACGGTGAGTAAATAAGGAACCCCAAAAGAGTATTAAATCCGCCGCCTTTACATTGTCCTCTAGGGTGTATTCTATCGATTTTTGGCTTACTTCATTCAGTGAGCTAATGAGGGAAGGAGATTGATCTGAAAACTTAGCGTCAATGAGGACATGAATTTTTATTGTTTGAGAATTTTTAGATTGTAGGATTACTTGTTTTTCCTTCATCCAAGAAATTAATTCTTGAAATGTTTCATTATCATGCCCAAACTCTGCTTGATGACTTTGGTAAATACTTTCCAAAGAAACTTTTTGGTGTATCCCTTTCAGTATTTCTTTAATCAATGGAGTAGATTCACCATGAATCTCAATCAGGTTCTGATCTCCATTTACAATGTATAGCGTATCTGGACCACAAAATATGGCTTGGTGGGGTATTGTCGTTTTCATATGTGGGTAGGTATTTTTGTAAAATGGGTAGAGAATCTCTCTACCCATTTATCCAATTAGGCTGTTGCTTCCGCTGGAGCATCATTGTTTGATTTGCAGCAGGTACAAGTACAAGTGCATGTCGAACCAGCTAGGGCGACCTCGTTTGATCCTCCGAAAGAAGCATCTCTGTTTTCTAAAACAGTCAGGGTTAATTTTAACTTTTTCATTGTAATTAGGGTTAGGGTGATTGAATTATTTCGAAGGCAATTTCAAAAAAATGTCCTAATTACAAAAGGAAAGTCAATAGCCTAAGATTACATTATCAGTTTGTAGATAATTTGTAGAAATAAATGGGCATAAGAGCTCTATAGGGACGTATATTTGATTTATTTCAAGTTTTGAGATTCCAAATACTTGATTAATAATTAGGATTTAAATCCAACAAAAGCTAACATTCTACCCGTCAAACCTTGCTCTTTTCTATGGGAGAAAAAATGTTCATTGTGCTCAACTGTGCACCAAGGTGAAATTTCTATTTGAGAAATACCTAATTCAGCTAACTGCAAAGCTTGGTATTGCTTTAAATCCACATGCCATTTATCAGAAAACTTTTGTTTACAAGTCTCCGGAAACTGAGCTGCTACTTCATCTCCCACTTCAAAATGTTGTAGACTAATGCAAGGGCCTATATAGGCCAATAGATTTTTGGCTTGACTTTGGTATTTGCTGAGTAATAAATTGGCTGTTTTGGGAACGATTCCTAATAAGGAACCTTTCCATCCCGCATGAATGGCTGCGGTAATTTTTTGCTCAGGATCCACTAGAATAACGGGGCAGCAATCGGCTATGCCTACTGCTGAATAAATATTTGCTTGCGAACTGATGATGGCATCATATCCACTTTGATAATCAGGTTGTTGGCATTCCCAAATAAGATCTTGATGGGTCTGAAAAGACCTAGCTAAATACTGGGGCTTTATGCCTAATGATTGGCATAAAAGAGTAATATTTTCTAGAATGATTTCTGTTTGGTCGTCTGTATGTACTCCTAGGTTTAGGGAATGATAAGGAGCTTGACTTTTTCCTCCGTGGCGGGTACTGACACCCGCCACTAATTGAGGAATATGTTTGAAAATGTCCGGTTTAAGGTATAAATCGGAGTGTTTAATCATCGTAAGATAAACCGTATTGCTTTAAAACTTCATCAGGAACACCTTTCCAATCGTTGGGTGTATTTCCTTTATAAGCTAAATCATCTAAACCAATTCTGGAGGTATAGAAACCTGTAGCAGTTAAATTTCTCATCAAAGTGAAGAAATTAACTCCTTGGGAAAACTGAGGTTTTACTTTTTCAGGATAAGCAATGTCTTCTACAATTTCGATGCGTTGTTTGGGAGTAATTTCGGTAAATAATTTACTGAAACGACGCTTGGATTCTCCGTCTAACCATCTTAGACCACCACGCATAGGTGTTTTAAATTCTGGTTTATCTTTAACAATAAACTCAATGAATTTAGTGACCCCAGCTTGTGAAGCACTTCCCGATTTACCATCCGTAGGAATGATGATATCAGACAAGACGGTAATGGTAGCCAATTCATGTACGTTTAAGAACTTTTCTGCCATCAATTTGGCATCACGTTCTGCTTCATCCATGGTTCTACCATTGGGAACTTTTAACGGAGCTACTTTTTTTGGATCGAGTGCTCCTTCTAAAGCCTCCATGGCTTTTACTTGAGGATTCAATGCAGCTAAGCCCAATGAACTTAAGCCGATATTTTTTAAATAATCTCTTCTTTTCATTATAAATTGGCTTTTTTACGTTGATCAATAATATATTCTGAAGTACGCATCGAAAGAGCTAGGATAGTCCATGTGGCATTCTTATCTCCTTGAGAAACGAATGGCGCCGCATCGGCTAAGAATAAGTTCTTCACATCATGTGCTTGGCAGTTGGAATTGACGACAGAAGTACTCGCATTATTACCCATACGAGCCGTTCCTACTTCGTGGATAATACGACCCGGATCGGCTAATCCATAATTGCTATCTGCGCCTGGTTTTTTACCCATTGCCTTTCCACCCATGGCATCAATAATTTGCTCAAACGTGTCTTGCATGTGCTTTGCCTGCTTGATTTCGTAATCACTCCATTTGTAATTAAAACGTAATACAGGAATACCATATTTATCAACTACATTCGGGTCTATTTCGCAATAGTTATCTTCTCTTGGTACAGGTTCTCCACGACCAGCAAAGCTGACATAAGAACCGTAGAAACGACGGTAATCTTCTTTCAAGGTTGCTCCATATCCACCAGCTGCTTTTTTCAAACCATCACGGGTGAAGTTTTCACGACCATTTAATCCCTCAATTCCCCAACCAAAACCGTAGCTAGGCATACCCATACCACCACCGTATTCGATGTGGTAACCTCTTGGGAAATCTAATTTACTATTGTCTCCCCACCATGGTGAGTAAATATGAGAACCACCTACTCCGTCTTCATTGTATGTTTTACGATCAAATAAGGATGGAATAATAGCAGAGCGAGAAGCACCAGTTGAGTCATTGATGTATTTACCAACTACACCACTCGAGTTGGCAATACCATTCGGGAAACGAGAACTTTTTGAGTTTAATAATAAACGAGCAGTTTCTCCAGCTGATGCTGCTAAAACAACAATTTTACCTTTTACAGAATACTCTTGTAAAGTACCTGTATGAACGTAAGAAACTCCTGTTGCCAATCCTGAGATTGGATCAGTCATTACCTCTCTGGCCATCGCATAAGGCAATAAAGTCAAATTTCCTGTGGCAGCTGCCGGCTTGACTAAAACTGAGGATGAAGAGAAATCGGCATAAGCCTGACAAGCTCTAGAACATTGTGCACAGTAGAAACACTGGCCACGTTCATTATTTATGGGCTTAGTTAAAATAGAAAGACGAGAAGGATAGGTTGGGATACCAATGGCCTTATTCGCTTTTTTAATCATTAATTCGTGCAAACGAGCTTTGGGAGGAGGTAAGAAAATACCGTCTGGATTATTTCTTAAACCTTCATTGGTGCCAAATACACCAATTAAGCGATCTACTTTATCGTAATATGGCTTCACGTCATCGTAGCCAATTGGCCAATCGTCACCTAAACCATCAATACTTTTTCTTTTAAAATCATCTGGTCCAAAACGCAAAGAAATACGTCCCCAGTGATTCGTTCTACCACCCACCATACGAGATCTGAACCAATCAAATTTAGTTCCTTCTTTACGCGTGTAAGGTTCACCCTCAATATCCCAACCACCGTAGGCAGCATCAAAATCACCAAATGGTCGTGTGGTATTAGCCCCACGGCGAGGAGATTCATATGGCCATTTTAATTGGGTAATGTTTTTCGGATCAGCGGGGTCATAAGGTTGACCTGCTTCTAATAAACAGACTTTAGCTCCAGCTTTGGTTAGCATATGGGCAGCCATACCACCACCAGCACCTGAACCAACAATCACCACATCAAAAACCTCTTGCTGAGATTTGATGTATATGGAAGAATTAATCATAGTTATGGGTTTCGAATTTATTTGGCAAAATAGGTAAATATTTTTTCAATTTCTAATTTTCTTATCCTGAAAATAGCGTTAATACGGATTTTGACGCGTTTATTGCCACATTGTTTTTCCTGGATTTATTAAGCGGGAAATGAAAAATGAGCAAATGGGTTGATTTATAACAAAAATGATTTTTTTGTCATTGTTTCGTTCAAATTTTGATTTTTTCCTTGGCCTAATTCCGAGAATAAGCTGTCATAATTCGGGCAAAATTCTTATTTTTACAACCTTTATATCATTCTAGTTTGGCCAGAAAAGCAGCAGATGGACAAGAACCTTTGAAAAAAGGGGAAACTCCACTTTCCCGACAATTTAATCAGATAAAAGCCAAGTATCCTGGAGCAATTTTGCTATTTAGGGTAGGGGACTTTTATGAAACTTTCGGGGAAGATGCCGTCAAAGCCTCCAAAATATTGGGTATTGTTTTAACGCGCCGAAACAATGGAAATGCGGATGATCACTTAGCCGGTTTTCCCTATCATTCCTTGGATGTATACTTGCCTAAATTAGTTCGTGCTGGTCAGCGAGTAGCAATTTGCGATCAATTAGAGAACCCTGCTGAAGCGAAAGGTATCGTGAAACGCGGGGTAACTGAATTAGTTACACCCGGCGTATCGTTTAATGATCAAGTATTAGATAATAAAAGAAATAATTATGTGGCTTCAATGGCCTTTCCATCAAGTGCGCAAAACGTGTATGGATTGGCTTTGTTGGATATTTCTACGGGAGAATATATGTGCTCTCAAGGGCCTTTGGCCTACATTCAAAAGTTAATTCAAAGTTTTTTGCCCGCTGAAATTCTGTACCCCAAAAAGTTCAGAAATCAGTTTGTAGATTCATTTGGAGATCAATTTCACACCTTCAGTTTAGAGGAATGGATATTTACCTATGATTTTACCTATCCATTATTAACGCAACATTTTAAAACCCAAAATCTAAAGGGTTTTGGCATTGAAGAAATGCCTTTGGGCATCATTGCGGCAGGTGTTATTCTTCATTATTTGGCAGAAACCGAACATAAACAAGTGGCCCATATTTCTTCCATTCAGCGCATTGAGGAAGATAAATTTGTTTGGCTAGACCGATTTACCATTCGAAATTTAGAATTGATTCATCCATCCCAAGAGGGCGGTGTACCTTTGATTTCCTTAATGGATCAAACGCTGACTGCCATGGGTGCTCGTTTGCTTCGAAAATGGATGGTACTTCCACTGAAGCAATTGAGTGAAATTCAAGATCGTCAGTCAGGTGTTGGCGAATTAGTCCAAAACCAAGATTTACTGGATTTATTGCTGAGCTATTTAAAGCCTATTGGCGATTTAGAGCGCTTAATTTCCAAAGTGGCAGCCAGTAGAATCAATCCGCGCGAGCTGGTACAATTGAAAAAAGCCTTACAACAAATACCTTTAATCAAGGAGTTATTGTGGGATAATAGCCAAGGAAGTTTAAAAAAATGGGCCGATCGATTAAACCCTTGTAGCACATTAGTTGATAAAATAGAGCTAGCGCTACGTGATGATGCTCCTATGTTAGCACATCAAGGAGGTATTGTTAAAACAGGTTTTCTCGCTGAGTTGGATGAACTCCATTTGTTATCCTCCCATGGGAAAGAATACTTACAAGACCTACAAAAAAGAGAAATAGAGCGTACAGGTATATCTTCTTTAAAAGTAGCTTACAATAAAGTTTTTGGTTATTATTTAGAAGTAACCAATTCCCATAAAGATCGGGTTCCCCCAGAGTGGATCAGGAAGCAAACCTTAGTGAATGCCGAACGCTATATTACCGATGAGCTGAAGGTTTACGAAGAAAAAATTCTAACGGCTGAGGATAGGATCTCTCAAATTGAGTATGGGATTTTTCAAGAGTTGATACGTGAAGCGATGGAGTATTTGGAACTGATTCAAGTGAATGCTCAAGGTATAGCTACTTTGGATGTCTTGCAGAGTTTTGCGACCACCGCACAAAAAAATCATTATGTCAAGCCTGAATTGCTCGATACTGATATTATTGATATTAAAGAAGGTCGTCATCCTGTGATAGAACAGTACTTGCCAGTTGGTGAAGCATATGTGCCTAATGATGTATATCTGGATAATGAGTCCCAACAAATCATCATGATTACTGGGCCCAATATGGCAGGAAAATCTGCTTTACTTCGTCAGACCGCTCTGATCGTATTAATGGCCCAAATGGGATCTTTTGTTCCTGCCAATGCCGCAACAATCGGATTGGTTGATAAAGTTTTTACAAGAGTCGGGGCATCAGATAATTTGTCCAAAGGAGAATCTACCTTCATGGTGGAGATGACGGAGACGGCGGCTATTTTGAATAATTTGTCGAGCAAATCTCTGGTATTGTTGGATGAAATTGGTCGAGGAACTTCTACGTATGATGGGGTTTCAATGGCCTGGGCCATTGCCGAGCATTTGCACAATCATCCTAAGAGTCGCGCTAAGACGCTTTTTGCTACGCATTACCATGAATTAAATCAATTGGCAGATGATTTCCCTCGGATAAAGAACTTCCATGTATCTGTGAAGGAAATGGGGAATAAAATCATCTTTTTAAGGAAGTTATTGCCAGGTGGTTCAGCTCATAGTTTTGGAATTCATGTGGCTCAAATGGCAGGAATGCCTACCCCATTGGTGCTTCGTGCCCATGAAATATTAAGGCATTTGGAAAAAGATCACATCAAGGAAGACCATGATCAAAAACTCAAAGATATGCCCAAGGTAAATTATCAATTAAGCCTTTTTGGTGCTGAAATTCCAGCTGGACTAAAAGAGATTAATGATCAATTAGAAAAATTGGATGTTAATTCACTTTCTCCGATTGAAGCTTTGTTGAAATTAAATGAGCTAAAGAAGATGATAAATTATAAATTATAAGGTATAAATTATAGATTATAAAGACTTTATGAATATGCTCAATATACTGTGTCAAATACTAACTTAAGCAATGTTTGACACACCCCATTTATAATTCATAACTTATAATTTATAACTTATCATTTAATTCCTAGCGTCCAATCCCCAATTCAACTTATTTCTGAGAGTTTGAAGGAAGTCGTCTCCCGGGATTTTAATTAATCTAGCAGGAAATGGAGCTTTTTGAACTTCAATACTAAACTGGCTATCCACCACTTTCGAACGGGAATCGATGGAAATCAAAAAGTTTTGACTTCGGCTACTTACTTCAAATCGTAAATGGGTATTACTTGAAACAACTAATGGACGCACATTTAGGTTGTGTGGACTCATAGGTGCAATGATGAAGATGTCAGACGTGGGCATTACTAATGGGCCACCGACAGACAAAGAATAGCCTGTAGAGCCTGTAGCCGTAGATACGATTAAACCATCTGCCCAATAGGAGTTTAGGTATTTTCCATCTACATAAGCTTTTATAACGATCATGGATGAGGTATCTGTTTTCATAATCCCTACCTCATTGAGTCCAAAAGATTTATTTTCAAACAAATCTACGTCAGATTTTACTTCCACCAAACCGCGTTCCTCTACGCGGTAATTACCTTCAATTAAAAAATCCAAGGCTTGAGAAACTTCTTGAGGGGAAATGGTAGCTAAAAAGCCCAATCTACCTGTATTGATACCCAATATGGGTGTGGTTTTATGGCCAATATGGGTTAAGGTTTCCAATAATGTCCCATCTCCACCAATACTCCAAGCCATATCCACTTGATCGGGTCCCTCTGTGGAATCATATGTGGGAATGGAGTTTACATCAAACCCATGCTCTAATAAGTGCGCTTTAAAAACTTCGGATAAGGTAATTTGGCAATTTTTTGACTGAATGTCTGCCCATAAGTTCTCCATCAGGCTTTTGGTTTCACCTGTAAATGGTTTTCCGTGTATGGCGATTCGTAGACTCAAAACTAAGGGTTTAAGTATTTTAAAAGTAAATCAAATCGCATTTGATCTACATCTTCTTGTTGTCCAAACGCAAACGCTTTTTCAATGGCAATATCATGACGTTCAAGACTCTTTACCATTTGAGAAAATTGATCAGTCTGTACTTGTATTACCCATTCAGGCAAGGATTGCGGATTTTTTTCGGAACGATGAAAAAAACTACGCACCAGGAGGCCTTTATTTTCTTCAATGATACGCATGATAACACTCATGGAATCCCGTTGAATATGAAAAGGAATACGTAACATGCCTCCATTTCTTCCCGAAAATCCTGATTGGATGAACATGGTGGTTATCACATCCTGATGAATATAACCCATCCAATTCCCTTCATCATTAACTACAGGAAGTAAACTAAATCCTGTACTTTCAAAGAGAGGTAGGCTGGCTAAAATATCTTCTTCCAATTCCAATTTATCGCTTTGAAATTCCGATTGAATATCTTTCAATTTGGCTGCTTGGCTTAACTGCTGAGAAATTTGTAAAGCAGTAGTGTTACCTACCCATTTTTTACCATCTAATACACTTAATGCGGGAACTTTGTGCCCTTCAATTACCTTTAAGGCCTTTTGAAGGCTATCTTGCAAGGAAAGCGTGGGATAGTCAAAGGATAAATAGGATAAGACTAGCATAGCTAAACTTTCGTTTTTTGTAACCATTTATCTAAAATGGCATTGAATTCATCAGGTCTTTCCATCATCGGAGCATGACAACATTGATCAATGAATTGAAGTTCTGAACCTTGAATTAATTGATTGAATTCGTGTCCAACTTGCGGAGGCGTAATAGTATCGTTTAATCCCCAAATTAACAAAGTAGGGGTGTTAATACGGACAATATCTTTGGCCATATTATTCCTTTGCGCTGATTTAGCAATGGCAATGATGCGCATTACTTTAGGTATGCTATTGGTAATTTCAAAAACCTCATCGACCAATTCTTTACTGGCCGTTTTAGGGTCATAGAAAGTATATTCTACTCGTTCTTTGATGTATTCGTAATTCCCACGCTTGGGATAAGATCCTCCCATGGAATTTTCAAAAAGCCCCGACGAACCGGTTAAAATGAGTCTTTGTACTTTCTCTGGATGCCTAAGTGTGTAAATTAAAGCCACATGTCCTCCCAAAGAATTTCCTATCAAGCTGAATTTATCCAATTGTTTGAATGCAACAAAATCTTCTATAAATTCGGTTAAGCCTTCACATCCAGCCTCTTTGATGGGCATGTCATGAATCGGCATAAGCGGTATAATGATGCGGTAATTAGATTTGAAGTAAGATATGACACCTTCCCAGTTACTTAATGCTCCGAAAAGCCCATGTAACATCAATAAAATTTCCCCCTTACCCTCGTCGATGTAGTGATAATCGTTTTCCTCCTTAATTTTGTAATTCATTCCAGGGAATCATTTAATATGCAAAGTAATAAAAAAGACTTTAAACTTTTGTAAGTTCAAAGAGTTTGTTTAAATATAAATTTATCATGAAACCAATCGTCATAATAGGAGCGGGTATTGCAGGCTTACAAGCAGCGAATGTGTTGCATGAGGCAGAAATTCCATTTGTCTTACTTGAAAAACAAGCTCATGTAGGGGGTAGAGTGCAAAGTGAACATTTTCAAGGTTTTATATTGGATCATGGATTTCAAGTTTTGCAAACTTCTTATCCAGAAGTTCAACAAAGTCTACGCTTACCTGATTTGGATTTATCTTATTTTGATTCTGGTGCATATGTATGGAAAGAAAATACTTGGCATCCATTTTACAGTCCATGGCATGATTCATTCTCTATTCTTAGAGCCTTAGGTGATGGCATGATCAATATTCCAGATGTAGTTAAACTAGCAAGACTTTGGTTAAAAATTCAATTGGACTCAAAACCTTTATCAAAGAGTACAATGACAGCCATGGAGTATATCCATTCGCTTCATTTTTCTCCAACATTCCAAGATGGATTTTTAAAGCCATTTTTTTATGGAATTTTCCTCGATGAAACACTATCTCAGCCGGCTTCTTTATTCGTATTTTATCTAAAACAATTTTTGGAAGGTAGAGCTGCCATCCCAACAGCAGGTATGGGAGCTATTTCAAATCAATTGTTGAAAGCTTTGCCAGAGGACTCGGTGCACTTGAATATGGAAGTGGAAAGTCTTCAAGAAGGGAAAGTAGTTTTGAAAAATGGGGAAACAATTGCTTGTTCTAAAATCATTTTGGCAGCCAATCCAACAGCCGCAGCGTATTTATTGGACATTCCATTAGCGAAAGGAGCGATTTTGCAAAGTAAGACCTTTTATTTTTCTGCAGATTCTTTTCCAAATGAAGGGAAACTTTTGCACTTGGTCCCTAAGGGAGAGGGTTCAAATATTTTGCATTTCGCTTGTTTAAGTAAGGTTAATCCAAAATGGGCTCCAGCAGGAAAGGAATTGATTTCTGTTACAACGTTGAAAACAGAAATTACAGAAAATGAGGTCTTAAAGGAATTAGGACAATATGTAGGTCAGGAAAAATTGAATTGGAAATTTTTAAAGGCTTATTCGATACCAGAATCTCTACCCAAGCAAGGTTTTTGGAAGTTTATCAAGCAGAAAGCTCATAAAAAAGGTATTATTCTAACGGGAGATTATACCCAATATCCTTCCTTACAAGCTGCATTTGCCTCGGGTCGGATGGCAGCTGAAGCAGCTATTAGCTGATTTTGGTCAATGTTTCCATTCTAATTATAAGTATTGGTATATTTGTCCTTTGAAAAATAAGCCCAATGAAGAGATATGTCGTTTTGTTTGTTGCTCTATGGTTTACTGCTTGTAAATCGGACAACTTGAATTATCAAGAGGAAGCTGCTAATCCAGATTTTTTGATTCGTTCAGAAATTATGCTCACGGAGAGTATCATACATGATATTTTTGCTCCGCCTGTATCAGCTAGAATCTATATGTATGCCAGCATTGCGGGTTATGAAGCAGCAGTTCATGGAAATAAGGGTTATAAATCGTTCGTAGGTCAACTCAATGGCTTTGAGAAAGTAGCCCAACCAAACCCAGGAGAGGAATATTGCTTTCCTTTAGCATCAGTGAGGGCCTATTTGGCAGTGGGTAAAAAATTGACATTCGCCCAAGAACTTTATGATGAATTTGATAAAAAACTAGAAGCAGATTATAGGAAAATTGGTATTCCAGATGATGTATATGATCGTTCGATCGCGTTTGGAGATTCTGTGGCAGAATCGATTATGAAATATGCGTCAAAGGATAATTACAAACAAACCAGGGGATTCCGATTTACAGTGACTAATTTGCCAGGAACATGGACTCCTACTCCACCAGCTTACATTGATGCCGTAGAACCCTATTGGACTAAGATTCGACCAGCGGTTTTAGATTCATCTGCCCAATTCAGAGCTCCTGAGCCCAGTAAATTTGATTTGACTAAAGGAAGTCCTTATTACAAGGAAGTCATTCAGGCTTATGAAACAGTGAAGAATCTGACGAATGAACAACGTGATATTGCTAATTTTTGGGATTGTAATCCATTCAAAATGAATATTACAGGGCATGCCATGTTTGCAACCAAAAAGATGTCCCCAGGTGGGCATTGGTTGGGAATTGCTGGGCAAGTATCCAAGCAATTAAAGAAGAATTACATCCAAACAGCAGAAGCTTTTGCCTTAACTTCCATTGCTATTTTTGATGGTTTTATTTCTTGCTGGGATGAAAAGTATCGCTCGATTCGAATTCGACCAGAAACGGTCATCAATGCTTCGATTGATAAAACATGGATGCCTGTCTTACAAACACCTCCATTCCCAGAATATACATCTGGTCATAGCACTATTTCTCGTTCAGCTGCGGTGGTTTTAACCAAACTTTTTGGAGAAAATGTGGCATTTAATGATTCCACAGAAATTCCTTATGGATTACCACCAAGAAAATTTACATCTTTCATCCAAGCTTCAGATGAAGCCTCGATAAGTCGACTTTACGGTGGAATTCATTTTTGGCCAGCTTTAGATGAAGGGGCAAAACAGGGACAAAAAGTAGGATCTTGGTTGATTCAAACCATCAAGACACATGAGTAAAAGCGATATTACTACTAAAGAAGATATAAAGACATTTGTCAACGCTTTTTATAAGAGTATGACATCGGATGATCTGGTAGGGCATATATTTCTAGATGTTATGCAGGTAGACTGGGATCATCATTTGCCTAAAATGTATGACTTCTGGGAAATGCTTTTGTTGGATGGTCATTCCTATAAAGGGGCTCCCATGCAACCACATTTAATAGTGAATCAAATAGTTCCACTCACCAAGGCCCATTTTGAACATTGGATTTTATTATTTACTCAAACGATTGATACTTTATTTGAAGGTCCAAAGGCTGAGGAAGCCAAAATCAAAGCTTTCAATATTGCGCAAACGTGGGCATATAAGTTTGATTATATGAACAAGTTGGATAAATAAGAAGATTATCAACTAGTAGAAGCTAATGAAGGGATTTTTTTTGTTTTTTTGGGGTAGTTTAAAACAACGTTGGCAAGGTTTTAAACCTTGACAACGTTGTTCGTTACTACAAAGAAATATAGATTTTATGCTTGTCTAGCCAAACAGCAATTCCTCCAATGATACCTAAAACTACCAGAGAATTCACTAATTCAGCGATATTTTCAGTGATATGAATTTTCTCTAAAAAACCACCAACAAATACAAATGAAGCTTTATTTAGCCATTGGGGACCTACCGATTCAAAAAACAAATAGATGAAGATGGAATTCTTACCGAAGGATAAAATATATTCTGGGGCAGGTAAGATAGGTTTACTTCTTTCCCAATTCAAGTAAAAAGCAGCCATCATCAAAGATATCCACCCACCAGAGGCCAATGTGAAGGAAAGCGTTGCTGTTCTTTTGATAATCGGTATACCGGCAAAATCAAGCCCATAACCAACGAAGATGCCTAAAATGCCTAGTCCAAGTAAAGTTCGGATTATAATTTGATGGGAAGTGCTTCGATGAATGATTCTTCCAATTAATGCGCCCCAAATGGTATGCGCCGCGGTGGGAATGCAATTAATAGCGATCCAATGTCCACCACTTAATTTCCCCATTAATAGCATATCCATATACGATCCAAAATTCTTGTCGGGAGTATAAGGTTCATTGTATCCAGGAATATCACTAAAGACGTATAAACTATGTGAAAGTAAAAGTAAAAGTAATGAAGCGGCGATTTGTAGAGGAATAGAAAAACGTAAAAGGAAAAAGGCAATGATGGTGGTTACAGACAGCTGAGTAAGCACATTCCATAATTCAAAAACGAGCTTCTCTTTTCCTAGGCAATGCAAACCTGTACCAAACAAGAATAACAATAAGGAACGTTTTAACACTTTTGGCCAAAGCGTCAGGTAGGTATCTCCATTGTCTAATCTTTTGTAGGTAGAAAAATACAAGGCTGCCCCAGCAATCATCATAAATCCGGGTTGAATTAAGTCCCAGAAATGCAAGCCCTGCCATTTAACATGGAAAAACTGGGTAATGAGAAAGTTATCAGGGAATAGATTACCCAGATTATGGTATAAATCAGTGCTTTCCGCAGCAAGAAGAAAGAGGATAAAGCCTCGGAAATAATCGACGGATGGGATGCGCTTCGTAATCATCGATAGTATTTAAGTGTTTCAAAGGTAAGGTATTTTTTTAAATCTAATTTGTACTTTTGTTTTACATTAAATTTAAGCATGATTGTTTCTACTCCCGGTCGGATTTGTTTGTTCGGCGAACATCAAGATTATTTAGGATTACCCGTTATTGCCGCTGCCATTTCAAAAAGAATACAGATGAAAGGTCAATTTCGACCTGATAAGACAGTACGATTTTCCTTGCCGGATATTGATTCAGTTGAAGAATTTGAATTGGATTTCCCTTTGGTTTATACTAAAGAACGGGATTATTTTAAAAGCGTTTGTAATGTCTTACATCGAAAAGGGCATTCTCTTGCTAAAGGCCTAGAGATTGAAGTGAGAGGCAATATTCCGATTAACTCAGGAACCTCAAGTTCCTCTGCCATGCTTGTTTCTTGGGTGAAATTTTTGTGTGAAATGTACCAAATACCTGCCACACAGAAAGAAATTGGGGAAATAACTTACGAAGCAGAGGTGTTGGAATTTACCGAGCCTGGTGGCATGATGGATCAATATTCCACAGCAGTAGGTAATGTGATTTATTTGGAAAGTAAACCTAAAATTGCTATTGAAACCTATGCCCGAGATTTAGGTACTTTTGTTTTAGGAGATTCTTTGGAAGCGAAAGATACCTTGAAGATATTAGCTCACGTGAAGTTTGGCATGTTGAGTGGATTGGAAAAAATCCAAGAAGTAAACCCTGAATTTGATTTAGAAAAAGCGAGTTTGGAGGATTGTTTAGCTTATCAATCTATTTTGACAGCAGATGAATGGATCTTATTACAAGCCAATATCTCTGATCGTAATATATTATTGGAAGCCAAAGGTATGTTTGAAGGGAAATCAAAATGGAGCGATGAAAAATTAGGGGACTTATTGAATCGACATCAAGTAAATTTGCGCGAACACAAGAAAATTTCTACTTCAAAAATTGATCGAATGATTCAAGCCGCTTTGGATGTTGGTGCATTAGGGGCGAAAATAAATGGATCGGGAGGCGGAGGTTGTATGTTTGCTTATGCACCCAATCATCCAGAAAAAGTAGTAGAAGCTATTGAAAAAGAGGGAGGAAAGGCCTACATCATTCGAGTTGACGAAGGTACTAAAGTAGAAAAAGAAAGTTTGTTTTATTAATACAAGACATGAAAAAGAGATTATTGATTTTAGCAGGTGGAATGGCTTCACGCATGAAGAAGGCTCTTTCCGAAGGTAGTGACTTAGATCCTAGTTTGGTGGCTCAAGCCAATTCGGTTACCAAAGGAATGATTCAAGTAGGGAAAAATGGAAAGACATTAATTGATTACCAATTGTATAATGCTCATTTAGCAGGGATTGAGGAAGTGTTGTTATTATTGCATCCTACAGATCAAATTACGCAGGAGTATTGCGAGGATTTAATGTCTCGTGATGTTTGTTGGGGCTTAAAAATCGTATTTGCTCGTCAACAAATTCCTGCTGACCGTGAAAAACCTGCTGGAACAGCTGATGCGGTTTACCAGGCCTTAATGCAACATGCTAATTGGCAAAATGGTCGAGTGATTGTTTGTAATTCAGACAATTTATATTCTGTTAATGCGCTGAAAACACTTTGGTCCACAGACCATGCTCAAGCTTTGATTTCGTATCATCGAGATAGTTTATTGTATCCAGCTGAAAGGATTTCAGCTTTTGCCTTGATTCGTACGGATGAAGCAGGGTATTTGTTGGAAATTATTGAAAAACCTACGGCACAACAAGCCGAGGAATTAATGGCCCAGCAAGGTCGTTTGGGGGTGAGTATGAATATTTTTGTTTTTGAAGCAGCTACATTTTTGCCTTATTTAGCAAAAACACCATTTCACTCAGTCAGAAACGAAAAGGAATTACCTACTTCGGTCGCTTTATTTGGAGAAGGAGAAGGCCAAGGGTTTTTTGCCATTCCATTGGCAGAAAATGTACCTGATTTAACTTCTAAAGAAGACATTCTCGTGATGCAAAAATATTTGGAAGATACTTATGGCGATTTTTAAAAGAGGATTTTAAGAAAGATAGGTTTGATTTCGCGGCATTCTAGGCCAGCATGCTGAAATATAGGAAGCATTCTATATATTTGGAATTAAATGGAGTATTTTGAAGAAAAAATAAGCTTTTGCTAATAATTCAATGACTCCATTTAATCACTCCATAATCATACCTTATGACTATCGCCATTGTCGTTTTATGTATTTGCCTTTTGGTTTTTTTAATTACTTATCAAAAGATTAATGCGTTTATTGCATTTTTAATCATCAGTTTAACTACCGGCTATTTACTCGGTTTACCTCTTGGTGAATTAGCCAAATCTGTTCAAAAAGGAATAGGGGATACCCTAGGCTCATTAGTTACCATCATTGTTTTGGGAGCTATGTTAGGGAAACTGGTAGCGAGTAGTGGAGCAGCTCAGCAAATTTCAAGCAGTTTAATCCAAGCTTTTGGTCAAAAAAACATGGCTTGGGGCTTAATGCTTACCGGATTTATCATTGGAATTCCCTTATTCTACAATGTAGGCTTCGTATTAATGATTCCATTGATATTTGCCTTGGTGCATCAATTCAAATTGCATCCCTTAGTGACTGGAATACCTATGATGGCCTCCTTATCGGTGGCCCATGGTTTTCTGCCTCCGCATCCTTCCCCTGCAGCTTTGGTGGCTCAGTTTGACGCTAATATGGGAACTACTTTATTTTATGGAATCATTGTTTCCATTCCAGCTATCATATGTGCAGGACCGATATTTTCTAAAACCTTAACTCATTTACCCATACGTTCATTAAAAGCATTTCAAGGGGAACCGATTCCTGAATCTCAATTACCTAGCAGAGCTTCCAGTTTCATTACGGCCTTATTTCCTGTATTTCTGTTGGTTGTAACCACTTTAGCGGATTTAAAAATCGATAAAAGTTCGGCTCTGACTCCATTGATACATTTAATTGCCGACCCATCCATGGTGATGTTGATTGCGATTTGTGTGGCAACCTATACTTTGGGTTTACGCATGGGTAAAAAAATGGAAGAAATCATGCTCATTTATACCGATGCGGTAAAAGATGTAGCCATGATATTATTAATTATTGCAGGTGCTGGATCTTTGAAAGAAGTATTGCTGGTTTCTGGTGTAAGTAAGGAAATAGCGGGCTATTTACAAACTTTACCTTTTCCTCCTTTGGTATTAGGTTGGCTCATGGCAGCCATTATACGTGTTTGTGTTGGTTCTGCTACCATTGCAGGATTAACAGCAGCCGGCATGATTTATCCAATTGTTTCTACGGGTTTAGTCAATCCTAACTTAATGGTATTGAGCATAGGTGCAGGAAGTCTCATGTTTTCACATGTCAATGATACGGGCTTCTGGTTATTTAAAGAATACTTTAACCTTTCAGTCAAAGAGACAATTCGCTCTTGGTCACTCATGGAAAGTATCGTTTCTATTGTTGGGCTCATCGGAGTCCTTGTTTTGAATCAATTTATTTAATGGAAATTTTGTAATTTTTTAATATAAAATAGAGTAGAATTAATTATCCTCGGAAAAATTCAAAATCTAATTTTGTCAAATTGCGCTCTATAACGCTTTTTAGCTTGTAAAGTTGTGTTTGTACGCAATTTTCTTTGGTATCTATTGGAAAATTTATAATTTGCCAATGTTTTCAAATTATTTTTTCATTAAATAAACTAATCAACATGAAAAAACTCTTACTAGTGATGGCACTAGTAACGACTGCGTGCAGTTCGTTACTAGCCCAATCAAGGGTGGTTACCGGTAAAGTAACTGCTTCAGAGGATGGCACTGCGCTACCAGGCGTTAGTGTTAGCCTTAAAGGTACCTCGCGTGGTGTTACAACCACCGCAGACGGTTCTTACAAAATCAGTATTGACAACGGAGCGGCTCTTCAGTTCTCCTTTGTTGGTTACAAGCCTCAAACAATTTCTGTAGGAAGTCAAAGCGCAATCAACGTTGTGTTAGTAGCTGATGCAGCAGAATTGAGTGAAGTAGTTGTAACAGCCTTAGGTTTAACACGTACTAAAAACTCATTACCTTATGCTGCTCAGCAGGTAAAAGGAGATGAATTAACTCGTGTTAGAACAGGTAATGCATTTTCTGCATTGTCAGGTAGAGTAGCAGGTCTTCAAATTACTCAAGGTAACGCAATCGGTGGTTCAACCAACGTGGTTATTCGTGGTAATAAGTCCTTAACTGGTAATAACCAGGCTTTATTTGTAGTAGATGGTGTGCCAGTAGACAATACCAATAAAAATACGACTAACCAACAGACTGGTCGTGGTGGTTATGACTACGGTAACGCGGCAGCGGACATTAACCCAGATGATATCGAGTCAATGACGGTATTGAAAGGTGCAGCTGCAACAGCTCTATATGGTTCTCGTGCATCGAACGGTGTTATCATGATTACATCGAAGAAAGCTAAAAAAGGTTTGGGATTGACTGTTAATGCAGGTTTAACTGTTGGAACTATCGACAAATCTACTTTTGCTACTTACCAAAACCAATATGGTGCTGGTTACTCAGATCCATATCAAAAAGATGGTTTCTTGTATTTTGATGCCAATGGTGATGGAACTAAAGATTTAGTAATCAATACAGCAGAAGATGCTTCATATGGTACTAAGTTTAATCCTGCTTTAATGGTTTACCAATGGGATTCATTTGATCCAGCTGGTCCAAACTACTTGAAAGCGAAGCCTTATGTAGCTGCTAACAATACTCCAGCTAAATTTTATGAGACAGCTATTTCTAATAACGTCAACGTTCAATTAGATGGAGCTACAGATCAAGGTACATTCAAATTAGGTTATACGCGTAATGATGAGCGTGGTACTTTACCCAACTCAAACGTGACTAAGAATATTATGAACTTAGCTGGTTCTTACAATATCTCGAAGAAAGTGACAGCATCTGCTGCAGCTAACTTCTCAGTTATTGAAGGAAAAGGCCGTTATGGTTCTGGTTATAGTGGATTGAACGTTAACCAAAACTTCCGTCAGTGGTATCAAACTAACGTAGATATCTTAGAGCAAAAAGAAGCTTATTTCAGAAGTCAACAAAACGTAACTTGGAACTGGTCTGATCCATCATCAGCAGCAGGTTTGAAGCCTATCTATACAGATAACTACTATTGGACTCGTTACCAAAACTACCAGAACGATACTCGTTCTCGTCTTTTCGGAAATGCTATGGTAAACTACAAAGCAGCTGACTTCTTGAATTTCATGGGTCGTGTTACTGTAGATACTTATAATGAATTCCAAGAGGAGCGTATTGCAGTTGGTAGCCAAGGTGTTCCAGCTTACAGCCGTTTTGATCGTACTTTCCAAGAGCTTAACTACGATTTGATGGGTAACTTTGATAAGGACATTTTGACTGGCTTGAATTTGAAAGCATTAGCTGGTTTGAACTTACGTAAATCGTATATCCGTTCTATCTCTTCCGCTACCAATGGTGGTTTGATCGTGCCGGCTTTATATTCAATCGCAAACTCAAGAGGTACCGTTTCTGCTCCGACAGAAAACTACAACCCACGTGAGGTATTTGGTGTTTTTGGAGGTTTAACTTTCACTTACAAAGATTTCTTGACCCTAGATGGAACTATCCGTCAGGATAAGTCGTCTACTTTGCCAGTGGCAAACAACGCGTATTTATACTATGCAGGTTCAGCTAGTTGGTTATTCTCACACCACATTGAAGATCTTCCTTGGTTGACTTCAGGTAAATTGAGAATGAACTATGCAACGGTTGGTAATGATGCTCCTTGGGGATCAATCAAGAACGTATATGACAAACCAGATCCATTTGGTTCAACTATTTTGTTCTCGGCTCCATCGACTCAGAATAATCCATTCTTGAAACCAGAGCAAACTCAAAGTAAGGAGATTGGTGTGGAAATGGCATTCTTGCAAAATCGTTTAGGTTTTGACTTTACTTATTATCACACGAATACATTGGATCAAATCTTACCGGCATCCGTTTCATCTGCCACAGGTTTCTCTAGTACTTATGTAAACGCAGGTAACATTGAAAACAAAGGTTTTGAAGTTAGCTTATACGCTAGCCCAATCAAAACAGCTGATTTCTCCTGGAATGTGAATGTGAACTGGACTAAGAATTCTAGTCTAGTATTGAGCTTGTACAACGATAGCAAGAACTTGCAATTAGCGACTTTCCAAGGTGGTGTTAGTTTAAATGCTTCTGTAGGTCAACCATATGGTATTTTACAAGGTAAAACTTGGAAGTATGTAAACGGTCAAAAATTAGTGAAATCTAATGGTCGTTATGATGTAACTGCTACAACAACGAACAATATTGGAAACGTTAATCCAGATTGGATTGGTGGTATCAACAACTCATTCAAGTATAAGAATGTTACTTTGA
Organism: Aquirufa salirivi; assembly: GCF_045310485.1. Taxonomy (NCBI): domain Bacteria; kingdom Pseudomonadati; phylum Bacteroidota; class Cytophagia; order Cytophagales; family Flectobacillaceae; genus Aquirufa; species Aquirufa salirivi. The sequence continues at coordinate 358,685 of NZ_JBEWZH010000002.1, forward strand.
ACTTCTTGATTGATATGAAGCGTGGTGGTAGTGTATTCTCTTTGGATCAATACTACGGTCAAGCAACAGGTGTTTATCCTGAGTCAGTGGTTGTTAATGATAAAGGAAACCCATCTCGTTCTCCAGTTGCAGAAGGTGGTGGTGTTATTATGCCAGGTGTTTTAGCGGATGGTTCTGTTAACACGATTCGTGTTGAGAATGATTACGGTACTTTTGGTTATGCACAAAATCCAGCAGCTGCTTTCGTTTACGACGCTAGCTACATCAAGTTAAGAGAAGCAAACATTGTTTACTCTTTACCAAGTTCAGTTGTACGTAAATTAGGTGGTGTTAAAGGAGTTGATCTTTCAATTTTCGGAAGAAACTTATGGATCATCCAGAAATATGTTCCTTATGCTGATCCAGAAGAAAACCTTTCTTCAGGAAACCTACAAGGAAATCAATCGGGAGCTTACCCAACTACTCGTTCGATTGGATTTAACATCAAATTATTATTCTAATTATCTTAAAATTTGATAAAGATGAAAAAAATATTTTTAATTTTTGTGCCACTTTTGCTCCTTGCATCGGCTTGTACAGAAGATATTTCTCAATTAAATATTGAGACTAAAAGGCCAGCTGCAGTACCTGCACCTACCTTGTTCTCGAATGCGGTTAAGACCATTTCTGGTTCTTTAGCTTCTCCTAGTGTGAATACGAATGTATTCCGTTTTACCGTGAGTCATTGGGCTATGTCAACATATCAAGATGAGGCTCAGTATGATTTTGCAACTAGGGCTATTCCACAAGCTTGGTGGACATCGATGTACCGTGATGTGATTGCGGATTTACGTGAGTCTGCTAAATTGATCAATGCGGATGCTTCTTTACTTCCAGCAGAGAAAGCAAATAAATTAGCGATTATCGATATCATGGAAGTGTACACTTATAGTATTTTAGTAAATACTTTCGGTAATATTCCTTACTCTGAGTCGTTAAATCCCGCTATCTTATTTCCTAAATACGATGATGCAAAAACTGTTTCTACAGATTTAATCAATCGATTGAATGCAGATATTACTAAAATCAATACATCTGCTGCTGGTTTTGCAGCGGGTGAGGATTTGATTTACAAGGGATCTGTAGCCAAATGGTTGAAATTTGCTAACACACTTCGTATGAAGATTGGTATGGTACAGGCTGATGTAGATGCATCTGTTGCAAAATCTGCAGTAGAAGCTTCTGATGCAGGTGCTATCTCTTCTGCGGCAGATGATGGTTTGTTTACTTATATGGCTGCTTCCCCTAACCAAAATCCATTATATGTGGATATCGTATTAGGTGGTCGTTCTGACTATATCGCTGCCAAAGATTTGATGGACAAATTATTAGGATGGAATGATCCACGTACAAGTGCTTTCTTTACTCCAAACAATGCTGGTGTTTACGCTGGTGGAATTGTTGGAAAAGGAAATACATATGTTGATTTCTCTCGTGCTGGTACTAAAATCATTGACGCTTCGGCTCCATGTGTTTTAGCTGATTATGTTGAAACTGAATTCTTACGTGCTGAGGCAAAAGAAAGAGGATTTAACGTAGCAGGAACTGCTGAATCTCACTACAACAACGCCATTCGTGCTTCCATCATCTATTGGGGTGGTACAGCTGCTGATGCTACGGCTTATTTAGCTCAAGCTTCTGTAGCTTACACGACAGCTGCAGGTGATTGGAAACAAAAAATTGGTACTCAAAAGTGGATTGCTTTATACAACAGACCTTACGAGGGATGGGTAGAGCTTCGCCGTTTAGACCAACCTAAGATTGCTGCTCCAGTAGGTGCAAAGTCTGGTTTCCCAACGCGTTTAACTTATGCAGCTAATGAGCAGACATTGAACGGAGCTAATTATACAGCTGCTGCTTCTGCCATTGGTGGAGACGTTGTAACCACAAAATTGTATTGGGATAAATTCTAGTCGAATTTAGATTATTCCTATTTTAAGAGGGGGTTTCGAAAGAAGCCCCCTCTTTTTTGTTTAAAATTCTTGAAAACATTTTTTTATATGAGCGTTGTGATATAATTTATGAGCGGATTTTTACGCTTTTAAGTGGAAAGTCTTTAACTTATTTCTCATTTATCAAACTAAAAAAATGAAAAAACTACTACTCATTGGGGTATTAGTGACTACTGTGTTCAGTTCACTTCTAGCTCAAAACAAGCAAATTACGGGTAAAGTTACCTCATCCGACGATGGGAGTGCCTTACCTGGAGTGAGTGTGAGTGCTAAAGGTTCCGCACGGGGAACAACCACCTCCGCTGACGGTTCATATAGTATTCAGGTCGCCGATGGAGCGTCCTTGGTGTTTAGTTTTGTTGGCTATTCTAGCCAGACAATTCCCGTTGGAAATCGTGCGGTCCTAAATGTTCAATTGGCATCCGATAACAAGCAATTAAGTGAGGTAGTCGTAGTCGGTTATGGTACCAAGAAAAGAACGGAATTTACGGGTTCTGCTTCGACCATTAAAGCAGCTACCATTGCGGAAAGACCAGTGCAAAGTTTTTCTCAAGGGCTTACTGGTCAAGCAGCTGGTGTGAACATCACGCAGCCTAACGGTTTGTTGAATAATCCTCCAGTAATCCGTGTACGTGGTCTTAGCTCATTATCATTGAGCTCGTTCCCATTAGTGGTGATTGATGGTATACCTATCAGTACGGATAACGTTTCTTCAAACTCAACAACCAATAACCCCTTGGGCGATATTAACCCAGCGGATATTGAGTCCATCGACGTATTAAAAGATGCGGCCTCTGCTGCCATTTATGGTTCTCGTGCAGGTGCGGGTGTTTTATTGATTACCACGAAACGAGGTAAATCAGGAAAAGCTAAAGTTTCTTTTGATTCATGGGCGGGAATTAGCGAAGCGGTTCGTTTACCCGATGTGCTAAATGCACAACAATACATGGATCATAAAAATATGGCGATTGGTAATGCCTTATTATTGAATCCTAATGCGGTTACTTCTACACAACGTAATTCAGAGAACAAATCATTCTTACCGAATTATAATCCAGATGGAAGCTTAATTGATACGGATTGGTACAAGGAAGTTTACCGAACTAGTGTGTCTCAAAATCATAATATGACCATTTCTGGTGGGAATGATAAAACGACTTATTACTTTTCTGGTGGATATTCTGATCAAGATGGTTTCTTGAGAAATAATAGCTTTCAACGTCGCTCTGGTCGTTTTAATATGGACCACCAAGCTACAAAATGGTTGAAGTTAACAGCTAATTTCAATTATGCGAATACATATAACAAGGCCCCAATGTCTGGTTCTAATGCAGGTGGTGCTTTCAATACATCAGGTTTAGGTCGTATTGCAGTGGCTCAGGTTCCTAACCTACCCGCATATTTACCAGATGGCACTTATAATTTAGAAAACAATACAGTAGGTCGTTTAAATAATTTATTACCAGCCCAGTTTCCTAACGCGGCAGTAGTTAGAGATTTAGATAAGATTTCCTCCGAAAACACTCGTTTGATCGCCAACATTGGTGCAGAAGTTCGTTTGGCAGAAGGTTTAAATGCTAAGACTTCTTACTCATGGGATCGTAGAAATACAGAGAACATTCGTTTCTTTAACCCATACAATGGTGATGGTTGGTCAACTTCTGGTGATGCATACAATAATACAGCGCGCTCGGATAACTGGAACTGGATTAATACCTTACAGTATAATGTTACTTTGGCTGAAAAGCATAATATTTCGGCTGTTGTGGGTTCAGATGTGCAAAAAACGCGAGTTCTGACTTGGGGTGCTCAACGCCAAACCTTAGCCGATTTCTTCTTTACTGATTTCCAAGGAAACTTCGGTACTAACTTGGCTGCTGGGAATGCTATCTCTCAAGTGTCTTATGAAGCATATTTCGCTAACTTAAGTTATAACTTCAAAGGCAAGTATTTTATCAGTGGTAACCTTCGTCGTGATGGAAACTCAGCCTTATCTTCTGAAAACCGTTGGGGTGACTTTGGTGGAGTATCTGTTGGTTGGACAGTTTCTGAGGAGGAATTCTTCAAAGGCATGGACTTAGGAAACACTATTTCTAATTTGAGATTAAAAGCGAGTTATGGTAAAGTAGGTAATGGTAACGTACCGAATGCCTATGGTTCTTATTCTACCTTTGGTTCTGGTTTATATGGTTCTGTTCCTACATTGTCATTTAACCAAGCTGGAAATAAGGACTTGAAATGGGAGACTTCAGCACAAACCAACGTAGGTATTGATGTAAGTTTCTTAAACGATCGTATCACATTAGAAGCTAACTACTACTATAAGGATATCAACAATTTGATTTTGAACGTGCCACAGGCGCCTTCAAAAGGTATTCCTGGCAACTCCATTTTAGCTAACGTAGGTGCGATGTATAATAAAGGATTTGAGCTTGCTATTACTGCTACTCCAGTCAATACTGGTAAATTCAGCTGGAATACGAATTTGAACTTTGCAACTAACGAAAACTTGGTAACTTCCTTAGTAGATGCTAATACACCAATTTTGACGAATACTTCAGGTTTGGAGGCAACTTCTATTACGAAAGTGGGATATTCTGCAGCGCAGATTTATGGTGTTAAAACGGGAGGTGTTAACCCTGCCAATGGTCGTCGTATTTTTATCAAGAGAGACGGTACTAAAGTACAGTATCAACACTTAGGGGGTGCTTTGGCTTGGACTACTTTAGATGGGAAGGCTACAACTTCTCCATCTTCGGAGCAACAAATCTTAGGCAACACCTTACCAACATTCTACGGTGGATTTAACAACACCTTGAAATATGGTGGCTTTGATTTAGGATTGAACTTTACTTTCTCTGGAGGAAACTACATCTACAACGGATCTCAGGCGGGTTTACGTGACCAACGTGTTTGGAATAACTCAGTGGATGTGTTGACTTCTTGGAAAAAAGAAGGGGATATCACAGAAATTCCTCGTGCAGTTTATGGAGATAACGTATCCAATGGTTCTTCTTTCTTGATTGATGCGAACATCCAAAAAGGAGATTTCTTACGTTTACAAACAGCTACTTTAGGTTATAAAATCCCAGCTGATTTGAGTCGTTTAGGAATCACTAGTTTACGTCTTTATGCACAAGCAACGAACTTATTCCTATGGACACCTTACAAAGGTGTTGACCCAGAAATCTCAACCAATGGAGATTCAAACTTAGCTTCAGGTATTGAAAGAAATACTATCCCTCAAGCTAGATCATTCACATTTGGTATTAACATCGGTTTATAATTTTAAAGAATATATAACATGAAATTATTCACAAACAAAATAGGATATCTGACCATCGCTTTAGCTTTGACAGTATCCTCTTGCAGTAAGGATTTTCTTAGTGCAGTTCCTGAATTGGATTTGTCGGATGCGACAGTATTTAATTCCCCAGCTCGCGTGCTTTCTCAAGTTAACGGATTATATGGATCAGCTAAAAATGGTAGTTTATTCGGTGGTCGTTATTTGATTTACAATGATATTCGTGCCGAAGAATTTGTTAACCGTACAACTAACTCGGTGACAGGTTATTCCACTTATCAGGGTAACCAAGATCCTTCGGATACCTATTTAGCAGGATTCTGGATTCAAGGTTACTTGACCATCAACCGTGCCAATTTGTTCTTAGAAGGACTAACAGCTAATCCTAATGCGGTTTCCTCTGCCTTGGCAGCAAATTATCGTGGTGAAGCTAAATTCATTCGTGCTTTGACTTACTTCTCCTTAGTTCAGTTCTTTGCTAAGCCTTATATCTTAGACAAAGGTGCTTCGGCAGGTTTGCCATTACGTTTGAAAGGTGAAACTTCCTCCGCTGGAAATAACTTAGCTAGAAGTACCGTTGCCCAAGTCTATGATCAAATCTTGAAAGATTTGAATGAAGCAGAAACGGAGTTGCCAGATAGCTATGCATCTGCCTTATTGAACACAACACGTGCACATAAGAACTCGGCTATTGCCTTGAAAACTCGTGTATTGTTAGCTAAAGGAGATTATGCAGGTGTGATAACTGAAGCAAATAAAATAGTTTCGACAACAGCTCCATTTAGATCGAATGCACGTGTTGCTCATACTTTGCAATCAGACGTATCAGCGGTTTTCAAAGCACCATACACAACTACTGAGTCTATTTTCTCTTTCCCAATGGATGCAACGAATGCTCCTGGAACTCAAAACCAATTGGGATTTTACTTCAATGCTGGTAACGTTGAGTATTATTTAAATACGGGTTCTACAGGTATCTACAGCAATCCACAGTTTGCTGCTACCGACGACCGTAAAACGAAGTTGACCGTTGCAACAACGACTATCGCTAAATTCCCTTCGTCTACTAAGTTTAGTGGTATTTCTCCGTTTATTGACTATGTACCCAATATACGTTATGCTGAGGTATTATTGAACTTAGCTGAGGCTGAAGCAGAAGGTGGAAATATCAATCGTGCTATTGACATCTTGAATGCTGTTCATAAGCGCTCTGATCCTTCTTTTGTATTTACAGGATTGGATTCTAAGGCTAATGTGGTGAAGGCTATCTTAACGGAGCGTCGTATCGAATTCTTAGCCGAAGGTTTCCGTGCAAACGATGTGTTGCGCCGAGGTGAGTCTCTTAATTCATTTGGTGCAGGAGCATTGATTCCACCATCTGACCCACGTTATATTTATGGAATTCCATTGGTAGAGACACAAACTAACCCGGGTATCGGAAACTAGTTTTAAACTCTATTTAGTATCAGAAGGGCTTGCCATCGGCAAGCCCTTTTTTTTGAAATTATCAGTTTTTTGTTTAAAGTATTATTGATACGTTAATATATTTATTTTTTAATCACTAAAAGAATAATAAAAATGGACATTTTAAAATTTTCTGTATTTGACTTATTATGGCAATTATTTCTACTTATTCCAATTATTGCCTTTTTTGTTTTTATTTACAAAAAGATATTTACTTTAATCATTAAATTCTTTAGGAATTTTAGGGAAGTGATATTGTTGTCATTTGCTTTATTTAGTTGTGGTTAATTGGTAGGAGATTTAATTAAAACAGGAATGTTTATATAGGTAATATCATTGCCCATTTTTCATTACTTTCAAGTCACATGGATTTTCTTTTTTTTCATAAAAAAAGAAACAAAAAAAACAGAAGAAGGACGGTTAATCCTAAGACGAATTCTGCTGCGCAGAACCGATGTTCACTCCGCATACGGCTTTAATCTTTGACGCTTAGCTATTCCAAGCGCACGGGGTCAAAGATGCGCCTACCGCTTCGCTTTTGCTACGTTTACATCTTTCGTTGGGATTAACCTTTTAGTTATTAGGATTTATGGATTAGTTACTAAAATTTAGATAGAAAATGCCGTCGGTCAGCACGAGCGAAATGTGATGAATGCAGCGGTAGACGGGGTTTTGACCTTAGCATGTGCGATGTGCGTCGGCGTCAAAAGTATAGGCGATAGCGGAATGAATCACGGTTCCGCGAAGCGGAATTCGCCTTTGCTGGACGACAAAAACGAAGTTTTTTTGTTTCTTTTTTTTCAAAAAAAGAAATGCCTTGGTAATTGATGATTCTTTAAAAGGATAGGATTTCATCAATTTAATATCCAAATACATTTTCCAGTTATAACTATTCATAGATATTTCTTTTTTTTCAAAAAAGAAAATCCATATGACATGATGAAAAGAAAACTGAAAGGGTTAATGATTAATCGTAATTAATTGGATTAAGGTCTTTCAGTTATGATTGTTTTTGTCTTTTACATTCTACATTCTTCATTTGTTTTATGCATAGTTAATTTAGCAGCATAAAAAAATAGCCCCTGAGTTTTCAGGGGCTATTAAATTCAAGAACCTATATCAATTACCAAATCTTAATTCGGTCTTCAGGTTTCTTGTATAATTTGTCTCCTGACTTGATGTTAAAGGCATCATACCAAGCATCCATATTCACTGGTGCACCTATTGTTCTGTATTGATTGGGTGAATGTGGATCTGTGATGATCAACTGTGCCGCTGTTTCTGGTAAGGTAGTACCTCGCCATACTTGTGCCCAGGATAAAAAGAATCGTTGGTCTGGTGTAAATCCATCTATTTTCTTTTTCGACTTTCCTTGCTCCGTCAATTTAAAGGCTTCATAGGCCATATTTAAACCACCCAAATCTCCAATATTTTCACCCATAGTCAGTTTGCCATTCACATGAATGGTGTCAAGTATGGTATAAGCATCAAATTGGGCACCTAAAAGAGCTGTTTTCGCTTTGAATTTATTCAAATCATCATCTGTCCACCAGTTTCGTAAGGTTCCATCCTTATCGTATTTACTACCTGAATCGTCAAAACCATGGGACATCTCATGGCCAATGACCGCGCCAATACCACCATAATTCACGGCATCATCTGCTTTAGGATCAAAGAATGGGAACTGTAGAATTCCTGCGGGAAATACAATTTCATTCATTACTGGGCTATAATAAGCATTCACCGTTGGAGGTGTCATTCCCCAGCGGCTACGATCCACCTTTTTGCCTACTTGACTTACATTTTCTTTAAAGCCCCATACACTGGCATTACGTAGATTTTGAAAATATTGATCTCCTGAAATTTCTAAACCATCGTAATTTCTCCATTTATCAGGATAACCAATTTTAGGTGTAAAGGCGTGTAATTTATCCAATGCTTTTTGTTTGGTGGCATCACTCATCCAATCCAATTTTTGAATACGGATTTCAAAGGCTTTTCTCAAATTCTCAATCAATACCTTCATGCGTTCTTTGGCCTCAGGTTTGAAGTAATTCTTCACATACAACTGGCCCAATAATTCACCAATGGTGCCATCCGTTAGGCTAGACATGCGCTGCCAACGAGGAGTTTGAACTTTTTGACCTGTTAATAATTGGCTGAAACTAAAACTAGCTTTGACAAAAGGACTACTCAAATTTGGTGCAGCACCTTTTAAAATGGACCATTGTAAATATACTTTCCATTGGTTAATGGGTGTTTCTTTGACTAGTCGATTTACCTCTTCGAAAAACTTAGGTGCTGAAACTAAAATAGAATCTTGCTTAGGTACATTCAGTTGAGCAAAAAATGTAGTCCAATCTATTTCATTGGTTTTTTGCTGAAATTCATTCCAAGCGAACTTATTGTAAGTCTTATAAGGATCACGCATTTCTACGCGTGACATTTGCGCATTGGCTAATTGCTTTTCTAAACCAAACACCAAGTCAGCATTAGCTTTTGCTTGTTCTGAAGAATTTCCAACGAGTTCAAATAATGTTTTAATGTAAATTTTATAAACTTCTTGAACCTTGGCACTCCTAATGTCTGATTTTAAATAAAAATCACGATCAGGGAGTGTGGTGCCTCCTTGTGCTAATTGAGGTACCATGTTTTCTACATTTTTTCGGTCTTGAGCTACGCCAAAACCAAATAATGGAGAGCCAATTCCTGAAATTCTGAATTGAGCCAAGGCGTCCAATACTTCTTTCTTAGTTGAAATAGCATTTACTTGATCTAAATCTGCTTTGATGGGGCTAAAACCTAGTTTTTCAATGGCTATACTATCCATAGCCGCAGCATAAAAATCGGCTACACGTCTTTCTATACTCCCTGCAGGATAGCTTTTTTGATTTAATTTAACTTCTTCTAAAATTGTTTTAACGGCATTGATGTTGAAATCCCTTAATTGATTAAAACTTCCCCAGCGAGTTTCTTTGGCAGGAATTGGATTATTTTTCACCCAAACGCCATTGGCATATTCAGCAAAATCATTTCCAGGCTTCACTTTTGTATTCATGTTCGCCTTATCAATGAATTTTTCTGGACTTTGTGCTATCAGATTATCCGCACTTAGGAGTAAACCTGATAATACCAAACAACGGTAAATTGTCTTCATATTCTGTTTAGTTTATTGATTTTTTATAAATTCACTTTAAATTAATATAACTTCCTCAATGAACAAATTGTTATCACTCTCTTTCTTACTGATCTTTTCAGTAGGCTCAACCTTGGCGCAGCAGCCAGTTTTGAAACCTTTAAGCCACGAGGCGATGATGTCCATGAAGCGCGTTGGTGCTCCAAAGATCAGTCCAGATGGGCAATGGGTCATATATTCCCAGCAATCGGTATCGTATGATGCAGAATCTAGCCAGAGTGATTTGTGGTTAGCCTCAGCCGATGGGTCTCAGCCTCCGAGAAAAATTACACAGACTAAATCAGGGGAGGACAACTATTTTTGGCATCCTTCTGAGAAAAAAATCTTTTTTACCGCCAAGAGGGAAGGAGATGAATCAGCACAATTGTATTCACTGGACTTATCTTTAGGAGGAGATGCCCAACGACTAAGTAATTTTTCTTTGGGAATTGGAAGTCCACAAATAAACGCAGATGGAAATAAAATTTTGTTTTCAGCCAAGGTTTTCCCTGGAGTTTTTACCGATTCCCTGAATAAAAAACAAGCGGAAGAGAAGAAGAAATTAAAATATAAAGCCAGAGTCTACACCTCCTTTCCCATTCGTTATTTTGATACTTGGTTGGATGAAAAACAGTCACACGTTTTTGTGCTTGATTTAATAAGTCAGAAAGTTGAAAATGTTTTCACAGGTATCAGCTTAATTCAATCCAAAGGTTTTCAATTGGGATCTTTTTCTTGGGCTCCAGATCAACAAACCGTTGTTTTTACGGCAACCATTGACCGTCATACGACGGCCTATCAAAATGCTATCTCGAAAATTTATCAAGTAAGTATCCAAGGTGGGAAAGAGAAACTTTTAGTGGATGATCAGGGTGATTATAGTTCCGTTGAATTTTCTAAAGACGGGAAATATGCCTTGGCTTTAGGCGCTCCTCTAAATCAAACAAAGGTTTATCAACTGAATCGCTTATATCGTTTTTCATGGCCCGAAATGTCCTATAAAACGGAATTAGTAAGCACCTTGGATCGTCCTATTAATCAAATGGAGGTTTCGAAAGCTTATATTTTAGCTAGTATAGAAGATCAAGGGGTCGATCGTCTGATTCGAATATCCTTACAAGATGGATCTTATCAAGCGGTATTAGGAGGAAAGCAAGGATCATTTAGTCAAGTATCCTTATCCAATCAAGAAAATGTATTTGCCTATCAATACAATAGTATGGCAAGTCCTGCTGAGGTTTTTGTACATCATGCGGATAAAGAAGTAGCTATTTCAAAGGCCAATTTGGCATTATTGAAAAACTATGATATAAAAGATCCAGAGGAATTTTGGACGATGAGTCGGGGCAAAAAAATCCGTAGTTTTCTAATGAAACCAGCCTCTTTTGATCCTACTAAAAAATATCCGCTATTAGTTTTAATGCACGGTGGGCCAGCCTCATCATATAAGGATATTTATGGCTACCGTTGGAACCCGCATGTTATTGCAGGGACAGAATATGTCATTGTCATGACGGATTATACGGGTTCAGTAGGTTATGGTGAAAAATTTGCTCAAGATATACAGTTTGACCCTTTTAAAGGTCCAGGTCAAGAAATTTTAGATGCTGCCAATGATGCCATCAAGCGATATCCCTTTATTGATGGAAGTCGGCAAGCAGCTAGCGGAGCCAGTTATGGAGGGCATTTAGCCAATTGGATGCAAGCCACCACAAGTCATTTTAAATGTTTGATATCCCATGCAGGTTTAGTCAATTCAGAAGCTCAATGGGGGACTTCAGACTTTGTTTATAGTAGGGAATTGATGAATGGTAGTGCACCTTGGGTTCCATCTAAAACATGGAAGGAGCAAAATCCCATGCGCTTTGCTGCTAATTTCAAAACACCTATACTATTGACGGTGGGGGAAAATGATTTCCGCGTTCCCATCAATAATACATTAGAAAACTGGAGTATTTTACAGCGACAAAAAGTGCCCAGTAAGTTGATTGTGTTTCCAGAAGAAAATCACTGGGTATTAAAAGCTGAAAATTCTCGCTTTCATTACCAAGAAATTCGAAACTGGTTGGCGACTTATTTAAATTAAAAGAAAAAGCCCAAGCGTGCTACCATGCTTGGGCTTTTTAATTAGTATTGTTTTTGGCAATTAATTGAGTTCAATCATTTTACCCGTTTTGACGGATTCATCACAAGCAAAGGCTATTTTTAAGCTATTGACTGCATCTGCCACATGATCTGTCAAATCCCAATTTTGAGTTATCGCATCATAGAAATAAGCCTGCTCTCGATCGCATAATCCTTGATGATCAGGTTCATCCAATAAATTCACCCATTCGTCTTCCTGGGTAAATTCATTTTGTGCATTGATGTTGGCCTTGTGTACTCGAAGCGATTCCGTTTTAGTATGTGACTCCACAGAATCCGATTTTCCTTCTCCACCCGCTTCTTTAGCCACAATAGAAACCGAACCTTTGGGGCCAAATACATCTTTAACAAAATAGGCCGTTTGAGAAATCATAGGACCCCAGCCTGCTTCATACCAGCCTACAGAACCATCCTCAAAATGGATTTGAAGTTGACCGTAATTATAATTATCTGTGGGTATATCATTTGTCAATCGAGCACCTATCGCAGATACACGGATTGGCTTAGAACGCGTCATTTGGCACATGACATCAATGTAGTGTACGCCACAATCGACGATGGGACTTAAGCTTTTCATTAAGTTACGGTGGACATCCCACATGTATCCATGGCTTTGTTGGTTTAAGTTCATCCGCATCACCAATGGTTTTCCTAAATCTTTAGCGATTTCAATGAATTTCATCCAAGAGGGATGGTGACGAAGGATATATCCTACTACGAGTTTTTTACCAGTTTTTCGAACAACTTCCGCCACTCTTTCTGCGCCAGCCAAAGAATCAGCTATGGGTTTTTCTAAAAATACATGACAGCCAGCTTCCAAGGCAGCAATGGCATAAGCCTCATGGGTATCTGGATATGTTGAAATACAAACTGCATCAGGTTTGGTAGCTGTTAAAGCTGTAGCATAATCCGAAAACAGATCATATTGGCCGCCTAAATCTTGATTTAATTTTTCCTTACTAGCTCCGGTAGAAACTAAACCACAAATTTCAAAACCCTCATGGGTATGAAAAGACATGGCATGTGAGGCTCCCATATTTCCGCAACCTACCACTAATACACGTAATTTATTTGTTGAACTCATTGGTCTTCCTTATTTGAATCGTGAAATTATAAAGAAAGGGGGATAAATAGTAAGGGGCTGTCGGGTTTTCTCCCTTCAAACTTTCATTCGAGCCTGATATCGCAAAATCATGTGCAATAAATTTTATTGTATCAAAACAATACATTATACTTGTGGAAATAAAACCCATCCATCATGAAAAGAAGACAGTTTATTCAGCAATCCAGTACCTTGTTAGCCTCCTCTATGTTTTTATCCAGAAAGGCTTCTTGGAATAGTATGTTGACCACTAAACCTTTGGGTCTTCAATTATTTACTTTGTTCAATGTCATTGATCAAGATGTACCTGGAAATCTGAAGAAAGTAGCTGATTTGGGAATTAAGGAATTAGAATCTGCCTTCAGTTTTAAGCCCATGTTTTATGGTTATACGGGTAAAGAATTCAAATCACTGACCAATAACTTGGGATTAAATTGGGTTTCTCATCACGTGATGGGAGCTCCTTTAAAACCTCGTCCAGGTTTTGATGTGAGTAAAATGCCTAAGTTTTTGACCTTAAAAACAGATGCTAGCCAGATTGTGGACAATGCAGCTGAGGCAGGTTTACGTTATTTAGTTTGTGCCAACATCCCGATAGAGTCAAAATCAGAAGTTTCAGAAGCAGTAGATGTTTTAGGAAAGTCTGCTGAATTAGCCAAGAAAGCAGGACTAACTTTTTGTTACCATAATCATGATGCTGAATTTAAAGTAATCGATGGACAAAGGGCATTTGATGTTTTTTCTAGTCAAATTTCCGCTGATTTATTGAAGTTTGAATTGGATTTAGGCTGGGCAACCAAAGCTGGGGAGAACATCATTGAATTATTCAAAAAGCAACCTGGTCGATTCCCGCTTTGCCACATTAAAGACTTTGATGCCGATTTTAAAAATATAGTACCTGTAGGACAAGGCATCGTGAATTATGAGCCCATCTTTAAAGCCGCTTCTATCGGAGGCTTGCAACATTATTTCCTAGAGCATGATATGCCGAAAGATGCATTTGAGAGCATCCGTTTAGGGAAAAGTGCTTTGGATAAAATTTTATAAAATACCTAGAAATCCCCTAAGAATCCGCCAAGATATAAAACTGGTACGGTTGAAAAAGTAAACTGCCTTTCTCTAAAGAAACTTGTTTCTTGGACCAAAGGCAGTTTTTATTTTGCTTGTTTGGTTCTATGGCATGCACAGGAATATTTTGTTCCAAGGATGAGAAATTAAACAAGAAATAGATACGCTCATTTTCAATATAGCGTACATATCCTACAATGGATTTATTGGTACAAGGTAGCCATGCTATGTTTTTCAAATCGGCCACGACTTTCAGCTTTTTTCGAAGTGTAATTAATTCCTTCAGCGAGGTATAGACCTTATTTTCTACGGTTCCTTTTTTCTTTACCAGTGAATTTTTCTCCCAATGAATGATGGGGCGGTGCATCCAGCGGTTATCATAACTTTTATTCGGGTCCTCGAGGTAAGAATAGTCGTTGATATAAGCGGCTTCATCTCCATAAAATAGCATAGGAATTCCACCTAAGAATAAGCAATGAGCCTCCATCAAAAGAATTTTTTGAATGGATTCCTCTATCCACTTCGAGTCTTTGGCTGCTATGGCTTTTTCCAAACCACATAATGAGGCTAATGAGCCAGAAATGCGCGCATCTTGTGTTTTTGGGTTAATCGCAAAAAGAGCCCCTGCTGCTGGAGAGTCTTCTTGTATGCCGCCATAATAATTTTTTAAATAATAGCGATGCAAGTAAGGGGTAAATCCTACATTAGCAATCATGTAATCGTCGTAACCCAAGCCAATATCATCATGACAGCGGGTATAGGTAATCCATGAACTTCCTAGTGGTTTTTTCGCCAACTCATGTTGGGCTTCTAACATAATTCGGGTATCACCAGTTGCCAAGGCATCCCATTGCAATGCCATGTGCGTGGCATTGTAGGCAAAATCACATTCGTGGGTGGTGTAGCGTCCTTTTCCGAAATATTCCATGATTTGGGCAGGGGCTACTATGGCCTCTCCCAATATTGCCATTCCTGGTGTAGATACTTCAGTACATAATTTTATCAATTGGAGTAATGCATGTGCTTCGGGTAAATTTTGACAAGTAGTACCGAGCTGTTTCCAGATGAAAGCAGGTGCATCAATACGAACAATATCCACACCTAAATTTCCATAAAAAAGTAAGTTGTCGAGCATTTCAATCAAGACTTTGGGATTGCGGTAATTTAAATCCCATTGGTATTGATGAAACACCGTCATAACCCATTTTTGTATGGATTCCTGAAAGGTGAAACTGCCAGGGGAACTTTCTGGGAAAATCTCGGGCATGCTTTCTTCCATTTGATCTGGAATGGATCTATCATCATATAAATAATAATATTCTTGAAATTCAGGATTACCTGCTTTGGCTTTTTTAGCCCATTCGTGGTGGTGAGAAGTATGATTGAGTACTATATCAATCATCAGGTACATATCCTTTTCTAATAATTGAGCTTGAAGTTTCTTTAAATCTTTAATTGTTCCCAGTTTTTCCTCAATTACCCGAAAGTCCTCCACCGCATAACCGCCATCACTTTCACCCTCCGGACTTTTAAATAAAGGCATCAAATGCAGTAAATTGACTCCTAAATCTTCTAAATACGGTAATTTACTTGCTAACCCTTCTATATTTCCAGCAAAGCGATCTACATACAGGCTCATACCTGTTAACTCATTACTCAAAAACCATTGTCCTTTTTTCTCTTTGATTTCATCCCTGTTTTTTAAGGCGGGACTTCTATCCAGATGTGCTTGAAAAAGGACTTGGATCAATTGTCCAAATAGGTCTTTTGCCTGAGGTAAATGGCCATATATACGCGCATATATGGCATGTATATCATCTATATTGGCAATTAAGCGATGCAGAAAATATTGATCTTGTGTCGAATTTTTAAATTTTTTCGACGCAATAATGGAATCAATGAAAGGTTGTAATGTAGGATTATACACGTTAATTAGTAAAAATAGCTGAACTTAAATGACGAAAAGCTTCCATAGCTCCCATGTATTCACAGGTGCGTGCTCCTGCTTTATTGGCATTGAGGATAATTTTGGTCCATTCATCTAGACTTAATTGAACAAGATCTTTAACCTGCAATTGATCTAACTGATATAGAACGGCACCCACGAAGGCATCTCCAGCACCTGTGGTATCTGTCGGTTTAATGGGGATACTAGAAATGTTCCATGTTTTACCCTTCATACCTAACAAGGTTCCCTCTTTTCCTAGGGTAATAGCAAATACTCCTGGACATATTTCTAGTAATCGTTCAGTTGCCTTGGCTAAAGTAGGCGTACGGGTAATCAACATGGCTTCCTCATCGCTCAACTTCGCGAAGTCGGCCTGCTGAAGAAATATCATGGATTGTTGAATGAAGCTTTCTTGTTTATCAGCAAACAATAGATGTCGGTAGTTTGGATCAAAACTAATGAGCTTGCCCGAAGCCTTGGCTTCTTTCAATAAATGGTAATAGGCTTCTTTCAGTTTTCCATCTAAAAAGGCAGTTGCCGATCCAAAATGAATAATTTGTTGTTGCTCTAAATCAATGGCCTTAATATCCTCCATACTTAAATGAGCATCTGCTCCCCGATTAAAAACAAAGTCCCTTTCTCCGTCCAACATTAAGGAAACAAAGGCAAATGTAGTAAAGTGATGATCGTCTAAATGAAGGTGTTGGGTATTTACGCCAAAGCTATTCATGACTTCTTGTAATTGCTTACCAAATGGATCATTTCCGACTTTGGCACTCAAAAAGACTTCTCCACCCAGTGCAGCTATGGCCGCCGCTACATTGGTAGGAGCACCACCTGGTTTTTTAAGAAAATTTTCACCAGCCGACAAGGTAGATCCTTTATCGGTACAGATCATATCTATCAGGGCTTCACCGATACAGAGTACGCTCATGATTTGGGGATTTTAGATTCTTGGGTAGGTATAAAAGCGGTGGCTATAGCGGCTATGGCTAACAAAACCCCCGCAAAGGAAATGGCATTTCTTGGGTCTGAACCCAATATATTTTCAAAGATAGCGCCAAAACTTAAGGTTTGAATGATCATAGGAATCACAATCATCATGTTGATGATACCCATGTAAACGCCATAACGTTCCTTGGGTAAACTTTCAACGACTAATAAGTAAGGAATGCCCATCATGCTGGCCCAGGCCACCCCAAAACCTATCATGGGAGCAAACAATAAATATTTATCATGAATGGTGGGTAAAATGAGTAAGGATACGGTAGCGGCTAAAAGACATACAATGTGTACCCATTTTGGCCCAAATTTTTTGGCTAGGCCCACTAAGAAAAAGGCGGATAAAAAAGTGATGACATTATAAAAACCATTGACTAGACCTGTCCAGGCTGCGGCCTCTTCATATAACTGGATATTTTCCTCTGAGCTAGTATTCCAAACCGAACGTGCAATACTCAAGGGGACATATTGCCAATAAATGAACAAGGCATACCATTGGAATAAATAAACTAAGGCCAGTTGCCACATGACACGGGGCATATTTCCTATGGCTTCAAAAATCTCAAAAAAAGGATCTAAGTAATTACGTTTTTGGGCACGCATCAGAATTAATTCTTCGTCGGATGGTGGAATCTCTGGGGTTTTCATCACAGACCACAGGACGGAGGTGATGGAGCAAAAGCTGCCCACAAAGAAGGATCCATATACCCAATAGGGTATCCCAACTTCACTTTGCCCTTTGATGAAACTTTGAAATACAAATAAGGAAACATTGGCTAAGGTGATTCCCAGACCAGTGAAAAAACTCTGGGTGAGAAAACCTGTGGCCAATTGCTCACTCGGTAATTTATCCGCAATGAATGCCCGATAAGGCTCCATAGCCGTATTATTTGCTGCATCCAAAATCCATAATAAGCCGGCAGCCATCCATAAACTCCGACTAAATGGAAAAGCGAATAAACAAAGACTGCAAGCAATTGCGCCAATTAAAAAGAAGGGTTTTCTACGGCCATATTTGGGATGCCAAGTTTTATCACTTAAGGCTCCAATGATGGGTTGAATGAGCAATCCCGTGACGGGACCAGCTAAGAACAAGAGAGGAAGCTCACCTTCATGAGCTCCTAAAAAGCTGTATAGTGGACCGACAGCCGTTTGTTGTAATCCAAAACTGTATTGAATGCCAAAGAATCCAACATTCATGTTGATGATTTGCTGGAAGCTTAAACTAGGTTTTATTAGGGACATAATGTATTTATTGCAAAAATAAATATAAATAATACCATGTATAAAACCTGATTTTTAAGGGAAATAAATGAATAAAATTTTAATATTCCTGAGACAAAGGGTGAACCATTAACTCATCGATTACTACATGTGGAGGTTGATTCATGATAAAATAGATGCTATCTGCCATATTCTCACAAGTCAACCAAGCTTTATGGCTTTGGTCTCCTTGAGGTTCTGGGTGAAACATGGTATCGACCAATCCTGAATAAACGGTTGAAACTTTTATCCCATCTTTTCTTACTTCTTTTCGAAGAGCTTCGGTGAAGGCATGTTGGGCATATTTAGAAGAACAGTACAAAGATCCTCCATCAAAAACGCGTTTGGCTACATCCGAAGCAATGGAAATGATGTGACCTTTTTTCGCCGTTTTCATAGCACTTAAAACCGCTTTAGAAAATAGAAATGTCCCTTTAACGTTGGTATTGTAAACTTGATCCCAATTTTCAACAGTATAGCTTTCTATAGGTCCAAAAACTCCAGAACCAGCATTGTTGATCAGAAAATCAATTCCTTGGAAGGTATGTGCCGTTTTTTCGACCGCGTAATTCACAAAATTTTCATCTGCTACATCGCCTACAAAATACAAGGGGCGATGCCCAATCTCGGCGATGCGTTCAGCTAGGTCCTTTAATTCTCCTTTACTTCTAGCAATAAGGCCTAATTGAAAATTATGTTCCGCTAATAATAAGGCTAGGGCTTTACCTATTCCTTTGGAGGCACCTGTGATGATAGCAACGGGAGATTTTTGTGACATGGTTTTATTTTTTTTCTAAGATAAGGAATTGAGCTGAAATGGATATCGACATAATTATTGATTTCGACTTTTTCTTTTCAGAGTTGACCGATTAGTGAAATTATTCCCATGTCCTTTCCTTTATTTTAGAACCTAGTTCTACACAACCCTAAAAAGATCAAACATTGAATAGAAAAGATTTTTTATTAAAAGCAGGCGCCACCGTGTTGATGGGGCCTGTTGCCATGGTAGCTTGTAAATCAGATGAAAGCTTAAGTCCATCCACGAGCTCAAGTTCAGCTAGTTCTTCTTCTAGTAGTTCAACTAGCACCTGTCAAGTAGGGGATACCGAAACCGATGGGCCGTATCCATTGTACAATAAACGGGATGCCACTATCACCCATGCGGATATCACTGAAGGTAAAACGGGTATTCCCTTAAATATGATGATAGCCGTTAAAAATGTCAATGCAAACTGTGCTTTATTACCTAATGCTCGAGTCGACGTTTGGCATTGTGATAAAGATGGATATTATTCAGGTTATAACAATACGGGTTATTTGGGTACCCAAGACAATACAGCGAAAACCTTTTGTCGAGGAATTGCCACCACCGATGCCAATGGGATTGCCAAATTTACCACCATTTATCCGGGATGGTACCAAGGCCGTGTGACGCACATACATGCTCAAATTTATGTCAACAATGTATTGAAATTAACGACACAAATAGCTTTTCCTGAAGAAATCAATACGGCGGTGTATAATTCTGATTTGTATAAGGCACATGGTCAAAATTCGACTAAAAATACCACGGATTCCATCATTCGGGATTCTTTGTCCAATGAATTGGCCAGCGTAAAACCCAATGCATCAGGAGGATATGATTTAGATCATACTATTTTTATCGCTGTGTAAACATGTTCCTATAAAGAAAGGAGGCTTTGGCCTCTTTTTTTATGTTCAAAGCTTTTTGTTTGTAATATTTTTGATTTAACTTGAATTATTCCAACACATAATTAAAGCTATGAAAAAAGTCAACGACATTTTATCGCAAAGAAAAAGGGACACGATTACGGTGGGACCGGATACGCATGTAATTGAAGCATTAAAAATAATGCAAGACCAAAATATTGGTTCAGTGGTTGTGATGGAAGGAAATCAATATTTGGGGATTATGACAGAACGTGATTATGCCCGTAAAGTAATTCTTTTGGGCAAAAGTTCCATTGATGCTTCTGTCAAAGAAATTATGTCCACTGATTTGCCTCAAATCAATCGGGAAACCACATTGGAGATGTGTATGATCATCGTATCAGAAAAAAACATTCGCTATTTGCCGGTATTAGAAAATGGACATTTTGTAGGAATCATTTCAGTTAATGATTTGATTACAGCTACGATTCAAGACCATTTGGATACGATTGAGCATCTGAAAAATTACATTCAAATGTAAGGTTTGGGTGTGGAAATAAGTCATATCGCTTTTTTGATAAATCCATTTTGTTCAAAAAGAACGAAGTCTTATGCCCTTTGGGTAGAGGAACAAGTGGAATTAAGAACGCTTGGAACACTACGCTTAGACCTATTTTTTCAAGAGTGGCCTGCAAGTTTAGAGGGCTTTGATCAAATTTGGGTATTGGGTGGTGATGGTACCTACAATTTTTTTGCTAATGCCTATCCGAATTGTCAAATCCCCATTGCCTTTTTCAAGGGAGGTACAGGAAACGATTTTTATTGGAAGTTATACGGTGATATTTCCAAGGAAGCTCATTTGAACATCATCCTATCTGGTAAAAAACAGGCCGTGGATGCAGGAATATGCAATGGACAATTGTTTTTAAATGGAGTGGGCATGGGTTTGGAAGGAGAGATTTTGGAATCGATGAATGCCATAAGAGCGATAGGAGGACTAATTGGCTATTTTTTGGCAGCAATACCTCAAATCTTCACCTTTAGATCTTTTCCCATTCGCATGAGTTTAGGTAGTGAATGGATTGAACGCCGCGTTTTTTTATGTATGGTTTTTAATTCTTCTAGAGCGGGTGGAGGCTTTCATTTTATCCCCAATGCTTCTATTTGGGATAATCAACTCGATATATTGCTTTGTGAACCATTATCTATTTTTAAACGAATATGGTATTTGCCCAAAATTCAACAAGGGAAGCATGAACACATTTCTTTTCTTCATTTTCAACAAGCGAAGCAAGTTACTATACTTTCCGAAAGGAAACTGAAAGCCCATATTGATGGTGAACTAATCGTTTCTAATCGATTTGAGTTTCATGTTTTACCAGGTCATTTTCAAGTTATCATTCCTTAATTTTTATTAGACCTTTTTAAATCTATTTATATTTATCGTAATATTGCGATATAAAAAATGATCATCCATGTATCCAGGATTAGAGCTTTCAATTCAAGCCCTTCGAGAACGACCTATTTCGGCAGAGAGAAAAGAACAGATTGATGTGTTGGTGACCTATATGAAAGAATGTTTGCAACAAGGAAAGCCTTTGCGCTTGAATTTCATATGCACACATAATTCTAGAAGGAGTCAGTTTTCACAGATTTGGGCCCAAACGGCAGCTGATTTTTTTGGTATTCCTTTGCAATCATATTCGGGTGGAGTGGAAGAAACGGCGTTCAATGAGCGGGCGGTGGCTTCCTTACAGCGCTTTGGATTTCAAGTCATCAAGCGAGGTCATTCGAATCCTGTGTATATCATTTTTCATACGGAAGATGCTCAACCGATGATTGCATTTTCAAAAAATTACGATAATCCCATCAATCCACACCAGCAATTTGCTGCCGTGATGACTTGTTCGCATGCGGATGAGAATTGTCCATTTATACCTGAAGCTTCCGCTAGGATTCCACTTAGATATGAAGATCCAAAAGCATTTGATGATAGTCCTGAGGAGACCTTTCAATACGATGAACGATCCGCACAAATAGGTTCTGAATTGTTTTATGCCTTTGAGCGCCTTAGCTCGTATGGTCTCTGAAAATAAACCATTTCCCTTTAACTTTTTTCAGGAGTAGGGTGAAATACCCACCTACATCTCCTAGTTTGGGTCTAACTAAATTCCATTTACCAATAACCCAAGCTGTTTTAGCAGCTGTTATATCCACTTCCAAAATATCAAAGGTCAATTGCCCCATAGCCTCTTGGTTGGGATAGCTTTTTTGGTATCGAGCTAGGGTAGCCTCCCAGCCTTGGGTTATTCCATTTTTACTGATGAATTTTAAATCATTTGAATGGTGATAATAGGCCATAAAGCCAGGTATATCGCCTTGATTCCATAATTTATTCTGTGTCGCTAAAATGGCACGAATAGCTGCTTCATCTGAATTTGTTTGAGCCAAACCGCTGAAAGTGATGAATAGAAGGATGCAAATTTTACCTTTCATGTGAATCTGTTTTTTGAAAATTAGGTATTTTTTTCAGGATTTAGGCAGGAATTTTACCGCGATTTCAACCTTTGTCGACAAATAGTGCGTATTGGTAGCAAAAGCTCATGAGCATTTTTTTCATTCGACTTATTGTATCATTTTTGTAAAATGAACAACCTTACATATATGAAACACTTTACAATGGGCAGGTTAACGCGCCTTTTTATGCTCTCTTGCGTTGCTCTTTGGTCATTCCAAGGAAAAGCACAGGCTCCAGATGAGAATAGATTCGTCAAGTCTGTATTAATGGAAAAATTAGATGAACCCATGGAAATGGCTTTTTTGCCTGATGGTCGCATTTTATTTGTGGAAAGAAAAGGGGATGTCAAACAATATAATCCAAGTACTAAGGAAACGAAAGTAATAGGTCACATTGTCGTTAATACGAAATACAAGAACCGAGTAGGGATGGTACGTGAAGCGGAAGAAGGCTTAATGGGTATTGCAGTAGACCCGAATTTTAAAGTAAATCATTGGTTGTATTTATACTATGCACATCCAACAGAAAGTAAGCACATTTTGGTGCGTATGGAGTTGAAAGGGGAGGAATTGTTAATTGACCAACAAAAAGTGGTTTTAGAGGTTCCTACTCAGCGCGAGGAATGTTGCCATACAGGTGGAGGCATGGTTTTCGACAAGTCGGGAAATTTATTCTTAACTGTGGGTAATAACACCAGTAACAGTAATTCAGATGGTTATGCTCCTATAGATGAGCGTGCTGGCCAAGCTTATTGGGATGACCAACGTGGAGCGGCAAACACCAACAATTTATTAGGTAAAATTTTACGTATTCATCCAGAAAAAGATGGTTCATACACCATTCCAAAAGGAAACTTGTTTCCAGTGGGAACACCAAAGACTCGTCCAGAAATCTATACCATGGGACATCGTAATCCTTGGAGAGTTAGTATAGATTCCAAAACTGGGTATATTTATTGGGGTGAAGTAGGCCCAGATGCATCTAATGATTCAGATAGAGGACCTCGTGGGTATGATGAATTTAACCAAGCTAAAGGTCCAGGATTTTTTGGATGGCCATATTTTATTGGAGACAACAAAGCTTATGCCGATTATAATTTTGAGAATTCTACGGTAGGACCTCGTTTTAATCCAGCTAAACCATTGAATGAATCTCCAAACAACGATGGTTTAAAGGAATTGCCTACTGCTCAAAAAGCATTTATTTGGTATCCATACGGTACTTCAGAAGAGTTTCCATTAGTAGGAGCTTCCGGTAGAAGTGCAACCGGTGGTCCAGTTTACCATCGTTCTGATTTCCCTAGCACAGCAAAGCGTGCTTTCCCTTCGTATTATGAAGGCAAATGGTTGATCGTAGAATTTATGCGTGGATGGATTATGTCGGTTACCTTAGACGAAAATGGTAACTACAAATCCATGGAGCGTTTCTTGCCAAACCAAAGTTTTGGTAGTGCCATTGATATGAAGTTCAGTCCAGATGGAGATTTGTATGTCTTAGAATATGGTTCTGCTTGGTTCAAAGGAAATGATAATGCTAGATTAGTAAAGGTCGAATACCAAGGAGGAAATAGAAAACCATCTGTGGAGGTAAGTGCAGGTAAATTAAGTGGTGCTGCTCCTTTCAAAACAACCTTGTCGGCTGAAGGAACAAAAGATTATGATGGAGATAAATTAACCTATACTTGGACCATAAAAAAACTAGGTAAAGTGGTAAAAACATTGACAGGCTTATCTCCTGAATTAGCATTAAGTCTACCAGGCAAATACCAAGTTAGCTTAAAAGCGACAGACCCTAAAGGTTTGAGTAATACGGCTTCTTTAGAAGTTCAAGTAGGAAATGAATCACCTAATGTGGATATCGTAGTTCCAAGTGGTAATAAATCATTCTATTTCCCTGGTCAAAAATTGGCATACCAAATTAAGGTAGAAGATAAAGAAGACGGGGTTTTAGGAAAAGGTATTGCTCCTGAGTCAGTAGCTGCTACTATTGACTACATTTCTTCAGGATATGATCCTATTGAGATGTCTCAAAGTCACCGTAAGGCAGACAGTGATTTATTTGCTTCTGCTGGTTTGAAATTAATCAACCAAAGTGATTGTAAATCTTGCCATATTTTAAATGTGCGTTCTGTAGGACCTAGCTACCAAGAAGTAGCGGCCAAATATAAGGGACAAAACGTAGTGGATCAATTAGCCGCGAAAGTGATTGGTGGAGGAATGGGTGTTTGGGGAGAACATGCCATGAGTGCTCACCCTCAAATTTCCAAAGCGGATGCTAAATCCATGGTTACTTATATATTGAGTTTAGGAGATAAAAAAGCCAACAATAACATTCCATTGGCAGGTGAAATTGATGCTGTTATTCCGAAAGAGAATGTAGGTTCTAAAGGAGTATTTGTGGTAAGGGCGACTTATTTAGACAAGGGGAATAATAAAATTTCTCCTGCACAATCAGAGAAATGGTTACTGTTGCGTCATCCATCGTTAGATCCTGAAAAAGCTGATTTACGCTTTGGAATCCAACAATTGATTACTCCAGCTCGTGCAACCAACATGGTGGGACAAAATCCTTACATTGCATATAGACAATTGGATTTGACTGGAATTAAATCCATGGAAATTGCGGCTTCAGCTCAAGCCCGAACCAATGCTACAGGTGGTGTAATCGAAATCCGTTTGGATTCGCCAACGGGAACCTTAATTGGGAAAACGACACCCATTGCTGTTTCGCAAGCTACTGGTTTTGGCCCGCCTCCAGCGGCAGCTAATGCACAACAAAAAGGTGCGCCTTTAGGCACTCCAACTACAGCTCCAGCCGCGGGTGCTCCAACAGGCCAAGGTGGTGGACAGCGAAGAATGGGTGGTCCAGCTCCTATTAAAGTAGATGTTCAAGCCGTAAGTGGCACACATGATGTCTATTTTGTAGCAGTAAATCCGCAAACAGCACCTCAACAAATTGTTGTTCAGATTTCAGGAATAGAAGTGAAGCAATAAGCTCGCAATAAATCCATATAAAAGGAGTTTTCTAGACGTTTACAGCGGAAGAAAACTCCTTTTTTTTGTCTGTTAATGCGTAGATTTGTGAGCCATTGGACTTTATTCAAAGTGTAAAATATTGAATATGAAAAAAGTAATCTTGATTTTAGGAGTTTTCTTTACCTTCATCGGTACGGGTTTAGCTCAAAAAAATATCACCGCAGCTTCGGATGCCAATGCCCCTTTGCATGCCCTTCAGCCTGATTATCCTACACCCTATGTCGTTCCCAATGAGGCCCAAATCAAAGCCACGGTGGATAAGGTTTACGTGTATTTAGAAAAGGCTACTCCTGCTAATTTAATTCATAAAGCTTCTGGAGAAGGTTGGAATCCATACCAAATTTATTCCGATCAATTAGTCTTTGCCAAAGGGGATTTTAGACCTGTTTCCTATGAGTTTGGAGTAACATACAATGGAATGTTGGCCTTAGAAAAGGTTAGTGGTGATGCCAAATACAAAGAGTATGTTTTTAAACGATTGAAATTTATCCTAGAGACTTTACCCAAGGCCTACCAATATACGCAGCAAAATCCCACTAAATCTCATGTGTTGAGTGGTTTAATTAATCCAAAAGCATTGGATGATATCGGAGCTATGTCCATGGCTTTTTTAAAAGCAAAACGTGCTGGATTTGATGGAGATGATTCTTTAATTACCCAAAAGGCATTGAACTTTATCTTAAAAGAAGAGCATCGCTTACCAGATAAGACATTGGCCCGAATGCGTCCACTACCCAATACCATTTGGTTAGATGATTTATATATGGCTATTCCGTCCTTATTGCAATTAGGTAAGGATTCTGTGAATGTGAATTGTTTTAATGAAGCAGTATTTCAGTTTGAATCTTATCAGAAGCGTATGTTTAATCCTAGTTTAGGGTTGTTTATGCATGGCTATCTTGAAGGATCTGAGGAGCATCCTGAATTTCACTGGGCCAGAGCCAATGGCTGGGCATTGTTAACCAATGCAGAATTATTGGAGTATTTGCCTGCTAATCATCCTGCCCGACCAGCTTTATTAATTCAATTAAAAAAGCATTTGAAAGGCTTAATGGCGTTTCAAGATGGTACAGGTTTTTGGCATCAATTGATTGATCGAAATGATTCATACTTAGAAACTTCAGCCACTGCTATTTATACCTATGTTTTAGCCAAAGGTATAAACCAAGGCTGGCTAGATCCTAGAACTTATGGTCCGGCAGCTATTTTAGGTTGGCAAGCCGTCGCCTCCAAAGTGAATGCACAAGGTCAAGTAGATGGAACTTGTGTAGGTACTGGATTGGCTTGGGATCCAGCTTTTTATTTTAATCGGCCCATTTCTCCTTTTGCGGCGCATGGCTATGGACCTGTATTATTAGCAGGAGCGGCCATGTGGGAAATGATGAAAAATCACTCGTTTGAAGTCAAAGATTCAGCGATTCATTTGCGATAGGTAGTCCGATGCATGCACTCCGATGCTTCATATCCGATGCATGCATCGGGTCAACCCAGACCCAACAGTTTTTTTCCAAGCTCGTTTAGCTCTGCTATTGGCTGTGTTTTTTCTTTTCCTCTGGGGTCTCCCGGAAAAGCATAACCTTCTGGCGCGATTTTATTTTTCCAAGAATTAATCCGCCAATCAATCAAAACTTGGTTATTGGGTTCTGCCGGCATCATGGAAATATATTGGGCTACACGTACTTTATCTTGAGTTAAATTAGGTCGGATTCCATGAGCTAACAGGCTATTAAAAATAAGTAAATCTCCGGCTTCCATTTTTATTTTGGTCAGTTGAAACCCCGTCGTGTCTGGCTTAAATCGATCTCTATCTTCGGGTTGACTTAATTTCCAAGTATCATAGGTACGGTACAATTCGGGAATGCATTGAAATCCTCCCATATTTTCGTCTGTTTGGTCTACTAAAGCCAATACCCCTTGTACATTCACGGGTTTTGTTTCTGGATCATAATCCCAGTGAATAAATCCTTTAAATGGTTTATCGGCTTGAACAGGAAAATTGAGGTTGCAACGATCGATGGTCACCCATAAATCTTCAGTTCCCCACACATCCACAAAAGCATCATATACTCGTTGACTTTGTCGATTAGCCCAAAGTAAAGGATGGTTGTACATTTCTACCATGCCTGAACCAATCAGTTCTTTCATTTGCATTTCTGACCTAGGAGGAGTATACCAAGTGCTTTTGTCAGCAGGGTCTTTTTCTTCAAAGTCCCAAATAGCTTGCGCTGTTTGAGCAGCTTGTTCTTTGGAGATGGCATTTTTTACCACGATATAGCCTTCCCTTTTCCAGAATTTGAATTCTTCCTTGCTTAATGCTCGTAGTGGTTCAGAAGAAGTTCCATTATTCAATTGACTGATGCTGCTTTTGGCGAGAGACGGATTTCCTGGAATGTCTAAATGAGCATTCATGGTTACCATGGTGATCTGGGTTGGGTTTTTTGTTAACATGTTTTGATTGAAATTTGAATGATGCAAGTTAGCCCATGTCAATTTCTGGTCTTAAGATGGAATTAACCAATTTTGTAACAATATTGATATTTATTGTGTAGTATAGGGAATTATTTATCAATTTGATTAAAATGAAAGTTCAATTTGAAGCCATACAAATTCAGGAAGAAAGTTCATTTCGGATTTTGCAGACTCCATATTTGCAGGATTTTTATATGTGGCATTCTCATCCAGAATATGAATTACTGTACATCGAAGCGGAGGCAGGGCCTCGAAGAGTAGGGAATCATGTGAGTCTGTACCAGCAAAGTGATTTGGTGTTTATTGGGCCACACATTCCACATTTAAATTTTGATTATGGCTTAAAAGTGCCCTATCGTAAAATTGTGGTACAGATGAAGGAAGATTTTTTGGGGAGGACTTGGGCAGAAGTACCAGAATTAAACGCAATCAAGGAATTATTTGAAAGGGCAAAAACGGGAATCGTTTTTGAAGGAAACAGGAAAGAGGAAATGGGTCAACGATTAATCGATTTACCAGACAAGTCACATTTTGATCAGTTTATAGAGATTTTGTCGATATTTCAAGTGTTGGCTAAGGAAATGAAACCCATTTATTTGAATGAAATGGCGACTTGGGAAAATCCTTCACAAAAGAATCAGCAGCGTTGGAAAATCGTGAAGGAATGGGTTGAAAATCACTACATGGAATCTATTCCTTTGGATGAAATAGCCGAGAAATGTCATTTGTCTAAAGAAGCCTTTTGCCGGTATTTTAAATCAAAAACGCAACTCACCTTTAGCCATTATGTGAATCAGTACCGCATCACCCAAGCGAAGAAAATGCTGGTACAGGATCATAGCATAGGCGATATTGCCATTGCCTGTGGCTTTGAGTCTTTGTCTTACTTTACTAAAATTTTTAAAAGAACGATTGGTGAAAGTCCGAATCAATATAGGAAAAGGATGAATTGTTAGTTTGAAGTAAAATTAATTAAAGCTTTCATTATGGATTCAAATAATCTTTTATTTCTTGAATATACTCTGGAATGGTTATGTTTTGAATGCTATCCAATGCTAAACTTTCCGTTTTAAATTTGGTTAACTGTTCTTCATATAACCATGCGTTGAACTGCATAAAATCATCTAAAGTTTTCTGTGGGGGATCTTGCTTTTTTATCCCTAAAGTTTCACTAAACCACGAATATAGGCATATAAAAAGCTCTTTTAGTTCATTTTTGTGGGCTTTTGTATCAAGACCATTTATGTCAGATAAAGCTTTCATATAATCATGCTTTTTTGCCTCTAGAATCAAAAATTGTTTTTCACCCAGTGGTTTAACTTCAGAGTTTCTTAGGCCATAATCAATGCCGAGTTCAAAAGGCATATTCATTCTAGCAAATTCATTTGCTTTTGTTGATTTTACTTTTGATAGGTCATGAATACTAAATTTACAGTGCTTAATAATTTCAGTTATTTTTAAAAGCCGAGATTGTCCAGAATCGGATACTTCAAGAGAAAGTCTTGGATTGAAACCATTTTTTAAAACTATATATATAATTGGCTTTAACATATCATTTATAAATGTTTTATCGAATGGACAATTAATGAAAATATTCTTTTCAAAATCCATTATTTTTTATCTTTAGGAGGATTTGGATCATTTCCATAAGAATTTTTATTTTGAATAATTCCATTTTTTTTGTGAATATAAAATTCGGTTTTTTCATGTATACTTAATCTCCGGCCATATTGGATAGCTTGTTCTTGCCTATCGAAATTTCTTGATGCTTTAGTAGCCCCTGATTTTTTTACTGACCAGCCTCCTGAAAGAGACGGTACAACGTGATTAGATTTCTTAGCCATTTCTACAAAATTTAATTACTCAAAAATGCAAATTTTATTTTAAAAGCATAACCTAATCTAAATAAAATTTGAGGAATATTTTCTTTCATTTAAAGTAGATTAATTTTGATTCAGTTGAATTTATTATTGAGTAATTTTAACTAAGATTCAGCTTTTGAATGTAAAATTGAAACTAAGATGTTTGACTTAAGTGGAAAAGTAGCTTTAGTAACTGGATGTAAGCGAGGTATAGGTAAGGCTATGGCCATAGGTTTGGCAGAAGCTGGTGCCGACATTATTGGTGTATCAGCTAATTTGGAATTACAAGGATCTGAAATCGAGAAAGAAATTCTTTCTCTGGGACGAAAATTCAAAGCCTATCAGGCCGATTTTTCCAATCGAGAATCTTTGTACCAGCTCATCAAAAATGTCAGCTATGATTTTCCTAGAATTGACATATTAGTCAATAATGCAGGAACGATTTTACGTGATCCTGCGGCAGATCACTCCGATGAATATTGGGATGAAGTGTTAGAAGTGAATTTGACCTCGCAGTTTATTTTGAGTCGGGAGATTGGTCGCATCATGTTGAAACAAGGCTCTGGTAAAATTATTTTTACCGCTTCCTTATTGAGTTTTCAAGGAGGAATTAATGTTCCGGGCTATGCAGCAAGCAAAGGGGGCATTGCCCGTTTGACCATGGCCTTGGCCAACGAGTGGGCATCCAAAGGAATCAATGTCAATGCCATTGCTCCTGGTTATATTGCTACGGATAATACGGCTGCGCTTCGTGATGATCCGGATCGTAGTTCGTCTATTTTAAGTCGAATCCCGGCGGGAAGGTGGGGTAGCCCGGATGATTTTAAAGGGCCATTGGTGTTTTTAGCTTCGGAAGCTTCTAATTATGTTCATGGAACTATCCTGACAGTAGATGGAGGCTGGATGGGCAGGTAATTAAATTATAAATGATAAGTTTTAAATTATAAATGGGGGTTTGTTTTAAATCTTTTAAACCTATTGAAATACCATACGGAACTATGAAACATGTCTATTTAATTTTGTGCTTCATTAGCACAGGACTTTTTGCTCAGAAAATTGATGTCAACCAGCAGTTTGCTTTGGCAGGTCAGCAGTATCAACGAATGTTGGCGGATCATCCAGATACGAGCACGACAGTTCATTCTGCTCGACCCGATGGAACATATCGAAATATGCCCTCTAGTTGGTGGTGTTCTGGTTTTTTTCCAGGTAGTCTTTGGTTCTTGTATGAGAAAACCAAAGATCCGCAATGGGAGAAGGCTGCTAGGCTATGGACTGCCGCTGTAAAGAAAGAACAATTCAACAAGGGTACTCATGATTTGGGATTTATGATGTTTGATTCTTTTGGAAATCAATTGCGATTAACCAAAGACCCCCAAGCTAAACAAGTATTAATTCAATCTGCTAAATCCCTATCCACTCGATTTGATCCCAAAGTAGGTGTTATTAAGTCTTGGAATAGCTTCAAAGGAGGCTTTAAATATCCGGTTATTATTGACAATATGATGAACCTAGAGCTATTGTTTTGGGCCTATCGTGAAACAGGCGACAAGCGTTTTCATGACATTGCTATTACCCATGCAGAAAATACGATCAAACATCATTTTCGCCCTGATTATTCCAGTTATCATGTTGTGTTGTATGATGAAGAAGGAAAAGTCTTAGCCAAGAAACAGCACCAAGGTTACCAAGATGAGTCAACATGGACACGTGGCCATGCTTGGGCTATTTATGGCTTTACCACCATGTACCGTGAAACCAAGAATAAAAAGTACTTAGATTTTGCACAAAAGATTGCCGATTTTTATTTAAACCATCCTAATTTGCCAATAGATAAAATACCCTATTGGGATTTTTATGCCCCCAATATCCCCAATGAAGAGCGGGATGCTTCAGCAGGAGCGATTACTGCCTCGGCTTTGTTTGAGTTGAGTACATATTCTGGTGCCAAGGGGAAGCGATACTACCAAGACGCAGTAACCATGTTAAGTGCTTTATCAAGTCCAGCTTATCGGGCTGCATTAGGGGAGAATAATAATTTCTTGATTAAGCATTGCGTTGGGGCTAAATCTTTGAATTCTGAAATAGATGTTCCATTAGTTTATGCAGATTACTATTATTTAGAAAGCTTATTGCGTTATGAGGCTTTGAACAAGAAAAGTAAAAAGTAAATCTCATCGAATTGAATTTTGGGAATCCATGCAAATTATGGATTCCTTTTTTTATGTCCGAGAATGGCGTATGGATTTTATTTAACTAATTGTAGCCATCTATTCCAATAATCACTCGCATTTACATTAGTCGATTTTTGTTTTAATTCGTACCTTTGTGGCTTCATTTATTTCCAAGCTCCATGTCGATTAAAAAAATTCAATCAGCCTTAATTTCTGTTTATTATAAAGATGGTTTAGCGCCCATCATTCAAAAACTTCATGAAGAAGGAGTTACCTTGTATTCAACAGGTGGAACTCAATCTTTTATCGAAGAATTAGGTATTCCTGTTGTTGCCGTTGAGGACTTAACGGGCTATCCTTCCATTTTTGGAGGTCGTGTGAAAACCTTACATCCCAAAGTATTTGGAGGTATTTTGTACCGACGTGATAACGCATCTGATGTGGAAGTGGCTAAACAATATGAAATTCCTGCTTTGGATTTAGTTATGGTGGATTTGTACCCTTTTGAAGAAACAGTTGCTTCAGGCGCCTCTGATGAAGATATTATTGAAAAGATTGACATTGGTGGTATTTCATTGATTCGTGGTGCGGCAAAAAACTTTGCCGATGTATTAATTGTATCTTCAAGAGATCAGTATGCAGATGTTTCTTCCATATTTGATGTAAACGGTGCAGGTACAACGTTGGAACAAAGAAGAAGTTTTGCTCAAAAGGCATTCGCTGTTTCCTCTCACTATGATGGAGTTATTCAGCGTTATTTTGTAGGAGAATCGGATGATTTGGCCAATTATACGTTATTGCCATCGCATACCTTACGTTATGGAGAAAACCCTCACCAACAAGGGAAGTTTTATGGAGATTTGGCTGCATTGTTTGATAAATTACATGGTAAAGAGTTGTCTTATAACAACTTAGTGGATGTAGATGCTTGTTTGTCCTTATTGGATGAGTTTGAAGAAACGGCCTTTGTTATTATCAAACATATGAATGCGTGTGGTGTGGCGACAGGTACATCGGTGAAAGAAGCATATGATAAAGCTTTGGCTTGTGATCCAGTGTCGGCATTTGGTGGGGTATTAGCAACCAATCAAGAGGTGGACAAGGCTGCGGCTGAATCCATCAATCCATTGTTCTGTGAAATTTTAATTGCTCCATCCTTTACGGAGGAGGCATTAGAGATATTAAAAACAAAGAAGAATCGTATTCTTTTGAAGAGAAATCAAGTGGAGTTTCCTGCAGTGATGTTCAAGACATTGTTGAATGGGGTTTTGGAACAGGATAAAGATTTGGTGATGGAAGGAGTGGCTGATTTCAAAACGGTAACAAATTGGGCTCCTACTGAAGAGCAAAAAAGAGCTTTAGCCTTTGCTTTGAAGATTTGTAAGCATACTAAATCCAATACCATTGTATTAGCCAAAGAAGGCCAGTTGTTAGCATCAGGAGTAGGACAAACTTCTCGGGTGGATGCTTTGAAACAAGCGATTGAAAAAGCCAAAGAATTCGGCTTTGATTTGCAAGGTTCGGTGATGGCATCTGATGCCTTTTTTCCATTCCCAGATTGTGTAGAGATTGCAAGTAAAGCAGGCGTTGTGGCAGTTACTCAGCCAGGAGGATCTATCAAGGATCAAGATTCCATTAATTTCTGTGATGCCAACCAAATGGCCATGGTCATGACAGGAATTCGCCATTTCAAACATTAAGAATTTGTGCATTTTTTCCCTGTTGAATTATAGTTTTTCAGGGAAAAAATCCTTATTTTTAAAAAATTAATTCAAGATTTTTTAGAGGACTGCCCTATGGAAATAGGGAGTTCTTCATTTAACCCTTTTACACATCATTATGTCAGAAGCACAAGATTCGGCGGCTCTAGATAGAGCAAATTACGGTGCAGATAATATCCAAGTTTTAGAAGGTTTAGAGGCGGTTCGTAAGCGCCCTTCCATGTACATCGGTGATACTGGATTTAAAGGCCTTCATCACTTGATATGGGAGGTGGTTGATAACTCCATTGATGAGGCATTAGCGGGTCATTGTGATATGATCAAAGTAA
Organism: Aquirufa salirivi; assembly: GCF_045310485.1. Taxonomy (NCBI): domain Bacteria; kingdom Pseudomonadati; phylum Bacteroidota; class Cytophagia; order Cytophagales; family Flectobacillaceae; genus Aquirufa; species Aquirufa salirivi. Next base: position 392,926 of record NZ_JBEWZH010000002.1, read on the forward strand.
CCATCAATACAGACAATTCCATCTTGGTAGAAGATAATGGTCGGGGTATCCCAACGGGCATGCATACCAAGGAGAAGCGTTCTGCTTTGGAAGTGGTTATGACGGTGCTTCACGCTGGGGGTAAATTTGATAAAGATACTTACAAGGTTTCTGGAGGTCTTCACGGGGTCGGTGTATCCTGTGTGAATGCTTTGTCGACGGATTTGAAAGTTACCGTTCAAAGAGAAGGGAAGGTTTTCCAGCAAGAATATAAAATCGGTGTGCCGCAGTATCCCGTAAAGGAAGTGGGCACTACCGATAAAACAGGTACTTCCGTGTTGTTTAAACCAGACGAAAGTATTTTTACTGTTACCGAATACAAATATGAAACGGTAGCTGGTCGTTTACGTGAATTATCCTTTTTAAATGCCGGTATTCGCGTATTTTTAACGGATTTACGTGATTTAGATGAGCATGGCGTAGCCAAATCAGAAGAGTTTTTCTCAGAAGGCGGTTTACGCGAGTTCGTATCCTATTTAGATGCTACCCGTGAGCCATTATTTGCTGAGCCTATTTATATGGAGGGTGATAAAAATGGTGTTCCGGTTCAAGTAGCTATGTTGTATAATACATCCTATTCTGAAAATGTGGTTTCTTATGTAAATAACATCAATACCATAGAAGGAGGTACACACGTAGCTGGTTTCAGGGGAGCCTTAACGCGTACTTTGAAAAATTATGCAGATAAATCAGGAGCCTTAGAAAAGCTAAAAATCGATATTGCAGGGGATGATTTTAGAGAGGGTCTAACAGCCGTTATCTCTGTGAAAGTAGCAGAGCCTCAATTTGAAGGTCAAACCAAAACCAAATTAGGTAATGGAGAGGTGTCTGGAGCTGTTTCTTCGGCTATGTCAGACATGTTAGAGTCTTGGTTGGAAGAACACCCTAAAGAGGCTCGTCTAATTGTGGCTAAGGTTATTTTAGCAGCTCAAGCGAGACATGCGGCTCGTAAGGCTCGTGAAATGGTTCAAAGAAAGACAGTGTTAGGTTCTAATTCTTTGCCTGGTAAATTGGCCGACTGCTCTGATTCAGATCCTGAAGTTTGTGAATTATACCTAGTCGAGGGAGATTCTGCGGGTGGTACAGCCAAGCAAGGACGTAATCGTGCTTTTCAAGCTATTTTGCCATTGCGTGGTAAAATTTTGAACGTAGAAAAAGCGCAGGAATACCGCATCTATGAGAACGAGGAGATCAAAAACATGATGACCGCTTTGGGCGTCTTTTTTGGTAAAGATGGAGATGAGAAGGCCTTGAATATTGATAAATTACGTTATCATAAAATCATCATCATGACGGATGCCGATGTGGATGGAAGCCACATTCGTACCTTGATATTAACTTTCTTCTTCCGTTATATGCGTCCATTAGTGGATAATGGTTATATCTACATTGCTCAGCCTCCTTTATACCAAGTGAAAAAAGGACAAAATGTGCGTTATGTTTGGACAGAAGTACAACGAGATCAAGCCGTTCAGGAATTAGCTGGAGGGGGTAAAGAAGATAATGTAGGAGTACAGCGTTATAAAGGTTTAGGAGAGATGAATGCCGAGCAATTATGGGAAACAACTATGAATCCTGAATCTAGGACTTTGAAACAAGTGACCATTGATTCCGCCATTGAGGCAGATTTATTGTTCTCCATGTTGATGGGTGATGAAGTAGCTCCACGTAGAGATTTCATTGAAAAAAATGCTAAATACGCAAAAGTAGACGTTTAGAAGCATGCAGTTTGACTTTAAATCGTATCATGTCAGAGCCATTAATGCGGCCGATGAAGCTGAGAAAAAGGTCATCAATCAAGAATTGAAGGACTATTATGCGAGCTTAAATGAGGAGGAAAAGAAGGTTTTTAATATTGAGCTTCAGCGATACCTCGTTCAAGAAGTAGGACGCTTGGGTTCAGATTATGAAGCTATTAAACAATCAAATGCCTAAATAAACAATGGATCATTCGAATAAAGCAGTCAAACATAGCGATACAAAAGATTCCTCCACAGGGAATCTTTTGTCATTACTAAAGCCTAAGAATTGGAAGATCAATTTGGTCGCCCCTAAGGATTCTTCGTGGAAAATTGAGAAGGCGATGCAAAAGTCGAAGGACATCATTGCAAAGTCGAAATTTATCTCCAGGGATTTGTCTTGGTTAAAGTTTGATGAGCGAGTTTTAGATCAGGCGAGAGATGATCAACGAACCTTATTTGATCGTTTAAAATTCTTAGCTATTACGGCTTCAAATTTGGATGAGTTTTTTACGATTCGCATTGGGTCCTTGTATAATTACATTGATTTTGGAAAAGAGAGGACGGATTATTCTGGTTTGAGAGAAGTACCATTCAAACAAACCTTGATTGCTTCTGCTCAAGAGTTTAGTCAGGAGAAACACCGCCTGTTTGTTGAGGAAATACTACCTCTTTTTCCTGAAAATGGTTTATTATTGGCTAATTTGGATGATCTAACATCGGAAGAAATGCAAGAAGTGGAGACCTATTTCCACCGGACCATTTACCCCATGTTAACTCCCATGGTTTTTGACCATACCCATACTTTCCCCAGTTTATTGGCCAAAACCTTGATTTTTGGGGTAGTGACCATAGGGGCTTCCGATAAAAAGACCCATGGAAAGCACAAGTCGGAGAAAGATAAAAAGATCTCTTTTGTTCAAATTCCTTTAAATTTGGCTCGTTTTTATGTGATTGAACGAGATGAGAAAGTCCTTTTCTTACCGATAGAACAATTAATCCGCCATCACCTTCAAGTGCTGTACCGTAATGTTGAAATAGAGTCGACTACCTTATTCCGAATTACCAGAAATGGTGATTTTGACGTGGTAGAACATGAAGATGCCGAAATCGATTTTGTGGATGAGATTAAAAAGAAAATTAAAGATCGCCGATTAGGACGAGTGACACGCGTGGAGGTGGAGAAGGAACATTCTGAATTTCTGTTGGAAGAAATGTTGAAACGCTGGTCATTGGAGAAATCTGATATTTTCATCAAGTCGTCCATTTTAGATTTTACTGCCTTTTGGCAAATCGTCAAACACCCTGAGTTCAAAGGGAAAATGGCGGCCAATCCTCCTGTAGTTCCTGCTTTAGGATTGAAGTCGGTGAAGATTGATGATATTTTCGAGACGATGAAAAGAGGTGATATTTTACTACATCACCCCTATAATAATTTTGACCCTGTGGTTCAATTGCTTGATCAAGCTGCTGATGATCCGCATGTATTAGCGATCAAAATCACTTTGTATCGTATTTCAAAAAATTCTCGCATTTCACACGCATTATTAAGGGCAGCCGAACAAGGAAAACACGTTTCGGTATTGTTTGAGGTAAAGGCTCGTTTTGATGAGGAAAATAATATACGAGAAGCAACTAAATTACAAAAGGCAGGATGCTTTGTGATTTATGGTATTCCAGGTTTAAAAACGCATACCAAATTATTGCAAGTGATTCGGAATGAAGGAAATTACGTCATGAGTTACGCGCATCTTTCCTCTGGTAATTACAATGAAGATACAGCCAAATTGTATACGGATATTGGATTATTAACGACGGATAGCCGCATTACTCAAGATATTTCGGAATTTTTCAATGTTATCACGGGGCATTCTATGCCGACTCATTATGAGCATTTGATAACGGCCCCACGCGATATGAGAAATCGTTTGCTGGAAATGATTAGAACCGAAATGGAAAATCATCAGAATGGTTTGCCATCAGGTATCTGTTTGAAAATCAACTCATTGCAAGATACTCATACCATGGAGTTGCTGTATGAAGCTTCTCAAGCGGGAGTTCCTGTACTGTTAATTGTTCGAGGAATTTGTTGTTTGAGACCTCAAAGAAAAGGATTATCCGAAAATATCTACATCAAATCCATCGTAGGTAATTATTTGGAACATACGCGAGTATTTTATTTTCACAATGCAGGAGAGCCAAAAGTTTACGGTGGTTCTGCGGATGTCATGGTGCGTAGTTTTGACCGTCGAATTGAATCTTTATTTGAATTGGTTAATCCAAGAGCGAAAAACATGGCCATTACCATTTTATTATGGAATTTGAGAGATACCGTAAATTCCTACGAAATGCAGGAAGACGGCTCCTATTGGAAGGTGGAAAGTAATGATCCATTCAATATTCATCAGGCATTTTATGAAATAAAAGAGGATGATTTGGTTAGTCAATTGCCATTTGATCAATTTACAGTTACATTGGAAGGTAAAATTTAGGCATACACGAACATCAATATAGTATTATGGAAAGATTTACGGGGCTATTGGGGATTGTTTTAATTCTGGGAGTTGCATTTTTAATGTCCAATAATCGGAAAGCGATTAATTACCGCACAGTAGGGGTGGGTTTGCTTTTACAAATATTTTTGGCTGTATTTATCCTAAAAACAGATACTGGTCAAGCCATTTTCCAATGGTTGGGGGATTCCATCAATACCTTGTTGGGGCAAGCTGATAAAGGAGCTCAATTTGTGTTCGGGTCCTTGGTGAATCGCGACTTGATGTCGCGTGCTTTTGGTTCTGGCAATGATTATATCTTCTTTTTTAAAGTAGTGCCAACCATCATTTTTGTGGCAGTATTAGTGAACATGTTTTATCATTTGGGAATATTACAACGCGTTGTAGCAGCCATCGGAAAGGTGGTTCACTGGTTGATGGGTGTTAGTGGTGCGGAGGCGCTATCTAATGTGGCATCCACTTTTGTTGGACAAGTAGAGGCTCAGATTATGATTAAGCCTTATCTGAAAAACATGACAAACAGTGAGTTGATGGCATCCATGACAGGGAGTTTTGCTTGTATAGCAGGAGGTGTTATGGCAGTATATATTTCATTGGGAGTTCCAGCTGCTTATTTATTAGCAGCCAGTTTAATGGCAGCACCTGGGGCCTTGGTGATATCCAAAATTATTTTCCCAGAAACGGAGAAGTCAGAAACAGAGGGAGCTGTTAAATTAGAAAAACAAAAATCGCATGCCAATTTGGTCGATGCCATTGCTGCTGGTGCCAGCGAAGGATTAAAAGTAGGTTTGAATGTGATTGCGATGTTAATTGGTTTCATCGCCTTGATTGCTTTAGTAGATTTAGGCTTAGGTCATATTGGGAATTGGATTGGTATGCCAGCGCTTTCTATGAATTTACTATTAGGCAAGGTCTTTTCCGTTTTTGCATTTGCTATGGGTGTTCCTTCTGTTGATATCGAAGTAGCTGGAGCGTTAATGGGTAAAAAAATGGTGGTAAATGAGTTTGTTGCCTATTTAGATATGATGAAGGTAAAAGACACATTAGACCCTAAAACTGTTGCCATTACGAGCTTTGCCTTGTGTGGATTTGCTAATTTTAGTTCAGTGGCCATCCAAATTGGAGGTATTGGGGAATTAGCACCTTCTCGTCGTAGTGATTTAGCCAAATTAGGATTTAAAGCCTTAATCGCAGGAACATTAGCGAGTTATTTATCAGCCACTTTAGCGGGTTTATTATTGTAATTTCATGCGCATTGATCCTGAAACCGTTGAACGAATCAAACAAGCGGCTGCCGTAGCGGACGTGGTAGGAGATTATGTGACGGTGAAGAAGAAAGGTGCCAACTATTGGGCATGCTGTCCATTTCACGGGGAAAAGACTCCTTCTTTTTCCATTTCGCCAAGTAAGGGAATCTACAAATGTTTTGGTTGTGGTAAGGCTGGGGATTCTGTCCGGTTCATCATGGATATTGAGGGTTTGGGATATGGTGAGGCATTACGGCATTTGGCCAAAAAATATGGCATAGATATTCAGGAAGAAGAATTAACAGATGATCAAATCGTTCGACAGAATGAGCGGGAGAGTTTGTTGATTATTTTAGAATTTGCCAAAGAGTTTTTCAAAAAGCAGTTAGTTGAGTCAGAGGAAGGTAAATCCATTGCCATTCCTTATTTCAAAGAACGTGGATTTTCAGATACAACCTTGCAAACCTTTGATTTAGGATATAGTCCAGAATCTTGGGATATTTTTTATAAAACGGCTATTAAGCAAGGATTCAGTCAAGAAATCATTGAAAAAGCTGGTTTAGTGACTCAAAAAAATGAGGAAGGTAAAGTGTATGACCGATTTCGAAATCGCGTCATCTTTCCCATTCATAGTGTAGCAGGGAAAGTGATTGCTTTTGGTGCTCGAATTTTAAAATCGGATGCCAAAAATCAGGCTAAATACCTGAATTCTCCTGAGACTGAGGTTTACCATAAATCGGCCACCTTATATGGTATTTCGCAGGCTAAAAATGAAATTCGGGCTAAGGATATTTGTTACTTAGTAGAGGGATACACGGACGTAATCTCTTTGCATCAAGCAGGAATAAAGAATGTGGTGGCCTCTTCAGGAACTTCCTTGACAGTGGAACAAATCCGATTGATCGGTCGATTTACCCAGCATGTAACCGTTTTATATGATGGTGATTCCGCTGGAATCAAAGCAGCCTTGCGTGGGATGGATTTAATTTTGGAAGAAGGGTTGCAGGTTAATTTAGTGGTGTTCCCAGAAGGTCAGGATCCAGATAGTTTTGTCAGGAAGGTGGGATATGAAGCATTTTTGGAATACATCAAATCAGAATCTAAGGATATTATTTCATTTCAGGCTAATTTGTTTTTGAAAGAAGCGGGTGATGATCCTTTCAAGCGAGCAGAATTAATTAAGGAGATGGTTCAAAGTATCTCCAAGATTCCAGACGCGATTCAACGCAGTTTATTTGTTCAAAAAACGGCGTCCTTGATGCGTTTGGACGAAGATGTATTGATCGCTGAATTAAATAAAATCCATTTAAAAAATTTGAAGCAAAGAGGTGGGGCAGGAGCTAACGTTTCTGAATCTATTTCCAATCAGCAGTGGCAGGAGATTCAGGAAATCATGGAACCTACGGGCCAAATGTCCACTGAAACTCAAACTAATTTAGCCTATTATCAAGAGTCGGAATGTATACGGTTACTTGTTAGTTTTGGTCATTTGGAAATTAGCCCATCCAAGGCTCCAGGGGTTACGTTGATGCAGTATTTGATTGAAGAGTTGGAAGGAACTCATTTTCAAACCCCACTTTTTGAGGAGATTTTAGAAATTTGTAAAGCTCAATTTAACCAGCATCGCTTTCCTGCTCCTGAGTTTTATTTGCATCATCAGAATGAAGATATTCAAAAGTTTGCCATTGATATCAGTGCGGGCAAGCATAGCTTATCAGATGTTTGGAAGGATAAGCATGATATTCGTGTAAAGTTGGAAGATGAGATGCTAGAGGATTTGGCATTTAAAAATGTCTTACGTTTACGCAAAGTATATAATGACCAGCATTTGCATGAGACATTGGAAAAAATGGAATCATTTCAAGGAGATGCTGAAGCTATGAATGCACTTTTATTGGATTTTATACATTATAAGGAAATTCAGAAAAATATTTCCCAAGAATTGGGAACTGTGATCGAAAAATAGCTGATTTTTCCCTAAGGCTGGCAGCGTTCCAAACGCTGACAGCCTTGCCGAAAGCTAGGGGATTTTTTCCAAAAATGACTTTTTATGATTGATAATTAACGGAGGAAATCAGTTAATTGGTAATTCTAGGAATATGACAATTTTATTCCTTTTGAAATCGTTCATGCTTTTACAACGCTGTCAAGGTTCCAAACCTTGACAGCGTTTAAGCAAAAAGCTGGTAAAAGCATGAATAGTTATATTCTTATAATCCTAATACACGCTTGTTGAATTCTTCATCAGCGCCGCCGCCAGCAAAATCATCAAATACCTTTTCTGTGGCTTTGATAATGTGGTTAGCAATGAATGGCGCACCCTCAGTAGCGCCTTGTACTGGATCTTTAATGCAGCATTCCCATTCTAAAACAGCCCAACCTTCATATCCATATTGGGTTAATTTAGAAAAGATACTTTTGAAATCCACTTGACCATCTCCTAATGAACGGAATCTACCTGCACGGTTTACCCATGATTGATATCCGCCATAAACACCTTGCTTACCTGTTGGGTTAAACTCAGCGTCTTTCACATGGAACATTTTGATTCGCTCATGATAGAAATCAATGTATTGCTTATAATCCAAAGCCTGTAATACAAAGTGAGATGGATCATATAATAAATTGGCACGTTTGTGTCCTTTTACAGCATCCAAGAACATTTCGTACGAAACTCCATCATGCAAGTCTTCACCTGGATGAATTTCATAGCAAAGGTCTACGCCGCACTCATCAAATTTATTCAAAATAGGTGTCCAACGACGAGCCAATTCGGCAAAACCTTGCTCAACTAATCCAGCAGGACGTTGTGGCCAAGGATATACCGTATGCCACATCAAGGCACCAGAAAAAGTAGCGTGTGCATTCAATCCTAAGTTTTCAGATGCCTTAGCTGCATACATCAATTGCTGAACAGCCCATTCTGTTCTAGCTTTTGGATTGCCTTTCACTGAGTCTGGTGCAAATCCATCAAACATGATGTCATATGCAGGATTTACCGCTACTAATTGGCCTTGTAAGTGAGTAGAAAGTTCGGTGATTTGCAAGCCTTTCGCAGCCAGCATACCTTTCAGTTCGTCACAATATGTTTTTGATTCTGCTGCTTTTTGTAAATCAATGCAGCGAGGATCCCAAGATGGAATTTGTACTCCTTTATATCCCAATCCTGCTGCCCAGGTAGTAATTCCGTCTAATGTATTAAATGGAGCCACATCACCCAAAAATTGGGCTAAAAAGATGGCAGGTCCTTTGATGGTTTGCATAGTTATTAAATTTTAACCCACGCTTGCTTGCGGGTACTTTCAAGAATTTTTTCACAAATTAATAATTCACGGTATCCGTCTGCAAAGGTTGGATAGCTAGGCTTCTCCGGTTGTTTTCCTTGTTCAATAGCCGCATAAACTTCCTTAAATAACTGTTTTGATGTATCTGGGAAACCTTCATTATGTCCTCCAGGGAAGGTCATAATCGCAGAGGCTTCAGGATATGCCAAAGATGGATCACGCATTAAAACTTGGTTCGCTTGATCTCTATTACCTAACCAAACTTCGTTAGGAGCTTCTGAATTCCAAGCAAAGGTTTTCTTAGAACCAGAAATCTCTAATTTCAATTGGTTTTTACGTCCAGCCGAAACTTGAGATACTGTAATCGATCCACGATTGCCATTGTCAAAACGTAATAATACATTGGCATGATCTTCCGTCGTAATGTTGACATCCGCATAATCTTCTGGTTGAAGCATTTTGCCAGAATAGGTTTCAATGGCTTTCAATGGCTTCTTACGTGTAGGGTGTACCGTATTAAAATCAGCCATCACTTCTACCGTTTTTAAGCCTGTGATGTATTCAATGATATCCATTAAGTGAGATCCAATATCGGCAATCGCACGAGAATCACCTGATTTATCTGGTTCCAAACGCCAATTGTAATCTGTTTCATAAAACAACCAATCTTGTAAATATGAACCAATGATCGAGTAAACCTCACCTAAATCACCTTTTTCACGCATGGTTTTCATTTGGCGTACCAAAGGATAATAACGTAAATTAAAGTGGACGGCATTCACTTTACCTGATTTGGCCGCTAATTCCACTAATTCTTCCGCTTCATGCAAGTCTTTCGCCAACGGTTTTTCACAAACCACATGCTTGCCAGCTAATAAGGCCGCTTTCGACTGAGAATAGTGTAGGAAGTTTGGTGTACAAATATGTACGCATTCGATGTCATCTTGTTTCATTAATTCATCGAAAGTATACCAACGAGGGATTCCCAATTGTTTCGCTTTTGCTTCAGCTAATTCAATAGTAACTTCACAAAGTGCAGCTACTTCTACATTCGGTAATCGTCTTAATGCCTCAATATGAGCAGGTCCAATAAAGCCTGTACCTACGATTCCAACTTTAATTTTTGTCATGTTGTTCTATATTAAATTTCAAATTTGGTCCACTTATTTGTATTATCCTTAGATGATCTAACCACATTTTCGATGAATGCCATTCCTTTAATTCCTTCATCGATTCCTGGGAAATCGTACATAGAATCTTGCTCTTTACCTTCCCAACGAGCGCGAAGGGCAAAAGCAAAATTACGGTAAATATTAGCAAAGGTTTCAACGTATCCTTCTGGATGTCCAGCTGGTTGACGCGTATGAGCTTGTGCTTGAGCAGAAAGGGTACCCACATTGGTACGAATAGTTCTACTACCTCCATCTCTCGACTTGATAATCAATGTATTGGGGTCCATTTGGTGCCAAACAATTCCAGCTTTTGAACCATAAACACGGATGTTTAAGTCGTTTTCTTCTCCATTACATATTTGACTGCAATGCAAAACGCCTCTAGCACCATTATTATAATGGATCAAAATGTTTCCATCATCATCCAATTGACGGCCATCTACAAAAATGGTTAAGTCGGCACATAATTCATCAATATGTAATCCAGTGATATATTCTGCTAAGTTTTCAGCATGAGTACCAATGTCACCAATGGCTCCAGCAGCGCCACAACGCGCCGGATCTGTTCTCCATGCTGCTTGTTTTTGGCCAGTAGCCTCTACTAGATCGATTAACCAACCTTGAGGATATTCCACAATGACTTTACGGATTTCTCCTAATTCACCAGAATCAACCAAATGCTTGGCTTCCTTAATCATCGGATATCCCGTGTAATTATGGGTCAAAGCGAAGATAAGTCCCGAAGCATCAATGATTTTCTTTAATTCCTTAGCCTCTGCTAGGTTTAACGTTGCAGGCTTATCACAAACGACGTGAAATCCATTTTCTAAAGCCATTTTGGCCGCTGGAAAATGCAGGTGGTTGGGTGTAACTATGGATACAAAATCCATCCGCTCACCTTCCGGCAAGGCCTTTTCCTGTAGAATCATTTCTTCGTATGATCCGTATACACGACTAGGTTCTAAATACAAGGCGGCGCCTGTTACCTTCGATTTTTCTGCACTTGAGCTGAATGCTCCGCAAACTAGTTCTATTTCACCATCTAATTGGGAACCACGGCGATGTACTGCCCCAATAAATGCTTCTAAACTACCACCAATCATCCCCATTCGGATTTTTCTGCCTTGACGGTTTTTAGCCTGTGTGGAAGATCCTCCCTGAATCATATCTTTATTGATTTAGATTTTTTTAAAAAATTGACTCTAAATATACTAATTTGAGCCAAAAGCGCTGTAGAATTAATGAAATATTAAAAATATTTTCAATTTAATAGGAAACTTTGAAAATCTTTTCGTTTTTTTGACATGATTTTTCTAATGTTAATTTTTAATTTTTCAAGAAAAAACGTTGTTTCACCCTTTAACTAAATCTAAACAACTATGAGTCAAACCATTAATGCAAATCGTCTGTTTTATGCTAGCTGTTTTGCGCTTATTACGACGGCCTTCTCTTTTAGCATTAGAGCAGGTATCCTAACGCAATTAGGAGCAGAATTAAACTTAGATACGGTCCAATTAGGCCATATCAATCAAATGTGGTTCTTAGGTTTCCCGATATCCATGATTCTTGGTGGGGTTTTTTATTCGGCCATTGGACCAAAATTGATCATGCAAATTGCCTTGATCGCACACACCATTGGTATTCTTTTAACTATTTATGCCACAGGTTATGATACTTTGTTGATTTCAACACTTTTGATTGGTTTAGGAAACGGTTGTACTGAAGCAGCTTGTAATCCGATGATTGCTGATTCTTATTCAGGATTGGATTTTAACAGTAAATTGAATCGTTTTCACATGTGGTTCCCAGGTGGTATCGTGATTGGTTCATTGATCTCTAAATTTATGACCGATGCGTCTATGCCTTGGCAAGCGCAAATTTGGGTTATTTTAATCCCTACAGCTATCTATGCCGTATTATTCTACGGTCAAGCTTTCCCTAAGCCTCGTGCTGGTGCAGAGAATGCTTTGGATAGTTTCAAGGCAATGTTAAATCCATTGTATTTATTTATGGCAGCTTGTATGGCTTTAACAGCTATTTCTGAATTTGGTCCTCAGCAATGGGTTGGTCCAATCTTAGCAAAAGCGGGTGCTAGTCCGATGTTGATCTTAGCTCTTGTAACTGGATTAATGGCGGTAGGTCGTTATTTTGCTGGTCCAATCATCCATAAATTAAACACTGTAGGTGTTCTTTTAGGTTCTGCCATCTTTGGTGTTATTGGTTTATACATGATGTCTACGATGGACGGTTCTATGTTATACGTAGCAGCTGTATTCTTTGCATTAGGTATTTGCTACTTCTGGCCAAACATGTTAGGCTATGTAAGTGAAACTATGCCTAAAACGGGTGCTCTGGGATTATCTATCTTGGGCGGTATCGGTATGTTCTCCTCTTCCATGTTCCAACCTATCATCGGAGCTTGGATTCAAGAAAACAAAGTGGCTGCTGAGGCGACAGGTTTAGCGGGTGATGCAGCCGATTTAGCTGCTGGACAAGCTACACTTTCTAATATGTTGATTTTCCCTGCCATCTTAATCGTAGCATTTATCGGATTATACTTCTTTGGAAAGAAAGTAAACCATTCTGCATAAATCAGATATTTGAATTAAATTAGGGGGCTTTTAGGCCCCCTTTTTTATGCGTATACTTATTTTACTAGTTACCTTTTGCCTTTTTTCTTGTCAAAGCAATTGGAATATGGACCCAGTTCACGTGAAGGAATCCTTGCAAAAAGGGGCAGATCAATGGACAGAAAATAAAGTACTTGTCACAACACGACTTGGGGATTTTGAAATGGAATTGGATGCTAGAACTCCTTTGCACCGACTGAATTTTATCCGTTTAGTTAAAATGGGTTATTTTGAAGACCGCTATTTTTATCGAATCGTTTATGTTACAGGAATTCAGGGAGGAGGAGAATACCGAGATCGATTGAATTACTTAGTTCCAGCGGAATACATCGATGCATTAAAACCTGTGCGAGGAAGCTTAGCCATGGCACGATATGACGAAGGAAACCCCGAACAAGCATCTTCCCCTAGCGAATTCTTTATCGTTACAGATACTGAACAAGCCGCTCGTTTTTACAAGAAATACGTGGTTTTTGGAAAAGTCACCAAAGGAATGGCTGTTGTTGATTCCATCTTTAACTCCAAATCCTATGACGAGAAACCCGTCATTCCTGTCAAATTTGATATTAAGGTTTTGCCTTAGTTAGTTGACCGATCCCTTGGAATATAAAAGCTAAAGAGACAACCATGACACAACCCAGCACGTTTAGCCATAAGAAAGCCATTAAGTCTATTTTCCAAGCATATATCACAAATGCCTCGGCAATAATGGCTGCCCAAAATACATGCGAACCTTGAGTTTTAGGTAAATAAAAAGCGCAAAGAAAGACACCTAAAATGGTGCCATAAAACCAAGACCCTAAAATATTTACTACTTCGATTAAGCTGCCCATATTGACTGAAAATTGGGCCACGACTAAGCAGAAAATACCCCAACCTAAAGTAACTAATTTGGAGGACCACCAATAATGTTCATTACTGGCATGTTGGTTGATGAATCTTTGGTAAATATCCACCATGACAGTGGAAGTCAAGGAGCCAAAAGCGGATGCCATAGAACCCATGGAAGCCAATAAGATCATGGCTATTAAAAAGCCAACCAAACCAATGGGCAAATGATCAACTATGAAACGGAGGAAGATATAATTGGTATCTTGACTTTCAGCTTTCAGGTTTTGAGATTTTAATAAGGTTACTGCTTTTTCTTTGACCTTAGCTTGCTGCTCATGCAAATCCATGATTTGAGATTTCAAAAAAGGAATTTTAGCTGTTTCTTCTTGTGAAATTGCTTGAATTAAGGCCGTTTCTGTCTGTTTTTTCTGATTGAAAATTTGTTTGTTTTCTTGATCTATGGCTTCATGCCCCTTGGCAGTACTCCAGCTCAGTTCGGTTGTTTTGTTGAAAAACAGCGGAGCCTGATTGAATTGGTAAAAAACAAAAACTAAAATTCCGACCAACAAGATGAAAAATTGCATCGGAATTTTAAGAAAACCATTCAATAATAAGCCCTTTTTACTCTCATTAGCCGTTTGTCCTGTTAAATAACGACCCACCTGGCTTTGGTCAGTACCAAAATAAGATAACTGTAAAAAGAATCCACCAATGATACCTGACCAAATGGTATAACGATTGTTGATATCAAATTTCCAATCGATTAAATTGATTTTCCCCATTTTCCCAGCAAGTTGCAAGGATTCCTTCATCCCTATTTCTTGAGGTAATGCCTGAATGATGTAAATGGCAGCAATGACCATGCCCGCTAATACTACGCCCATTTGTAATAATTGGGTATAGGAAATGGTTTTGGAACCTCCGAAAATACAATAGAAGGTTACCACGGCGGCAGTGACACAGTTGGTCCAGGTTAAATCCCAGCCTAATAAAGTAGATAAAATAATGGATGGCGCTGCAATCGTGACCCCAGTAGAAAGAGCCCGCGGAATCAGAAACAGAAAACTAGTTAAAATACGTGTTTTGGAATCAAATCGTTCTTCCAAAAATTGGTAAGCGGTAAATATCTTTAGTTGATAATATTGAGGAATAAAGGTGACGGAAAGTACTATCATGGCAATAGGTAAGCCCAAGTAAAATTGAACAAAACGCATCCCATCCGTATAGGCTTGTCCTGGTACCGATAAAAAAGTAATGGCAGATGCCTGAGTAGCCATGACCGACAAAAGAATGTGGTACCAAGGAAGTTCTCGATCAGCTAATAAAAAGCCTTTCAATGAGTGTTTAGCTTCTCTTCCTTTCCAACTTCCATAGAGCACAATTCCTCCAATGGTCAATAGTAAAACTATCCAGTCTAATAGATGCATGTTTATTGGAATATGGCGCTAAAAATCACAAAAAATAGAATGATGAATACCACGAATAGGCCCATGGATAGATACCAAACTTTCCAATTGGTGTGATGGTACGGAGTTTCTTTTTTCATGGTTGAATTGAATTGCTAAAAATAGCTTAGAAAAGCTTACAATAATCGCATTTAATCTTAAAAGCTGTTAAAATATGCGATTTCTTTTTTGATTATTGAGACGAAATATGGGGACCTAATATAAATTTTCCAAGTGTTTTGGAATACTTGATTTTGCTAATTACCTTTGCACCTCCAAATGCAAGCGGGCGTGGTGGAATTGGTAGACATACCAGACTTAGGATCTGGCGCCGCGAGGCATGGGGGTTCGAGTCCCTCCGCCCGTACCATAGGCAAGCCCTCAAGACCATAAGGTATTGGGGGCTTTTTTTAATTAAAAAATTTAAATACTTCTATATGAATATTTCGCTCAACCATTCAAATGATTTAGAAGGTCGTTTGACTGTTGTCGTTTCAGCTGCTGATTACCAAGAAAAAGTAGAAACTAAATTAAAAGATTACCGCAAAAAGGCGAGCATCAAGGGTTTTCGTCCGGGTATGGTACCTATGCCATTAATCAAGAAATTGGCAGGTCAATCCATTTTAGTGGAAGAAATCAATCATTTATTGGGTCACGCGGTTAGTGATTATATCAAAGAAAATAAATTAAACTTAGTTGGCGAGCCAATGCCTGCAGTTGAAGAAGCAGACTCGATCGACTGGGAAAAAGATACGGAATTTACCTTCCATTATGACTTAGGTTTTCATGGAGAGTTTTCAGTAGATTTAGATCAAATCAAAACGGTGAGCTCTTACGAAATCAAAGCCGATAAAAAAGAAATTGATGAAACGATCGAGAACTTGAAGAAGCAATTTGGAGAGCAGACTCATCCTGAGTCAGTAGAAGATCGTGATTTGGTTTTTGGAACTTTCACTCAAGGTGACTGGATAGAGAAATCAGCCATTCCTTTGCATTCCATCAACGACAAATCGAAAAAGATTTTCTTAGGTGCCAAGGTAGGAGATACGTTGAAATTTGCTATCGATAAAGTATTTATTGATGCTAAATCATTGGCATTAGCCACAGGCAAGAAGGAAGAGGAAGTAAGTGAGTTGACAGGTGAGGTTTCTTACGTCGTAGAAGATATCACTCGTTCGGTTCCAGCTAGCTTGGATCAAGCGTTTTTTGATAAAGTATTAGGTGCTGATAAAGCAACAGATGAAGCATCTTTCCGCGAGCAATTGGTTGAAATTGTGCAAGATAACTACAAGCGTGAAGCCAATTATTTGTTGCGTATCGATGCCGAAAAAGCCTTGTTAGATCAAGTTAAAATTGACTTACCAGAAGCATTTTTGCGTAATTGGTTAGTACGGATCAACGAAGGAAAATTCACTCCAGAGCAAATTGATCAAGATTTTGATAATGTGAAAAAGGATATCCGTTGGAACTTAATCAAAAATGAAATTGCTGAGAAATTTGAAGTAAAAGTGGAATATGCTGAGGTAGTAGAAAAAGCGAAAGACATGGTTCGTCAACAATTTGGCGGTTATTTGTCGGCTGATCAACCAGGCATCGAAGAAATGATTGAGAAAATAGCCATGGGTTATTTGAGCGATAAATCGAAGTCTGACAATTTCATGAATTTATACAATCAAGCTTTTGCAGATAAAGTATCTTCGGTCATTGTCGAAAAAATTCCACATAAGGTTTCTAAAATCGATGTGGATAAATTCAAAGAAATCGCTGCAGCTATTTAGTACAGGATATTTGTTGGAATTTTCAAAACCCCGTTTTTACGGGGTTTTGTGTGAACTAAGCATTTCTAAATTTGGTTTACCAGCTAATTGCTCGCAATTAATCCGACATTTATTTTAATTTTGAATCTTAAACTAAAAATTATGTATCCCAAGGAATTATCAGGAGACGAGTTTCGCAAATATGCGGTACACCATAAAGGCTTAAACGGTTTAGCGGTTGACCAATACATGAATCAAATGGGAAGCCAAGTGAATCATCGTATTGATGACATGACCCAATACATCATAGAGGAGCGTCCGATGCGTTTTGCTCAGATCGACGTGTTTTCACGATTGATTATGGATCGCATTATTTTCATGGGTGTGCCTGTGGATGATTATATGGCCAACATCATTGTGGCACAATTATTATTTATGGAATCCACGGATGCCAAAAAGGACATCGTGATGTATATCAATAGTCCAGGAGGATCCGTGTATGCAGGTTTGGGTATTTATGATACCATGAATTACATCCGTCCAGAAGTAGCGACTGTATGTACTTCATTAGCGGCCTCCATGGGTGCTGTATTATTAGCCGGAGGTGCTGCAGGAAAACGTTCAGCTTTAGAGCATGCACGTGTGATGATACACCAACCTTCTGGTGGAGCTCAAGGTCAAAGCCGTGATATCGAAATCACAGCTCGTGAAATCGTTAAAATTCGTCAAGAATTATACGATATCTTGGCCAAGCATTCAGGTAAGTCTTTTGAAGAAATTGAGCGTGATTCCGATCGTGATTATTGGATGAAAGCAGCAGAGGCGAAGGAGTATGGTTTGATTGATGAAATTTTAACCCGTAATGTGTAAGGATGGCAAATCCCAAAAAGAATCAAATTAATTGCTCATTTTGTGGCCGTAATAAATCGGAAGTCGGAATTTTATTGTCCGGTATCGATGGCCACATTTGTGATCAATGTTTGCAACAAGGCTACGAGGTCATTAAAGAAGAATTAGGGGCTCCTGTAGTCAATAAAAAGAATTCGAAACAACAATTTGAATTAGTTAAACCTAAGGATTTAAAGGAACATTTAGACCTTTATGTCATCGGTCAGGAAGAAGCTAAAAAACATCTTTCGGTAGCGGTGTATAATCATTACAAACGCTTGATGCAGCCTAACCATGATCAGGATGTGAAAATTGAGAAATCAAACATCCTAATGGTCGGAGAAACGGGTACTGGCAAAACCTATTTGGCACGTACCTTGGCACAAAAACTTCAAGTTCCTTTCTGTATAGCAGATGCTACCGTAATTACGGAAGCAGGATATGTAGGGGAAGATGTAGAAACCATTTTGACTCGCCTTTTGCAAGCGGCTAATTACGATGTGGCTAAAGCAGAATGCGGCATTGTTTTCATTGATGAGATCGACAAGATTGCCCGCAAATCAGATAATCCATCCATCACACGTGATGTATCAGGTGAGGGGGTTCAGCAAGCATTGTTGAAATTATTAGAAGGCTCCATCGTGAATGTTCCACCACAGGGAGGAAGAAAACATCCCGATCAAAAAATGATTGCCGTGAATACCGAGAATATCCTATTCATTTGTGGCGGTGCTTTTGATGGAATAGGTCGACATATTTCAAAGCGTTTAAATGCGCGTCCCATTGGATTTTCTGGAGATGACACTTTCCATGATTCCTTTGAAAAGGATCAAATCATGAAATATGTGACAGCTCAAGATTTAAAATCATTTGGCTTAATTCCTGAATTGTTAGGTCGTCTTCCAGTGATTACCTACCTTAATCCATTGGATCAAGTAGCATTGTTAGCCATTTTGACTAAGCCTAAAAATGCGCTTGTCAAGCAGTATGAAAAATTGTTTGACATGGAAGGGGTGCAGTTGACTTTTACGGAAGACGCTTTGACCTACATGGTAGAACAAGCCATGCAATATAAATTGGGTGCGCGTGGTTTGAGATCCATCATGGAAGCCATCATGACCGATGCCATGTTTGATATTCCTTCTCAAACAAACATTTCAAATTTTGAAGTGGACTTAGCTTATGCTAAATTGAAATTCGAAAAAACAGTATTCCATCAAATGAAAGTTGTAGCCTAATTTACTTATGAAAAACAATCTAATCGTTCTCGCATTAACGTTATTCATTGCTTCTTGTTCACATCAAGGAGCGTATTTTGCTGTTTACAAGCAAGCTCAGCCTGTCACCAAGGCCATTGTTAGCCCAGTGAAAGAAGAAGAACCCAAGCTATTGGTTAGTCAGTCCAATCAACTTGTTGAAGAAATTACTCCTGAAGTACCTAATTCGCCCGAAGAAGCGAAGCTAGTTTCGGAATTGAATTCTTTACATCAGGAAGTGAAATCCATGAAACACATGGAGAAAAAGGAGTTGATTCATCATAAAAAAGCATTCAAAGCTCAGCTGAAAGCTCAAATCAAGGAGTATAAAGCACAAGCTAAGAAACAAAAACAAGCTGCCGGTCCTTCATCTTGGGATTCCAAAGTGAAAATTGGAGTTATTTTATTGATTATCGGTATCATTCTTTCCATTTTTGGATTGGGAGCCATTGGAGCGGTTTCTGCTTTCATCGGTTTGATATTTGTACTCTTAGGTCTTTTGCATTCGTTTTAATATGAAAGAAATCATCGTCTGTTTACACGGATTTGGTGAAGATCACCGTGTTTGGGATGATTTCATACCCGCGTATACGTGGCCATTTCCTGTTATTTCACCTGATTATGCAGGCTGGAAGGATTGTCAAAATATGTCGGAATATGCTCAAAAAATTGCCTTAGACCTACCCAAGGATCAAGCTTGGCATCTTATTGGGCACTCGATGGGTGGTTATGTTGCCTTGGCCTTAGCTAAAGATTTTCCGCAACATGTAAAATCCGTGGTGATGTTGAATTCGACCGCCATGCCTGACTCAGAAGAGAAAAAAATAAATCGTAATAAAACCATCGAGTTTTTGCAAAAATTGGGAACAAGAGCCTTCATTGGGCCTTTTGTTCCCAATTTGTTTTCACAGGACTACGCACAACAAAATCCTGAACTTATTAAAAGCTTAGTAATTCGATACCAAGAATTGCCCGCTTCAGGTTTGGTGGCAGCATCGCTTGCCATGCGTGACCGAGCAGCAGGATTGGACTTATTGGCATCAACAACCATCCCTTTTTTATTTATTCATGGGAAAATGGATACAATAGTCCCTTTGGAAGATGTGGAAAAAGCGGTGTCCATGTCTTCTCTTCATCAAGTAAATTCCATACCCTATGTTGGACACCAAGCCGCATATGAAGCCCCTAATGAAGTATATTGGGCTATTAATTCGTTTTTAAACTCTGTTCATGTCTAAAATCATTATTGCCCTTGATGGCTTTTCTTCTTGTGGAAAAAGTACTACTGCCAAGCGTGTGGCAGCACAATTGCATTATGCCTTTGTTGACACCGGTGCAATGTATCGCGCAGTAGCACTCTATTTTCATCGCAATCAAGTGGATTGTGAAAATTTGGAAGCCGTTGAAAACGCCTTGGATGAGGTGCATATTACTTTTGAATTTAATCCAGAAAGACAAGCTTCGGATACTTTTTTGAATGGTGAAAATGTAGAGAATGAAATCCGAAAAATGTACATTTCTGATATTGTGAGTCAAGTAAGTGCTATTCCTACGGTGCGTCATGCCATGGTTGCGCAGCAGCAAAAAATGGGGAAGAAGAAAGGCGTAGTCATGGACGGAAGAGACGTAGGTACCGTGGTATTTCCTGATGCAGAAGTGAAAATTTTCATGACAGCTGACCCCAAGATTAGGGCGCAAAGAAGAAAATTAGAATTAATGCAGAAAGGAGAGGATTTGCCCATAGAGCAAATTGTGGAGAATTTGAAAATTCGGGATGAAATTGATTCCAATCGAAGCGAAGGACCACTTAAACGTGCCGACGATGCCATTGATTTAGATACTTCTTATAAATCCATGGATGAACAAGTTGCTTTTGTTTTAGAACAAGTTCGACGAGTTCAACATGCCAATAAATAAGCATTCACTTCCTGTATTAATCGTAGGACAAGGTTTGGCAGGAACCATTTTGGCCCATACCTTGGACCAAGCTAATATGGCTTTTAATATGGTCGATGCCCCCAAAACCTATTTCACCTCTTCTTATGCGGCAGGAGGGATTTTCAATCCAGTTACTGGGCGAAAATTAGAGAAATCTTGGTTAGTGGATGAGCTATTTAGCTACCTTTTTCCATTTTACAGGACTTTAGAAAAAGCTCTAGACATTTCATTTTTTCATCCCATGCCCTTGTTTAGGCCTTTTGCTAATGAAGAGATGAAAGGATGGCTGTTAGATAGAAAAGAGGCTATTCACAATGAATACCTTCGCTGGGAGGAAGAAGGAGTTTGGATAGAAAATGCAGGTTGGTTAGATGTGGAATGCTTGCTGAAGTGCTCCAAACAGTATTTTCAGTCTAAAAATTTAATCAAGGAAATAGCCATTAACCCAAGCATCGATTTAACTATTTCCGTAGATGAGGTTCATTTTCAGGGTCAAGCTTACGCTTGTGTCGTTTTTTGTGAAGGTTTTCATGCTCAGAAACATAATCCATTTTTTGGACATTTGAATTTTTTGCCTGCCAAGGGAGAGTTGATGAAAATTAAATCAGTAGAACCTTCTCAAGAATATATTCTAAATAAAAATGGATTTCTGCTTCCTTTAGGAAATGACGGATTTAAAGTAGGTGCTACTTACCGTTGGGATGATTTTTCAAATCAGCCTAGTTTATCAGCTACCTTGGATTTGAGGAATAAGCTAACATCATTGGGTGTAAATTCTTATGAAGAAGTAGAAATGTCTACGGGTGTCAGACCAGCCACCCAAGATCGTAGGCCTTTGGTGGGTTTTCATCCCCAATTACCTTTGGCTATATTTAATGGATTTGGTTCCAAAGGAGTTTCATTGAGCCCTTATTTTGCCCAGCAATGGCTAGCGGAATGGAAAGGTGAGGGGCAGATAAATTCCGAAGCATCAATTCGTCGATTTTACCATTTATTTTCCACATAAATCATTAAATTTGGTTTTATTGAAATTGCCTATAAATCTGAAAACAGGATGAAAAGATTTTTGCTTTTGTTTTTGCTGCTTTTTTCCTTCATGCTATCCGGGCAAGACTTCTATCCAAGTCAAAAGAAATTCGATAAAACCCGAATACAGTATCAAAAATTTGTTTGGAAGTTTTTTACCAGCCAAAACTTTGAGGTGTATTATTTCGGTAAGAATGAAGCTTTAGCTCGTAATACCATTCAAATTTTAGAATCTGAGTTTCCCCGAATCACGGATATTTTGGGCTACAGTCCATTCAACAAAATCAAACTATTTGTTTATCCCTCCCATCAAGATTGGATACAATCCAATACTGGAATTAGTTTAGATAATGCAGAAGAAGCTAAGGCTGAAAATTATGCCAAATTCAAAGTTGAAATAGCCTTTCAAAATAATACCTCAGAATATAAAAAGGAGTTGATCAGAGAGGTTACTAAAGTGTATGTGAATGATATGCTTTTTGGCGGGAGTATCAAAGATGCACTTCAAAATTCATTATTACTTTCCGTTCCAGAATGGTTCTCTGAAGGAATTGCAGCTTACGTTGCCGAGGGCGATTCTCCAGAAATGAACCAATTTATGTACCAAGTGGTGGTCAATAACCGAGTGCGGAAACCTAATTTGGCACAAGGGAAGGAATCCATTTGGTTGGGGCATTCTATTTGGGCCTACTTGGTTAAAACCTATGGCAAGCAGCCAGTTAGCAATATTTTGAATTTGACTCGTATTATTCGGAATGAGCAATCCAGTATATCCAGTACCATCAAAAAGCCTTTTAGTAAGTTTTTACGCGAATGGTTTGAGTATTACATGAATCAATCAAAACAGGAAGAGGTCAATACCGTTGCCTTAAATGGATTGAAAAATTTGACTTCTGTAGATATGCTGAACGATCAACTACTTGGTGATTTTAAAGTAAGTCCGGATGGAAAATGGCTAGCCTATGTAATGGGTGAATCAGGAAAATTTCAGGTGAATTTGATGAATTTAGGTAATCAAAAATCACAAAGTATTTTTCAGACAGGTTTAAAAGATTCAGAACGAATTTCTTCGAACCGTGGTCCTCTGCTGTCCTGGGGGAAGTCAAATGTATTATCCATTCTTTATAGTGCGGAGGGAAATTCCTATTTACAAACCTATTCTGCCTTGAATGCGAATAAGTTCAACCTTCGAGTGGAAAGCAAAAAGAAGTTATTGGATTTAAATTGCCTAGATTTTGAGATGGCTTCAAATGGTCAGCGGATGTTGGTTAGGGCATTAAAAAATGGACAAGTTGATGTGGGGATTTATGATTTGAGACGAAATCGATACACCGCTGTGACACAGGATGCCCATGATGAAATAGAAGCGCATTGGTGGAATAATGGGAATGATGTAGCCTATATCACGGAGAAATACGTGGATTCAACTTGGAAAGCTAACATTTCGAAGGATGGTATTTATTCTTTGTACCATTGGAAGGCAGATGATCCATCCAATCCGAACCGCATCTTTGCACATCGAGGATATATTCACAATATTAGACAAGTCTCAGATACTGTTTGGAACTTTTTAAGCGAAGAAACATCCGGGACAAATTTGATTAGTTTGCGCTGGGCTGATACTACTTTTTATCAAAATGGCGCACGTTCAGGTCCATGGAGATCGGCTGAATGGACCAAAGACCAATTAGTAGTTCGGCAAAATGAAATGCTAACTCAAATGATTAGTACCTATCCGCTTAGCTCATTAGCCAGTGCGGGACAAAGCCGGTGGTATCCCCAAGTGAATGAAATTTCTTCGGTAGACCCAGCTACCTTAGCTACGAAAGATAGTCTTGAGAAACCATTGCTTCGTCGGGCAGATCAACGCAGAGCTAGGATAGAATTGAGGCAACAAAGTCAACGATTACGAAAAGATCCAGGTAAATTAATGGGTCCAGTGGATTATCAAAATTCATTTGTGGTCAACAAATCAGAGGGGAATTTCATGGTGGATCCTATCCGAGGTTTGGGGTATTCTTTTGAAGTGAAGATGAATGATCTCTTGGAGAACCATTTAGTTCGGACAGGTATATTTGTGACTTCTAATTTACGAAATGCTGACTTATGGGCTGAATACGGCTATTTGGCGAATAAAGTAGATTGGTTTGTCCGTTTCGACAGAAAGGTTTTGGATCAAGAAAATGAGAATTTTTCTCAAAAAGTTCGATACAACCGCATCGAAGTAAAAGGTGTTTATCCATTTAATTTATTAAGTAAATTAAGTCTTTCCGGATCTTTTAGTTCTAATCGAGCCATTGATCAGTACAGTCTAGCCACACCTGAAAACTTGGCCACCTATGCGGGTGCCAAATTGGAATATACTTTTGATAATACGGTGCATCTGGGCGAAAACCAACGTACAGGTTTCAGGATGAATCTTTCTGCGGAATACCAAACAGGTTTAGCTTTAGCTCAAAATTTCAGTCGTATCCGTTTGGATATGCGTCGTTACTTGAAGCTTTCCAATAGTTTCTTATTGGCGGCTCGTTTATCAGCTTCCAATGCCCTTGGTTCAGCCGCCCCTCAAACCATGTTAGGTGGGGTGGACAATTGGTTGTTTATTCAGCGCGAAGGAAGAAATAAAGAGAATCCAATGGGGACTGGAGGTATAGCACAGCGGGATGTATTCATGAGTGATGTGGCTAGTCCTTTGCGTGGTTTTAATGTCAATAAATTGTCGGGTCAAAGTCATATTTTATTGAATTTAGAATTACGTGTTCCTTTGAAATCTTTGATGGGGCCCGATTTTTCCAAATCTAGGTTCATGAACTCTTTTCAATTTGCGGGCTTTACCGATATAGGAAGTGCTTGGACGGGATCAAATCCATTTGCCAGAACCAATGGATTCAATACCAATACCTACGGAGGAAATACCAACCCATTTTTAGCGACAGTTACGGATTTCAGGAATCCATTCTTGGTTGGATATGGTTTGGGAGCTAGAGCATACTTATTAGGCTATTTCATCAAATTGGATTATGCCTTTGGTATGGATAATAAAGAAATTAAAGCACCAGTAACCTATTTGTCATTCGGTTACGATTTTTAGCCTACATTAATTCATGGAAAATACTAGTGAACTTTTGGCTTCTTTAGCTGCTACCCGACATGCCGCCATCTCGCTGGCCATGGCAAGTAGTGAACAGAAAAATGCCATTTTATCTGATTTGGCATTATTGTTGGAAGAAAATAAATTGGGAGTTATTCAAGCGAATGCCCAAGATTTAGCTCATTATGATGCTAATAATCCCATGCGCGATCGTTTGTTGTTGACAGAAGAGCGCGTCCAGTCCTTGGCTGATAGTTTACGTGATATCATGTTGTTGCCTGATCCTTCTGGACAGGTTATTTTGGAAAAAGAGTTAAAGAACGGTTTACATTTACGGAAGCTGGCCGTGCCTTTGGGTGTGGTGGGAGTTATTTATGAATCTAGGCCCAATGTGACCATTGATGTAGCGGCTTTATGTATTCGCTCAGGAAATGCTGCCGTATTGCGAGGAGGAACGGATGCTTGGAATAGTAATTCTTTTTTGGTTTCCTTGATTCACCAAGCCTTGGAAAAAAATGGGTTTTCGAAGGATTTAGTACGCTTATTGCCTACGGATCGTGCTCATGTGAGTACCTTATTGACCGCAACTAAGTACATTGATGTCATCATACCACGTGGCTCTGATGCTTTAATTCAGCGTGTGCGTAGAGAATCGTTGGTTCCAACGATTGAGACAGGTGCGGGAGTTTGCCATACTTATGTGGCCGAGACAGCAGATTTGGCTAAAGCGGTACCGATAGTGGTTAATGCCAAGGTAACCCGACCATCCGTTTGTAATTCATTGGATACCATTGTCATACATGCGAGTAAATTATCTCGTTTTTTGAGTTTGATTCAGGATGATTTTATTCAATACCATGTCAAGATTCATGCCGATCCTCGTTCTTATGCCTTGTTAAAGGCACAGGCATATCCTTTTTTATTCGAAGCTAGCGAGGAAGATTTCGGTCGTGAGTTTTTAGATTTTGCTTGTTCCATTAAAGTAGTGGATAGCACCGAAGAGGCTATTTTACATATATCCAATTATTCTTCTCGTCATTCGGAAGCTATTATTTCAGAAGATGCAGCAGAGGCCAATTATTTTTTACAGGCCATTGATGCGGCAGCTGTTTATTGGAATGCATCCACCCGATTTACCGATGGGAGTGTATTTGAATTAGGGGCAGAGATTGGTATTTCAACACAGAAATTGCATGCAAGAGGTCCTTTTGCCTTGGAGAAATTAGTGACCGAAAAGTGGGTATTGGTAGGGAATGGGCAGGTGAGGTAGAAGCTTGAAAGTGTCAATTAATTAATTTTTAATTCTATAAAGTTTAGACTACTTTAATTTAGATATAAATGGTAATTCTTCGAAAATACATTCCACTTTTAAACTTCAAGGAAATACGAAATTTGATTTTGGATAATAATCTAACTTCAAGTCATATTATTAGGCTTAGTTATCAAAATTTCGACAATTTGATTATTGAATATAGAGACACATATAACGAAAGTTTTGATCAACCAATCAACATATTAGAAGTAAAGATTTTAGAAGATAAAAATTTACCTTTAAACATATTGTTAGTTGAATTTAATGAATAGCAATAATGGATTTTAGCCAAAATCAAAAGGAGAAAAAAACTATTTATTCACCTCCATACGACAGTCCAATTGAAGATGAACTAATTTGGCATTTAACGAAATATATTAATCCTGTTATAGAAGTAGTACCTCAATTTGAAATAGTTACA
Source organism: Aquirufa salirivi (assembly GCF_045310485.1). NCBI lineage: Bacteria > Pseudomonadati > Bacteroidota > Cytophagia > Cytophagales > Flectobacillaceae > Aquirufa > Aquirufa salirivi. Next base: position 419,515 of record NZ_JBEWZH010000002.1, read on the forward strand.
ACTAGAGCTAATTATCGATTAGATTTTGCATTGGAGATAGAAGGAAAACTTATTGGTATTGAGTGCGATGGAAAAGATTATCATAATTTAAGAAGAGATATTTGGCGAGATGTAGAAATAATAAATAATAGTCAAATTGAAGAAATCTTTAGATTTCGTGGATGTGATATTTATTACCATATCAATGAATGTTTATATGTATTGGGTTGGCTACATAAGGGACTTTTTGATAACAGAGGATTTGATAACTTGAAAAGATTAGTTGAAGGAGAAGTATTTCAGGATTCTTTTTTAGAAGAGATTTATGGGTTGACTTATATAGATTTAGATTTTAAAGGATTTAATGGAGAATTTAATTTAATCAAGGTAGTTAAGTCGAGTAGAAAATTCAGTCAATTTAATTACTATTCAAATGTTTTATTAGACAACCCTTTATCTTCAATTGATTTCATATTTGAAAAATATAATACTTAAATTTCTCATTAAAAGAATTTTAGAATACCTCTATGAAAAGTTTACTTTTAGTATCTATTTGTCTCCTATTTTTTGTGTCATGCCAAAGTGCTTCACCTAGCATGGAGGAAAAGAATAAGGAGCTGATTAATCAATATTTTACTTTGTTTAATCAGCATGATTGGAAAGCATTATCGGAAATGTATGCCGACTCTGCCGAGTTTAAAGATCCAACATCGGGGATGAAGGTGATTAAAAAGTCGAAAGCCCAATTTGTGGAAGAATATTCGGGCTTACAACAGCAGTTTCCTAATGTCCATGATCAGGTGGTGAATGTCTACCCCTCAGGGGATAAGCACGTGACCGTGGAGTTTGTTTCTACAGGTACAGGAGCCGATCAAAAGAAATTTGAATTACCTATAGCTGTTATTTTCCGCATTGAAAATGGGAAGATTGATCAGGATTTTACGTATTATGATAATTTTTAATTTATTCGATTTCCTTAGTAAAGTAATAAAATACGAGTGTCATGAAATAGGTAAAAAGGCCACTAATTACTCCTAATAGAATCGAATTGGTAATATTCCATTTGAATATTATTAAAGGCACATAGGAAGTTATGTAAAAGCTTATTCCTATCAACATACTTGCCACAGCAGATAGTTTTTTGGGAGTAATTTCCTTGTTACAATTGGGGCATTCCCATTTTATTACCTTATGAATGAATAATAAATACTTTAAATTTTGAGGCTTTTGACAATGTGGACAGTTGAATTTGCTTTTCATTTCAATATAGTGGTTGGTTATAGGATAATTAATGGAGAGTCAAATTAGCAATATTATTTATTTTTTTGTGGATATCTAATTCAATTTTAATGGCTACTTATATCTCCTTGCTTCGTGGAATTAATGTGTCTGGTCAGAAGATGATCAAAATGGTGGAGCTAAAAGCCATGTTTGAATCGCTAGGATTTGAAGCTGTTCAGACCTATATACAAAGTGGGAATGTTTTGTTTCAAGACCAATATTTTACGGAACTTGAACTAGTTGAAAAGATTACCTCAGCCATTCTTGAAAGATTTGGTTTTGACGTCCAAGTTCAAGTCTTTAGTGCTCCAATTTGGAATCAAGTGATTGCCAATAATCCCTTTATAGCTTATGACAATCTGGATGAAGCCAAATTGTATGTGAGTTTATTAGCGACCTTACCATTGCCCGAAAACGTGGAAAAACTAGCTAGTTTCGCTTTTCAAGAGGAGACCTATCAACTCATTGATCGAGCAGTTTATTTGTATGTTCCTAAAGGGTATGGTAATGCGAAATTGAGCAATAATTTCTTAGAGAATAAACTTAAGGTCTCCGCTACCACTCGGAATTGGAAGACGATGTTGACTTTGCGTGATATGCTTTAATTAACTTAGAAAACTTTTCTTTTCTTACGTTTTAAAATTATCAGTTTATTGGTAATTATTGTGCTTATTAAATCTTTGCAATGAGTTGACATACTATTTTCTTTCTTTTGTTGAATCGTTCACTTTCAAGTGAGATCAAATAAAATGAAGAATATATGAAGACGAAAAAGAGTGAATTTATTAACTTAAATCAATGTGTAGAATTGAATTTTGGAAAAACTGGCGACAAATTAAGAAATGATTTCGATGTTGGTTTTCAATATTTCAAATTAGAAATTTTGCTTAAGGAAGCAAGAAAGAAAAAAGGCCTAAGCCAAGGAGAACTAGCCATGAAAGTAGGCACGACTAAATCGTATATTTCTAAAATTGAAAATGATGTGAAAGAAGTCCGATTATCTACCTTGAAGAAAATAGTAGAAGTAGGTCTAGGTGGTCAACTTCATATATCCATTGATTTTTAAAATTCATAATCCAAGCCCATCCTTTGTTTCATTTCTACTAGAATGGGATGTTTCTCGGAGAGGTATTCATACTTATCAGATTGGGTATAAAGCACTTTTTTGTCGCTTTTTTCTTGAACAAGGATGTCTAGCTCAATGTCAATATCAAAATTATGCAGCGAAGAGCGCAGTTGGTTTAATACCTCCATCCGAATGGCTTCATTAAACTGCTGAATCTGTAACTCGTTTTCTACTTTTAGATGTAAAACCGTACCTATTAGTTCAATGGGTCGATTCATCATGACAAATTTATTGATGTCCTGATTGGCTTCATAGGCCTTAGCGATTCGAACCCATTCTCGGCTTATATCTGCTAAAGTAAAGGCTTTATTTTCTGCTCCTGTGGCACTTCCTGTCAGTAAAGTAGCTTCTTTTTGCTCGGCTTGTTTGGTTTCAACCAATTTTTTGGCACTTCGCAAACCAGAAGACTGAATGCTTGGTCGGCTAGGAACTGGACTAGGACTAGCTTGGGTATTTTCAGGAACAGCTGTTTTCTCTTCTCTGATGGCTAAGGATGGGGTAGGTGCTTCCTGAACTACAGGTACATTTAATTCTTGTGTAGCACTGTTTTCAACCGGTATATTGGCCGAGGCCTCAAGCTTTTTTCCAGCGCTGTCCTCCACCACAGGTGTTTGCTTAGGCTTGAATACTGAATTTAAGTAGTTGATTTTTAATAAACTTAAATCCAAATGCAATCTTGGATTTTTGGCGCTTTTGTAATTTACTTCACATTGCGCACAAATATTCATGGCTGAGAGTAAAAATGAAGTCGAGGTTAATTCTGCTTGTTTCTTAAACTTGCCTTTGGTCTCTTCACTCATTTCCATTAAAGCTAAGGTCTTAGGATCTTTGGCATACAATAACAAACGCAAATGCTCCATAAGACCTGAAATAAACTGCATGCCATCAAAACCTTTACGCATGATTTCTTCAATGAGTAAAAGAACGGCTGTATGGTTTTGCTCTACTAAGTGATCTGTCAGACTGAAATAATAGTCGCTATCAAGAATATGTAAATTTTCTAAAACTGCTTTATGCCGTAGCGTGTTATCCGTTGAGAAGGTAACATTTAAATCAAACATCGACAAGGCATCACGTAAACCTCCATCGGCTTTGATGGAAATCAATTCCAAAGCAGCTGGTTCGGCAGTTATGTTTTCCTTTTCCGCTATAGATGCCAGGTGCATGGCCATATCCTGCCATTTGATGCGGTTAAAATCAAAGATTTGGCAACGGGATAAAATGGTAGGTAAGATTTTATGCTTTTCCGTGGTAGCCAAGATAAAAATGGCATAGGAGGGAGGTTCTTCCAATGTTTTCAAAAAGGCATTGAAAGCCTGAGCAGAAAGCATGTGAACCTCATCTATGATGTAGACCTTGTAGCGCCCACTTTGTGGAGGATAACGAACTTGGTCTATTAAGCTTCTGATATCATCTACTGAGTTATTTGATGCAGCATCAAGTTCATGAATGGTCAGCGAAGTGTTTTCTTGGAAAGATTGGCAGGAAGAACAAGTACCACAGGCCTCACCCTCAGCACTTTGATTTTCACAATTGATTGTTTTGGCTAAAATACGCGCACAAGTGGTTTTTCCTACCCCTCTAGGACCACAAAATAAGAAAGCCTGAGCCAGGTGATTTGACTTAATGGCATTCTTTAGTGTGGTCGTAATGTGGCTTTGACCTACCACAGAATCAAACTGGGTAGGGCGGTATTTTCGCGCAGAAACAATAAAATTTTCCATACTGCAAGTTACAATTTGAGGTCATAAAACCCAAATCGATTTAAGGGATTTGGAGGGTGGCGCTTACTGGAAAATGGTCTGTTGGATAACGGTTTGACCAGGTCTCCGAATGGGTGGCATGTTGCTCACAACTTACGCCATTTTTCACAAATATATAATCGATTTGACTATTTTCTCTTTCCTCTTTGAAGGCGTTGAAGGTATTCTTAGGACCATAATGGCCTAACTTACTAATGCTTTCTGAATTAGTTAATCGGTCTGAATTCTTAGGGTCTACCAAAATTTGAATCGGTTCGTCATCTGGCTTGGCATTAAAATCTCCTAATAAAATGACTGGACTGTTTTTTGCAATTTCTTTAATTTTAGCTAACACTAATTTGGCACTTTCTCGACGGGCCACCTTACCCAAATGATCAAAGTGTGTATTGAAAACATAGAACTTCTTTTTTGTTTTCAGGTCTTGAAAATGTCCCCAGGTAACGACACGTCTGCAGGCCGCATCCCAGCCAAAACCCACTTTATCACATGAATCGGATAACCAAAATGTCTTTTGTTCCAAGACCTTGAATTTCTTCGTATTGTAAAACAAGGGAGAAAATTCACCTTCTTCTTTTCCATCGTCACGTCCACGGCCAAACCAAGCAAAGCCAGGTAATCTTTCTGCAAAATCTTTGATTTGATGAATAAATGCTTCCTGCATGCCAATAATATCAGCTTGGTGATATTTGACTAATTCAGCACAGTGATCCTTGCGATTGGCCCATTGATTAATGCCATCTGACTTCGTATCCATGCGGATATTAAAGGTCATGGCTTTGATCTGCCCCATACTTGTTTGACTGAAAAGTAGTAGGGTAATTAAAATGATGGAAAGGCGCTTGAAAATGGCCTCTACTTGTGGCCAAACGCGGTCATTTTTACCATTTTGTATAATCAAATTGACACCTTCGGTGTATTGTTCTGAGCTGGGTTGGTTTTGTAACAGTTTCATGTTGTCTTCAAAGGTTAAATGGTTTCGTTTTTGTAATCGTTCCATGCGCTCATTCATGGGGCATTCTATAGCAATTAATTCGCGTATGTATTCAGGTTTGTTTTTATTCGTCAAGAGAGCAGCTTCATACAATTTAAAAGGAGCAGGACTAGGAATTTGAGCCCATTGCTGTAATGCTTCACGTACAGCTGGGTGAATGATGTGGTTTAAAGCCGCCAATAAATCTGGGTTGTCTTTCACTCGACTACGAATATAGCCACGGTTGTAAATACCTTGATTATCAAAGCTTTCTGGACCAAAAATGCCTATGATTTTTTGTTGAATGGCAGGATCGCTATTTACCAATTGGTGGGCAACCTTGTCGGCTTCAAAAATCGGAATGCCTAGACAAGCAAAAATCCGACAAATGATTGATTTGCCGGATCCCATACCGCCTGTGATACCTAAAAGAGGTCGAAGGCTTTTTTCCATCGGTTTACTCTTCTGTTAAGCGAGAAGAAGCATCTTTTGAAATAGCTGATTTTTCGAAAACCACGCGAACACCTTTGCTAGAGTCAATCTCTACTACCAATGTTTTTTCACGAATAGAAACCACTGTTCCGTGTACTCCGCCAATAGTGACTACTTTATCACCAGTTTTTAATTCATCAATGAATTTTTTCGCGTCTTTCGCCTTTTTTTGTTGTGGACGAATCATGAAAAAATAAAACACGACAAAGATTCCACCAAAAAGGAGGATTTGCATAATTTGAGGATTGTTAGCCATAGTTGTTCGTTTATTAATTATTTTTTTCTTCTTTCAATTTCTACTTTGAATGCTACCATATTATCGGATGGCATCGTATTAGCGTAGGCAGTAACGGTTTTTTGTACTTTCCCTTCTTTGCCTTTGGAATCAAAACTTACTTTAATGAAGCCTTTTTTACCAGGCTGTACCAACTCTTTGCTCCATTTTGGGGTAGTGCAACCACAAGATGCATTAACAGTTAAAATTTTCAAAGGCATATTTCCTTCATTTTTGAAATGAAAGGTATAGGATATGCTATCACCTTCGGTAATTTTCCCTAAGTAAACCACGGGTTGGTCAAATTTCATGACAGGATGCTTTTCAACGGAAGGTCTCAGATCCATAGGAATCGATTCTTCGGTTGAGTTTCTGGCTTCTTTCTGTTTGTTCGTGCAGGATAGAAGACATAAAAAGCATAAGGCAATGAAATACTTCATGTTAAGGCTTTGCTTTGATCTGACTCATCATTTTCTCAACATCCTCCAACAATTTTTCAGCTTTAACTTTGGTATCATTGACCACTTTTTTGCCTTCTGATTTCGCCATTGTTTCAGGGATTTCCTTGCCTTCCACAATATCATTGAGTAATTGTTTCAATTGCTCTCTGTATTTGTTCAACTGAAAATACAATTTGTTGCGGGTATTCTCACCTTTATCTGGGGCATATAAAATTCCGATAATTGCACCTGTGGCAGCTCCTACGACAAATGCCCAAAAGGATTTTGATGATCTACTCATATTATTTGCTGGCTATGTCGATTAATCCTCGACCTGATTTAGTAATTATTTTTTCGTGTATCAATCTCAGAGAAATAACATCTAGGATACCGTTGATGAATTGCCCTGATTTTGGTGTAGAGTAATTTTTTGCTAATTCAATGTACTCGTTAATACTTACTTTAACGGGTATGCTGGAAAATTTTATCATTTCAGTCAAAGCCATTTTTAACAAAATAAAATCAGCCATGGCCAAACGGTCAGACTCCCAGTTTTTTGTTTGATCTCCAATCCAAAGAACTAAATCTTTGTCGTTTTGAATCGTACTTTCAAACAACTCTTCGAAGAATAATTGATCATCTTCCCACTGAAGCGCTAAAGGTTGTAGGCTCAAATCTTCTAAGGCATCTACCTTAAATGTTTTGGTCGACAAACTTTTAACTACATCCTTATTAAGGTGCCAATTTAAATCTTTTTCTTCAAAATACTCGGTCATACTCGAGTGTTTTAGAATAAATGTTTTTAAAATATATCGAATCATTTCAATGTCATCTTCAAAGCTTTTTCCAGCCTGAGGAAGGTAGTCGACAAATGTTTGGTCCAATAGGATTACTTCTAAAAACAATTTTTTAATTCGGTTCTCCTCGTCTTCTGACCAGCCAATGTGTTGATCTTCAAAAGCTTGTTGCAAAGCTTTCCATTTGGGCATGATGGCCAATACTTTATTTTTGCTCAGCTGAGAAGTCTTGATGGGATTCTCTAATAAACGGCGATTTTCATCCCAAACGGCAATATTCGATAGATGTTGTAAGTAAAAAAGGATTTTCAGGTATTGCTTGTAGATGGACTCCACTTCCTTCACCATGTCCTTTTTTAACTTCTCTGCAATTTTTTTGGTATTGTTTTGATAAGTGCGATAAACCGACTTAGCTGCAGCCAAAGATTCTGGTGGGATACTCTCTTCAGTTGGGATTTCTTGGAAAAACTCGTTTAATTGAATCTCTGCTAATTTTTTTAAGCCTTCTAGTCGAGGAGCTTGTTCCTCCTTTGCGACCATAAGTGATAAATCAGGCTGAAAAATGACTGCTAATTCGTCAAATGCCAATTGATATTGGGCGCGTTCTTGCGTGTTGTAAGCATACAATTGCTGAAATGCTTTTACGCGAAGTAATCTTCTGTTTACCATCCGAAAATAAAGAGCGTTCTTGTTGTTTGAAACACAAAATTAAGGATTTTAATTGATAAAGATTCTATCTTTGTTGGAAGTAAATTAAGTATGGGCGCACTAAGTCACCTCAATAAATATTTTTGGAAGTATAAATGGCTGCTTTTCTTGGGCATCCTCTTTACCTTTTGTTCCAATTTTTTTGGTGTTGTGCCTGCCCAACTCGTGCGCTATGCCTTAGACTTGGTGACAGAAACCATACACGTTTATTTTTTATTCAAACAGTTTTCTCTTCAAGGCGCATTTTATGAGGTCTTTGCAGCTACTTTATTTTTCTATGGGGGTTTAATTATCTTGATGGCCCTCATCAAAGGGGTCTTTTTGTTTATGGTCCGCCAAACGCTCATTGTGATGTCGCGACATATCGAATACGATATGAAAAATGAGATTTATGAGCATTACCAAACCTTGCCTTTATCATTTTACAGAAAGCAGAATACGGGGGATTTAATGGCCCGCATTTCAGAAGACGTCAGTAAAGTTCGGATGTATGTTGGACCCAGTATGATGTATGGTCTAAACCTAATTTGCGTCTTTGTATTGGTTATTTACTATATGTGGCATGTCAATCAAACCTTGATGTGGTATGTCTTATTGCCGCTGCCCATACTTTCAGTTAGTATTTATTATGTGAATTCCCTCGTTTTGCGGAAGTCGGAAGAGATACAGGCGGGGCTTTCTACCATTTCGACCTTCGCCCAAGAAGCTTTTTCGGGTATTCGTGTGTTAAAATCTTTTGTTCGCGAAAAGGAATCCGTACAGGCTTTTGCAGATGCATCGGCACATTACCGAAAAAAATCACTGGATTTGGTGAAAGTAGATTCTTTGTTCACTCCTTTGATCTCATTGCTAGTTGGTTTCTCCACACTCTCTGTGGTGTATGTTGGATCTCAAGAAGTGATGGCAGGAAGAATCTCCATTGGTAATATTACGGAGTTTATCATGTATGTATTCATGCTTACTTGGCCAGTGACGGCTTTGGGTTGGACTAGTTCTCAGATACAGCGTGCTGCAGCTTCTCAAGGAAGAATCAATGAGTTTTTGCAAGTAAAATCCGAGTTATTGACGGGTAAACAAATCCGCCAAAAGATTCATGGACGTTGGACATTTGAACATGTTGATTTTACTTATCCAGGTACAGATCGCCCCGTTTTGCGTGATATACATATGGAAATTGAGCCAGGAGAATCGGTCGCATTATTAGGAACGACGGGTTCAGGTAAAAGTACGATTGCCGCTTTAATGGCTCGATTTTATGATCCTTCGGCAGGCAAAATCTTATTGGATGGGATAGAATTGAAAGATTGGGACATGGAATTGGTTCGTTCTAATCTGGGTTTTGTACCTCAGGATGTCTTTTTGTTTTCTACCAGCATAGCCGAAAATATTCGCTTTGGTCAAGCTGATTTGAATCAAAAAGATTTAGAGCAAGCTGCCAAATATGCCGACGTGTATGAAAATATCATGGATTTCCCAGATCGTTTTGAAACCATTTTGGGAGAAAGAGGAGTAACCTTATCGGGTGGACAAAAACAACGCGTATCCTTGGCTAGAGCCTTGGCCAAAAATCCGGGAATGTTGGTTTTAGATGATTGTTTATCAGCGGTTGACACGCATACCGAACATAAGATCTTAAATCATTTGAAACATATCATGGAAGGTAAAACCTGTGTGATTATTTCACACCGAGTATCCTCGGCCAAATTAGCGAAGAGGATATTTGTCTTGCATGAAGGACGCGTCGTGGAGCAAGGTACTCATACTACACTCATGAAAAAGAAGGGTAGTTATTATGATTTGTACCAGCAACAATTAAATCAAGAAAAGCAAGATTTAGAGCAGGTTTCCACTCAAACGAATTAACTCGATCTCAGCTGTTTTCGCTGCAAATTTAGCTTCTATCAGTCTAGTCTCAGCGGCTACTGCGTTTCTTTGAACTTCTCTTAATTCATAGGAAGTAGCAATTCCGACTTTAAATCGGTCAAAAGCAATGTCAATGTTTTGCTTGGCTATTCCATAATTTTCCGTTTCCAGATTGATTAAATTTAAGGCGTTTTCGTAATTAACGTAGGCTTTTTCTATGTTAGAAACCAAGGTATTTTTTAGGTCTGCTACCTGTATATCCGCAATTTCAGCATTGATTTTGGCATTTTGAATTCGACGCTTTTGGTTACTTCCATCAAAAATATTGATGGAGGCTCGGATACCATAGTTCATCACATCACTACTACCTTTAGACACACCAAAACCTGCTCCGTTATTAACTGTATTGTAGTTATAACCTGCTACTAGATCGATGACAGGTTGTTGTTGACTCTGTAAATTTTTGATATCTAAATCAGCTACTTTTTTGTTTAATAAAGCGGAAATCAAATTGGGATTCTGCTGCAAAGCTTGGTTTTTTAATTCTTCCAATTTCAATTTGGGCAATAATTCAATGGATGAAACCACATCAAAATCAAGCATGTGATCTCTAACCAGCAGTGTGTTGAAATTGATTTTAGTACTTAAAAAAGATTGTTCTTGAGCTAACAAAAGGGCCTTATCTTCATTATAATCAACCTGAGCGGAATAAAAATCCACTTTTGAACCTTGTCCAACTTCAAAACGATCTTTAGCTAATTTTAAGCGGTCATTAGAAATTTCTAATCCTTTTTTGAAGTTATTGACACGCAAATCTTGACGAATAATATCATAATAGGAAGCGCTGATTAAGGCTATTAAGTTCTCAATGGTAGCTTCTGTTTGCTTAGCTCCTAAATTTTGTAATTCTTTGAATCGATCTCTTAAGACAAACATGCCTTTTCCATCGTACAAAGTCCAAACCATAGCAACTCCCGTATTAGAGGAATTTGAGTTTACACCTGACTGAACTAATGGGGCGCGCAAACCTCCAAAAAACTCCTGATCTAAGCCAGAAATGGTATAGTTTTTGTTGAAATTCCCTGTAATGGTAGGTAGAAATCCAGCATTCCCTAGCGTATTGTCATTCAGAGCTTGTTTTTCTCTTTTCTTCGCAACTTGTATTGAATAGTGGTTTTGTAATCCTTGTTGAATCGCATCTTCTAAATTCAAGCTTTTCTGCGCTTGAGAAGGAAATATACTGACTGATAATGCAACTAGAAGGCTAATGCTTAGGCCTGATATCTTCATAAGGTAATCTATTTGGCATATATAATTAACAAACATAGTGATTTTGATGCATTTTTCGATACTCTTACCACACAAGTACCCATAGCTAATTTGATATGTTTTTAGCTATTTTTGTTTTATGCCTGCTTTAAAAATAACTCAACTCTATATTTATCCCATAAAATCTTTAGGAGCATTGGCTCTACCTGAAGCTCACATGGACATTCAAGGCTTAGCTGGAGATCGCCGGTATATGTTGGTGGATGAGCATGGAAAGTTCATTACGCAGCGTAGCCGTCCAGATTTAACCCGTTTTCAGTTACGAGCACATTCAGATGGTTTTTTGGTGGAAGATAGGAAAACGGGTCAGACCAAATGTTTACATACATCGGTAAAACTGGGGGAATCAATGCCCGTGGAACTATGGGAAGATCATTTGGAGGCCCGCTTAGTTTTAGAAGACTGGTCTCCATGGTTTAGTCAATTGTTGAACGAAAGAGTGTTTTTGGTGCATTTAACAGATGCTTCACCTCGTTTCATTCAGGATAAATATCAAACTCCATTATCGAAAGAAAGTTCATTTGCCGACGCTCTACCTATTTTACTTTGTTCAGAAGCTTCTTATGAAGCTTTGGAAATACAATTGGGAGCTCAGGTAGATCGGTTACGTTTTCGGCCTAACATCATAGTTTCAGGGGCAAATGCATTTGCGGAAGATGGGTGGAAGCAAATTCAAGTGGGGACTGTTCAATTAATGGGAGCTAAGCCCTGTGCTCGTTGTCAATTGATTACGGTACATCCACATCAAGGAACAATCCAAAAAGAAGTGTTACAAGCCCTTTCTCAAATACGGAAAATCGGCAATAAGGTATATTTTGGGCAACAATTTGTGCCACAAATTTTGGGTAAACTGGTTGTTGGAGATCGAATTCGTGTTCAAGTAGAACAAGATGCGGTATATTAGAATTGCCCATTTACTCAGTTTAGATGTTGTTTGGGGCACATTAGCCTTTCAGGCTCTCTTCCATGTAATTTTTTTGCATGAATTACCCAGTTTTCCTGAACAGATATCCATGACCTGTGCTGTTTGGAGTATTTATTTGCTTGACCGAATGATCGATCGTAAAAAGGGATTACATCAAGATGAGCGGCATTTGTATCAATCGAAGCATGTTTTTGTCTTGCAGTTAATCTTATTGGTTTTATTGGTCTTGGGAGGATTAAGTATGCTTTACTTGGCCCCACGCTTGATATTATTCGGTGTTGGATTAAGTGCTATCATGCTGATTTATTGGGCATTATGGTTTGGTGGTTTATTGAGTCGTATTCCCTTCATGAAAGAATTCATGACGGCTATTATTTATACTTTAGGGGTCGGGGCTAGTACTTGGTATCGAATACCTTGGTCATTCTTTGCCTTGCTAATGGCCACGATGATGTTTCTATTGGTTTTACAAAATCTAGGTTTATACACTTTATGGGAAAGAGAAGAGGTAGGATCAATGAAATCAATTCCTAGCTCAAAACGCATTCTACTAGGAGTGGAGGTGCTTTTTTTGGTACTTTATTTAGGTATGTTATTTTACTTTGATGAAAAAATCGCTTTTATGCCATTTGCCATTACATTTGCCATACAAAGTTGGATTCATTACTTTTCAAAAAACAAGTTAGCATCCCGCATTTGGGGAGAACTAGCTTATTGTAGCCCCATTCTGTATTTCGCCTATGAGTTTTTTTCAAAATAAGGACGCTTACAGCGCATTAAAATTTCCTGAGTTCAGGGCCTTTATACTAGGTAATACCTTATTTACTATGGCCCTTTTGATTCAAGAGGTGATTGTATCCTATGAAATTTACAAGATTACCCACAATCCATTGGCCTTGGGTTTAATCGGTTTAGCGGAAGTGATTCCATACATCTCTTTGGCACTTTTTGGTGGACATTATGCCGACAATCGTGATAAGCGCAAGATCATGCAAATTTCTTTGTCGGTCATCATATTTAGCTCTTTTTTATTACTCTATTCTAGCTTACAATTAGATTCACAAAGTCCTGATTTTCATATATATACTATTTATTTTGTCATTTTTCTAATTGGATTGGCCAAAGGTTTTTTTAGTCCAGCCGCTTCTTCCTTAAATCCATTTTTAGTACCTAAAGAGGTTTTTGCCAATGCGGCCACTTGGAACAGCTCTTTTTGGCAATTAGGGGCAATTTTAGGCCCAGGAATGGCCGGTTTTTTATATGCTTACTTGGGTTTATCGGGTTCTTTAGAAACGGTGATTGTGTTTTTATTTGGGGTGATGACATGTTTGTTTTTTATTAAGAAAAGGCCTGTTCCTCCCAAAGCAGTTAGCCATGAATCCATTTGGCAAAGCTTAAAGGAAGGCATCGTTTATGTATTTAAAACCAAGATAATCTTATACGCCATTTCATTGGATTTGTTTTCCGTTTTATTTGGCGGTGTCATCGCCATTTTACCCATTTTTGCGGAAGATATATTGAAAGTTGGTGCCGAAGGATTGGGTATTTTACGTGCAGCACCTTCTATTGGGGCCTTGTTATCCATGGCCTTCATGATTTATTTCCCACCTTTGGATAAGGCTTGGAGAAATTTGTTGATGGCTATTGCTGGATTTGGAATTGCTACTTTAGTATTTGGTATTTCGACCAATTTTTGGATATCCGTAATAGCTTTATTTTTTACTGGGGCTTTTGATTCAGTCAGTGTGGTCATTCGACAAACTGTTTTGCGCTTTTATACTCCTGATGAGATGCGTGGTAGAGTTTCTTCCGTCAATGGGATTTTCGTTAGTTCATCCAATGAACTAGGCGCATTTGAATCGGGAGTGATGGCCAAATTGATGGGAACTGTTCCATCGGTTTTGGTAGGAGCCACTGCCACCTTGGTCATCGTTAGCTTGGTCGCCTTGAATTCGAAAGATTTGCTCAAATTAAAAGTGGCGAAGAAGGTTGAATCGGCTGATTAATCAATGTGGGCCTCTTGGACTAGTCTAGCTTTTTCTTCAGCTTCTTCTTTGTCTTTTCTGGCTTTGATGTGTTCAGGCCAATGTTTCAAGACTTCCGCAATGTTTTTTTTGCTTTCTTGTGCCCACTGAATATCCTCAATTTTACGAATAGGTTCAGCATTTTCGCCCAATAAGGCAGGCATAATTTTAAGAAAATAATCTTTAAGTTTTAAGTCACCCTTTTTGTTTTTGGAAACTACGAGGCTAGCCTCACAATTGAATAAGGAAACGAGCCCATCTGAGGTATTGCCTTCCGAAAAATAGAAGTGATCCAAATTGTGAATATCTATGAATTCAGAAGCAATGAGGCTAGAACCTTTAAAATGAAGTGTTTTTAAGGAGTCTTCATGGACAACCACAAATGAAATTCGTTTGTTACCAGATTTCTCAGCAAAAAAATCACCAATGGATTGGAAGAAATTCCGTTTTGGTAATTGAATTACACCAAGTCCAACCCAATGGGAGGGAAGCTCGGGACGAAGAAAAGATAATGACGCTGGTAGTGAATGATTCATAGGATGGGCAATTTGAAAACGAAATTAAGGAAAGATTGGCTTATGTCAAACCTAATTTAAAGTCGGATTTTAGGCTTCGGCAATTCGAAAAATAAAGTAAAGGGCTGAAACCAAGCATGTATGGATTCGAAGCCCGACTTATTGAGGGTATAGACTAAGAATTGCCCCTTTTTACTGAAGTCGACCAGCTGAGCCTGTTTCAATAAATCCAAGTGATGAGAAATACTTGGCTTGCTCATGTTAAATTGCTGGGCGATAGTTCCGGCATTTTGTGGGCCATGAGTCAAAAAGCGAAGTATTTCTCTCCTTGTTGGATCATTGATAGCTTTGAATACAATATCCATAATATCTTAAATAGTTAAACAAATATTTAAATATAAAGGTGGTATTCCAAATGATCTATGGAATTATCCTTTGTCTTCCTTTCGATAAGCTTCAATTAATTTCACTTCACCTTCTTTTCCTGGATAGAAATTACCATGTTCCATGCCCAATACGCCTGTATATCCTTTCTTTCTTAGGTGTTTGAAAATATTAGCATGATTTACCTCTCCTGTAGTAGGTTCTTTTCTACCTGGATTATCCCCAATTTGCATGTAAGCAATTTCCTCCCAGCATAAATCCATATTCGCTATCATGTTACCTTCATTGCGCTGCATGTGGTACATGTCAAACAAGATTTTACATGCGGAGCTTCCTACGGCCCGACAAATCATATAAGTTTGATCTGAATAGCGAAGGAATAAATCTGGATTATCACTTAAAGGTTCCAACACCATGGTTAAATTATGGGGTTCGAAAATCTCAGCACCACGTTTAAGGTTATCAATTACATGGCCTGTCTGAAGACCTAGAGGCAGTTTACGGTTGAAGTTACCAGGTACTACGGTCATCCATTTGGCATTGCAACGTTTGGCTGTTTCAACGGCTGTTTTGCAAGCCTTAACGAACATGTCCGTAGCTTCTTTTTTACCAGTAGTCATGTGCTGGGTATCAAAAAAACCATCAAATTTCACCACAAAGACTCCCATGGTCATACCTAATTTGGTCAGCGTCTCTCCGATTTTTGCTTGTAGCTCTGGACTTTTCCCCATCATGTCATTGTCTTCCAAAGCACGGAAACCCATCTCATGCATGAATTTCAATTGGTCTATCTCATCTGGACCAGCATGATTTTTAAACATACCAAAATGGGGAGCATATTTTAAGCTAAAAGGAGGCTCCGCAGCAAGGCTATGTACTTGACTTGATGAAGCAGCTAAAGTAGGTTGGCTACTTGTAATACCTGCTCCTAATAAGCTTCCGCCCATCATTTGGGCAAAGGAACGACGATCCATGTTTATTTCTTTTTTAAGGTAGTTAAATATTCGACTAAGTTGACTAAATCCGAGGTGCTCATGGCATCTGCCAATCCTTCAGGCATCATGGAATTAGGTAATTGCTTGACTGATTTTAAAGCGGATGTTTTAAAGTTTTGTATCATCCCTCCCGGTAATTTCAAAATGATATCGGTCTCATTTTTGGAACTTATGATTCCTTGGTACGTTTCTCCAGACTTGGTTAAGATTTCATAGGTTTCAAAACCAAAATTTATCCCGGCATTGGGGTGCATGATGGATACAAACATGCCGTCTTTGGATAATTTAGAGCCAATTTCCGTTAATTTTGGCCCAAAATCGATACCTTCTTGGTACACTTGGTGGCACATAGAACATTGATCGACAAATACCTTGATACCTGCTTGCGCGTTTCCTTTTTGTCCTAAAAGGCTATTCAAATCAGGATGTTTGGTTTTGGTATTTAGATTACTACCACCCAAATAGGAATTGGCTTCCATCCTTACGGCTTTTCTCCAAGTTCTACTGACACCTTCCACTACAGATGGAATGAATTCGGTCATTACTTTTTTGTTTTTCAAGATATCCAACACATAGTTTTCTCCATTGGCAGAGTTACCTAAACTTCTAGCAGCCTCTTTTCTAATGCTCATGGATAGGTTTTTCTGATTCATCGCATCAAATAAGAGCGACAAGGTACTTGGCTGACCAATCCAGCGAATGGATTCAATGATGGCTTTTTGTTGGTCTTCCTTGCCAGCATGGAAGGTTTTGGCAATCAGGTCTGCACCTCCATTCAATTTGTATATGACAGAACCCGCTTTTCTACTTTGTTTGCCCGACAAAATCATCTGTAAAACCTTCTCTTTTTCTTCAGCAAGTTCATATTTTTCCACCAACTCCAGATATTCCATTTCGGAGGTTTTAGGTAACAAACTACGTAATACTTTTTTTGCATCGGCATTGGATGCAATGAAGGTAGGATTGATATGTCTTAATCCAATTAACTGAGCCTCGGTTTGTCCTTGGAAATTGTTAGAAATCAAATCAATTAACATCCCTGATTTTTTTTCACTAGGAATGAAGTCTAGCGCTCTAAAATAACGAAGTTTTTGGGCCAAAGCTTGATTGCTTTTTAATTCAGTAAAGATATAGGGAAGGGCATTTTCTGTTCTGGATCTCCACACCACATCTTGGAATGCTGCAGAAGAGGGATTAATTGAAAGTGCCAAATAAGCATTGAGACGGCTGTTCCAAAGGCCATCTGCCCCTATACCTAGGGCTTCTAAATACCAACGGTCTTGCCCTATATGTTGCTGGGCTAATTGAGCCCAAAGGGCATCCACTTGTGGGTCTTGAATATGTCTCAAAGCAATGGCTAATTCTCTACGCACTTGTGGATTTTCATCCTTTACCCAAGCAGCAGCAAGTTCTTTCCATTGATTGAAAGGAGTTCTTTTTGCCTGCCGAATGGCCATCATGCGAATATCAGCCATTCCATCATTTGCTGCCAAACGTAAGTAATGCTGAGCTTGACTAGTTTTCATCAATGCCCAGAAAGCTCGTGCTTTCATGCGGGGATTTGTATTATTTTGGTAGGATTTTTCTAAGGCAGCTTCTGCTGATTTACCCCAAGTCATTAATTTTTTGAATGCCAAATACCTTTGAGCCAAATTAGCATTCTCCAAAGCCAGAATCGCATTTTCTGGAGTATTGAGTGGCATGGCTTTAACTTGATATGCATGACCTTTAGGTGCAACTCGATAAATTCTACCTTTTGTTTGGTCACCTGCTTGATGTCCTCCCACACCTGGATCATACCAGTCGGCAATAAATAGTGAGCCATCGGGTGCAGCTGTAACGTCAGCCGGCCTAAACCATTGGTCATTGACCCCTTCTACTAAAGGTAAAATACTGGCTTCAAAACCGGCACCTTGGGCTTTAACGGGATAGCTACGAACTACATTCGGACCTGCGTCGCAGTGTATCATTTGGTTTTGGAAAGCCTTAGGTAACAAACTACCCTCATATAAAATCAATCCTGTAGGAGACCCAGAACCCGTTTGCAATAAATTGGGAACAACGCCAGGGTCATTCAAATGCCAATGCCTTCTTGGAATTTCTGGTTCAATATTTGTACGATTGGCAGACCAACCGGCATCACTCATTTCATCACGGTAACCATAATTTCCATGTTCCATCACAAAATTGATGCGCACCCCCTTATTACCATCATCATCATTGTCTGATTGCCATAAACCGCCATATGAATCAACGGCTACTTCGTAATTATTTCTGAAATTATGACCTAACACTTCCACTTGAGATCCGTCAATGTTACATCGGAAAGCCATGCCTTGCTTGTATTTTTTCGGGCCAATCGGGTCCCCATCTTGATCTAAAACCGCTTTTCCTTGAGCATCCAATAATTGTCCCCCTTCATTACCAAAGTTGAAATACAATTTGCCATCTGGACCAAAAGTAAAGGCGTGAGCGCCATGATCATGTTGCTCACCTCCAATTCCTTGAAACATCACTTCCTTACGATCTGCTTTTCCATCCCGGTTGTCGTCAAACATTTTCCAGATATAAGGACTTTGAGAAACGATGACCATGGAATCAAGTACGGCAATGCCCAGCGGGGCATTTAATTCGGGAGATTGGTAAAATATTTTTCTTGAATCCGCTTTTCCATCCCCATTCGTATCCTCTAGAATCAAGACTTTGTCGCCTTGTGGGTTAGTTGGATTTCCATTGATATTGGGACGGTAGTTATAAGCCTCTACGACCCAAACGCGACCTTGGGCATCTACATCAATGTTGGTAGGATTTTGGAGCATCGGCTCCGATGCAAAGAGGGTAATTTCTAATTCAGGATGTATTTTTAATCCTTTTAAGGCATTTTCAGTTTGTCTTTTTTGTGATTCAGTTAAGGAATCCAATAAAACTTGACCCCATCGGGACGACTGATTTTTATAAAACGAGGATGCGAATAATAAGGCAAAGAGAGACAATGCCGACAATAAAAAAGGCTTTTTAGAAGATGTCCAATTCATAAGTAGTTTTTTTCAACGTAGAATACTTATAAATTTCAATTAAAACCCTGTAAAATCCTAATGGGTTTACCCTGATTTATGACCTAATTCCAAAAAAACGATTCATTTTTTTCCGAAAGGTTAAATAGGCTAAAAAGGATTCAGCCGTAAATACATATTCTTTAAACAGTCTTTTCCAATCTTCCAGCTGGAGTTTTTGAGGGGAATGTGCTGATGCTTTCCATAAATAAAAGCATCTTTTTAGAAATGAATTTTCATTTTCAGTGATCCTTGTTAAAAGTAAATGGTATTCAAAAAGGATGGGCTTGATTAAATCTTGGTATTTGGTACGGGTATACTCATTGATTTTGGAATACATGAATATACGATTTTGAATGAATGCAGCAGATTTGTTACTATCCGTATAACTCATGCCACCTTCGTTTTTTCGATAAACAGACATGGTTTCTGGTAAGTAGGCGATAGGTCCCTCTTCGGCTAGAATAACGTAGAGAGGAATATCTCCGCTTTTGGAATGAAAAAACCAATCGGGTAAGGTCTTCACTAGCTTTTTTCGCATCATGACACTGGCAGTTGCCATAAACCACGCTTCTCGTTCTTTTAATAGATCTGTTGATTGAACCCAAGGTGCTTGATCCAAGGGATTAATGAGGGATGGTTCTCTTCCTGTGCCATCTTCATAAATGATTTGGGCATTATGAAAACAGGCAGATGCCTCTGGGTGGCTATCTAAAAAATCCACTTGTTTTTGAAGTTTATCAGGGGAAGTCCAATAGTCATCTCCTTCAATATGCACAATATATTCCCCTTGGCAATCAAAAAAACAATGTAGGAAATTTACTTTTGCCCCTACGTTTTCTGGTCGGATATAAGCTTTTATTTTATCAGGATATCGGTCTGCATAGGTTTGGATGATGGAAGCCGTTTGATCAGGGGAGTGATCTTCTCCGATGATGATTTCAAATTCAAAATCTGTTTTTTGGTGCAGAATATTGTCTAAACAAGTTTGGATATAATTTTCATGTTTATAGGTAATCAGGCAAACGGATACCTTGGGTAGTTTGGCCGTTTGAGGATTACCATAAAGCTGATGATTCAGGTAGCTAAAATCCATTATTTTTCTTCTAAAATAGCATAACCTACACCGCTTTGACCGAAATGATTACCATTGTAAAACAGGATGGTTTTATCTTGATGGCGGATAACCAAGGGATATTCAATCATTTCATAATCCCAATCTTGCTCATTGCCACTCACATCGATACCAGCTAATCCATCTTGTCTATTCCAATGGATACCATCCTTTGATTCAGCATAATAGATACGGTAAGAACGAGAGCGATTCGTGCGATAATCCGTACATGCTCTTGCTGAAAACCACATTTTATAGATGCCATTTTCAATTAAAACGGTAGGTCTTGATATTCCTCCTTCTATTTCATCTCGGTAATCGATGGCTACTTGTCCTTTTCTGTCCCAGTTGATGCCATCCACAGATTCTGCGTATTTAATGTGGTAGCATGGCTCCATTAAATTGCCATCTGGAAGCCAGTGGGTACAATTTAAATACCACACTTTATAAATTCCTTGGTCAAAAAGAAAGCAAGCCGAGCCATTGAAAAATGGTTCAGTGGCCGTGGTGCTGATGATGGGTCCTTGGAATTTTTTAGTAAAATTTATCCCATCCTTAGAGGTGGCTAGACCTAGTGCATTGTGGTAAGGAATGGTATTTCTAACGGTCCAACCAATGTAGTAAAGCCATTTTTCTTCACCGTTTTGTAAGAACCAAGTGGGCATGATACCACAATCATCAAAGGTTCCAGGAGCCCCTAAGCTTAAAATAGGCTCAGGATGAACGTATAATATGGTGGATAAATTATTGGAATCTAATTCAATGAAGGAGGCTTGACAGCGCCCTTTAGAATCGCGAGCGGAATAATATAAACGGATTCGATCCGTGTAATGGGTGTCAGCACAGACAACGTGTGCATATTTTTTTTGATTCCATTCAGATTGACCGTCTGGACAAAAGAGTAATCCTTGCTTATTCCAACGCATAATTTTTCTTTGTTGTCCCGAAATTTCGGGACAACAAAGATACAAAGCTTTATCGGATAGTTGAAAATGTCGTAGGATGCATGTAGATAGATTCTACTTTGTCGACAATTTTTCCATTCTTTTCTGATTCGTCGCGTGCTTTAATCCAATTGGGATCTTTTCTGAATTCGTCGAAAGAAGCTTTTCCGGCAGCTTCACTGTTGTGAGCTAGAAGATATACTAAACGAGGTTGTACAGAAGGATCTTTTTCAATCGTCTTAAAATAGGCAATGTTCGTCATACCATGTTTTTTGAACAATTTGGTGGTATGATTTCTGAAACGAGCCAAGATGTTGTCGATATTATTAGGAGTTGCCGTATAGGTTCTTAATTCGATGGCACGGTCAACACTTTTAGATGAAGGCTTGATTTTTGGACTAAAATCGGTGGCCATCATGAATGTGCTTTCTACTTTCGCAACAATTTTACCTGATTCTTCAGATTTTCTAGCAACTTCTCGCCATTCTGGATCGCGACCAAAACGCTTCCAAGAACTATCACGTTCTACTTGATTTGGGTAGGATAAAATGTAGTAAAGAGCATTTTTTTCATTGTTATTAGGAATCCAATAACCCACATTGGTCATACCATGTTTTTCAAAAATTTTGGTGGTATGGTTGGTGAATCGTTGGATTAAAGCGTCTAATCGGCCAGGGTGGCAATAGTAAACGCGTAATTCGTAATAACGGCTGTCTGGTTTTTTTGCTATCATCTGAATGGAGATGAATAAAAGTAGGAGTGTAAATAATTTTTTCATAGGTTAATTTGGGGGTAAATGGTTGTCATGTGATGGTAATATGCTTAATCGGCTTTGTGATTGAGCTAAGATTTGTCAATTGTGCTAAGATTTGTCAATTGTGCTAAGATTTGTAACCTGTGCTAAGATTTGTCAACTCTTCAAGAGTTGACAAATCTAATCTTCAAGAGTTGACAAATCTAATCTTCAAGAGTTGACAAATCTAATCTTCAAGAGTTGACAAATCTAATCTTCAAGAGTTGACAAATCTAAGACAAAAGTATGAGTTGAGATAAGATTCTTGTCCTGCTTTCTGATTATTTTAATCAACTCTTTGATTTTTAGTTACCTAGGCGATTTGAAAGGATCTTATGAACTACCATAAAAAGCATTTCAGGTTTGGCTGTACGCCAATTGGGGATTTGTAAGGTCCCTCCAAAATTGATGTAATAATCGATTTTATATTTATTCCATTCTTTTTCAATGAATTCGGGGAAACAAAGTCCCGCTATCCAGCCATCTTCTACTTCTTCAAACCACTCAGCATAATAGTCATCTTCCCAAGAACCATGAAAATTAAAGACATTTTCACCTACAAGTATGAAGTATTTGATCCCCGCAGCTAATAAATGATCGATCACCCCACGTTTAAATAACATGATATCATTGTGTAGGGTATCGTTCCATTCTCCCATCAATTCAATGATTGAAAATTGTAAGGGATAATCCGTAAAAAGTATTTTGCAATAGAGTGTTTCTGAGTCGATTTCGTCCCAAAGCGGGTGAATGTAATAGCTGTAAATTGTGTGTATATATTCCGTGTTGGAATATGTTCTCCCGTAAAATGGAGATTTGGGGTCATGGGAAGCATTGTAGATAGATTCCCATTGATAGGAAGGTTCAATTTCTTGCATATCACTCGAAATAACAAAAAAAGGCTTGCGAGAGCAAGCCTTTTTAAACAATCAACCTAATAATTAAAGTTTATGGGCACTCTTGAAATTTCCAGAGAGGTCAAATTCAACTTTATACTTTTTATCCGCAACCGTAATGATTACTTCAATTTCATAAGCGGCACCATCTTTGCTGACAGAAACAGCCTTGCTTAATGTCCAGCCAGCATAAGTTTTATCTAAATAAGATATAGCTGCAGCAGGGATTTGATCTTTTGTGATGGCCGTTAACGTGAAGTTGGCGGGGTTCGGATTGTCTTTAGGACCTTTTCCAGGATTGGCAACAACATTGAAATCTTTATCAAACATATAGGCTTGTGAATTTGCTCCAACGGTTACCACTACATGGTAGTGAATGGCTACATTATCTTTTTGAACTGAAAAGGCATTTTTCAATGTCCAGCCAACGGCGTTTTTATTTAAATAATCAATAATGGCTTGGGGAAGGGTTGTAATTTCAGTTTTTGTGATCTTGATGTCATCTTTGCTTTCTTCTTTGCTAGAAAGAATTTTTCCAGTGGCATCGATCTTAAAATCCCAGACTTTACCATCCTTTTCAGCGTGAATATGGTAGGTAGCAACCCCATTCCCATCTAAACGAAGTACCGCATTTTTGAAAGTATATCCAGTAATAGCCGCTTGAACTGCAGCGGGAAGCTCCGTTAAAGCTAAATGACTTACTGCCGCTCCCATGCCTTTTCCTCCTTTTTCACCTTTTTTGCCTTCTATCGTGGAAATCATGGCACCCGTTTCATCAAACAAGATCGAATAGACGGTGGTATCTACTTTGATCTCAACTCGATACGTCACTGGAGTACCTGAAGTCTTTTTACCTGCATGAATGAAGGTATAACCAGTATGTTTTTCCTTTAAGTAGGTCGTTATAGCCGCAGGTAATTCAGCTTCAGTAATTCGGGTAAATGCTTCTTTGATTTCCCCAGTTTTGTTTAATACCACTTGTGATTCCGTGTTATTTACCACAATGTTAGCTCCATACAAGGAATTACTTTGTAATACATAATAATCTACTTGGGCAGATGGATAAGTAGTTGATACAGTTGTTTTAACAGCAGTTGGAATGAAATTCTGGCTAACAAATCCAGTGGCATCCGTTGTCGGATTCAATGCGTCTTCTTTAGAGCAACTTGCTAAGCCAATGGAGGCTACTATGGCGAATGTAAGCAATGGTTTTTTCATGAGTATAAATTTTAATTTGACTGTTAAACGGTAAATGATTTCATTTTCGTATCAAAAATATACG
The DNA here is from genome assembly GCF_045310485.1 of Aquirufa salirivi. Lineage (NCBI taxonomy): Bacteria > Pseudomonadati > Bacteroidota > Cytophagia > Cytophagales > Flectobacillaceae > Aquirufa > Aquirufa salirivi. The sequence goes on from NZ_JBEWZH010000002.1 coordinate 443,462, forward strand.
ATGTGTCGTTACACTCATGCAACCAATCGACCAATTGACGCATCTTGACTACCAATCATCACAATAAAACAAACAATTATAGTACCTTGTATTGCAAAGTACTATATGTTTACTACATTTGTCTATCAATAAATTAAACATTATGAAAAAGAAGTTTGTTGTTCTACTACTTGTTGGAGTGCTTTTTGCCTCAGATTCTTTCGCTTTAGGATTTCCTCATCGATTATTTCCTGCTAAAGTGTTAAAGAAGGCAGTAAGTCTAGTGATTCCAAAGGTTCAAAAATAGTTGGTAGCATCTTAGACGTTTGGCAATTATCCTAAATTTTGTCTTAAATTTGGATTGCTATATTTAACGTCAATCCCCATGATTTTATCGTTTATTGATTGGAATCCCGATCCAACTATCTTTGAACTTTTCGGTTTTCCTGTTCGTTGGTACGGACTTTGTTTTGCCATGGCTTTTCTAGCAGGCTTTCAGGTATTAAGTTTTATTTTTAAGAAGGAGGGTAGACCTATTGAACAAGCGGATCATTTATTGATTTATGCTATGATGGCTACCGTGATTGGGGCTCGTGTTGGTCATTATTTCTTTTATGAATTCCCTTTATTACAAGCGGATCCCATTCGGTTTTTCACACAAATGATTATTCCACCCTATTCAGGTTTGGCATCCCATGGAGCAGGAATTGGGCTTTTTACCGCATTTTATTTATATACCAAAAAATACCCAGGTCAATCCTATTTGTACGTAACTGACCGTGTGGTTCCTACCGTCGCTTTAGGCGGATTTTTTATACGGATGGGTAATTTAATGAATTCAGAAATTGTAGGAAAACCTACGGATTTACCTTGGGGATTCAAGTTTTATCGAGACACGGAGTTTAATTCCATGGGAAATGCTGAGGTATTAGCTAGGCATCCATCGCAACTATATGAGGCTTTATCTTGTTTGCTTCTATTTTTCATCGTCATGTGGTTTTGGTCCAAGAAAAAAGAGAAAACGCAAGAAGGCTTAATCACAGGTTGGTTTATGATTGCCTTATTTGCGCTTCGCTTTTTCTATGAGTTTTTTAAAGAAAATCAAAGCGAGTTTGAAAATTACATGACCCTAAACATGGGGCAAATCTTGTCGATACCAGCGATGCTTTTTGGAGTAGCCGTTTTACTTTACGCCAAAAAAAATCCGGCACCTTGAAAATTATAACTTTATTCATGAAGAAGCTGACTTAATTCCAAAAGGTCAGCTTTTTTTAATGTCGCATGAATGGAGGCTCTAGCAATGGCTGGATCATTCCATTTAGGATAAGAAAATTGATTCATTTTAAATCCATGCGCTTCTAATCGTTGGATGATATTTTCATTATCCGTGCAAAACGAAGGATGACCCACGGCCCAGTTGATGGACGTATCATCCAGCTTGGATTGAAAAAAGTTTATGTGTTCTACCAATTTCTCCCTTTGTTCTACATATGCTTCTTGAGCATTCAAACAAGCAAAACAAAATGCCAAATTGGGAGGGGAGCTTCCAATCCACATGGGATCTTTTTTAATTTCTTCAATCTGATCTTTTGGACCAAGAATAATACCTGCCGGAATTCCGTAAGCTTTTGATAAAGAGGCGGTTTGTATTATGGTTGCCGAACTATTTATTTGAATATCTTGAACGCCTATTCGATGAGATTCGTCAACTAAGAGATACTGATCTGGATGTAGTTCTTTGGCCCATTCAAAATCAAACAATTCAGCCAAGGGAGTTCTGATTCCATCCGTTCCTAAGATCTTAACTTGCTCCACTATCCCATTCTGAATCCATGTCTCCCGACTACCTTCCCAAGGAGCATGTTGAAACGTGGTGATAGCAGGGTGGCTATGCGGGGCAAGAGAGTAAGTAGCTTGAGGGAATTGTTTGAGTAAAAACTGAAGGGCGATTTGTCCTGCAGCAAAACCCGAAGAGCAAAGTGCCGCCGCTTCATGACCCAATTTTTCCGCCAATACATGTTCTAAATCATCCCATACCGAAAACTGAATATTGTTTTTTCGGGAACTTCCCCAGTTTTGAGGGAATAGGTCAATTCCTTTTTTTAGTTGTTCATTAAATAAGGGATGCTCGCCAATTCCTAAATAATTGGTTCCACCTAACCAGCGAAAGTCTTTTCCATGGATATGAATCATCCGACCAGGAATGGAATTCGCAAAATGCATAAAATTAGCCATGCTGAATTAATTTTGCTCCGGTTCCTCCTTCTTTGGCATAGATAACGTGGCCAAAATCGATACGTATTCCTTGTGAAATGTTATCTTCCACCAATAAGCATCCATCCATATCCACAAAATCCAAAAGTGGCAATAATTGGGCAATGGCCGAGCAACCAATTGTAGATTCGGTCATGCAACCTACCATGATTTTTAAACCTAAATTTCTGCCTTGATGAATCATACGTAAAGCGGGCGTAATGCCACCACATTTCATTAATTTGATGTTAATGCCATGAAAATATTCGGCACATAGGGCAACATCTGATTCGGTTATGCAACTTTCATCGGCGATGATCGGTAATGCAGATTCCTTTTTCAAACGTTTCATTCCTTCCCAATGATCTGCCTTGAGTGGCTGTTCTATGAACTCCACTCCTAAAGCTTTTAATTTAGGGGCATATTCTAAGGTTTGTTCGACCGTCCAAGCGGTATTGGCATCTACCCGAAAAACAGCATCCGTTTCTTTTCGGAGTGCTTCAATAATTTCAATATCCTGATTTGTACCTAGTTTGATTTTATATAAAGGAAAAGGCATTTCCTTCATTTTTGCCACCATAACGTCGATCGTATCCATACCAATCGTATAATCCGTCATGGGATTATGTGAAATGTCCAAACCCCATAATTGGTACAAGGCCTTGTCATGTGTTTTCCCCCATAAATCCCAATATGCCACATCCAAAGCACACAAGGCGAAGGGATGGTCATCTAATAGGGTTTTGGACATCATTTTCCAGAAATCATTGGGATGTGGAAGTATGTCGCTAGGTAAAAAAGAACGAATACTTTCTAGCTGCGATACCATTTTTTCCATGGTAACTCCATAATAGGGCGTTTCCGTAGCCTCTCCATAGCCACTTTTTCCATGCCAAGTTAACTCCACAATGAGCGTTGGTTGCACATCCCTAGATTCATGCGTGATGGTGAAGGTATGCTTCAGTGGCAAATCAAAGGTATGTATGTGCAATTCCATAGCTACAAAGGAAAATAGATTAATTCTTCACTCGTATCATTCGCTTTTTGCCAAGCTAAAGCATCAGCATGCTGCCAATGGACTAAGTCGCCTGAACCATTATGTTTCAAGACTTGCGCTTGTTGCTCACTTGTCCATTGAATAGGAATCCAATGATCTAAATTAGCTAATGGGGCGGGCAGGCCTGTTATGTTAACTTGTGGAAAAGGAGTTTTTTGATCTTGTAACCAAGATAAAAAATAAATAGAAAAACACACCAAAGTAGAGATGGGATTTCCGGGAAATGCGAAAATTACTTTTCCATCTGCTCGACATCCTACCCACAAAGGTTTACCCGGTTTTTGAGCAATCTTATGGAATTTGGCTTCAAAACCTAAGTCCTTTAAGATACCAGTAATATAATCTTTCTTCCCAGCAGAAACTCCACCTGATAACAATAAAACATCACTTCTTTCTAAGCTTAATTTTAGGGCTTGGTGGATGATCGTGGGATCATCGGGCAAATGATGGTGTTGGGAAGCGATTCCTACATGCTTCAATGCAGATTGCATCATAATGGAATTGGAACTTCTGATTTGATAATCTAATGGTGTAGCTTCTATAGGAACCAATTCATCTCCTGTTGAAAAAACATGAATTTCACCCAATCTTTCAATCCACAATTTGGAATATCCGACACTGGCTGCAATGGCAATATGGTTGGCTTTTAATCGCGTTCCTTTTTTTAAAATGACTTGTCCTTGACGAATATCGCTTCCTCTTTGGTGAATGAAATTTCCTTTTTCTATGATCTCATTTTTGCATGTAACCCACCTTTCTCCCTCTTTTTCAACAAATTCCAGGTCTTCTACTTTAATAACCGCCACCGCATTTATAGGAAGTGGAGAACCTGTCATGATTTCCCAAGCACCATTTGGGGCTACTAAGGTTTTTTGAACTTCTCCAGCATAGGCTATCCCTTCCCATTTCCATTCTCGCATAGTTACATTAGCAATAGCTATACCATCCATCATCACCCGGTCGAAAGGAGGGAAGTCGCGATCTGCTACTAAATCTTCCATCAAAATACCTCCCAAACAATCAATCAGCGGAACTTGTACTTTTTGTCTCGGAACGGGTATATCTTGTAATATTTGAAAAGCTTCTAGGGGTTTTAACATATCTTTTTTGTGAGCTGAATCTATAAATTTCTAAAAAAATCGATGAAATGACTCAATAGATGTATTTTTGTTTTTAATAAGTATCAATATGGCAGCAGAATTTTCACATTTGGACGCTCAAAATCAACCCGGTATGGTGGATGTAGGCGCTAAAAATACGACCACGAGAGAAGCAAAAGCTCAATCCATCGTCTATTTGGGGGCGGATATCATCCAGCATTTCGAAGCAGCGGGTTGGCAAAATAAGAAGGGGAGTATCTTACAAACAGCCATCATTGCCGGAACTATGGCGGCTAAAAGAACTGGGGATTTGATTCCACTTTGTCACCCTTTGGGCTTAGATGCTTGTTCTTTTGATATGGATGTTCAAGCTGAAGAAATCATCATCACCTGTACTTGTCGACTGCATGCCAAAACGGGTGTTGAAATGGAAGCATTGGTGGGAGCTAGTGTTGCCGCATTAACCATTTATGACATGTGCAAATCTGTTTCCAAAGGTTTGGTTATTCGAGAAACAAAATTATTGTCTAAATCGGGCGGTAAATCAGACTTTCAAGCTTAATATGTCTTCTCACCACATCATCCGAGATAAGCAAGAACCCGCCTTAATCATTGCGAATGGAGAGGCTTGTTCTATCGATCTTTTAGAGCAATTGCTGGAATGGTCTCCTACGGTCATCGTCTTGGATGGTGCATTGGAACGAGTGGTGGAATTGGGTATTAAAGTGGATGTTTGGTTAGGAGATTTTGATCGATCGTTTAGTTCAGGAAATAATTACGATGATTATCCCTTGAAGAAAATTCATACGCCGGATCAAAACAAGACCGATTTAGAAAAGGCTTTTGACTATTTAATCGAGGAGGGCTACCCTAGCGTGAATGTGGTTTGGGCTACAGGAAAACGCATGGATCATACGCTCAATAATTTTCATTCCATGGCCAAATATGGTCGAGATTTGAAAATAGTGATGATTGATGACTATTCAGTCAGTTATTTATTGCCTCCCGTTTTTGAAAAGTGGTATCCGGAAGGTACATCCATTTCATTGATGCCTTTGGCGGAGGCAAAACAAATATCTAGTTCTGGATTGTTGTATGAATTAGATCAATTGGATCTGTGTATAGGCCAAAGAACGGGCTCAAGCAATGTGACGAAAGCGGATGGGATGGTGAAAATCTCCTATGAAAGTGGACAATTACTCTTGATGGAGTGTCACGATTAATCTTCCTTATTTGTATTTTTTGAGCGCATTTTATCTTCTGCAGGATTATTGGCAGGCTGATAAAAAGTCGGGATTACGTCCCATTCGGGCATATAGTTTTGCGCTACCCAATGGCCCGGGTAATTGTGAGGGTATTTATAATCAGCTCCATAATTCAACTCTTTCATGAGTTTGGTAGGAGCATTTCTTAAATGTAAAGGAATAGGTAAATTCCCTGTTTTTTCGACAAAAGCTAAGGCTTCATCAATAGCCAAATAGGCAGAATTACTTTTTGGGGAATTGGCTAAATAAATAACGGTTTGTGAAAGGATAATGCGGGATTCTGGATTTCCGATAACACGGATAGAATCAAAACAAGCTTGGGCTAATAATAATGCATTGGGATTTGCTAAACCAATATCTTCGGAGGCTAAAATAAGTAATCGTCGACCAATAAATTCCAAGGATTCTCCGCCTTGAAGCATTCTGGCTAACCAATAAACAGCGGCATTGGCATCTGAACCTCGAATGGATTTAATGAAAGCCGAAATGATATCGTAATGCTGTTCTCCATCTTTATCGTACAAAGCCAGGTTTTTTTGTAACCTTTCTGTTACTAAAGCATTGGTGATGGTCAATGCATTGGAATTAGCTGAACTCACCAATAATTCAAACAAATTGTATAATTTCCTACCATCTCCGCCTGAAAAATGATAAAGAGCATCGGTTTCTTGAAGCGTGATTTCTTTGCCTTTAAAAAGTGGATCCACTTGTATGGCTTTTTGTAGCATGTGAACCATGTGGCTTTCAAGCAACGGTTGTAATACATACACTTGGCAACGAGAGAGCAAAGCGGAAATCACTTCAAAAGAAGGGTTTTCTGTGGTAGCTCCTATTAAAGTCACGATTCCTTTTTCTACTGCACCTAATAAAGAATCTTGTTGGGATTTTGAAAAGCGGTGAATCTCATCGATAAACAGGATGGGAGAATTGGCTTCAAACATCCTGTTTTTCTTGGCAAGTTCCAAGGTTTCACGTACCTCTTTTACACCTGAAGATACCGCAGAAAGGGTGTAGATCGTCCTTTTTAAGGCAGTGGCTAATAATACAGCTAAGGTGGTTTTACCAACGCCCGGAGGCCCCCACAAGATACATGAAGGTAAATGTCCGGCATCAATAGCCCTTCGAAGGGGACCTTGGGGCCCCATTAAATGTTCTTGTCCAATATAGTCCTCCAATAAGGAAGGACGCATTCGTTCGGCGAGCGGTTGCATAGAATTCGAAGTTACGCTTTTTAACTAAAACCCGAGATGGAGTTTTGATGAATCAGGATAAATAATCTCAGAAAAGGATAAATAATTCATTTAGAATTCTAATTTTGGAAGATAAATAAATCTAAAAATTATGAATTCATCGCGTAGATCATTTTTACAGAAAGGAGCTATTGCTTTAGGAGCAGCAGCCTTTACTTCATCGACATGGGAGGCCTTAGCCAATGCCAAAGCCAAAAAAATAGTAGGTGTTCAATTGTATTCCATTCGGGAGGACATGAAAGCAGACCCTATGGGTACTTTAACGAAATTGGCAGAAATGGGCTACAAATACGTAGAGCATGCTAATTATGTGAACCGTAAATTTTATGGCTGGTCGGCCCAAGAATTTAGAAAAAGATTGGACGGATTAGGTATGAAAATGCCGAGTGGTCATACCGTGATGGGTAAACAACATTGGGATGAGTCTAAAAAGGAATTTACCGATTTGTGGAAATATACCGTTGAAGACGCCGCAGTTTGTGGTCAAGAAATTGTGATCAGTCCATCTTTGGATAAGTCGATCCGTACTTCGTCTAGCTTATTCAAAACTTACATGGATGTATTTAATAAGTCGGGGGAATTATGCCAAAAGTCGGGCATGCGTTTTGGATATCACAACCATGATTTTGAATTTTCTGAGAAATTGGATGGCGTAACTTTGTTTGATTTAATCATGGAAAATACGGATTCGAAATTGGTTGCTCAACAATTAGACATAGGTAATATGATTAATGGAGGAGGAGTTCCTGCTGATATATTGAAGAAATATCCGGGTCGTTTTGTTTCCATGCACGTAAAGGATGAGATTGCAGCGGCTCCAGGACATGGAGAGAAATATGAAAGTACTATTCTAGGAACAGGAATTATATCTGTGTTGGATATGGTGAAATTGGGAGAAAAGAAAGGTGGAACTAAGCATTTCATCATTGAGCAAGAATCATATCAAGGTAAAAAGCCGATTGATTGCGTGAAAGAGGATTTAGAAATCATGAAGAAGTGGGGTTACGTTTCTTAAAAATGCTCAGCTCGATGGATTAGGAATCTTGAAGCTGTCATAGGATTTGATTTTTTGTATATTGCATGAATGAATTGTCAAGGAAAGAGCTCCGCTCTTTCCTTTTGTTTGCTATAAAATAAGCCCGAATATGAAAGCATTTATTTATTTACCTGCCTTATTACTCCTTGGCCCCTTGGCTTTTTCTCAAGCCTCACTTAAGCCAATCATCAATCAAAAAGCGAAAGCCATGGAATCGAAAACGATTTCTTGGAGAAGGGATTTTCATGAACATCCCGAATTGGGAAATAATGAAGTCCGAACAGCTGGTATTATAGCGGCGCACTTGAGGTCTTTGGGTATTGAAGTACAAGAAAAAGTAGCTAAAACAGGCGTGGTGGGTATACTGAAAGGAGCCAAACCTGGACCTGTGGTAGCTTTACGAGCCGACATGGATGGATTACCTGTGACAGAACGAGGAGATTTACCCTTTAAGTCGACAGTCACAACGGAATATAACGGCCAAAAAACAGGGATTATGCATGCCTGTGGTCATGATAGTCACATGGCTATTTTGATGTCGGTGGCCGAAATTTTGGCCTCTGAAAAAGCCAATTTAGCAGGTACTGTGAAATTTATTTTTCAGCCAGCAGAGGAAGGAGTATATGGAGCTAGAGGAGAGAAAATTGTTTCAGGGGCTGAATTAATGGTTCAGGAAGGTGTATTAGAAAACCCTAAAGTGGATGCTATTTTTGGCTTACATATCATGGCGGAGGCTGCAACAGGAACGATACAGTATCGTCCAGGAGCTACCATGGCCGCGGTAGATGAATTGGATATTCAAGTCAAAGGAAAGCAAGCTCATGGAGCCTACCCTTGGCAAGGGATTGATCCAATAGTCATTTCTTCTCAAATCATTTTGGGGCTTCAAACTATTGTTAGTAGAAACGTTAATTTACCTGAAGATCCAGCGATTGTAACGGTAGGAGCTATACATAGTGGTATTCGATATAACATTATTCCTGAAAGTGCGAGTATGATTGGAACGATTCGAACTTTTGGAACTGAGCAAAGAAAATTAGTACATCAACGTATTATGGATATTGCGACCAACATAGCCAAAAGTGGAGGGGCAGTGGCAGACGTACACATAGGTACGGGTTATCCTGCGACCATCAATGATGTGAACTTAGTAGATAAAATGCTTCCTTCGCTTATAGAGTTGAATGGGCGAGATAAAGTGCTTTTAAAGCCAGCGCACACGGGTGCAGAAGATTTTAGTTTTTTTCAAGAAAAAATCCCTGGATTCTTTTTCTTTTTGGGAGGAAGACCTTTGGATAAGTTGAACGTACCGGTGGCGAGTCACCATACACCTGATTTTCAGATAGATGAGTCTGGATTTCAGCTTGGAGTGAAAGCATTGAGCCATTTAGTGGTCGATTATTTTGAACAAGCCATGCCGGTGGCAAAAAAGAGTAAGAAATAAAAATAGGACTGTCCTTATAAAGACTAGGACGGTTTTAACTTGACAAGATTTAATTTTACTGAAAAAAAAGGAGATATGTCCCAAAATTATCAGCATGTATCCTACCTGTGGGAGGATTCAAAAGCAGCGTCTTTATCTGGAAACGAGGTAGATTTATTTATTTACAGATCCAATATTCTTGGAGCAGATTTAAGAATTACAAACTATGGAGGTGGAAATACCTCTGTCAAAATAAAAGATAAAGATCCTTTAACTGGACAAGAAACAGAAGTGATGTGGATTAAGGGTTCTGGTGGAGACATTGGTACTTTGAAAAAATCAGGATGTGCTGCCTTGTATTTGGATCGTTTATTGAGTTTAGAGAATGTTTATCGTGGTTTAGAGCATGAAGATGAAATGGTGGAATTGTTTAACCATTGCATCTTTGATTTAGCTTCTAAAGCACCGTCCATTGATACACCTTTACATGGTTTCTTGCCATTTAAACACATTGATCACTTGCACCCTGATGCTGCAATTGCGATCGCAGCAGCTAAGGACGGGAAGAAAATCACCGAAGAATTATTTGGAGGACAGATAGGTTGGGTTGGCTGGCAGCGTCCGGGATTTGATTTAGGTTTACAGTTGCGTGCTTGCTTGCAAGAGGCAGCAGCGAAAGGGATTCAATTGCGTGGTATCATGTTAGGTTCACATGGTTTGTTTACTTGGGCTGATACATCCTATGATTGTTATTTAAACACACTTGACGTAATTGAGAAGTGTGCAGAATATATTAAGCAAAATGAGGGCAAGACAAGACCTGTTTTTGGAGGTTCTAAAATTGCTTCCTTAGAAACGGACAAACGTATTTCTCAAGCGAAAGCAATTGCACCAGTGTTGAGAGGTTTCTGTTCTTCATATGTGCAGATGATTGGCCATTTCTCCGATGATGAGCGTGTGCTTCAATTCATTAATTCGAATGATTTGGATGTATTGGCTCCATTGGGAACTTCTTGTCCAGATCACTTTTTACGCACCAAAATTTCCCCTTTGGTATTGAATTTGAAGCCAGATCAAGATTTGTCGGACGTAGACGGAATCAAGGCACAAATTCAACCTTTGTTTGAGGCTTATCGTGTGATGTATGCAGAATACCACGCTACTTGTGCTCGCTCAAACAGCCCTGCGATGCGTGATCCAAACCCAGTGGTTATTTTATATCCAGGTGTTGGTATGTTTACTTTTGCGAAAGATAAGCAAACGGCACGTGTGGCGGCAGAATTCTATACCAATGCCATCAATGTGATGCGTGGTGCGGAGGCAATTTCTAAATACACGTCATTACCTCGCCAAGAGGCATTTGATATTGAGTATTGGTTATTGGAAGAAGCGAAATTACAGCGTATGCCAAAACCTAAAAGCATGTCAGGCCGCGTGGCATTTGTGACAGGTTCAGCGGGAGGAATAGGTAAGGCTATTGCTAAGAAAATGGCTCAAGAAGGTGCTTGCGTGGTGATTAACGACGTGAATGCAGAGCGTATGGAGGAGGCAAAGAAGGAATTTACCGCTTTATTTGGTAAAGATTCAGTATCTACTGTCTTAGCCGATGTTACTAGTCAAGAATCCATTGAAAATGCGATGGGTGAAGCATGTTTAGCCTTTGGTGGGGTGGATGTGATTGTGAACAATGCAGGAATTAGTATTTCAAAAGGTATTTTAGAGCATACTCAACAAGATTGGGATCGCTTATTTGATATTTTAGTGAAGGGCCAGTTCTTAGTTAGTCAAGCGGCTGTGGCCATTATGCGCAAGCAAAACTTAGGTGGAGATATCGTCAATATTGTTTCTAAAAATGCTTTTGTGGCGGGTCCAAATAACGCAGGTTATGGTTCGGCTAAAGCTGCACAGGCACATATGACGCGTTTATTGGCAGCTGAATTAGGGCCAGATCGCATTCGTGTGAATACGGTGAATCCAGATGCGGTGATTGCAGATTCCAATATTTGGGCCGGTGGTTGGGCTGAAGGACGTGCTAAAGCATACGGAATTAAGGTAGAAGAATTGCCTGCTTTCTATGCGAAGCGTACTTTATTGAATCAATCTATTTTACCAGAAGATATTGCCAACGCATGTTATGCATTTGTTGGTGGATTATTGCATAAATCTACCGGAAATGCATTGAATGTAGACGGAGGAGTAGCAGCAGGATTTTTACGTTAAATCGCAGAGAATTACATGTTTGTTGGAGAGAAATTACACGACCACAATGCGCTTCGTTTAGCTGCGCACGAAAGAAGATATGCTTTTATTCAATCGGAGGTAGCCATTCCATCTGATTTAATTACCAAATTGAAAGATTTTCAGATCGCGATTCCATCTTGGGCCTTGGGCACAGGTGGGACGCGATTTGGTCGTTTTTCAGGAGGTGGTGAGCCCCGGAATTTGGAAGAAAAAATTGCAGATGTGGGTTTATTGCATGCATTAAACCAAACTTCTGGAGCCATTTCTTTGCATATTCCATGGGATAGTACCACGAATCCTTCAGCCATAAAAGCATTAGCTGCTCAACATGGTTTAGCCTTTGATGCAGTGAATTCAAATACGTTTCAGGATCAAGCGAATCAAGCTTTGAGCTATAAATTTGGTTCATTGCAACATGTGGATGCAGCGGTAAGAAAACAGGCCGTTCAGCATAATATTGAGGTAATCCAGCAAGGTATTGAATTAGGTTCTAAGTCATTAACTGTATGGTTGTCTGATGGATCTTGCTTTCCTGGTCAATTGAACTTTAGAAAAGCATACGAACGCACTGTTGAAAGTTTGAAAGAAATATATGCCGCTTTACCGGGCGACTGGAAGTTGTTTTTAGAATATAAAGCTTACGAACCTAATTTCTACTCAACTACCGTAGGAGATTGGGGTCAATCGTATTCCATGGTGAATAAATTGGGCGAAAAAGCATTTACCTTGGTGGATTTAGGTCATCATTTACCCAATGCCAATATAGAGCAAATTGTTTCTTTATTATTGATGGAAGGTAAATTAGGAGGATTCCATTTCAATGATTCCAAATATGGTGACGATGATTTGACTGCTGGTTCCATCAAACCCTACCAATTATTCTTGATTTTCAATGAATTAGTGGATGGAATGGATACCAAAGGTATGAATCATGCTAAAGATTTGGGTTGGATGATTGATGCTTCTCACAATGTAAAAGATCCTTTAGAAGATTTATTACAATCGGTGGAGGCCATTCAAATGGCCTATGCCCAAGCCTTATTAGTTGATCGTACTGCATTGGAAGCAGCCAGAAATGCCAATGATGTGGTAGCTTGTCAGGAAATCTTGCAAACAGCGTTCCGCACGGATGTCCGTTCACTGGTAGCACAGGCAAGATTGGAATTAGGAGGAGCCTTTGATCCTTTGGCTTTGTTCCGTGACTTAGGTATTAGAAATCAGTTGATTCAACAAAGAGGAGCCAAAACCCAAGCTACGGGATTATAAGATGTCAGTGGTGGAGAAACTTCCCGTTATTGCAATTTTTGATATTGGCAAAACCAATAAGAAGTTATTCCTTTGGGATAGAAACTACCAAATTGTATTGGAGAAAAGTCAAAATTTCGCCGAGATTCCAGATGAAGATGGATTCATGGGTGAAGATTTGGCAGCAGTACAATCGTGGGTATTAGCTTCTTTTGATGAAGTGCAGCAAGACTCTCGATTCGAGGTATTAGCCTTAAATTTTTCAGGTTATGGAGCTACCGTCGTATTTGTCAATGAGAAGGGAAACTCAGTTTTACCTTTATATAATTATTTAAAGCCATTTCCTGCCGATCTAGCTACCGAATTTTATGCGCGTTATGGGGGAGAATCTGAAGTTGCTAGAGCCACCGCATCGCCTATTTTAGGGAGTTTGAATTCGGGCATGATGGCTTATTGGATGGCTAAAGCTGCCAAAAATCAAGAGAAGGGTATTCGCTGGGTATTGCATTGGCCCAATTATTTGTCCAGTTTATTTACTCATCAGTTTTATACGGAATTGACCTCGGTGGGTTGTCATACCCATTTGTGGGACTTTGATCATCAACGTTATCATGATTGGGTAGAGAATGAAGGATTGAAACCTTTATTGCCAGATACGGTATTAGCCAATCAAACATTTCCTATGAGTTCATCAAATTTACCTGTTGGGGTAGGTTTACATGATTCCTCATCTGCATTGATACCCTATTTGATGCAGTTTAAAGAACCTTTTTTGTTGCTTTCCACTGGGACATGGTGTATTTCCATGCATCCATTCAATGCCCAACCTTTGACGCCCGTTGAATTGAAAAACGATGTCTTGTCGTTTTTACAATACAATGGAAAGCCTGTCAAAGCAGCTCGATTATTTGCAGGCAATGAACATGAAATTCAATTGAAACGATTACAGGCTCATTTTGGTGTAGATAAAAAAGCCCATTTAATGGTACCTTATTCCACACATTTAAATGCGCTGTTGAGCGATCAAATAGCAAACCATATGCCTTCCTTGAAAGAGGCTAATGCTGCTTTTTTAGCTAATTCAGGTTTTGAATTTAGAGATTTGAATCATTTTGAAAACTTTGAACAAGCATACCAACAGTTTATGGTAGATTTGGTTGTTCAGCAGATATATTCCTTACGTCTATTGTTAGATTCTTCGCCTGTAGATCGCATTTTGGTCGATGGAGGATTTAGTAAAAATGATATTTATATGCAGCTTTTGGCCTTTGCTTTTCCCCAATTAGCAATTTATGGTGCTGAAGTAGCACAGGCTAGTTCTTTAGGGGCAGCCTTAGCCATACATTCCACTTGGAATGATCAAGAGATACCCATTAATTTGGTGAGCCTAAAAAGACATGAAGCATGCGAGTAGCCTTATTTATCCCTTGTTACATTGATCAATTTTATCCGCAAGTAGCCATTGCTAGTTTAGAATTATTGGAGAAATTGGGATGTGAAGTAAGTGTTCCTGCGAATCAAACTTGCTGTGGACAACCTATGGCCAATTCGGGATTTGCCCATATTACTTCAGGTTGTGATACCAATTTTTCAGATAATTTTTCGGGCTATGATTATATCGTAGGACCATCTGGTTCATGTGTTTTACATTTAAAAGAACATCATCCAGATGCCAAAATTAGAGCTTCCGTTTTTGAAATTTGTGAATTTTTAGTGGATGTATTGAAAGTGAAATCTTTGCCTTCTTATTTTCCACACAAGGTAGGTTTGCATCAAAGTTGCCATGGTCAACGCGGTTTGCGTATTTCTTCCATGACGGAATTGAATGAAAAACCCTTTTCTAAGTTGACTTATCTATTGGATTTAGTGGAAGGTTGTGAGTGGAAATATCCAGAGCGACAAGATGAATGTTGTGGTTTTGGGGGTACATTTTGTGTGACCGAAGAGGCAGTTTCGGTAAAAATGGGACAAGATCGGATACAGGAACACCAAGTCAATGAGGTGGAATTCATTGTCGGTGCGGATACTTCATGTTTAATGCATATGGAAGGGATACTGAAACGTTCAGCATCAAATGTAGGAGTAAAACACATTGTAGAAATATTGAATGCACATGCTTAGTCACGCGGAAGCTTCTGAAAAATTCATTGCCAATCAAGAAAGAACGGATTGGCATGATGATACCTTGTGGTTTGTCAGGTCTAAACGAGATAAGGCCAGCAAATTACTTCCAGAGTGGGAAGCATTGCGCGAGCAGGCATCTCAGATTAAAGAGCACATGCTCAGTAATTTACCTCAATATTTGTTGGAGTTTGAAGCAAAGGCACAAGCCAATGGCGTTCAGGTTCATTGGGCAAAAGATGCGCATGAACATAATGAAATAGTTTATTCCATTATTCAAAAACATGGCGACAAGGCTTTGGTGAAAAGTAAGTCAATGTTGACCGAGGAATGTCATTTGAATGCTTATTTGGAACAAAAAGGAATCGATGTAGTTGATACAGACCTGGGTGAGCGCATTGTTCAGTTTAGAAAAGAAGTACCTAGCCATATTGTTTTACCTGCGATTCACTTAAAAAAAGAAGATGTCGGTGAAACTTTTCACCAACACTTAGGAACGCCCAAGGGCAATAAGGATCCACAATTTTTGACGGAAGCTGCCAGAATTCACTTGAGAGAGAAGTTTTTGGGAGCCAAAGTTGCCATTACGGGTGTCAATTTTGCCGTTGCAGAAACAGGGGAATTTGTGGTGTGTACCAATGAAGGTAATGCCGACATGGGCGCGCATTTGTCTGATGTACACATTGCTTGTATGGGTATAGAAAAGATTATTCCCAAGCGACAAGATTTAGGTGTTTTTCTTCGTTTGTTGGCACGAAGTGCAACCGGACAATTGATTACTACCTATTCCAGTCATTTTGCTAAACCTCGGTTAGGCCAAGAAATGCACATCGTTTTGGTGGATAATGGTCGATCTAGACAATTAGCCCGCGACGAGTTTAGAAATTCGTTAAAGTGCATTCGTTGTGCTGCTTGTTTCAATACCTGTCCCGTTTATCGCAGAAGCGGTGGGCACAGTTATCATCAGCCAGTGGCAGGTCCTATTGGTTCCATTTTAGCGCCTAATTTTGATAAAAAGGCCAATGTCGATTTGCCTTTTGCGAGTACTTTGTGTGGTAGTTGCTCCAATGTTTGTCCAGTTAAGATCAATATTCACGAGCAATTGTGGTTTTGGCGACAAGATTTAATGAAGGAAGGGTTGGCTCCAGCTGGTAAGGTACTAGGGATGAAATTGATGGCTTGGATGATGTCTAATCCGGCCGTTTTTAGATTGGCAGGTGGTGTTGGAAGAAAAGTCATGAGCTGGTTTCCGTTTCTTGTGAATAATGGGATGAATCCATGGTATAAGCAAAGAGAAATGCCTACACCGCCCAAACAGAGTTTTCAGGAATGGTATAAATCGAATCGATCATGAGCAGTCGGGAAGAAATAATCAAGGCTTTGCAAGAAGTAAAAGTGCCTGCTAAGGCTTATCCAGGGGCATTTACTGCTCAGGTAGTTGGAGAAAACACCCTAGCGGACTTTCTCCATTCGATGGTGGTGGTTAGTACAACTGTCATTCAAGTGAAAGATGCGGCAGATGCAAGCCCAGCATTGGATACGCATTTTCCCAACATGCAACGAGTTCGTTTAAATCCACTTACCGATGGATTGAGTTTAGCGGATATTGATGTATTGGAAATAGATGGGGATTTTGCTGTGGCTGAAAACGGAGCAATTTGGTTGGACGATTCTAATTTACCCCATCGCGTGGCGCCCTTTATTTGCCAACATTTAGTGATTTATGTATCTCAAAAGAATCTTTTGCCCACCTTACAAGAAGCATATATCCGCTTGGGCGACAAACAAACTGGTTTTGGTGTCTTTTTATCTGGCCCTTCCAAAACAGCAGATATTGAGCAATCCTTAGTGATTGGCGCTCATGGTGCTAGAAGTTTAGTCGTGGTGTTGACCGAATGCTAAACGCTGGCAAGGTTCCGAACCTTGACAGCGTTGGGTGGTGATCGCCTTTCGAGGGTCCTTCGGTCAACGATTTTTTTCTTCAATTATTTCATCAGATTGTTGATATTCAATTGGCTATGAAATTATTTTAAATCGTATTTTTTAATAATTTCTAATCGTTTGGCAGCAGCATTTGGGGCTGCCATGAGACCAAATTTTTGTTGTAAAGCTCTTACTTCCTTGCTTTTAGCTTCAGAGCCGTTTGGATAGCCATTTTCTGGTGTTAACTGATGAAAGACTTTTTCTAAATATTCTTCAAATGGCTGATTAAAATACATATCAATAAATAACAACGGCTTTTCGCTCGCATTCCAAAAAGTATGTTCAATCATGCGGGGTCTAAAATGCCAGCCTCCTGCTTGAACTTGAACAATTTCTTCACCCACGATTACACTAGCTGTGCCTTCTAAAACGAACATTAATTCATCTAATTCTTTATGGATATGCGGAGCGGGCCCCATGGTTTTGGGTGCAACGGCACATTCTACATTGGAATAGATTCCATTCGTCATGGATGATTTAACACGAACTCGAATGTCCATAGACCCTTTATGGTCCAAGGGAGAAAGTGGAGGTAAGAGAAAGGGTTTTGTTTGATCAAATGAATTAGATTGAATGTAAGAATTTGGGATACCAGTCAAAGCTGTTAGCATTCCTGATTGAAGTAGGAAATCATGTCTGTTCATAATATAGGGCTTATAATCAAGGGTTTATAGAACGCTTTTTCCAAAAATAGACATTTTTTTCATAGTAGTGTAGGGAATTGGTAATTCACTAATATAGAGAAATGTTGACCGAATGCTAAACGCTGGCAAGGTTTCGAACCTTGACAGCGTTATGTGAAGAACGACATGCGAAGCAAAGGGCCTTCGGTCAACGATTTTATTTCTAATTTATTTGACCAGTTTATCGATATTTCTGGGTTTCATGGCTATTGAATCAACATGCGCCTATTCAAGAAATTGATAATTTTAAAAGAGCTTATTCATTCAATTAGTACTTATGAAAATTGAGCCCAATAGATAAATCCATGACAGTAAAGTCCAACAAAAAGCTTTTTTTTTTCTATCTTGTCCCAATAAGCTTATTTATCATATGAAAGTCTCTCGGAGAAAATTTATTGGGCAGTCCGCACTAGGATTTGCCGCATTTAGTATTGTTCCTCGCCATGTATTAGGCAAGGGCTATTTAGCCCCAAGTGATCAATTAACCAAGGCCATTGTTGGTACTGGTGGAATGGGTCGTGGACATATTCCTTATGCTGGTACACGGGTTGTAGCCCTTTGTGATGTGGACAAAAAGAACCTACAATTAGGTTTAAATGAGGTAGAGAAAGGAGTGAAATCCTTTAGTGATTACCGCGAATTAATTCAACTACCAGAAGTGGACATTGTTCACGTAGCTACACCTCCTCATTGGCATGGAATTATTGCTGCAGATGCTGTTAAAGCTGGTAAAGATGTTTGGTGTGAAAAACCGATGACACGCACCATTGGTGAAGGTAAAAGATTGACAGAGGCAGTTCAGCAGCACGGTCGAATCTTTCGCTTGAATACGTGGTTCCGTTTTGAAGGTAATTTTTATGGCATGAATACTACCATCAAACCGATCAAGAAATTAGTTGATTCAGGTTTATTGGGATGGCCTTTAAAAGTAACCATTTCTAGACATACTGGTTTTGATTGGAAATTCTATTGGGTAGGTAAAACGGATTTGACCCCGCAACCCGTTCCCGCAGAATTAGACTATGACATGTGGTTAGGACCAGCTCCTTACAAGCCATATAACGTACATCGTACGCATCAGACTTTCCGTGGGTATTGGGATTATGATGGAGGAGCATTGGGAGATATGGGTCAGCACTACATAGACCCTGTTCAATATTTATTGGGCAAAGATGATACTAGCCCTATTTACGTCGAAGTGGATGCGCCTGTTCAAGATGCTGATGCCGTGGGTATATTCCGCCGTATTACTTACACTTTTGCCGATGGTTGCCAAATTGTTTTGGACGGCGAAGGTAGAGATGAAAATGTAGCCTACATTGAAGGGCCAAAAGGAAAGGTATTCCGTGGATTTAAAACGGACATCCCTGATGTAGAGCGCAAATTGGCAGAATTCCCTGAGCCTCCTGCTCAGCAGACAGATTTTGTGGATGCCGTAAAAGGTAGAAAAACATTTGCTTTAAATGATCAAAATGGTCACCGTTCTTGTACCATTGTCAACATGGGTTTAATCGCGATGCGTTTGAACAGAAACCTGAAATTTGATCCGGTTAAACAAGAGTTTGTCGGGGATGAAGAGGCTAATCGTTTGATTGACCAACCAATGCGTGCACCATTTACTATGTAATAACAATGAAAAAATATACTACTTCAATACTTAATTTATTGCTTTTGGCTGCCCTTTCGCAAGGGACGGTCCTAGCACAAAAGCAGTCGGCATCTATTTCCGTCAAAACAGGAACCAATGAAGCAGATCGTGCGGCACGTGTACAAGCGAATTTGAAAATCATTCAAGCCTCTAATGATGTCAATACCCAAGCTATCGCCATGTTGGCTTTACAGCCAATTGCTCGTGGGGAATCCATTTCAGTGATTATTCCTTTTTTACAAAAGAATCATTTGGCAGGTCCTGCGGCTCGTTTATTAGTTAAATTGGCCCCTTATGGTCAAGATCAAGTGGGGAAAGCGGTGTTAGGTGCTTTGCAAAATGGCAATGCTGCTTATCAAAAGGATATGATACAAGCTTTGACAGATATGAACTATAAAGCCGCTGGTACAGCGATAGAGGCTTTATATCCTTCGACTGATCAGCGTACGAATCAATTGATTTTAAAAGCCATTGCTACTTTAGGCTCACCTAATGCTAGTAAAATTTTAAAAGAACAAGCGGCTAAAGCCAATGGTGCTTATGAGCCTACACAAGCTTTAGAATCCTATTTGGCATTCATTAAATCTTCCAAAGATGTGAATGGTCTGAATTCATTAAATGTAACATCTTGGCCTGCTGGTTCTCAGATTAAGGTGAGCGAGGTGCTTTTATCTAAGTCGAAAACTCCCGTTGCTTATTTATTAGGGGCCTTTGCGAAAACTTCCAATCATGAAGTGGAAGCCTATTTGGTCAAACATCATATGAAGCATGCCAAAGCGAGTGATGCTGGTCAGGTAGCAGCAGCTTTCTCCAAGTGGTCCGATGCGAAGAAAACATCTTTTGTGCAGGCTGCTGGCAATGCTAAAGTTGCTTGGGCTTTACCTCAAGTGACTGTCGCTGAAACTTCTAAAAATACAGGATTAAGAACGGCTGCTTCCATCGCTCGTTTGAAAATTCAAGCTAATGCAGGCTTAGCTAAAGTTTGGGCTACAGCTGCCAATGGCGATGTAGATGGTATTGCGGTAGGAGAAGTTGCTAGCAATTTAGCTGCCAATAGCTTTTTTGAGAAAAATGTAGCATCCTATTCTCAGTTGAGTGCATCTCAACAAACCATTTTGTTGATTTATGCTTCTTACCGTCAATGGCCGGCGATCAAATCACAAGTTTGGAACGCTGTACAATCCAATGACGCAACACGTGCTGCGGCTTATCAAGTATTATTCAGATGGGTTAGTCCTGCTGATTTTGATATCATTGCTCAAAAACTTTCTAATGCGAGTTCGGAAAGTGAAGTGAAGCACTTACAAAGCTGCGTAACTCAAATTCAAAAAATGGATCCAAGTGTTGCTAGCAAAGTGAATGGCTATGCGGTGAAAGCAAAAAATCAGTTGAACTGGATTCCCTTTGTTTCTGAAGCAGAATCATTGTCTTGGTTGGGTGATTTAGTGAAAAAATCCAAGAATTTGGAAGCTATTAAAGCCTATGTGAAAAGTAATGGTAAGGCCACTCAAAATGTCACTCAACAAATCTTGCGTTACCGCAATGCCTTGGATTTAACCCAAGACATGGATACACGCGCTTTGGTGTTTAGAGGCTTGGGTCGTTGCCCAAGTTTATCAGCGATGAGAACCTTGCAAATAGGTTTACAAGAAGCCAATGCTCGTTCTGTTGCAGCCGATGGATTAGCTACTTTATTTGTAGGAAATCCTGCATTACAAAGTCAAATGACCAAGGCATGGGTTTTGGAAGCGATGCCATTTGTATCATCAGCTGATTTACGTGCGTCTGCTCAAAAGGCCATCGATGCATTAGGCAATAAACAAGGATTTTATTCGATGTTTAATGGCAAGGATTTATCGGGTTGGAAAGGATTGGTAGAAAATCCAGTTAAACGTCGTGCCATGTCTGCTGACAGCTTAGCCATTAAGCAAGTTAAAGCCGATGAAAACATGCGTAAAGGATGGTATGCCAAAGACGATGAATTGCATTTCACGGGCCATGGTGACAATTTATGTTCGGTAAAAGATTACCAAGATTTTGAAATGTATGTCGATTGGAAAATCGAAAAAGATGGAGATGCTGGTATTTATTTACGTGGTGCTCCACAAGTTCAAATCTGGGATATTTCCCGTGTTAATGTAGGAGCCAACGTAGGTTCAGGAGGACTATACAACAATCAAATCAATGCGAAGAATCCATTGAAATTGGCGGATAACCCAGTAGAAGAATGGAATACATTTTACATTAAAATGGTAGGCGAACGTGTAACTGTGTATTTGAATGGCGAATTAGTGGTAGACAACACCATTTTAGAAAACTATTGGGATCGTAAAATTCCCATTTTTGTGAAAGATGCTATTGAATTACAAGCTCATGGTAACCACATTGTATACCGTAATATCTATGTCAAAGAATTAGAACCACAGCCTTTGCAGACTCTTTCAGAGGATGAGAAAGCACAAGGATTTGAGCTGTTGTTTGATGGTTCTTCTTTATTCAAATGGACAGGAAATGCGACGGATTATGTACCTGAGAACGGTAATTTGGTGATTTATCCTAAGCGTGGAGGAAAAGGTAATTTGTTCACTAAAAATGAATATGCCAACTTCCACTTCAAATTTGATTTCCAATTAACTCCTGGTGCCAATAATGGTTTGGGGATTCGTGCTCCATTAACGGGTGATGCTGCTTATGTGGGTATGGAATTGCAAATTTTGGATAATACAGCTCCTGTTTATGCCAATTTACAAGCCTACCAATACCATGGTTCTGTGTATGGAATTATTCCAGCAAAGAAAGGTTTCTTGAAGCCAGTAGGCGAGTGGAATCAACAAGAGGTTATCGCAGAAGGAAATCACATCAAAGTGATTTTAAATGGAGAAGTAATTTTGGATGGAGATATAGCAGAAGCGACCAAAGCGGGTACTCCTGATCATAAAGAACATCCAGGATTGTTTAATCCCAAAGGACATATTGGATTTTTAGGTCATGGAAATGAATTGAAATTCCGAAACATTCGAGTAAAAGAGCTTGTTCCTGTAGAAACAAAATCAAAAAAACGTAAGTAAATTTTCGTTTATCTATTTAAACCAATCAACAATGGAGTCGATCGAATTACTGGTTAATCGTAAAAAGGTGAAAGTGGAAGTGGATTCCAATACGCCTTTGCTATGGGTTCTGAGAGATCATTTATCTCTGGTAGGAACCAAGTATGGTTGTGGTATTGCCCAATGTGGCGCTTGTACTGTCTGGATAGATGGAGAACCGATGCGTTCTTGTGTTTTACCAGTTTCTGCGGTGGGTAAATCATCGGTAACGACCATTGAAGGTTTACATGAAAAAGCGGAACACCCAGTTCAAGTAGCTTGGGATGAATTAGATGTACCTCAATGCGGCTATTGCCAAGCGGGTCAAATTATGACGGCGGCAGCCTTATTGAAGAAAAACCCGAAACCTAGCCATGATGAAATCGTGTCTGGTATGTCAGGAAATATTTGTCGCTGTGGAACCTACCACCGTATTCACAATGCAGTGAAACGTGCATCTGAAATAGCTTCGGCGTCCAACTCTTCTAAAAAGAAATAAAGATGAAAACGACAAGAAGATCATTTATTCAGAAAACAGCTCTTTTGAGTGGCGTTTTTTCCTTGGGATTTGATTGGTTTGAATCCAAGGCCAATTCCGGCATCATGCAACAAATGAATCCAGCTTTGGATGCCAATCGTTTCAATGCTTTTTTATCCATTGAAAATACTGGTAAAGTAATTTTGTATTCACCTAATCCAGAAATTGGTCAAGGTATCAAAACGGCATTTCCTATAGTTGTCGCAGAAGAACTAGATGTAGATTGGAAACAAGTAGAAGTTCGTCAAGCGAATTTAGATACCCAATTATTCGAACGTCAATTGACGGGAGGAAGCGGGGCCTTGAAACATTCTTGGGAGCGTTTGCGTAAAGCAGGAGCTACGGCCAGACATATGTTAATTCAGGCTGCAGCTCAGCAATGGGGTGTAGATGCGAGTACTTGTAAAACTTCCAAAGGTTTTGTTCTTGGTCCAAACAAAGGTCAAAAATTAGCCTATGGTGCTTTGGTTGATGCAGCTTCAAGACTATCGGTTCCAACGGAAGTGACCTATAAGAGTCGGGCTGATTATCAGTTGATTGGTAGTTTTGTTAAAGGAGTAGATAATTATAAAGTTCTTACAGGAAAACCACAATATGGTTTAGATACCCAAAAGTCGGGTATGCTTATTGCCCAAATCGTTCGCCCACCTGCCTTTGGTTCTACTTTAGTGTCTTTTGATGCTGCTGAGGTAAAAAAGATGCCAGGCATTATTGATGTGGTTTCTTTTAAAAACAAAGTGGCCGTGGTAGGTAAATCTACTTGGGAAGTCATGCAAGCCAGAAAAAAACTTGTTTGTACCTATTCTGATACCAGCAATTTAGAAAGTGATAGTACTCACCAGAAATGGTTTGATGAGGGAATGAAGACCGACAAAGCGAAGGTCGAGCGTAAGGACGGAGATTTTCATGCTGCTATTGCTAAAGCAGCTAAGGTGGTTGAGGCCACTTACGAATGTCCATTCTTATCACATACTCCCATGGAGCCCATGAACTTCTTTGCGGATGTTCGTCCAGGTTCAGTCTTATTAGCGGGTCCAACTCAAGTTCCTCAATCGGCCCAAAAAGCTGTAGCTACTTTATTAGGCGTACCTGAAAATACAGTTCAGGTGGAATTGACTAAAATGGGAGGTGGTTTTGGCCGTCGATTAAACAACGACTATGCCTTAGAAGCGGCAGAGCTGTCAAGTATGATTAAAATGCCTGTTAAAGTCATGTGGACGCGCGAAGATGATATGACTGGCGGTATTTATCGTCCTGCGGTAAGATATCACTTTAAAGCGGGTTTAAATGAGAAGGGCGAGATGATAGCCTTCTACTTACGTGGAGTAGGTTTGAATGCAGGAAACAGTACTCGACAAGATAATTTCCCTGTGGGAGCTATTGACAACGTATTAATTGAATCATTCAATTACAATTCTGCCATTACTACGGGACCTTGGCGTGCACCAATTACCAACTTTTTAGCCTCTGCAGAGCAGTCGTTCTTAGATGAAGTGGCTGTAGCAGCAGGAAAAGATCCTATCCAAATGCGTTTGGATTGGTTACAAAAAGTGAAAACTAATCCTGTCGGCAAGATTACTTATGAGCCAGATCGTTTCATTGAGGTGATTAAGCAAGTGGCTGAAAAGGCTAAGTGGGGTAAAAAAGGGGCGAATGTTCACCAAGGATTTAGTGTTTATTTCTCTCATTTATCTTATGTAGCTCAAATAGCGGAAGCCAAAATGGTGGATGGAGAGCCTAAGGTGACCCATGTAACTGCGGTGACAGATTGCGGTGAGGTGATTAATCGCTCAGGTGCTGAAAATCAAGTGATTGGAGGTATTATTGATGGTTATGGTCATGCCATGTTTAGCAAATTGAGTTTTGATAAAGGTGTCCCTCAGCAAAAGAATTTCGATACATATAAATTGATTCGTGGAAATGAAATTCCTACTGTGGAGGCTCATTTTGTGAATAATGGAATAGCACCTACTGGTTTGGGTGAACCTGCTTTACCTCCTACCGGTGGCGCAGTGGCCAATGCCTTATTTGCTGCTACTAAGAAACGTTTGTATCGTCAACCTTTTGCAGGCCCTGATAATGCAAATCTCTAAGGCCAATGGCCCCATTATTTGGTTAACTAATTTACGTGTCATTGCGACTCTCGCAGTGATTTTGATACACTCAGCAGCTAATTTGCTGCTGAGTGTTCATCGTGTTCCTGATGCTTTATGGTGGAATGCCAATGTCTATAATGGCTGCATGCGCTTTGCTGTACCCATTTTTGTTATGTTAACAGGTGCCTTAGTTGTTGGGAAAGAAGAACCTTATGGGGCATTTGTTTCTAAATCATTTCAAAGAATCGTTGTACCCTTCTTATTTTGGAATATCTTTTTTGTGTATTTCAATTGGGCTGTTCGGTTGCGAGGTAAATCCTTCCATTCTTTGGAGGAATTGATTCGTTGGATAGGTCAACAATATTTTACGGGTGGGTCTTACCATTTTTGGTATGTGTACATGGTTATGGGACTTTATTTGTTCATACCTATCATAAGCACTTGGATTCGGATGGCCTCAGAAAAACAGATTCAGTACTTCTTAGGTATTTGGTTACTGACCATTCTTTTCAATAATCCTCATTTTCCTGTTCTAGATTCACCTGTGCCTTTGCCTTATTTTACGGGCTATTTGGGTTATTTGGTGTTGGGATATTATTTGCGACATAAAGACTTCAGTAATTTGAGTCAAATACGTTTTTGGGCAATGGCATTATTTGTTATCGGAACGGCCTGGACATTGATTGGAACTTATCAATTATCCCTACGCGATGGAAAATTTTATGGATTGCTATATGCTAACTTTTCTCCTTCTGTAGTGCTTTCTACCGCCGGATTGTTCTTGCTTTGTAAATACTTTCCTTTTGAAATTCGTGTCTTAATTCCTTTGAGAGAATGGATTAGCTCCCATAGTTATGGGATATATTTAGTACATATTTTGGTCTTATTTTACATCGCAAAATTGGGGATACACTATAAATTGGTACATCCAAGTTTAGGAATACCTGTGACAGCATTTAGCTGTTTGTTGATTTCTGGGGCTATCGTATGGCTTCTTAGGAAAATTCCTGGTGGAGCTAAGGTTTCGGGTTAATTACATTCGTATGATGGAGCCATCTTGCATTTCTATGATGCGCTGCGTGCGTGATGCAAATTCATTGTCGTGGGTAACAATGAGCAAAGATTGACCATATACATCTGCCAATTCTTTGAAAATATCAAAAACGATTTCACTGTTTTTTTTGTCCAAATTACCCGTTGGTTCATCACCCATGATAATCAATGGGTCATTGATTAAAGCCCTGGCAATGGCCACCCGTTGTTTTTGACCTCCTGATAATTGATTGGGCTTTTTCAAAGCTTCATTCTCAATGCCTAAAATTTTCAATTTTTGATAGGCTCGTTCTTTAATTTCTTTGGGGGAATATTGGCCTAGTTTTTGACCTGGCAACATCACATTTTCAAGAACAGAAAACTCATTCAGCAAATAGTGGAATTGAAATACAAAGCCAATTTTTTCATTTCGAACGATGGCTAATTCTCCTTCATTTTTCCCTTGCATGGACACTTCATCAATGATGAGATTTCCTTCATAATCGGTATCCATGGTGGAAAGAATGTACAATAAGGTGGATTTACCACAACCTGATTTACCTATCACGGATACAAATTCACCTTTATTCAGTGTAAATGAAATATCCTTTAGCACAGGTATGGTCACTGGATCGTGAAA
Organism: Aquirufa salirivi; assembly: GCF_045310485.1. Lineage (NCBI taxonomy): Bacteria > Pseudomonadati > Bacteroidota > Cytophagia > Cytophagales > Flectobacillaceae > Aquirufa > Aquirufa salirivi. Next base: position 470,138 of record NZ_JBEWZH010000002.1, read on the forward strand.
GCTTTTACTGATACCCTGTGCTTCTAAAATGATTTGGCTCATGCTACTTTCCTCTAATGATGATGACAGGGTCTATTTTACTAGCTTTTCGAGAAGGGAAATAACCAGCCAAATAGGTTGTAATGATGGCAAAAATGGTCCCAATCAGGTAATATCTAGGATTGTAATTAATGGGATAGGTTTTTACGGTGGGTAGGGAATTGGTATTGAATGGAATTTGATCGATGATGGCAGAAAGTCCAAAGCCGCCTAAAAGACCTAAAAACCCTCCAAAAACCCCAATGCTCAAAGCAATTAAAATAAAAATCCGATTTACATCTTTGCCTGAAAACCCGATGGCTTTTAAAATGGCAATGGAATCCATTTTTTCATAAATCATCATGTTCAGGATGTTGTATATTCCAAAGCCCGCCACAATTAATAAGGTAATCCCTACCGCGTAGGAAATCAAACTTCTGACTGAGCTTCCTGTTTCAAATTGAGAATTGGCTGTTTGTATATCAATAGCCTCAATTTCATAAATCCTTTGGTATTCTTTGGCCACATCAGGGGCTAGGATAATATCATTTAATTTTACCTGTAAGTCAGTGATGTAATTATTGGATTCTCCCAGTAGTTTCTGGGTGGTGGATATGGAAGCGTAACTCTGTACATTATCTATATCTTGAAGTCCTGATTGAAAAAAACCAACGACTTTCAAGGAGAGACGCTCGCCTTTACTCGAAGTTATTTGAACGACATCTCCAATTTGAGCAAGCATTTTTTCGGCTGCACCCTTGCCTAAAATGATGCTATTCGGTATGTTTTTCAGGTCCATGAAATTCCCTTCAGTTACATAATCATTGAAAAAGAAGAGTTTGTTTTCTGCTTCTGGATCAATGCCATTAATTACGCCTGTAATTTCAATGACCCCAACATGGTAGAAAACTTGAGCCGTAACTTTGGGAGCAACCCCTAAAACTCGCGGATCTGTCTTTAAATTTTTAATGATGGCCGCACTGTTTTGAATCTCTAATCTTTCTGATTTAGGCTTAATGGATCGAATAAAATTGTATTGCTTGGTCTTTTTTGAATGTATATCTACGGGTTGGAAATCAGATGATTTTATTTCTTTGTACAGCCTTACATGAGGCGTTCGATTCAAGATAAGTCCATCTAATAAATCATTCAAGCCAGACATAAAGCTTAATAAGGTGATGAACATGGTGATACTGAATGTCACGCCAATAGCGGCCACCAAGGTTTGTCTCCAACGTGCTAAAAGTAAAGAAACGGCAATATTTTGAATTAGTTTAAAATTCATTTGCCAGGCATTTTTATTTCATCTTTTGCACTTAATCCTTGGATGATTTCAATTTTTTTGAAATCCTTTAAACCCGTTTTTACAGCGACCGTATCTCCAGAAGCTTTAATTACTAAACTATCTTTTACGAGGTAATTTCTAGGAATTAATAGGGCTTTTTCTTTCTTGAAAAGAATGATATTGGCTTCAAAAGTGACATTGGGGAACAAATTAGGAGGTTTTTGAGTGAATATGGCTTCCACTAAAAATGTCTTGCTCCTTTCATTCATGATGGGATAAATCTTGCTTACGGAAGCTTCAAATACCTGCCCTTTATAAGCGTCAAGCGTCAATAATACGGGCAAACCTACCTTTACTTTGAATATATCATCTTCATCCACTTGCATCTCCAAAATGAATTGGGAAGGATTGCCAACAATGGCCAAAGGTGTTTGAGGGCTCACAATTTCTCCTTTCAATTTTAGTAAATCATACACGATACCATTCACTTTACTTCTCAAGGTGAAGTCGGCACTTAGCTGTTTTGAAATGGAGAGATTTTTGATGGATTGTTTGGCATTGAATTGAATTTGACGTTTCAAATCCTTCAATTTCAACATGGACGACAAATAGGCTGCTTTGGAATTTTCAAGGGCTAGTTCTCTTTGTTCTAATTCTACTTGTGTCCCAATTTGTTGTTTCCATAAGTTTCTTTGTCGAACCAATTGGGTAGAGTCTGTTCTCCATTTATTCTTGGCTAAATCAACGAATAATTGAGCATCATTAATTTTACTTTGATTATTAGCCGCATCTGCAAAATTAGCGGCTAATGCTGCATTTTCTTGATTCAATTGTTGAGCTACATGAGAAATAGTGAGGATAGGATCCCCGATTTTAATACGGTCGCCCTCCTGAACCAATATTTGATCTACAATGCCACTTACTGGTGCAAAAGCCTGGTATTGATCTTGGCTTTTTACGATTCCCGAAGCGTATACCGACTCAGAAATCGGTCCTTCAGTCGGATATGTTGTTTCGCTTTTATCCTTACAAGCACTGAGGCCTATTATAAAAACTGATAGATAAATCCATTTCATCCTACAATTTACTAAATAGTTGTTGGCTAATATATGAGAATCATCATAAAAAAAGAGCTTAGGTGACTAAGCTCTTTTTCTGATTTCAGAATCAAATCGTCTTCATATCAATCACAAACCGATATTTGACGTCGGACTTAATGATTCGCTCATAAGCTACATTAATTTCATTCATGGGAATCAATTCTATGTCGGATAGAATATTGTGTTCAGCACAGTAATTCAACATTTCTTGTGTTTCAGCAATACCCCCAATGTTGGAACCGATGATGCTTCTTCTTTTCGAAATTAAACTGGCAGCGGCTATGCGGTGGTCTTCTGGAGGGATTCCTACAATCAGCATTTTCCCCTCTAATTTCAAAAGATGTAAAAATGCATTCATGTCATGGTGAGCAGCTACCGTGTTTAGAATGAAATCAAAATGATTGCTCAATTTTTTCATTTGTTCTTTATCGGTCGACAAAACAAAATGATGAGCGCCTAGTCGTTTCGCATCAGCTTCTTTGGAAGGGGAGGTACTCAACATGGTCACTTCCGCACCCATAGCTACGGCAAATTTTACTCCCATATGACCTAGGCCACCCAAGCCTAAAACGGCCACTTTATGTCCTTTACCTACTCCAGCAAACTTAAGTGGAGAATACGTGGTTATTCCTGCACAAAGTAATGGTGCTACTTGATCTAAATGATCGGTAAAAGGTATATGTAAGGTATATTTTTCATCAACGACGATATTGGAAGAATAACCACCAAAAGTGGGTGTTTTTCCATCACGCTCGTAGCCATTGTAAGTAGGAGTGAAGTTATTATCACAATATTGTTCTTGACCACCTTGACAAGACGGACAAGTCCGACAAGAGTCCACAAAAACCCCCACGCCAGCGGTTTGTCCGACTTTAAATTGAGTTACGGCAGATCCTACGGCTTTGACGATTCCTACAATTTCATGGCCAGGTACGATGGGATAAACTGAAGGCCCCCATTCGGAACGAGCCATGTGGATATCGGAGTGGCATACGCCACAGTATAAAATATCAATGGAAACATCATGAGCACCTAATACTCTGCGTTCAATTTGCATGGGTGCGATGGCTGCATTTTTGTTGATTGCCCCATAACTTTTTACTGGATTCATATCATTGTTGTTTTAAGTATTATTAGGCTTTGTGTAGTAAGTTTTGTGAATTAAACTTCGTGTAGTAAGTTTTGTTTATTAAGCATTGTGAAGTAAGCTTTATGTAGTAAGCTTTGTGTAGTAAGCATTGTGTAGTAAGCATTGTGTAGTAAGCTTTGTCAAATTTTCAAAATTTGACAAAGCTCATTGACAAGCTTATTGATAAGCAAACCAACAATACTAACTGACAATACTAATTAACGAAGCTGACAGGCAAAGCTAAGTTGAAATCATCAAAAGTTTATCCTGATTTTTCATAAAATCAACAGCTTGATAATTTTATTTTACCACAGGAAAAGCTACTATCCTCAATCGTGTAAATCCAAAAGGAATTAAGGTGATTTTTTCTGATTTTTCCTCGCTAGGTCCTAAATAATCCCCGTTTCGCGTGGTTATGGGTTGGTGAGCCACACCTGCATTTGTCTTCCAATCAGGCAGTTTTTTTCCTTCCAAAACGATTTCCATAGGGGCACTTGCTTGGTTCCAAAGAAAATCCTTCGGGAAAGACTTTCTAATTAATTCAGCATGTTCAGCGGGCTTATCCACAAATTTTTTCAAAACCGCATAGTTCCAGTCGCTTTTAGGTAATACCTCAACATACTCACCTTCTTGGGGATGAACATTTTTTTGGAAATCTTCCTGAATTTTAAGCGCAAAGATGAGTGGACCGTATTCCACCGATCTCGAATTTTTTCCCCAGTTTTGAGTTCGGATTTTGGTGGGAAATTGCAAGGTGATTTGATCGCCAGGATTCCATAATCGAGTGATTTTAGCGATTTTCCCTCCCTTTTCTCTTTGTAATTCTTGACCGTTAAGGAATATACGAGCTTCTTCACACCAGGATGGAATTCTAAATTCCAAAGGGAAGGATTGTTTTTTTGCAGGATGAATGATGAACTGGATTTGATCCTCAAAAGGATAATTAGTCTTTTCTTCAATGCGAACCTTGACTCCTGAGGATAAGGTAGTTTCAAGTTTATTGGGTCCATACACCAAAGCCGCAAAACCTCCTTCGGGAGTGCCATACCATAAGTGGGACATGTATTTTGGCCAAGCTTGGTGCATATTGGCGGTACAACAAGTGTATCCACTATAGGGTCCGTAGACATTGTTCATACCTCTCCAAAATGGTAGAGAAAAACTATAGACACCTCTTTTTACCTCGACTTGATTGGCCATACCAAAGTACTGTTTCCCATTAAAATCCTCGGTGATTTGGGCAGGTAAAGCATTGAATGTCATGCGTTCTAAGGCATCCATGTATTCGGTATCCCCTGTAATGGATATAACTTGCTCCAATGAAAACATGGTTTCCGTGGTGGCGCATAATTCAGTTCCCTGAATGGGATCATTTCCATGCAAATCTTCATCGCCAGAAAACATGCCATGAGGTAAGCCATGTAAGGTCATTAAATCTCGAAAGCCCGTTTTTAAGGCTTGTAAATAATAAGGGTCTTTTTTCGATTGAGAATATATGGCGGGTAATTTGATTCCCATTCCCACATTAACGGCATGTCGGTCCATCCAACGCTGGTCGTTTTGTTGGTATGCTGCCTGAATAGCCCAATCTCTTTTACCTAATAAATCGGTCCAATTGGTGGTTTGAGAATAGATTAAATCACCTAATTCTAACAGAAAAGATGCTTTGGTTTGTCGGTATAGCCAATAGACCACCATCAGGTTATCTCCACCCCTCGATTGTGCCCATTCGGTGTATTTTACCAAAGGAGTAGTTTTTAAATTCTTGAGTTGAAATTGAAAATATTGGGTCATGAATGGAATAACCCGAGGATCAAGACTTACTTGATAATATTGTTGCAATATTTTCAGCATGATCATTCTTGGCCACCAATCCGCTGCTTGCTCACCATTTTCCGCCATTTTGCCCGTTTCTTTCTCATATTTACTATAAGGTCCAAAGAAGCCAGATGGTCGCTGATGAGATAAAGTCCAATTGACATAGTTCAGTACCTTTTTAATTAATACTGAATCTCCACTTAAATAGGCCGCTGGTAAGGCGCCATCTAGCCAATAAGGTGTTTCCTCCCAATCATCACCCTTGCCACCTAACCAGCCATTATCGGTTTTAATCTTCTTATGATTTTCATCCAGATGCCCGGTCGAATTTTTAACCATGATGTCCACTTGCTGTTTCAGCCAACCTGTCGGATGTATTTGTCCCAAAGGAATCTCTTCATAAGCCAATGGATTAAGGCGAGATTTTTGAGCCAACAATGAGCCTTGAAGGCCACATGTGACAAGTAGGCTAGCTAATAGGAAAGTTTTCATGGTTCATAGGTTTTGTAGATCAAAAGCCGTGCTAGGAGGGCTGTCGCAAATGATAACTTTTTGTCTTGGTAAAAGCACGAATACCTTGATGCGAAAGGGTCGCGCCAAAACCTGAATGTTTACGACCACTCCATGGTAAAGCAGCACTTACACGGTCGCAGCAATTCCAATAGGCAGTACCTGAATCCATTTGAGCTAAAATTTGATTCGCTCTGTTTTCATTGACACTGTATACCGATGAGGTAAGTCCATAAGCGGTATCCTTCATCAAGGCTATTGCTTCCGCATCATCTTTTACTTTTTGTATACCAATGATGGGTCCAAAAGATTCTTCTTTCATGACATCCATTTGGTGATTGACATTCACTAAAACGGTGGGTTCAAAATAATAGCCTGTACCTGTAACCGCTTTTCCTCCAGTTAGTATTGTTGCGCCTAAATCTACCGCTTGCTTCACTTGATTTTCCAAGACAGAAATTTGTGCTTTTCTAGAAAGAGGACCTAAATAAACGCCATCCTCTGTAGGAGCGCCCATTTTCCAAGATTTGACTTCTTTCACAAATTCAGCGACATAGGCATCGTAGACTTTTTCGTGCACATAGATTCGTTCTACCGAACAGCAACTTTGTCCATTATTATAAAAAGCGCCATCGGCTGTTCCTGCGGCAATTCCAGCGATATCTTGTACTTCATCAGTTACATATAATGGATCTTTACCTCCTAATTCACATTGAACAGGGACCATCTTAGGAGCTACATGAGTATAAATTTTTTGACCCGTTTGGTACGAACCTGTGAAATAATAGCCATTAAATGGCATATCTAACAAGTTGGAACCTACAGACCCTGCGCCAATGGCTATTTGGAACACATCCTCAGGAACACCTGCTTGATGGAAATATTTCGCAATGGACAAACCCGTTAAACTCGCATATTCCGATGGTTTATACATCACGGCATTACCTGCTAAAAGCGCAGGAACAAATACATTGGTTCCCACCAAATAGGGATAATTCCAAGCAGAAATATTGCAAATGACACCTAAGGGTTCATAGACAATTTTTTCTTGCATGCCTGAGCCGTCCGACATGATTTCTTCTTGCATGCCTGAGCCGTCCGACATGATTTCTTCTTTCAAATAGGCTGTTGCATGTTCACAAAGCCATTGAATTCGCCCTCTGGCTCCATTGATTTCATTGCGCGATTGTTGTAGGGGCTTACCCACTTCAGAACTTAAAATAGCGGCTAATTCTTCCAAATTTTCTTCTAAAAGGGTAGAAAATTTTAAAATAACAGCAATTCGCTCAGGTAAAGTCTTGGCAGCCCAGGCAATTTGACCTTGTTGTAATAGATTAAATTTTTGTTGTAAAGTAGTTGAGTTATCCTCAGTTAATTCCTGAATAACTTGTTCGGTGGCGGGGTTTATAACTTGCATATCTTATGATTGATCGAGGCTAAAAATGATTGTTTAATGTTTTCGGAGAAAGGACTTTTTTCCTTTTCTTCCATACGTTCTGGATGCCATTGCACGCAGAGCATAAAAGATTGATCTTGTTTATTTTGGTATTCCAAAGCTTCTGGGCTATGGGTATCCGTCGACCAAGCAGATATGAATAGGTTGTTGCCTAATTGATTGGGATCTATGGCTTGGTGATGCGCTGAATTGACTTCTCCTGAAGATTGCTGACTAATGGATGCCAAAAGACTCCCTTCATGAACTTGGATGCTATGTTTTCTGTCGGTATTGCCTGATTTTTTATGAATCAAATTAGCTTCATCTCCCAAGTCTTGAATGAGTTTTCCTCCTTCTACCACCTGAACTAATTGCATACCTCGACAAATCCCCAAAAGAGGTTTTTGATGTTCTTTAGCAAACAAATAAATTGATACTTCAAAATGATCTCTTTCGGTTTCGAATTCCTCAGGTTTATGGGGATAATTAGCTTCTCCTTGATAGAGCGCCGTATCGATATCACAACCACCACTGAGGACAAATCCATCACAAGATTCAAAATCAGAAAGCGTACTAGATTCAGCTTTCAGTTCCAGTAGTTCTACTTTTCCAGCATGAACCTCTGGATCAAACCAACGGAGGTAATTTTGGAAATTGGTACTACTGAAACTGATGCCTAAACGGATTTTCATGACTTATAAAGCTTCTAAATATAGGTTTTTGAAATCTTCTCTACTTACTGGCTTTGGATTATTAGGGTGAGCAAAATCGGCAATAGCCAAATCAGCCAAAGTCTCTATATGCTCTTCTTTAACACCTACTTCACGTAATTGATGTGGGATTCCAATTCGGTTATTTAAGTCAAATAAGAAATTCACCACACCTTCGCCACTTTCATCTTTGATTTCCAAGGTGCGTGCAATGCGACGGAATTTTTCCTCAAAACCAGCGATGTTAAATTTCATTCCATAGGGTAAGTTGACAGCATTGGCTAATCCATGGTGGGTATCCAATAAAGAAGACATAGGATGAGCCAAGGAATGAACCACACCCAATCCTTTTTGGAAAGCAACAGCACCCATTAAAGAAGCAATGAGCATATTGCTTTTGGATTCGATATCAGGGTTTTTGACTGCCTTTTCCATGGATTTAGCAATCAATGAAATGCCTTCCAATGCGATTCCTTCACACAGCGGATGCGACATTTTTGCCACATATGCTTCCAAATTATGCGTTAAGGCATCCATACCTGTTGCAGCAGTCACGGCTGGCGGCAAATCCATGGTCAACATGGGATCAGCAAAGATGGTTTTTGCCAATAATTTGGGAGAAAAAAGAATCTTTTTTTGATGCGTAACATCATCCGCAATGATGGCGCTACGACCCACTTCAGAACCTGTTCCAGCGGTGGTAGGTATCGTAATAAAATGAGGTACATCATTGGTGACAAAAATATCCCCACCAATCAAATCATCGTATTTAAATAGATCTTCTCGGTGATTTACTCGCAAAACCATGGCTCTAGCTACGTCCATGGCTGCACCACCACCAATTCCAATGATGGAATCTCGTTGGTTGGCATCATAGGAATCTACACCTAAATAAACGTCGGATTTTACCGGGTTTTTATGAATTTGAGAAAAGACTTCTACCGAGATGTTTTTCTTTTCAAGTGATTGAATAAAGGATTTGAAAAAATCCAAACTTGCCACCACGGGGTCTGTGACCACCAAAGGCTTTTTGAGATCATTTTTTAGTAAATAATCGGCTACTTCATTGATGGCTCCTGCACCAAAACGGATGGTGGTAGGAAAATTATACTGTAAAATGGATGAAGACATGTGTTTAAAATATAGGCTTGATTAAATGATTTCAAAATAACGTTTGTATTCCCAGTCGGTCACCGACTTTAAATGCTGTTGCCATTCCCAGGTTCTTGTCATGGTAAAGTGCTCTACAAATTCCTTGCCAAAGATCTCATTGGCTACCTCAGATTGCTGCATATTTTTGGTGGCATCAATCAGGGTATGTGGAATACTACCGTGGGAATAATCTAAATATCCATTGCCTGTGGTCGGTTCTTGTAGGTCTAATTCATGTTTAATACCATATAGTCCAGCACCCAAGCAGGCAGCTATGGCCAAATACGGATTGACATCCGCACCAATGACACGGGTTTCTATGCGGGCCGAGCTGGCTCCAGCACTTAACACACGTAAGGCTACCGTTCTGTTGTCTAGTCCCCACGTCAGCGTTGTTGGAGCCCAAGCACCTTCCACCAGCCTTTTATAGCTATTGATGGTCGGGGCAAACATCGGTAAAATATGGGGTAAACAATGAAGGATTCCTGCCAAATAGTGTTTCGCTGTTTTACTTAAATGGTAAGGATCTTGAGCATCGTAAAAGAGATTGGTTTTACCTTCGGCATCCCATAGACTTTGATGAACGTGACCGCCACAGCCAGGTAAATTTTCATCTATTTTGGCCATAAAAGTGGCCATGATTTGATGTTTATAAGCAATTTCCTTAACGGCAGTTTTGAATAAAACAGCTCTATCCGCAGCTTCTAAGGCACCAGAATGAGCTATTGCGGCTTCATAAGTACCTGGCCCAGTTTCGGTATGTAGACCTTCGATGGGTACTTGGAAGGCTTTGAGATGTTCAAATAAATCATCGAAAAATGGATTATTCAGCGTGGTTCTCAAAACGGAATATCCAAACATACCTGGACTTAAGGGTTTCAGATTTTTGTAATGCTTCTCTTGGGCTGAATCTGGCGTTTCAGCAAAATTGAACCATTCAAATTCTTGGGCAAATATGGGCGTAAAATGTAAGGCCTGAGCCTCTGCAATCATCTTTTTTAGTAATTGTCGGGGACAAACCGTAGAAGGTTTTCCGTCATGCTCAAGAAAATCACCTAGTACAAAAGGGAGGTTATTTTCCCAAGGTATTTGTCGGAAAGTACTTAAATCCAATTGAGCCGGTGTATCAGGGAAACCTGTATGCCAGCCTGTTTTTTTGCCTTGACTGTACAATACATCCGCCGCATCCCAGCCGAAAACGACATCGCAAAATGTAGTCCCTTTTTCAAGGATGGATAGGAATTTTTCGGTGGAAATGTATTTGCCACGCAAAATCCCATCGATATCCGTGAAAGCAATTTTTACTTTCGAGGTAGGATGGGCAGATAAGTAGTTTTTTAATTCGGTAGAGGTCATTTTCTAAATTGAAAATTAGGGTTTGAGGGTCAATTTAGGGCCAAAAAATCGATAAATGATACTGGTGCCTAGTAAAATCAGAAAATAGATACCCGCTTGAACGGGATTATAATACATCATGGAAATCATGGAAATAGCTGCAATAATCAGCGCAATCCAGGGAAAGTAAGGGAAAAAGGGTGTTTTAAATGGTCTTTCGAGTTCGGGCTCATTCCGTCTAAGTACCAAGATAGAAACCATGGAAATGAGGTAAAGAGTTAAGGCTCCAAACACTGAAATGGTGATTATTTCAGCTGTTTTTCCCGTCAAAAGTGCTAGGATTCCAAGTGACATGTTGACGAGTAGGGCATTTGCAGGAGTTTGGAATTTGCTATGAACACGACCAAGAAAAGGAGGAGCAGCTTTGACTTTACCCAATTCATAGGTTGAGCGCCCAGCGGCTAAAATAATGCCATTGAAGGAAGCAATTAAACCAAAAAGACCTACTGAAATTAATAAATGATACAATAGATTACTGTCACCCACCACATGCTTGAGTGCCAAAGGAAGGGGTGAGTCGGATAAGGAGCCATCTGCTTGATAAACGATGGATTCCCAGCCATTAACCCCAATGGAACTAAAAAAGGTTAACATACAAAGGATTACTAAAGTCAAAATAGCGGATCCAAATCCAATTAGTATCGTTTTTTGAGGATTGATGGCCTCTTCAGCCACATTGGCGACCCCTTCGATCCCTAAAAAGAACCAAATGGCAAAAGGTATGGCAGCAAAAAATCCAGACCAGCCATGGGGTAGGGGATTGCTTTGCAGGTGTTTTAACTCAAAAGCGGGTAAAGTTATTCCTGCGAAAAGTAGTAATTCACCTACAGCCAGAATGGTGATGGTTAATTCAAAAATGGCAGCAGCTTTGACCCCATAGGCATTAAGAGCCGTAAATAAAAAATAGGAGGCAATGGCGATACTAATGATGGGAATTTGAGGAAAAAACAGATTAAAGTAGGCCCCAATAGCAAAAGCAATGGCCGGTGGTGCGAAGATGAATTCAATGGTTTGTGCCATGCCCGCCACAAAACCCCAAGTGGGCCCCAAGGCTCTACCGGCATAGTCAAATCCTCCACCTGCTTTGGGTATCGCGCAGGCTAATTCGGTGTAAGAAAATGTAAATGTGGTATATAAAAGGATGATGAGAAGAGTTGCCAGTCCTAGACCCAGCGTACCACCTTTTTCTAATCCAAGATTCCATCCAAAATACATGCCGGAAATGACGTATCCGACACCTAGTCCCCACAACATCAGTGGGCTTAAGGTTCTTTTTAATCCAGGTTCCTTTTCTGGGTTCATTATATAGGTTTTAGAGGCAATAGGTAATAAGACTTTAAGTTAGAAAAATATGTCCAAAGCTCAAAATTCATATGGGCTTCTATGGGTATTATTAGGCCATTATATTATCAATTTGCTGGACAATTTATGTGCTTTGAAAATCGTTTCACGCAAGAACGTTTAACGCTGGCAAGGTTCTAAACCTTGACAGCGTTGGCAGCGTGAAGCAGATTTTGTAACCACAAAACCTGATCAATGTCTTCTAATGTAGGGTGGATATGCTTGTTTTTTCATTTTTATCATAAGCTTATTTCTTTAGTATTGTAGCTTGAAAAAGGAGATATGAAGAATAAATTGTTTAAAGATGCACAAGCAGCATTGTATGATGTTGCATCGGGTGCTACGATTATGGTGGGTGGTTTTGGTTTGGCGGGGATTCCTGAAAATGCCATTACCGAGTTAAGTAGAAAGGGAGTCAAAGGCTTAACTTGTATTTCCAATGAGGCGGGAGTAGATGATTTTGGTTTGGGGATTTTATTGAAGAATAAACAAATCAAATGCATGATCTCCTCTTTTATTGGGGAAAATGAGGTGTTTGAAGAACAACTTTTATCAGGGGATTTGGAGGTAAAATTAGTGCCGCAGGGGACTTTAGCTGAGCGAATTCGTGCTGCAGGAGCAGGAATACCCGCTTTTTTTACTCCAGCAGGGGTGGGGACTGAAGTAGCGGTAGGTAAAGAAATCCGAACATTTCAAGGAAAAGAATATTTGATGGAAGAGGCATTGTTCGCTGATTTTGCCCTCGTGAAGGCATGGAAAGGAGATCTTGAAGGGAATTTGATTTTCCATGGTACGGCTCGTAATTTCAATCCAATGATGGCACAGGCGGGTAAAATCACCATTGCTGAGGTGGATGAATTAGTTCCCATTGGGACATTAGAACCCGATGAAATACATGTCCCTGGCATTTATGTACAGCGAATTTTTCAGGGTAAGGATTATCAAAAACGAATTGAACATCGTACCACCACGAAAGATTTGTCTCATTTATCAGTATTGGATTCTAAAAAGGAAATTATTGCCAAGCGTTTGGCCTTAGAAATCAAGGACGGAGATTATGTCAATTTGGGGATTGGTATTCCTACAATGGTAGCCAATTACATTCCTAAGGGGATGCGAGTAATATTACAGTCGGAAAATGGATTATTGGGTATTGGGCCATTTCCAGAAGAGAATCAAGTAGACCCGGAATTAATTAATGCTGGAAAGCAAACCATCACGATGATTCCTGGGGCATCCTTATTTAGTTCGGTGGATAGTTTTGCTATGATTCGTGGTGCACATATTGACGTAACGATTTTAGGGGGTATGGAGGTTTCTGAAAACGGGGATTTGGCCAATTGGAAAATACCGGGTAAGCAAGTCAAGGGAATGGGCGGTGCCATGGATTTAGTTGCTTCGGCACCGAATATCATTGTGGCGATGTTGCATCAAAACAAGGATGGTCGATCTAAGTTATTGAAAACGTGTGATTTGCCTTTGACAGGAAAGTCTTGTGTTTGTCGAGTCGTAACTGATTTGGCTGTTATTGATATTTTACCTAATGGCGGATTTTTGCTCGTTGAACGAGCGCCAGGTGTTCGAGTGGAGCAAATTCAAGCAGCTACGGAAGCAGATTTGTTGATACGGGGTACAGTTAGGGAAATGAATATTAGATAGAGTAATACAAGATTATTAGATAATTATTTATTTAGTTAATAATTTAATTATTTGAAAAATTTAATTATAAGGTTTCGAATTTGTCTAATTGTAGACCATTTTTTATTTGCCTGAGAATCTGATATTCTGAACCATTGTTCAACGTGATTTCAAATACGCGATTCTCAGCGCTTTGAAAATGGATATTCGATCGGCCTATGGATAGGTAAAATTACTTCATATTTTAAGTGTCATAATGGAGAACATACATTCAGTATCGTTGTATCAAATGACAGGAATTTCTGAATTTTTTTGACCAAATTCATGCAATATGAATGTCCTTTTGTTGAAATTATGTAAACTTAAGTTTAAATTAATTTTTCATGTATTTTAGGGAGTAGTAAATTTTGATTTAAATTATTATATAAAATATCCATAAAGTTATATTATTAAGTAGTTAATTTGAAATTGAGAACAAAAAATAGTTTAAAAGTTCTTGTATTTAAAATTTTCCTCTTACATTTGTCATGTAGTTCTATAAACGGACTGTTCCGTGTTCTATAAAAATATCAAACTGTTCCGTGTTCTATAATTTTTCATGATACTAAATCTCTCTTTTTTAGGATTGGTTGTCGCTCTTCTACTCTATATATACAGGGAGGGAAGAGCTTATGCTAAGATTCTCTTAGCTACTTTCTATTTATTAACGAGTATTTTTGGAATTGTACATGATGTGACCAGTACGCCTCGTTCTGAGTTCATGATTTCCTTATTTGCCATCAATTTTAGCCCTCTGTATTTTTTGATGGGTCCCGTTTTCTACTTATTTGTTAAAGTGATTATTGGTAGGGAGCGATTGGTTCAAAAGGACTGGTGGCACATAGCTGTTTCAGTATTGTTTTTGTTTAATATTTTGCCACATTTATTCTCCTCCTTTGAGGAGAAGTTGATTTTGGCTCATAAAATCGTGGAGCACTCTGAGGCCTTGTATGAAGCAAAATATTTGTTTATTCCCACTTTCATACAATCCATGATAAGACCCATTTTTACCATTGGGTATTTTCTTTACACGGGTTTTTATTTGTACAGACGTTGTCGAATCAAGCATTATTTTGTGACGCATCAAGTTAGTATACTATGGATCGCATTGATTATTGTACTCTACATTTTACTCAATACAGCCTCACTTTTGGTATTGATCAACAACATAGAGCTTGGGAATTCGAAGCATAATTGGTTGAGCCCCATGGTGTTACGCATATGTTTTGATATTAAATATTGGGTATATTCTTTGCAGAATTTGTCCATTCTATTTATTCCTTATGTATTGTTTAGTCCACAGTACAAAAAGAAAAAGCACATGACATCTCGGGCACAGGGTGAAATGGTATTGTCGACTTTTGCTCCACCAGTGAAGCGGGCGGCGGTGTCAACTACCTATGAAGTTCCTTTTTTCCGTTTAGAAGAAATTGGTCATCAAATAGCTAAATACTGTGTGGATGAGCCCTATTTGCGGAGTCGTTTTTCTCTGTCTATGATAGCTGAGGACACCAAAATACCTTATTATCAATTGTCTTACTATTTTAATAATCATTTGGGAGTTAGTTTCAATGATTGGAAAAATGAGTTAAGAGTGAAGCACATCATCACCCTAATTCAATCAGGGAAAGCACAGCAAAATACCTTGGAAGCATTAGCTCATTCATCGGGTTTTTTGTCTAGATCTAATTTTGTTAAAGCGTTCAAATACAATACAGGTAAAACTCCTTCTGAGTACTTAAAAGATATGAAGAACGGAATTTAAAATTGAGAACATGTTATTGATTTTTTTTGCATATTCTGCTCAAATTATTTATTAACTTTATCAAGTTATTGCGGTTATTAATTAGTTTTTTATTTCGTCAAGCCTATACCGAATTGCATGAGATTGAGAATATAGGAAAGTCTTCATCGCGTGTGTTTGTGTTCTATTAATTAAATTTATGCAACAAAGAATTACTAAAATTCTTTTTCTACTTTGTTCTGAAAAAACTTCATTAAAAGGTAAATCTACCTTACTGGCCTTGTTGGGCCTATTTTTGTTTATAAATACATTTGATCTATTTGCCCAGCGTAACTATTCGCCCGTAGCTAATTCTTATTCTAGCTCGTCTATCATACCATTTTCACAGCAGGTATTTGTGGATCAAGCGGATAGCCTAGATTATTCATTGGCTCGCAAACGAGTTCTGAAAGCAAAAAATGGGGTTGATTTTCATTTGAGGTCATTTTTCTCCCAAGCAAATTATCGAGATCAATTATTTAAATTCTTTCCTGGAAAGCGCAAGCAGATGGATGCTTCTTTTGACGAGAAGGCCTTAGCGTTGAAAAATTTGGTATTAGGTAATGGTTTGTTTTTACCTATTCAATTTGTGAAATGGGAAGACATGCATGGCGCCATGGCCAGTTATAGTTCCATTGGTCCAGACGGTCGTCCACGTATTTATATGAACAAAGAGTATTCAGAAGGGCAGGGGAACTTTTTGTATCCCGATGCCACGGATACTCAATTGATTTCTTTGTTATTTCAAGAATACGGACACGCTATTGATGATTATATAAATGGTTTGGAGGATTCTCCCGGTGATGAGGGGGATTTGTTTGCTGTACGAGTATTGAAATTAGACGTTACTGAAAGGTACGTCGAAACTGTTTTGGTACGTAATGATCATAATAAAATCAAAGTTGAGGGGAAAGATATCTTTGTAGAAGATGCTGGGGTATACTTATTGGAGGCTTGGCCAGCTACTACCGCGTCTGGTGGAGGAACTACTTGGACAACGGGAGCCGCTAAATCGACCAATACACCCTTAAGATTGCAAACGACAACGATTGCTAATGCTTGGAATGCGGTAACTGCTTCCATTACCGCAACATTCTTTAACGGAGTAACATCTATAGCCGGTGTTGTCAATTATTCCATGACAGCCGCAACTCCTGCCAATTCAGTGTTGGGTTTTTTAACTGGTGGATCAGGAACAGCGGGATATTTATTGGAATTACCCAATTCCACCACCAACTTGGCTGCAAGTACAGCCTATACTTTTGCCAATAATGCAGAAGGAACCATTGTACATGGATTTTCTGCTGCTATTGGGGTGGCGTCAACCTTGTTATTAACTACTTCTCCTGTGGTAGCAGGAGTGACTACTACCTTAACTGCCCAAGCCAAAACCACTGCGAGTGCTAATACCAATGGTATCACCGCTACATTTAGTTCAACTAGCGGTACCGCATTAATTACTGGTACCAACCCAGGTACAACTGCTGGATCAGGAGGTAATACCGGTAAAGCGGCTGTAACAGTGACAGATACGAATGACGGATCAACCGTCTTTAATTGTGAATTGAAAAGTTCAGTAGGTTGGTATGTGATTGAAACAGTTACATTAACAGTAAATACAGCTACTGTTTCGAAATTTAAAATAACAGGAACGGGTACTCAAACCGCTGGAGGAAGTCAGACGATTACTATAACAGCGCAGGATACTTACGGAAACACCGCTACAACCTATACAGGTGCTAAAAACTTAACCTATTCCGGTGCCACCAGTTCTCCTGCACCAGTAACTAATCCTACAGCGGCCAATAGTACTCCAACGGATATTGCCTTTGGATCAACTACCGCTGATAATTTTACTGCAGGGGTTGCCACTACTACCTTGAAATTATATAATGCAGAAACGGCTTTGATTGCCGTAACTGATGGTACTTTATCCGCCACAGGTGCAGATCGATTATCGGTTGTCGTTAGTCCATCTACCATGACGAAATTGTCCACCAGTATTGCGACACCCCAAACCAATGGGGTTGCATTTACAGGAACTAATACCTTAACCGCTTTGGATGTCTATGGAAATACGGCAACCAGTTTCAATGCATCTACGAATAATGTCACGGTGACGAATTCCTTAGGAGGTACTGTCAGTAGCTTGGGATCAGGAGCTAATAATGTATTGAATCAAGCAGGAGATTTCACGAGTGGAGTTGCTGATTTGACAGCTCAAGGGATGATTTATACGGGGACCAGTGGAACGGGAACATTTACTTTTACTCCTGCTACTGGAACAGCCATAACGAGTGGGTCTACTGTCGTAAATCCTGGAGTAGCTACTAAATTAGTTATTACAGGTACGGGTACCCAAACAGCTGGAACGAGCCAAAATATTACTTTGCGAGCATATGATGTGAGTGGTAATATTGCTACTTCGTATACAGGGGATAAATCATTGACTTTTTCTGGTGCGAACGTCTCTTTAAGTCCTGCGACGAATCCGACCGTTACGGATAAAAATGCTGCAGCCATCAATTTTGGAACTGCCACGGTGATTACATTCACTAATGGTGAGGCAGCATCTGTACCTATGTCTTTATTCAAGGCTGAATCGGCTACTATTTCGGTAACAGATGGATCAATTAGTTCGACGGGTGGAGATAATCTTGCTGTTGCTGTTGGTTTTGCAAGTTTCAACAAATTGGCAGTTAGTTTATCGGGTTCACAAGTGAATGGCTCACCCTTTACCGGAACAAATACCTTGACAGCTCAAGATGCCTATGGTAATACGGTAACTAATTTTGCTGCCAATACGAATAATATAACAGTAACGAGTACTCTGACAGGAACAATTACAGGTTTAGGATCAGGCTTAAATAATATCATCAATCAAGCTGTCAGTTTCAGTAGTGGTGTAGCCAATTTGACGAGTACGGGAATGGTATTTACTGGAACGGCAGGAACAGGCACTTTCACCTTTACACCAGCTTCAGGTACTGCTGTAACGAGTGCTAGTATTACCGTCAGTCCAGGAGCAGCGACTAAGTTATTCATTGATGGTTCTACCAGTTTTACCGCAGGATTAGGTGAAGTCGTTGCGATTATCGCTCAAGATGCGAGTGGAAATACGGCAATATCGTATACTGGAGCTAAAAATATTACGTTCTCTGGGGCAGCCAATTCACCAAATCCATCCACCATTCCTACTTTTGGAGGGACCAATTTTGGATCTCCCCATAATATCTCATTTACTGCTGGTAGTGCTGCTGCTACATTAATCTTATACAAAGCTGAATCAGCTGCTATCAATGCCAGTGATGGTACGATTAATTCTAATTCAGGGGGAACATTGAATGCAACAGTGACAGAAGCTGCTTACAGTAAATTAGCGGTAAGCTTAGCAAGTCCACAGACTAACGGCACAGCATTCACAGGCACCAATACCTTGACAGCGCAGGATGCCTATGGTAATACCGTTACCTCTTTTGCGGCTAATACAAATAATGTAACAGTTACTAGTAGTTTAGCAGGTACGATCACAGGTTTAGGATCAGGAGTAAACAATGTATTGAACCAAGCAGGCGATTTTACAAGTGGAGTTGCGAACTTGACAAGTTTAGGCTTGAAATATACGGGAAGCTCAGGAGCGGGAACCTTCACCTTTACACCAGCTTCAGGAACAGCAGTAACCAGTGGAAGTGTGACAGTCAATGCAGGAGCAGCCACTAAGTTTATCATTGATGGTTCTACCAGTCTTACCGCAGGGCTTGGGGAAGTCTTTGCGGTTATCGCTAAAGATGCGAGTGGTAATACGGCGACATCATATACTGGAGCTAAAAATATTACTTTCTCTGGGGCAGCCAATTCACCAAATCCATCCACCAGTCCTACTTTTGGAGGGACCAATTTTGGATCTCCCCATAATATCTCATTTACGGCTGGTAGTGCCGCTGCTACCATGATCTTGTACAACGCAGAAGTAGCTGCGGTGAATGCCACAGATGGAACAATCAATTCCAATACAGGAGGTACTTTGAGTGTGACAGTGAGTCCGTCGACGATGACGAAATTGGCTGTAAGCTTAACGAGTCCGCAGATTAATGGAACCGCTTTCACAGGCACGAATACCTTAACAGCTCTAGATGCGTATGGCAATACAGCTACGAGCTTTGATGCTTCAGGCAACAGTATTACAGTAACGACAAGTTTGACAGGAGCGATTACAGGTTTAGGATCAGGAGTGAACAACGTGTTGAATCAAGCGGGAGATTTTGTTAGTGGCGTGGCCAACTTAACGAGCTTAGGCTTGAAGTTCACGGGTACTTCAGGATCAGGAACTTTTACCTTTACCCCAGCTTCTGGAACTGCAATAACGAGTTCAACTAGGACCATTAGCCCCGGAGCAGCTACCAAATTAGTGGTGACAGGATCGGCTACACAAACCGCAGGAGCATCTAATTCAATTACAATTACGGCCAAAGATGCGAGTGGAAATACAGCAACGACCTATTCTGGAACTAAATCATTAACTTTTTCTGGGGCCAATTCATCCTCCAATCCAACAACTACACCTAAAGTAACGGATAATTTTGCTACTGATATTGCTTTTGGTTCCCCTACAATCTTAAGTTTTAGTCTTGGTACAGTAAGCACCAATATGAAGTTGTATAAAGCAGAATCTGCTATTGTAGCGGTTACTGATGGTACCATTTCCGCAGCAGGAGCCGATCGCTTAATTGTAACGGTGAGTCCATCAACGATGACGAAATTGGCCGTAAGCTTAGCGAGTCCCCAGATCAATGGCACCGCCTTTACAGGCACGAATACCTTGACAGCGCAAGATGTCTATGGTAATACAGTAACAGGATTTAATGCTTCGACGAATAATGTGACAGTGACCAATTCATTGGGAGGAACAGTGAGTGGTTTAGGTTCAGGAGGTACTAATGTACTGAATCAAGTGGGTGATTTTACCAGCGGTGTGGCTAATTTAACCACCGATGGAATTATCTATACGGGAACTTCAGGATCAGGAACTTTCACCTTTACGCCAGCATCAGGAACAGCGGTTACTAGTTCTAGTGTGACAGTCAATCCTGGAGCAGCGACTAAATTAGTAGTGACAGGTTCGGCTACTCAAACAGCTGGAACGAGTAATTCGATTACGATTACCGCCAAAGATGCGAGTGGTAATACGGTAACCACTTATACCGGTTCTAAGAACTTAACTTTCTCAG
>NZ_JBEWZH010000003.1:0-386067 GCF_045310485.1 Aquirufa salirivi
AAGACGGAAGACCAAACTATCGAGATAAAGATTCGGATGGAGATTGGTTAGGAGATAGCGATGAGCGAGATACAGATAATGATGGAGACCGCATTCCAAATTACTTAGATGATGATTCGGATGGCGATGGTATACCAGATGCTTGGGAAGGCAAAGATAAGTGTAGAGAATGTACTAATTCCAACGATGACAATGACAACGGATGGGATGATCGTGGAGAATACAAAGTGGTAATTGATTCGGACAAGGATGGATCACCCGACTTCTTGGACTTAGATTCAGACAATGACTGCATCCGTGATGGAGTAGAAGGTGGAGCAGATTGGGATCAAGATAAATTGGCCAACTTCCGTGATACAGATTCAGACGAAGATGGAATTTTAGATATCGTTGAAGTAGGAGATTGCACTAAACCATGGGATACGGATGGGGATGGCTTGAAAGACTTCGAAGATACAGATTCGGATGGGGATTCTATTCCTGATCGAATCGAGGCAGGAACTAAGCCTAGTTTACCATTGGATAGTGATCTAGATGGAACTTCAGATTATCGAGATATTGATAGTGACAATGATGGTATATATGATAAAACAGAAACGGGTAAAGATGGAAACAATCCTGTTGATAGTGATCAGGATTCGATTGCTGATTATCTCGATCTTGATTCTGATGGTGATACCATACCAGATGAGTTAGAAGCTGGATTCATTCTACAAGTGTTAACTGACACCGATCTAGATGGAACTCCCGATTATCTTGATCTTGATAGCGACGCAGATAGAATACCAGATAAAATTGAAGCTAGTGAAGATGGTAACAAGCCTAGGGATTCAGATCAGGATAAAATATTCGACTTTAGAGATTCAGATTCGGATAATGATGGTCTACCAGATTTCATGGAAGCGGGTTCAAATCCATTAATACCTCAGGATTTTGATGGTGATAAAATACCGGATTACCGCGATACAGATTCTGACGGTGATGGAATTCCAGATTTCATAGAAGCGGGTTCAAATCCATTAAAACCTCAAGATTTTGATGGAGATAATACGACAGATTACCACGATACCGATTCAGACAATGATGGAATTCCAGATAGTAAGGAAGCAGGAATAGACCCTATGATTCCTTTGGATACGGATCAAGATGGAAAAGCCAATTACCTCGATCTTGATTCAGATAATGATACCATTTGGGATAAAATAGAGGCAGGTGATAGTCCCCAATTACCCCTAGATACAGATAAAGACGGCTTACCAGATTATATTGACCGAGATTCGGATGGAGATATCATTCCAGACACAGTGGAAGTAGGTTTTGACCCAAATAAACCATTGGATACCGATAAGGATGGAGTTTTTGATTTCCGCGACTTGGATTCGGATGGAGATGGAATTCCAGATAGAATAGAGGCTGGATTAAATCCAAATAGACCAGCTGATACTGATGGCGATGGATTAGCTGATTACCGAGATATAGATTCGGATAATAATGGAATTACCGACAAGGAAGAGGTAGGCTCTGATCCTTTAAATCCATTGGATACAGATAAAAATGGTATTCCAGATTATTTAGATCCCGATGATGACGGAGATCGTGTTCCAGATAAATTAGAAGAGGATTTAAACTATGGTGCATTACCGGATTGTGATCATGATGGCATACCGAATAGTAAGGATAAAGATGTATGTGAGACCTATATGACGCAAGGATTCTCTCCAAATGGGGATGGTGTCAACGATAAATTTGTGATTCCTGGCATCATGAGCATGCCAAGCCACCATTTAAGCATCTTTAACCGTTGGGGTAATATTGTTTACGAAACCGACAATTATAAAAATGATTGGGGAGGAGAGATTGCAAAGCAAGAATCATTTGTATCAGGTGATGGACGAATTGCTGATGGGGTTTACTTCTATTTCATTGACTTCAAAGGAGCCAAGCCAAATGTTCAATCCTTTATTTATGTAAACCATATGAAATAGCTAAAAAGGCCTATCGTTTGTTTGAATTAACAACTGAATACTTGAAATATTTTGTAGATTGGTTTGTATAATTCTACCAAAATGAACCGTCAAGAATTTATACAGCATTCAAGTCTTCTTTTTATGGCTAGTCAATTTCATATTCCATCCGTCTCAGAAACTAATTGGGCTGGAAATTTGACCTACTCGGCTAAAAAAATCGTATTCCCAAGCAACCTTGACGAATTAAGAAAAGAAGTATTAGCGGCCAAACAGCCTAAAGCCTTGGGATCTAAACATTCGTTTAATACCATTGCTAATACGACTGATACACTGATTTCTACCTCCAAATTGGATAAATTGATTACTATAGATCGTCAAAAGATGTGGGTTTGGGTGGAAGCTGGTATCAAGTATGGAACACTTGGTTTATTATTAGATCAAGAAGGTTTTGCATTACATAATTTGGCCTCCTTACCACATATTTCAGTGGCTGGGGCATGTGCAACGGCCACTCACGGTTCAGGTGATAGAAATGGTAATTTATCTTCGGCAGTACGCGGGCTTGAAATCATGAAAGCCGATGGAACCTTGGAACGTTGGGAGCAAGGCCATCCTGATTTTAATGGCGTCGTTGTCAATATTGGTGCTTTAGGCATGGTAACCAAAATCGCCTTAGCCATTCAACCAACATTCGAAGTAAGCCAATTTGTCTTCGAAAATTTATCGATGAATCAATTGAAAGACCATTTTGATGAAGTTTATCAAGAAGGATATTCGGTTAGTATGTTTACCCATTGGGAAAATAAGACCATCAATCAATTGTGGATTAAGAAAAGATCGAATGCCAAGAATATTCATCCTGTAAAGGAGTATTTTGGTGCCACTGCTGCGACCACACATTTGCATCCAATTAAAATTAATTCGCCAGTCAATTGTACCGAACAAATGGGAATTTCGGGACCTTGGTATGAACGATTGCCGCACTTTAAAATGGGTTTTACACCTAGTAATGGGGCTGAGTTACAATCAGAATACTTTGTGCCAAGGAAATATGCCTATCAAGCCATCATGGCCATTGAAGCGATTCATTCCATTTTTGTACCCTATTTATTTGTAAGCGAAATTAGAAGTATTGCAGCTGATGAATTATGGTTAAGTCCTGCATATCAACAAGATATGATTGCCATTCACTTTACTTGGAAGCCTGATACACCACATGTGCTTACTGTATTACCGGATATTGAAGCAGCTTTGGAGTCATTTGAAGTAAAACCACATTGGGGAAAATTATTTACCATGAGTCCACAAAAATTGCAATCTAGATATCCCAAATTCAAAGATTTTCAGGTTTTGGCCAAGCGCTTGGATCCTCTAGGACATTGGCGAAATGAGTTTTTGAATAGATACATATAAGTTGAATTTGTTTAAATTAAGGGAGTGCAAAAGCTACATATTGATTGTTTTTGTGTGTTCCTAATTTGGTTCCTCCACATGCAATGACGATATATTGCTTTCCTCCAGCCATATAGGTAGAAGGCGTGGCAAATCCAGCTGCTGGTAAATGGGTTTCCCAAATTAGTTGACCAGTTTTTGATTCAAAAACTATGAATTTCCCGTCTTTGGTAGCTGCTATGAATAGTAATCCATTGGCTGTAATTAATGGACCTCCATAATTTTCTATCCCTGTATTTTTGATTCCTTTTTTGGCTAATTCAAGATCTTCTCCTAAAGGTATTTTCCATATATATTCTCCTGTATTCATATCGATTGCATTTAAAGTACCCCATGGTGGTTTAATTCCAGGCCTACCTTGTGCATCTAAGAATTTATTGTAACCAGCCATTCGATAGGGGATTTTAGCTTTTCCTGTCGAATTTTGACTACTAATTTCTTGTTTATCTTCGTTACCTAAAAACGACAAAATGGATTCGATCTCATTATTTTTTAATTGTGTAAATCCTGGCATCATCCCTTTACCTTGTTGGATGATTTGTTTGACGAATGCTTTATCTCTTCTTTTAAAAATATCCACTAAAGATGGATATCCACTTAAACTATTTCCTTGTAATTCTGCTCCATGGCAGTTTTGACAATAGTTTTGGTAAAGTCTTTTAGCGTTGCTTATTTTTAGTTTTTCCTTTTCCGCTTGATTTTCCATTTTTTGAACCCAAGCCATCTCATTGCTATTTACGTATAAAATTCCCTTTACAGGATCAGCTGCGGCTCCTCCCCATTCTCCTCCTCCATCAAAGCCTGGAAATATCAGTGTCCCCACTTCACTTGGTGGAGCATAAAAGCCTTTGTTGAATTTTTTCAGCTGTTGACTTAATTCTTCTTTGTTTTCTGCGAATGGACTTACATCAAGATGGCTGATTTCAAACGACTGTCGAGCATAAGGAGCAGGTTTACTAGGATATGGTTGGCTAGGCCAAGGTTTCTCACCCGCTAATCCTTTTGTAGCTACTTTCTTTTCCAAGATGGGGAAAAGTGCTTTTCCTGTAGTTCTGTCGAATAGAAACACAAAACCTTGCTTAGTAATTTGCGCCACAGCATCAACGTATTTTCCTTGATGTTTTACTCGGATTAAATTGGGAGGTGCTGGTAAATCCCTATCCCATAAATCGTGGTGAGTAGTTTGAAAATGCCATAGGCGCTTTCCTGTTTTTGCATCCAAGGCTATCAAACAATTGGCAAATAGGTTAGCTCCTGGTCTATTTCCTCCCCAGAAATCATATCCAGCCGAACCAGTAGGAACAAAAAGTATGCCTCTTTTTTCATCAACCGCCATTCCTGCCCAATTATTGGCAGCTCCTACATAGGTGTTTTTATAGGCATCTTTAGGGAAACTGGCATATCCATATTCACCAGGATAAGGAATCGTATGAAAAGTCCAAACTAATTTACCTGTCCTAACATCAAAGGCCCGAATATCACCTGGTGCAGCATCTTCTTCTTCAGAAAGCCGTAAGGGCATGATGATTAAATCCTGATAGATGGTACCAGGAGTATTGGAAAGTAGAAATTTGTTTTGGGCAATTTTAGGTAATCCTGTATGTAAATCTATTTTGCCTCCTTGACCAAATGACGGTATGGGTTTTCCTGTTTTAGCATCTAATGCCCATAAATTTGGCCCTGCTGTGTATAAAATTCTAGCTTCTTGTTCATGTCTCCAATAAGAAACGCCCCGACTTGTACTGGCCCAATTTTTTAATGGGTCTCCAAATCGCCAAATTTCTTTTCCGGTGGCGGCATTCAAAGCAAAGGCTTGAACGGAGGCATTAACACCATATAAAACTCCATTAATGATGATCGGATTAGCTTGAATTTGACCAGAATCACCACTAGCATAGGTCCAGGCTACTTTTAATTGTTGCACATTTTCTAATGTAATCTGACTTAATGTAGAATAATGATTACGGTCTGCACCACCTAAATAGGATGGCCAATCTTCATTGGATTGTATTGTTAAAAAAGAACTGCCCAAGAGAAAAATCAATAATGCTAAGGCTGAAAGATGGGGTATTTTACTTTTCATAGGCTTAATTTAATAATAAATAGTACTTTCATTAGCCTGCCTTGAATTGTTTTTATCATTTCTTCTGTTACATTAGCAAGCTAAATTTGAGGAATTATTCCTTAAATGATTGATTAAATGGCTAAGTATGATGTCATGTTAATTGATTAGAGATTAGAATAGTTTCACATTTCGCTTTTTAGGTAAGAATTAAAAATAAATAATAAATAGATCAAATGGGTTCATTATTAGGTTTGTTGTTTCACAGCTTGGGAGGCTTTGCTTCAGGTAGTTTTTATATTCCTTATAGAAAGATTGAAGTCTGGTCTTGGGAAAGTGCTTGGATTGTAGGAGGTGTGTTTTCATGGATATTGGTACCATTTGTAGCAGCCTATTTGACCATCCCTGATTTCATGCAAATTATTCAGCAAGCTAATTCTAGTACATTATTCTGGACTTATGCATTTGGTGTATTATGGGGAATAGGTGGTTTAACCTTTGGTTTAGCCATGCGTTATTTAGGAATGTCATTGGGTATGTCCATCGCCTTGAGTTTATGCAGTATTTTTGGAGCCTTAGTGCCGCCAATTTACCGTGAATTTTCAGGCATGGAAGGTATTACTTTTTCTCAAATAGCAAGTAGCACAGGCGGTAGACTTGTATTGTTGGGAATTTTGGTGTGTATTTTCGGTATATATCTGTGCGGAAAAGCAGGTATGATGAAGGAAAACGAATTATCTGATGAGCAGAAAAAAGAAAGCATCAAAGAGTTTAATTTAGTCAAAGGCTTAATAGTAGCTACCATTTCAGGCTTATTGAGTGCTTGTTTTAATTTTGGTATAGAAGCAGGTAAATTAATGGCCAATGAAGCTATTGTTAAAGGTTGTGATCCTTTATTCCAAAATAATGTCATTTTCATCGTTGTACTTTGGGGAGGATTTACTACGAATTTCATTTGGTGCATGTATTTAAATTATAGCAATAAGTCATTTGGCGATTACTTAAATACCAATTCTCCATTACGCAGAAATTATACGTTTGCAGCTGTGGCAGGTACCACCTGGTTTCTTCAATTTTTCTTTTATGGAATGGGAGAAAGTAAATTGGGCAATGGGGCTAGTTCTTGGATTTTACACATGGCTACCATTATTTTAACATCGAATTTCTGGGGTCTGTATTTCAAAGAATGGAAAGGTGTTTCAAAACAAACATTAAGGACAGTAATGGCAGGAATTGTTGTAATTTTGGTCTCTGTTATCATTGTAGGTATCGGTAATTCTTTATAAATGAGTCATTCTAATATTCTTGATGTTATCCATATCGATGAGTTTTCATCGACACCTAAATACCAGCAGCTTGCAAATTCCATCATAGAAGGTATTCGCAATAAGCGGATTAAAAAAGGGGAAAGTTTACCATCGATTAATGAAGTTAGTTTTGAATACTATATCTCTCGCATTACTGTAGAGAAGGGTTATAACTATTTGAAATCCAAAGGAGTAATTGATTCTGTCAGAGGAAAAGGATTTTTTATTAAAATAGATAAGCTACCTGTTGATTTTCGTATTTTTTTGTTGTTCAATAAGTTAAGCGGCCACAAGAAATTGGTATATGATTCCTTTGTGGAAGCCATGGGCGAAAATGCCACGATAGATTTTTATATCTACAATAATGATTTCAACCTATTTAAAAAGATTATTCAATCGAGAGATCGTGATTATTCTCATATTGTGATTATTCCTCACTTTATGGAAGGGGAGCAGAGTGCGAAAGAATTGATTAATCAATTACCCAAAGAGAAATTGATTTTATTGGATAAATTAATACCAGGTATACAGGGAAATTTTGGAGCCGTGTATGAAAATTTTGAAAAAGATATTTACTCTGCTTTAATCCAAGCTAAAGATGATTTAAGTAAATACCATGTTTTGAAAATGATTTTCCCAAATACATCATATTATCCTCAAGAAATTGTTACGGGTTTTACTAATTTTTGCCGTGATTTCGCCTTTGATATGGAAATTGTATCTTCGGCTAGTGCCATAACACCTGCTGTGGGTGAAGCCTACATCAATGTAATGGAGGACGACTTAATTATGTTATTGGAAAAGGTATTGGAGAAGGAATTAATTCTTGGGGAAGATGTTGGTTTGATATCCTATAATGAAACACCATTAAAAAGGTTGTTGTTTAAAGGTATCAGTACGATGTCCACAGATTTTGCTCAATTGGGAAGAACAGCAGCGGAAATCATTAAAACAAATTCTAAGGTACACATCGAAAATCCTTTCTGTCTTATTTCGAGAGCCTCTTTATAGTCCCCTTATCGCCAAATTTTATATGGCAAATCTCTGCTTTTGAGCAATTAAACCTTTGAATTTCCTGAAAAAAGTAGCATTTTTGTAGCTTGATTTAGGTATTTATTTAATTCTATTATAATGAGCAAAACTCCCAGCACCCTTTTTGATAAAGTTTGGGACTCTCATGTCGTTCGTAAGATCGAAGATGGTCCAGACGTTTTTTTTATTGATCGTCACTTCATTCATGAAGTAACCAGTCCTGTTGCATTTTTAGGTTTAGAGACACGAGGTACTGGTGTATTATTTCCAGAAAGAACTTTTGCCACAGCAGATCATAATACACCAACGATTAATCAGCATTTGCCAGTTGAGGATCCTTTATCTGCTAATCAGTTGTTGCAGTTAGAGAAAAATACAAGCAAATATGGTATTTCACATTGGGGTTTAGGAAATCCCAAAAATGGTATTGTTCACGTAGTAGGACCTGAAAATGGTATTACATTACCTGGAATGACCATTGTTTGCGGAGATTCCCATACTTCTACTCATGGTGCTTTTGGTGCTATTGCTTTTGGTATTGGTACTTCAGAAGTTGAAATGGTGCTTTCATCACAATGCATCATGCAGCCTAAACCTAAGAAAATGATCATCAATGTCAATGGAACTTTAGGAAAAGGTGTGACTCCCAAAGACGTGGCTTTATACATTATATCTAAATTATCTACTTCAGGCGCTACGGGATATTTTGTAGAATATGCAGGAGATGTATTTAGAAATATGTCCATGGAAGGTAGAATGACCGTTTGTAACCTTTCTATTGAAATGGGTGCTCGTGGTGGAATGATTGCTCCAGACCAAACAACGTTTGACTACATTGATGGCCGTGAATTAGCGCCTAAGGGTGTTGATTGGGAAAAACAATTGGCTTATTGGAAAACATTAAAAACGGATGATGGCGCTGTTTTTGATCAAGTGATCAATTTCAATGCAACTGATATTGAACCTATGATTACCTATGGAACTAATCCTGGAATGGGTATGGGCATTTCTAAGCACATTCCCAAAGCTACGGATTTAGAAGGTGGTGTAGCCACCTATGAAAAATCCTTAGATTATATGGGATTTGCCGAAGATGATGCCATGATCGGGAAGAAAGTAGACTATGTGTTTATTGGTTCTTGCACGAATGGTCGTATTGAGGATTTCAGAGCCTTTGCTTCTATTGTAAAAGGTCGCAAAAAAGCAGAACATGTTACGGCCTGGGTTGTACCGGGTTCACATATTGTTGAAAAACAGATTAAGGACGAAGGTATTTTTGAAATCCTAACTGAAGCAGGATTTGAATTGCGTCAACCAGGTTGTTCGGCTTGTTTAGCGATGAATGATGATAAAATCCCAGCTGGAAAATATGCTGTTAGTACTTCCAACCGTAATTTTGAAGGACGTCAAGGACCAGGTTCTCGTACCTTATTGGCTAGTCCATTAGTCGCTGCTGCGGCTGCAGTAACCGGTTTGGTTACTGACCCAAGAGAGTTTTTATAAGTTGTTTAAATTAGACCATTATGGCTTACGATAGTTTTAGTGTATTAAAAAGTTCTGCCGTTCCATTACCTATTGAGAACGTAGATACAGATCAAATCATCCCAGCTCGTTTCTTAAAAGCAACGGAGCGTAAAGGATTTGGAGATAATTTATTTAGAGATTGGAGATACGATAAAAATGATCAACCCAAGGCTGATTTCGTATTGAACAATCCTACTTACCAAGGAAAGATCTTGGTAGGAGGGAAGAATTTTGGTTCAGGGAGTAGTCGTGAGCATGCAGCTTGGGCGATTTATGATTATGGATTTAGATGTGTGGTTTCTTCTTTCTTTGCTGATATTTTTCGTGGAAATGCCATTAACGTAGGAATCTTACCTGTACAAGTAAGTCCAGAGTTTTTGCATCTCATTTTTGAAGCAATTGAAAAGGACCCCAAGGCAGAATTTGAAGTGAATTTAGAAGAACAACGTATCAGCATTGTTTCTACCGGAGCTTCTGAAAATTTTGATATCAACGGCTATAAAAAACATAATTTATTAAATGGTTTTGACGACATAGATTATTTACAAGCTATGAAAGACGAAATCGTATCCTTTGCTTCCAATCGATAATTCCTTGAAACGTCATATTGAAATCATGGATACCACCCTTCGCGATGGTGAACAAACCAGTGGGGTATCCTTTTCTGCCAGTGAAAAATTAACCATAGCTCAATTGCTATTGACTGAATTAAAAGTTGATCGCATTGAGATTGCCTCGGCACGTGTGTCGGAAGGTGAATTTCAAGCTGTGAAAAAAATCACAGAATGGGCCAGTAAAAATGGTCTTTTGGATAAAGTGGAAGTATTGACTTTTGTGGATGGTGGAACATCTGTCAAATGGATGTTAGATGCCGGTGCCAAAGTGATGAACTTATTGACCAAAGGGTCTTTAAATCATTTGACTTTTCAATTAAAAAAGACACCAGAACAGCATTTTAGTGAAGTTGAAGCGACTATCCGACTTGCCATTTCCAAAGGCTTAAAAGTAAATGTCTATCTTGAAGATTGGTCAAATGGAATGCGTAATTCAAAAGATTATGTGATTTCATATCTTGATTTTTTGAGCCAATTACCTGTTGATCGTATTTTGTTGCCTGATACCTTAGGCATTTTAATTCCATCTGAAGTAGCATCCTTTATTTCTGAATTAGTTAAACGGTACCCTCATGTTCATTTTGACTTTCATGCGCACAATGATTATGATTTAGGAACAGCCAATGCATTAGAAGCGGTTAGAAATGGAGTTCATGGATTGCATCTAACAGTGAACGGCATGGGAGAAAGAGCAGGTAATGCACCTTTAGCTAGTGTAATAGCGGTGATTAATGATTATCAAAAAGAGGTAGAAGTTTCGGTTGAGGAGAAATCATTGTATTCCGTTAGTAAATTGGTGGAGACTTTTTCTGGTTTCCGGATTCCTGCCAATAAACCAGTTGTAGGAGAAAACGTTTTTACTCAAACCGCTGGAATTCACGCAGATGGTGATAAAAAGAATAATTTATATCACAATGATTTAATGCCCGAACGATTCGGTCGTGAGCGTAAATATGCTCTGGGGAAAACCAGTGGTAAAGCCAATATTGAGAATAATTTGTTGCAATTGGGTATCCAACTTTCAGATGAAGATTTGAAGAAAGTGACCCAGCGTATTATTGAATTAGGAGATCGCAAAGAAGTTGTAACACCGAATGACTTACCTTACATCATTTCGGATGTTTTGGATAGCTCGACCATCGAAGAGCGGGTTCAAGTTCTGAATTATGTGTTAACACATAGTAAAGAATTACGCCCTTCGGTAACCTTGAAAATCTCCATCGACGGAAAAGTCTATGAAGAACATGCGCAAGGGGATGGTCAGTACGATGCTTTTGTGAATGCATTAGAAATTATATTCCAAAAGAATGGTAAGAAATTGCCTCAATTGAAGGATTATGCAGTTAGGATTCCGCCAGGAGGCGATTCTGATGCACTTTGTGAAACCATTATAACTTGGTCTCATCAAGGAAAAGAGTTAATTACCCGTGGATTAGATTGTGATCAAACGGTTTCTGCCATTAAGGCAACTCAAAAAATGTTGAATTTGATTTAGTAACATACAATAATACAAATGGCTAAGAAGCATATTTTAATTGTTCCAGGTGATGGAATTGGACAAGAAGTAACCGCTGTAGGTAAAAAGGTTTTAGACAAAATTGCAGCACGATTTAATCATGAGTTTACTTATGATGAAGCATTAATTGGT
Source organism: Aquirufa salirivi (assembly GCF_045310485.1). Taxonomy (NCBI): domain Bacteria; kingdom Pseudomonadati; phylum Bacteroidota; class Cytophagia; order Cytophagales; family Flectobacillaceae; genus Aquirufa; species Aquirufa salirivi. The sequence continues at coordinate 11,607 of NZ_JBEWZH010000003.1, forward strand.
CACGTAGCTATTGAAGCTACCGGAGATCCACTTCCTGCTGAATCATTGGAAAAAATGAGAAATTCGGATGCCGTTTTATTTGGAGCAGTAGGTCATCCAAAATACGACAATGATCCATCTGCTAAGGTGCGTCCAGAGCAAGGATTATTAAAAATGCGTAAGGAATTGGGCTTATACGCCAATCTACGCCCAATTAAATTATTTGATGAACTTTTAGGTGCCTCTAGTATTAAACCTGAAATCCTAAAAGGTGCTGATATTTTATTTTTTCGTGAATTAACGGGCGACATCTATTTTGGAGAGAAAGGTCGTAAAAATAATGGTGATACCGCCTATGACGTAGCTGAATATAGTCGCTATGAAGTTCAACGAATTGGTCGTAAAGCTTTTGATGCCGCTAGAACTCGTCGTAAAAAATTAGTATCTGTAGATAAAGCGAATGTATTGGAATCTTCTCGTTTATGGAGAGAAGAAATTCAAAAATTAGCTTTAGAGTATCCAGATATAGAAGTAGAATACCAATTTGTGGATGCTACGGCCATGATTTTAATCAAAGAGCCAACTCGTTTCGATGTAGTAGTAACAGCTAATTTGTTTGGTGATATCTTGACGGATGAAGCTTCTCAAATCGCAGGTTCTATGGGAATGCTAGCTTCAGCGTCTATTGGTGATGGTACTGGGGTTTATGAGCCAATTCACGGTTCAGCTCATGATATCACTGGAAAAGGATTAGCTAATCCAATGGCATCTGTTCTATCCGCTGCTTTATTATTGGATATTTCCTTTGGTATGAAAGAAGAATCAGAAGCTATTATTTCAGCAATCGATCAAGTTTTGAAGAAGGGTTTCCGTACTCGTGATATCGCCGATAAAACCACTGATTCATCCATGATTTTAGGGACTGATGCCATCGGTGAAGAAATTTTAAAATTGCTTTAATTGCCACATTATTTAATAAATTTAGGTCTCCATTTTGGAGACCTTTTTTTATGAACTTTCAAGAAGTATTGTTGGTATTAGGTTCTCCCAATTCTCCCGATGGTCAATTAGGTGCTATTGCCGTGGATCGCGTTAATTATTGTTGGGAAGAGTATCAAAAAAAAGCCAGACCCATTTTATGTACAGGGGGATTTGGTGCACATTTTAATACAAGTCCATGGCCCCATTCAACTTTATTGAAAGAGGAGTTAATGACTAAAGGAGTTCCAGAACATGCATTTTTACCGGTAGCATTATCTTCCAATACCGTCGAAGATGCTGTAAAAAGCAAATTGGTATTAGAAATATATCCTATTAACTCGTTAGTAATTATTACTTCATCTTATCATATTACTCGAGTAAAATTGATATTTGATGTTATTTTATCCAATTTCTCCAAGTTTTATATAGGTGTAGAACATTTGACGGAAATACCAGAATTAGTTGCATTAAAAGCACATGAAGTACAGGCAATTGAAGAATTAAAAATGAATGGATTATATTATTAAATCAACAAATATGAAAAAATTATTAACGTTTATTATGCTATTTTTTAGCTGTTTTACCGTTTTGGCACAAACGAAAAATATAGAATTAACTGATTTGCTGAAGATTAAAACGGTTTCTCAGCCACAATTTTCACCCGATGGCAAAATGTACATTTATTTGCTTAAATCCATCGTGGAAGATCCTGATAAAAAAGGTGAATTTGTTTACCAAAATCATTTGTATTTGGGCGATTTGTCCAGCAAGGAATCTCGTGCTTTGACTTCTGGTAAATTGTCGGTTTCTTCTGCCTCATGGAGTCCTGATGGTCAGTATATTAGCTTTGTTAGGCTTTCAGCTGATAAACCTCAGCTATTCATATTGCCTTTGAGAGGAGGAGAGGCTTATCCCATTACATCAATTCCTTACGGAGTTTCTGCTCCTGAATGGTCAAAGGATGGCTCTAGTATCTTTTTTAGTTCGGAACTTTCAGTTAAGGAATTCTTGGTTGACACGTTGTATAATAAGCGTTCTTGGATTCCTTCATGGACACTTGAAAAACCAGGTTATGATTGGACAAGCTTTCAAAAGAAGTCCATCAAGGCAAATCCAGATGGGAATATCGAGGAAATAAGAGCTTATTTATTTCAAAATGAAAAAGATAAAAAAGCGAAAGTTATTAACCAGCTCGACTTTCAAGAAGAAAGTACCACAAGTGGTGAAATGTCCGTTCCTGCATTCTTTAAAACCTCTGTTTTAGGTAATACGAATCCTGAATTACTCGCGAATCCTTTTAGAAGGATAGATGAAATGAAAGAGCTGACAATGGGCAAAAGCTTTGTTGTATGTTTGCCGGCTGATACGTTAAGACATCCTGATAAGGTTTTGGATAATACCATTGCGATTTATGATGCTGTGGCGAATACTTTTCAAACTTTAGTTGAAAAACCTGGCTATCGCTATTCCAATATTTCAGTTTCACCCAATGGGAAGTATTTGGCTTTCTTTGAACTAAAAGTAGGTGGAATTCCTAGTCCAGTTGCCAAAATCATAGCCTTGAACCCAGGAGTCTATTACCAAAAAATCCTCCCTTTGGATCGAATTATCACTCAATGGTCATGGTCAAAAGATGAAACCACTTTATACTTTAGTGCGCAAGATCATGGAGGTGTTCCTCTTTTTGAATACGATATTGCCCAAGGAAAATTGAAGTCTTTAAGCTCATCGGATGAAGGCGTGCTTGGTTTTGATCAGAAAGATGGACAATTTATTTATGCTAAAACTAAAATTTCGAACCCATCAGAATTATATTTTTCGTCTAAATCCAATCCAAGCGATAATGCCTTGACTGCGTTTAACACGGTTTGGCTAAAAGACAAAGTCATTAGTTTAGCTAGCAAAAAGACATTCAAGAATAATAAAGGTTTGATTATCGATTACTGGGCCATGAAACCCAGTAATTTCCAATTGAATAAAAAGTATCCATTATTGTTAGAAATTCATGGTGGTCCTACAGCCATGTGGGGAACTGGCGAAGCTAGAATGTGGCATGAATTTCAATATTTTGCATCCAAAGGATACGGTATAGTATATTCCAATCCACGAGGAAGTGGTGGATATGGTACGGAGTTTATGGGAGCTAATGTGAAAGATTGGGGCCAAGGGCCTATGTCCGATGTGATGCAAGCATTAGATTTAAGCATTTCGGAAGGTTGGGCAGATACTTCAAAATTAGCTGTTACAGGCGGATCCTATGCAGGTTACCTGGTTTCTTACATGTTAGGGCATACCAATCGATTTAAAGCGGCTTGTTCTCAACGAGGGGTATACGAGCTATCAACCTTTTTTGGAGAAGGAAATGCATGGCGATTAGTTCCAAATTATTTTGGAGGATATCCTTGGGAAAAACAAGCAAGGACTATTTTAGATAAAGAATCACCTTTAACTTATGTGCAGAACATCCGAACCCCATTGATTATATTTCACGGAGAACAGGATCTGAGAACGGGGGTAATTCAATCAGAAATGTTGTATAAGAGTTTGAAAGTGATGGGTCGTGATGTTGAATATGTTCGTCACCCAGGTGCTACCCATGAAATTACTCGTGCAGGTAATAACCGCCAGCGTTTGGATCAGATGCTGAGAACGTATGAGTTTTTTGAGCGATACCTGAGATAGTTATTAGGGATTAGGTATTAGTTGTTAAGTGATAAATGGCCTAAAATCTAATCCCTAATAACTTATAACTAATAACTAACTAAAGTATCTAAAATCTTCATTTCCTTTTACCTTCAGTAAACAAGCGTAAATTAGATCAATCACCGATTCCATATCGGATTTGGCGATCATTTCTACGGTAGTATGCATATACTTTAATGGTAAGGAAATTAATGCTGAAGCTACACCTTCCGTAGCATAAGCAAATGAATCGGTATCGGTACCTGTGGATCTAGAAACAGCTTGTCTTTGGAATTCAATTTTATTTTCATTGGCGATGTCAATAATGAAATCTCTTACATTATTTTGAACCGCAGGACCATAACAAATCACAGGTCCTTTTCCGCATGCCATATCACCTTGAGTCTTCTTATTATACATCGGTGATTGCGTATCATGCGTAACGTCTGTAATGATGGCTAAATCGGGTTTTAAACGCTTCACAATCATTTCGGCACCCCTTAATCCAATTTCTTCTTGTACGGCATTTACCACATACAAGGTAAAGGGCAATTCAATGTTATTATCTTTTAATCGCTTGGCTACCTGAGCTATCATATATCCACCAATGCGATTGTCTAGAGCACGACCAACCAAATATTTTTCATTCAATTCCATGAGGCCATCCTCAAAAGTTACTACTGTACCTACATGTATGCCCATTTCTTCCACCTCTTTCTTAGTAGATGCACCGCAATCAATGAAGATATCGCTAACTGTAGGAGCCTTATCTTTTGTGGTATCACGAACGTGTATAGCAGGCCAACCAAATACCCCTTTGATTACTTTATCCTTGGTATGAATATTGGCACGCATGGATGGAGCAATCAAGGCATCGGAGCCTCCATTTCTACGTAAAAACAAGTATCCATTCTCATCGATGTAGTTAACAAACCAGGAAATCTCATCGGCATGAGCCTCTATAACGACTGAATATGGTTTTCCAGGATTGATAACGGCCACAGCAGTTCCGTATATATCGATAATTTTTTCATCTAAGTAAGGTTTCAAATAATCCAACCAAATTTTTTGTCCCGACATCTCGAAACCAGTAGGAGAGGCATTATTTAAATATTCGTAAAGAAAGTCATTCGATTTTTGAGACATAATTGACATATTTTTTGAAGGTGCAATTTACTAAGGCTAATTTATATTTGAATTTTATCGAAAAAATAAATTTAAGTGTTTTGGAGAGCCATTTTAAAGCTTAAATTTGTAACTAACAGTGAAAATTTATCCAGGTTAGGATTGTTTTTATCATTTTATTAGTAAAACAACATTTGATGAAGAAAATAGCAGTATATACATCAGGAGGAGATGCCCCAGGAATGAATTCTTGTATTCGTGCCATTGTACGAGGTGCCGCTTATCATGGAGTAGAGGTTTATGGCATTGTGAGGGGATATAATGGTATGATTAATGGAGATATTATTCCATTGAATTCACAATCGGTTAGTAACATTATTCAAAGAGGAGGAACCATCCTAAAATCAGCTCGGTCAAAAGAATTTTTAACCACAGAAGGACGTAAAAAAGCGTATGATCAATTGCAGGCCAAAGGAATTGAAGGTTTAGTAGCGATTGGTGGAAATGGTACGTTTACAGGTGCTGAAATATTTTATAATGAATTTAAAATCCCTTGCGTAGGTGCTCCTGGTACCATCGACAACGATTTGTACGGAACTGATTATACCATCGGTTATGATACAGCTGTTAATACAGCATTAGATGCTATCGATAAAATTAGAGATACTGCAGATTCACATGATCGCGTGTTTTTTATTGAAGTAATGGGGCGTGATTCTGGATATATAGCCATTCAATGCGCTATTGCAGGTGGTGCAGAAGCCGTCATGATTCCAGAAAATTTAACTCCAGTGAGTGAGGTCATGGAAACATTGCAAAAAGGCTTTTCTAAAGCCAAATCTTCTTCCATTGTGATTGTTGCCGAAGGAGATGAAGAAGGGAATGCACAAAAAGTGGCTCAGAAGATTAAAGATCAAATGAAAATCGAATTAGATATTCGTGTGACAACTTTAGGACATATACAACGTGGTGGTGTTCCCACAGCAGCTGACCGTATTTTAGCCAGTAGATTAGGTCTAGGTGCTTTGGAAGGACTTTTACGTGGAGAAAAGAATGTAATGGCTGGTGTGGTGAATAACCAATTGGTTTATACGCCATTCCATGATACTATTACCAAAAAGAAACCCGTTTCGGAAGATTTGATTCGTATGGTAGAAATCTTGTCAACCTAGATATAACCCTGGATTTTGTAAACTACAATACCTACAACTTCACGAATCAATTGAAAGTTAATTTGTGAGCTTTTTTCGCTAGGTTTAAAATATGAAAGGAAGCCCCCAGGGGTTTCCTTTTTTAGTATATCAGCAGAATATGGCCTTACTTTAAATCCTTGTTTTTCAAAGCAAAGAATTGAACGTCTTAGGTGCATGGCAGAAGTAATTACCACAACAGTATCATTTTTTATGTAGTTTTTTAACATTCGACTTGAATACAAGGCATTTTCATAAGTATTTCTAGCCTTATTCTCTACAAATATATCATGTGAGGGAACACCCATTTTTATAAGTAATCTTTTTACATTGATTGATTCATTGGATTTGTCTATCATCATATGAGGAATGCTTGTTTCTCCTCCAGTAATCAGTATTTTTTTGATTGCCCCTTGTTGGTACAAATGAAAGGTTTGAATCATTCGATCAACTGCTTCACCAGTAGCGATACGCTCTGGATGGGTATCAGTATATTTGATCATTCCACCTGTCAATAGGACTCCCCAAGTATATGATTTCCCCTTGGCAATGTCTGTGGGATCAATTTCCCAAGCTTGAAGGAAAAAGTTACAAATAGCTCCATTCGTTACAAGTAATAATAGGAAAATGGAGCATAATATGGCCTTTTTGATCTGTTTAACATTTTTTAACCAAAAGGCTATGATCAAAGGTGCTATTATCCAAATTGTTGGAGAAAGTAAGATGTCTAATATTTTAGATAGTATGAAAAACATTGTAATTTTAGATTCGTTAGTCTGTAAATTTAATTAAATATATGAAAGTATTTTTTTTGGCATGTAGCATCATGCTAAGCGTATTTGGCTCAATAGCCCAAGTAAAAAAGACAAACACCCCAGCCACAACTCTTGCAGGTTATTTAATTAAAGGTAAGATTCATGGAATTACCCATGGAGAAATCTATTTAGCCCATTATTTTGGTTCAACTCAGCAAGTGATTAAAGATACAGCACAAGCAGATGCACAAGGGAATTTTGTATTTCAAGGAAAAGAAGAATTACCTAAAGGTCTGTATTTGATTAGCTTTTCCAAAAATAAATACCTCGATGTCATCATTGGTAATACCAATTTCTCCTTTGAAACGGACACATTGGATCCAATTAATCATATGAAATTTCAAAACACCCTTGAAAACGAAGCATTTTTCAGCTTTCAAAAAGAAATGGGTAAAAGATATGTTGATTTGAGGAAATTGGAAATGGAAAAAAAAGATCCTTCTCAAATTTCAATTATTCGAAAAGAAATCAGTCAGTATCAACAATCGTGGTTCGATAAAAATAAGCAATTGTTTGTCTCTAAATTAGTGAAAGCCACATTTGAGCCTGAAATACCTCCTTTCAAAAAGAAAATTAGTACGTCAAAAGATAGTACCGAGTTTTTCCAATATCAGTTTACATATTACAAAAAACATTTCTTTGATAACCTTGATCTTAACGATGAACGCTTCATTCGTACCCCGTTTTTACAGAAAAAAGTAGAAAAGTATTTTGAAGATTTAGTGGTTCAACAGCCTGATTCCATCATTAAAGATGCTGATATTCTGTTGACAAAGATTAAAAATAGGGATGTTAGACGATACGTCATTTATAAGATTTCTAGTACGTATGAGACCTCCAACATTGTAGGTACTGATGCCGCATTCGCCCACATGGGTGAAAAATACTATGTAGGTGAAGCCGCTTTATGGGATACGACCACCGTTCGCCAAATGAGAGATCGAATCAAAGTTTTAAAACCATTATTAATTGGCAAGCGGATTCCTGAGCTTTATTTAATTGATCCATCAGGTAAACGATTAACAACATCCTCCATTCCAGGAGAATATACTTTGGTGTATTTCTATGATCCAGATTGCAGCCACTGTAAAGAAGAAACGCCTAAATTAATGGCTCAAACGAACTATTTTAAATCTAAGAAAATTTCCGTTTTGGCCACTTCCATTGCTCGAAATAAACAACAATGGACCGATTTTATCAAAGAGTATAAAATGGAATCCATCTATAATGGAGTGGATATACATCTGAATGCTAAGACAGGTAAAGAGGAATACTTTACGGATTTTCTTCACACATTTGATATTTATTCAACTCCAATCATCTACATATTGGATAAAAATAAGCGAATAATTGGGAAGAAAATTCCAACGGATAAAATCCAAGATTTTATCACATTTTATGAAAACCGTCAAAAAGAGCTAGGTATTAAATAATTTGTCGAATAAGCTCAAAAAGGCTGTCATTCACACACAAAGAATGATAGTGGTAGCCTTTGCTAAGTAGTGGATTGATTCGCTGGTCAATAAAGACACTTTGTTGTTTTACTTGTAATAGATTCCACTCTTCAATAGGTAAAGAAAGAACTTGATTCGTCTCAATATCTTTGTATTGTAATATACTACCCGGTGCTGAATCTTGTTGTCTTTCACTTTGATCCCAAACGTGAAGGATTTTAATACTATTTTTATTCGCTTTTATTTCGGAAAGACTCTGTAAAAATAGAGCATAGTCTTGATCGCTGAAAAGTAGGTCAGTTAATATGAAAACAATCTTTCTTTGTCCAATCGCAGCTACCTTATTAGATAAAATAATAGGGAGTTGACTGATTTTTTCCAAAGATTCCCTTTGTACCAAATCTTCTAGCTGCGTATAAATTTCATGTAAATGCCCTTTGGTATTGGATAATGGACTTTCCCAAAGTAGTTCATTGGAAATCCCTAAAATTCCAAATTTGTCTCTTTGCTTTTGTAAAATCTTACATAAAACAGAGATGATTTGGATAGATTTATTGATTTTTTCAAGATTTTCCCTTGGGAAAAACATAGAGGAAGATAAGTCAATGAAAAAGTAAGCACTGATATTTGATTCATCATGAAAGTGCTTGGTAAATAGCTTATCTGTTCGCCCGTATAACTTCCAGTCTACTTGTTTTAAATTATCACCTGTTTGATAAGCTTTATATTCTTTAAATTCAGAGGAATACCCATGAAAGGCACTCCGATGTTTTCCATGATATAGCTCTTGGCTGATTTCTTCTGCTAGGATGGACAAGGAATTATTTGCTTGTTCTTCTGCTACTTTTCTTAGCATAACTAATTTTCTTTTTACGTTTCTTATTCACAGTACCTTTCTTTTTACCTTTAACTAAGTAGGAGCGGTGGCGAATATGTCTTTTTAGGCGGTACTTTTTTTTGTATTTAAGTCTTGTCTTCTGGTAATATTTAGTACTGAATTTGGGACCTGTTTCCATTTCTAAATGCTGATATGGGATAAGCATTTGTTCATTTTCAAATCCTATGATCTTTAAACGTACCTTGGTTAAACCTATTTTACGAATATTTAGTTGTTTGGCACCTATTTCGGTTAGATCGATGATGCGACCCGATTTATAAGGACCTCGGTCATTAATACGAACGATGACCGATTTTTTGTTATTTAAATTGGTCACTTCTACTAACGTATTAAAGGGATATATTCGATGAGCCGCTGTATATTCTTTTCTATTCAAGAGCTCTTGATTGGCCGTTTTATTAGAATAAAAACTACTAGAATAATAGGATGCTATACCATAACTTTCATCTCCCAGATTTTGTGCCTGGACTTGGAAAATGAAGTGGTAGATTAGGGTAAAAAGTATGATCCTAAACGAAGTCATGATGCAACTTATCAAATTACCTGCTTATTGTGCAATTTTTATACCTATAATTTAAGATTATCTAACTTTTGTACAAAAATTACTCATTTTTTGATAGTAAATTTCCTATATATTTTTTGAGTGATTGAGAATAAATAGTAGATTTACGCATTGTAAAACTTAAATACTTATTTAAAGTGGAAGAAAGAGACAGAGAAGAATTGTTTTCAAAAAGAATTCGTGCGGGTAAAAGAACTTATTTTTTTGATGTTAAATCAACTCGTTCACAAGATTATTACATTACAATAACAGAAAGTCGCCGTCACCAGAAAGAAGATGGATTTGTGTATGAAAAGCACAAAATGTTCCTTTACAAGGAGGATTTTGATAAATTCATGGATGGATTGAAAGAAGCAGTAGACCATGTGAAGACGGAATTAATGCCAGATGTTGATTTTACACAATTTAACCGTGATGAGGATGAGTTTGGTGGCTCAGATTTAAAGTGGGAATAAAAATTTACTTGATATTTATTAAAAAGCCGCTGTACAAACAGGGGCTTTTTTAATTTTTAAGCGTATTTTTGCGCTTCATTTTATATAAGCTATGGGATTAACGTGTGGAATTGTTGGTTTACCCAATGTAGGTAAGTCAACTTTATTTAGTGCTATTTCTTCTAATAAAGCAGAAGCAGCCAATTACCCTTTTTGTACGATTGAACCCAACGTGGGTATTGTGACAGTACCTGATGAACGTTTATCCATTTTGGAAGCTCTAGTTAAGCCTCAACGCGTTTTACCTACGGTCATTGAATTTACGGATATTGCAGGATTAGTGAAAGGTGCATCTCAAGGAGCTGGTTTAGGAAATAAGTTTTTAGCTAATATCCGTGAAGTGGATGCGATCATTCATGTGGTTCGTTGTTTTGTCGATGAAAATATTGTACACGTAGAAGGTCGTGTCAATCCTGTTAGTGATAAAGAAATCATTGATATGGAATTGCAGTTGAAAGATTTAGAATCAGTAGATAAGAAGATTTCTAAAACAGAAAGAGCAGCAAAAGCTGGTGATGCCAAGGCTAGACAAGAATTGGCGGCCTTACAGCAGTTTAAAGCTACCTTAGAAGCTGGGAAATCTGCTCGTACTTTGGATATGGATACTGAATTAAGAGCTGCAGCTATTGGAGATTTATATTTGCTAACAGATAAGCCCGTTATTTATGTGGCTAATGTGGATGAGTCAGCTCTAGCTCAAGGAGGTAATGAATATGTAGATCAATTAAGATCCAATGTACAAGCCGAAAATGCTGAAGTAATCGTGGTCTGTGCTGCTTTGGAAGCCCAAATAGCTGAAATCGAAGATTTGGATGAAAGAGCTATGTTTTTGGGTGAATATGGCCTTACAGAATCCGGCCTAAGTAAGTTGATTCGTAGTTCTTATTATTTATTGAATTTGATTACCTATTTCACTGCTGGTGTACAAGAAGTTCGTGCATGGACAATCCAAAAAGGGTGGAAAGCTCCTCAGGCAGCAGGTGTGATACATACCGACTTTGAAAAAGGCTTTATTCGTGCAGAAGTAATTAAATTATCTGATTATGAGGCATTAAAAACAGAACTTGCTTGTAAAGAAGCAGGAAAGATGAGTGTAGAAGGCAAAGAATATGTCGTGCAAGATGGAGATATCATGCACTTTAGATTCAATGTTTAAGGATATAGTAATTTATTGTATCCCAATAAAGAATCATGGCGATCGCCTGGTTTTCTAAAGTAGACTAGTACCTCATAGGTATTTTCAGTTTGTGAGTAATTTCCTTCTAACATATTATTAGGTTTATTACTTACAAACTGGTAGTTATAAATTCCCTGTTTTAAGCGAATTCTCTTCGTATACATCTGTTTGGAAGCATCGTATTCCATGAGATTATCTGGGCTTTTTTCAAATTGATTAAAAGCGCCAACCACATAAATTTGTTCATTAGCCAATTCCTCCATTTTCAATTGGAAAATACACCAGATATAATCTGATGATACACTAGAATTACCATTTTCATAATGGTCAATCACAAAAGAACCATCAAAATCAGGCCTTTGGACATAGGAATAATTCCCTTGAGGTACTTCTAGTTGTGTACTCATTTCTGTAAAGGCATTGGATTGACGGATACTCTCTACAAAAGTCATTTTTTGTTGGGTACTAGATAAATTGATTAACCTGAATTCATTCCCGCCAGGAATCACATTTTCATTATCATAGAAAGGAAAGGTGATTTTTCTTTCTTGTCCATTAATTTGTGCCCTTGGAATTTTATCCAACCAATTTTTAGTCTGGTAATTTTTTCTTAGAATGACCTGTATTGCTTCGTCTGAATTTAACATGAGTTGATTGGGATAAATCAATGTTAAATCAATTGCTTGATGCGTATTGCGGAGATGATTAGGCCTCGCAAAGGAAATTTTTGCGGCCACAGTGATGGCATTTTCATAAACGGAAAAGCGTTTAGTAAATACGGTATCCCGTTTATTTCTTTGTGCATAGACCATGGCTATATAATTGCCACTGATTCGTACTTTAGGTAGTTCTATTTGATAATGTAAATAGGGGATTTTGGTGCCAAAGGAGTTTTTAGGGGATCGAATAGGAACGTCATTAAAATCTTGTAAATACTCAATTTCAGATAAATTAGACGGTTTCCAATCAGCCTGACAATGAATAACTCGAACGTGATATGTCAGGTTTTTCATCACCAAATCATCAAAGCAAATTTGATAATTACCTTGTGTAGCAAGGTCCATTACTGGATTATCGGTAATGATGGTTTTTTCTTCGGATCGACTTAAAATAATGGTTTGAACTTCGTTTTTGAATTTCTTATTCATGATCTGTCCTAAAATGGAGAAATTCATCAATAAAAATAGGAAGATCAAACCATGGATTTTCTTCATGTTAGGCAATTAGGGTTTCCCATTCATTCATCACGACACTTAATTCTTCCGACAGTGATTTTAATTTAACTTCCCAAGTTTTCATTTCTTGAAATTGATTACTTTGGGCTAATTCAGACATTTTTGACTCAATTTCATCCTTTTTGTTTTCCAGTTCCATGATTTTAGCCTCCAATTTTTCAATCTGTTTGGCATTATTTATGACTGGAATAGTAGGTGCAATCGTTTTCTCAATTTCAGGTTTTGGTTTTTCCGTTACCTTTTTATTTCCACTAGGCAATTCTGATTTTCTAGTTTCTTGCCAAGTTTCGAATTCTTCAAATGTGCCCGGATATTCTTTGATTTCATAATCCTCCAAGTACCAAATTTTGTTAGCAATTTGAGAAACAAAGAACCTATCGTGAGAAACAACCACATAACTGCCTTCGTATTGCTGCAATGCTTGAATCAAAATATTCACTGACTGCATGTCTAAGTGGTTGGTCGGCTCATCCAATAACAAGAAGTTAGCCTGAGAAATCAAGACTTTTGCTAAGGCTACACGTGATTTTTCACCTCCTGAGAGCACTTTAATCTTTTTGAATACTTCTTCACCTGAAAATAAGAAACATCCTAGGATACTTCGTAATTCCATTTCAGTTTTTGCTGTTCCAGTGGATTTTAATTCATCTAAGAGTGAATTTTCAACTTGTAAGCTTTCTAACTGATGCTGAGCAAAAAAGGATTCAATCACATTATGGCCTAATCTTCTTTCTCCTTCAATTTTCTCCGTTCCCGAAATAACTCTCAATAAGGTTGATTTACCCTTACCATTCGCACCAATTAAGGCAATTTTATCTCCACGATTTATCGTTGCCGAGGTGTTCTTTAAGATGATTTTTTCTCCATATGCTTTGGAAATTTGTTCCAAAAAGAGGATGAATCGGCCAGGTTGTGTACCAAAATTAAATTTGAAATTAACTTTTGCTTTTTCATCAATGACATCATCAATAATATCAATTCTATCTAATGCTTTTACACGCGATTGAACCTGTTTGGCTTTAGATGCTTTCGCTTTAAAGCGTTCTATAAATCGCTCTGTCTGTCGAATTTGGGCTTGTTGATTTTCAAAAGCTCCTTTTTGTACTTCATTTCTTAAGGCTTTCTCTTCCATGTAAAAGGAAAAATTACCTGGATATAAAGTGATTTTAGCATTGGAAACCTCAGCAATGTGGTCTATGGTTCTATCTAAGAAATACCGATCGTGAGAGACCACAACAATGGAACCCTCATAATCATGGATGTAATTTTCTACCCATTCAATGGACGGTAAGTCCAAGTGGTTAGTTGGCTCATCTAACAACAGTAAAGCTGGTTTTTGTAGTAATAATTTGGCCAACATGACCCGCATTCTCCATCCTCCAGAAAATAATCGTAAAGGTCTAGATAAATCTTGTGTACTAAATCCTAAACCTTCTAATATTTCCTCCGTCTTGGCTTGTATGGTATATCCATCCAAACGTTCAAATTCCTCTTGTAGATTCGCTAAAACATCTATATCCTTATCTTCATAATTGGTTTCCATCTTGTGCAAGACAGCATCAATTTTATGTTGAAGCTCTAATTGCTTGTCGAATGCCTGCATGGCTACTTCCAAGATACTATCATCTGTTTGATAGGATAATAAATCTTGATTGAGAAAACCGATGGTACATTCTCCTGACTTGGAAATATTTCCTCCATCCGGGGAGTATTCGCCAGAAATTAAGCGAAGTAATGTAGACTTCCCTGTACCATTGGCCCCAATGAGACCAATTTTGGTTTTAGGTTTGATGTGCAAATTGGCATTTTCATATAATGCCCTACTACCGAAATAGAAACTTAGATTGGATATGGATAACATAGTACAAAGATAACCAAACCTTTCTAAACCTTAGGTGCAAATGTCAATCGTTTTCTTGCACCTTCTCCACCTAAATAAGAACAAGCCAATAAATCATGGAAACTACCATATTTTACAGGGTCCTTATGGTAGCCCAAAGATTTAGATAGGGCTATGGTTCGGTTATTATCACCCATGGAGAATTCAATATCATCCATGGTTAATTGACATGGATGCTCATAGCCACAAGCATGTGTAATTTCACCAATTTCTTTAATTAGGGTATAGTGGTACAAATAATATCTCTCACTCTTCAAGGTCACATCGATACCGGCTTGCAACCACTTGTTGGAAGTAGCAATTCCTGTTGGGCAATGATTGGTATGGCATTTTTGTGCTTGAATACAGCCAATCGACATCATAGCTTCTCGAGCTATATTAATAGAGTCAGCACCCATAGCAAAGGCCATCAAGGATTTTTCCGGAAATCCCAATTTTCCTGAGGCAATGAAAAAAATGTGTTGAGATAATTCTTGTCTTTGAAAGATTTGATACACTTTGGCAAAAGCAAAAGTAAATGGCATGGATACGTGGTCAGCAAAGGCATGCGGTGCAGCACCTGTTCCTCCCTCTCCACCATCTATGGTAATGAAATCAGGGCCTTTGCCTGTTTTTTTCATATATAGAGCCAATTCTTCCCATTGTTCTAGCTTTCCAATAGCTGATTTGATACCAACTGGCAATCCAGTTGCCTCTGCCATTTTTTCAATGAAATCAACCATTTCTGGGATATTGGAGAATTCAGAATGAAAAGCAGGGGAGAAGGCATCCTTTCCAATAGGTATGTGACGAATATCCGCAATTTCTTTATTGACCTTGGCGGCAGGTAACATTCCGCCTTTGCCTGGTTTTGCTCCTTGTGATAATTTCAGTTCGATGGCTCTTAATCTTGGGTTGGCTTGCACCTTTTCGACTAATTTTTCCATAGAGAATTTACCATCTAAATCCCTAACACCAAAATAGGCCGTTCCGATATTCAATACAATATCAGCCCCCATTTGATGGTAGGGTGATAATGAGCCTTCTCCTGTATTATGAAAACATCCCGCTAAATAGGCTCCTTTATTTAAGGATTCCACAGCTTTGGCAGATAATGAACCATAGCTCATCCCTGAAATATTGACTACCGAATATGGGCGATATGGCCTTTTTCGTTCATGATAGGTTCCTATGACTTTAGCCGCAGGAATAACACCAGGATTAGTTCTAAATGGATGATCCTTGGGGGGATTATATCCCATCATGGCATTTTTTATAAAGATGTACCCAGGAGAATTGAAATCTTGATCACTTCCAAAACCTTGCAAATTATTTTCATTTTTAGAAGATGCGTAAATCCATGAACGCTCTTGTCTGTTAAATGGAAGCTCTTCCCGGTTATTGGCTACAATGTATTGTCGAATTTCTGGACCAATCCGCTCAATCCAGTAACGAATATGCCCCACTACTGGAAAATTGTGTGTGATGGTGTGGTTTTTTTGAATGAAAACGTCTCTTATTATGACGGCGATTAAAATAAGTATGAACCAAAACCAGAAGGACTGACTTAATTCAAGAAGATCATTAGTTTGCATAATTTGATGAAGTAAAATTCGATGAAACGAATATAGCAAAAGAACGTTGGCTAGCTGTTAAAAGTTTTATTCCCCCATAATATTTTTATCTTTGTACTTTGTTTTTAGACTATGCAAGCAGATTTTACCCGCTTACAAAATTTTGTGGCTTCAGTTTTCGAATCCATTGGAGTACCTGAAAATCAAGCACAATTGGCCGCTGAAGTTTTGGTATCTGCGGATGCACGTGGAATAGATTCTCACGGTGTAGCACGTTTGGCAGGTTATGTTCGTTTATTTGATCATGGTAGACTTAATCCCAATCCTAAGATTAAAATTATTCATGAATCTCCTTCTACCGCAGTGATCGATGGTGATAAAGGACTTGGCTTGGTGGTAGCGCCTTATGCCATGGAAATTGCCTGTGAAAAAGCAGAAAAGGCAGGTACAGGATGGATAGCTGTTCGTAATTCGAATCACTTTGGTATTGCTGGTTACCATGCCATGAAAGCTTTAGAGCATCAAATGATTGGTTGGGCAATGACCCATGCTGCTCCTTTGGTCACACCCACGTTTTCTAGAGAGAAATTATTAGGAACTAATCCAGTGGCCATGGCAATTCCTGCATTAACCGAACCTCCCTTTGTGGCGGATTTTGCTTCTACTGCTGTAGCTTATGGTAAATTGGAAATATTACAAAGGAAAGGACTTAATACTCCTGACGGTTGGGTTCAAGATGCAGATGGGAATCCTTGTAATGATGCATTTGCTATCAAAAATGGTGGGGCATTACTTCCACTAGGCGGAGATAGAGAACATGGTTCACATAAAGGATATGCTTTAGGCGCTATGGTAGATATTTTATCAGGTGTATTATCTGGAGCCAATTTTGGACCTTGGGTTCCACCTTTTGCTACGGCAGGTTTTATGTCGGCAGGTGAGACTGTTGGTATTGGTACGGGTCATTTTTTAGGCGCTATGCGCATTGATGCCTTTCGACCTGCGGATGAATTTAGACAAGATATGGATAAATGGATACAGCGATTCCGTTCAGCCCAAGCTGTTGAAGGAAAGAAAGTCATTATACCAGGTGATCCAGAAAGAGAATTAGAAGTGGAGCGTAAAGCCAACGGAATTCCATTATTGGAGCCAGTGGTTGCTGATTTACAAGCTTTAGCCAATCGATTTAATGTACCCTTTAAACTAGCCTAAGATGATTGATAATAAAAAATTCAAGATATTTATTTTAGTGTTTTCGCTTTTAGCGGCTATGTTTTCCTACTATGTTTGGCAGGTATTCAAGACACCGAATTTTGATGTAAAGGTTGATAAACCTTTTGTATTATTAATTCCTAAAGGTGCTAGCTACCAAACAGTTTTGGATACTTTAGACAAACATAAATTAGTTAGAGATCAATTAAGTTTCCGTTTTTTAGCAAAGGTTTTATCTTACCCTGAACGCGTAAAAGCGGGTCGGTATTTGATTTATTCTGAATCCGGTAATTTTGAAATTATTCGAAAGTTGCGAAATGGCCGACAAGATGCCATTCGTTTGGTCATCAATACCTTTCGTTTAAAAGAAGATTTAGCAGGTAAATTGTCCAAACAATTGTCCTTTGATTCGACCTTTATATTCAAGCATTTAGATTCGAATGAATATGTAAGTCAATTTGGATTCAATAAGGAAACAATCCCTTGTATGTTTATTCCCAATACCTACGAAATACTTTGGACTTCATCTTTTGAATCTTTCATGTCCAAAATGAATAAAGAGTATACTAAGTTTTGGACGGCAGAAAGAATTGAAAAAGCTCAAAAATTAGCTTTAACTCCAACTGAAACTGGAATTTTAGCTTCCATTGTAGAAGGGGAAAGTAAAAAATCAGATGAGCAATCTAGAATAGCAGGAGTATATTGGAATCGTTTAAAAACAAGTATGCCATTGCAAGCTGATCCAACCATCGTATTTGCTTGGAAAGATTTTACCATTAAACGTGTTACTGGAAAATATACGGCCATTAGTTCTCCGTATAATACGTATCGATTAACGGGACTTCCTCCGGGTCCTATTTCCATTCCTTCACCTCAAGTAATCGATCGTGTTTTAAATCTAGAAAAGCATTCCTATTTGTATTTTTGTGCTAAAGAGGATTTTTCGGGGTACCATTCCTTCGCTAGCAGTTATGAGGAGCATATGCAAAATGCTAGGAGATATCAACATGCTTTAGACACTCTAAAAATTAAGTAATTATGTTTAGTCATGCAGTAACTTATCGAGTTTGTTATGCCGATACGGATCAAATGGGATATGTTTACTATGGTAATTATGCTCGATTATATGAAATTGCTAGAGTGGAAACCTTGAGAAGTTTAGGAGTTAGTTACAAGGATTTAGAAGAACAGCAAATAGGTCTGCCTGTTTACGAGAATTATTCAAAATTTTTAGCTCCTGCTTATTACGATGAACTATTAACCATTGAATGCACCTTGTTGTCTTTACCCCAGGTTAGAATACAATTTTCTTATCGAATATTGAATTCAAAGCAAGAATTAATCCACGAAGGCAAAACTACCTTGGTTTTCATGGACATGAAACGACAAAAAATGGTGAAGGCCCCTGATTATTTGTTGGAGGTTTTAAAGCCATATTTTTAATATGAGAAAAAGTATACTCCGTGAACTTAAATTAATTTGGAAAGAACTAGAGGAGCATTACGTCTTAGCTAGAATTCTGAGTATTCTATATCAAAAGATATTTCAATTTGACATTGACGTTCGTGCAGCTGCGGTAGCTTATAATTTCACTTTAGCCTTTTTTCCTGCCATCATATTTCTATTTTCATTGTTGGCCTATTTGCCCATAGATAACTTAGATGTCAAGATGATTGGTTTTTTGAAAGGATCAATTCCAAAAAGTATGTTGAAGGATTTGTCCGAACTGGTTGTTGAATTAGTTAGAAACAAAAGGGGAGGAGTCTTGTCATTTGGTTTTATTTTAGCCCTTTACGCTTCTACGAGTGGTATTATGGCCTTAATACGTTCATTTAATTTGACTTACAAAACCAACGAAAATCGAGGTTATATTAAAGAAAGAGTAATTGCTGTTGCTCTAAATTTCCTATTGACCTTTGTGCTTATTACAGCTTTTTTAGTATTTATTGTGGGAAATTTAATTGTTCATAGTTTGGCCAATAAAGGCTTAATTAATTATGACTTCACTTTTTACTTCATTAAAATACTAACCTATTTTGTTATATTTTCTGTATTCTTTTTGACCATTTCCATTATTTATTTTTATGCACCAGCCATTCATAAACGTTGGAAATTTTTCAATGCTGGTTCCATTACAGCCTCTATTTTAACCATTTCCATTACGAATATATTCTCTTATTATTTAGTAAATTTTGCAAGTTACAATAAGGTATATGGCTCCATTGGTTCTCTTATTGCATTGATGGTATGGTTATACTTTTTTGCGCTAATTTTGTTGGTCGGTTTTGAAATCAATGCCAGTATTGATCAAGTGAAAATTGAGGATAATGAACAAGAGCCGAATGATTTCTTTTATCCACCTTCTCGACTAAAAAATGGAAGCTCAATTGATTAAAATTTACGAGAAGAATAATTCACAAGCACTTATTGAACAAGTGGTGCAGGTCTTGAATAAAAACGGAGTAATAATATATCCTACAGATACCATGTATGCTTTGGGTTGTTCTATTCAATCCGCTCAGGCTATTGCTCGTATTTGTGAAATCAAGCAAATCAAACCCAATAAAAATCGATTTTCTTTCATCTGCGCAGATTTAAGCTCTATTGCCAATTTTGCCAAAGTAAGTGATTTTGCCTTTAAAACATTAAAGCGCTATTTGCCAGGACCTTATACCTTTGTTTTACCTGCGAGCTCCAAAGTTCCAGCCGTCTTAGTTCAAGGTAAGAAAACGGTTGGAATTCGTATTCCAAACTATTTACCCATACTAGAAATTGTTAAGGCATTAGGACATCCATTATTAACGACCACATTGCCTCAAGAAGGACTAGAGGTTGAAGATTACACGGATCCAAGTTTGATATTTGACATGTATCAAAATAAAGTTGATCTAGTATTGGATGGTGATTTTGGAGGTTTACAACCTTCCAGTGTAATTGATCTTCAAGATGATGAAACAGAAGTTATTCGTGAAGGAGCAGGCGACTGTTCGGATTTTCTTTAATTCCATTTGATGGAAATATGTTCCGGTTTGTTATGTTTCCATCTACGGTGAGACCATAAATATTGCTCAGGAAATTTGACAATTGATTTTTCTAATCTTCGTGCAAATCTCTCTATAATTTCACCATGGGGTAAATTATCAAAACTTGGTTCAGCCAATAGCTCATAAGTCATCGAATAATGACCTCTTTTTTTACGTATTAATTCCGCAAATACCACGGGATATTGATATTCTCTAGCAAAGCGTTCCATGCCTGTGAAAAATGCCGTCTCTTGATTTAAAAAGGTAGTCCAATAAGCCGTTTCAGGCTTTTGAGGTGCCTGATCTGCAGCCAAACATATAACTCTTGGGATTTTTTTTCTGTCTCGGGTTAAAATAACAGACTCCCTTTTTTCCATTAAAACAATATTCCCGAATCTTTGCCGAACTTGTTTACTAAACTCATTGAAATCGGGATTATTTAGTTTTTGATAGACAATGTCATTGGTGATTTTTGTCAAAGCCAAACGATGTATAGCCCATTCCCAATTTCCCTGATGTCCAGCTACCAATATGACTGGAATTCCTTTCTGTATATAGTTCTGAACTAACTCTTGATTTTTCAACTCTACGCGTTCCAGGACTTGATTTTCCGTTAAAGAAACACCCTTAAAAAACTCCAGTAATTGATCTGTTAAATATCCATAAAATTGGAAGGCTATTTGCTTAATTTCTTTTGCTGATTTCTCAGGAAAAGAACGACTTAAATTACCCAAAATGACCTTTTTTCGATAGGAAATTATACCATAAAATACCCATTTAAGGATATTGGCTATTCCATAAAGAATAAATAAGGGTAATTGTCCTAGTAACTTAAAGAAAAACATCATTTGAATTCTGAACTAATTGGCTTTATTCTATTAATTTTACAAATATCCGATTAATTTTTGGGAATGCGTATTGAGATCCATTATTTACCCAGTATAGAATATTTTACTTTACTTCTTTCCCAAGAGCAGGTTCAATTCGAAGTCTACGAGCATTTCTTAAAGCAAACCTATCGAAATCGAGCACTGATTTTAGGTGCTAACGGAATTGAAACATTAACAGTTCCTATTCAACATATTCATGCAGCTAAAATGCTGATGAAAGATGTACGCATTGACTATGGACAAAATTGGCTTAGGATTCATCAAGGAGCTATTCAGGCTGCATACGGAAAAGCACCTTATTTCGAATATTTTGAGCCATATATCCGTTCTATTTTTGCGAAAAAATTAAATTTTTTAGTAGATTTAAATATTGAATTCATTGAATTGTTCAGTCGAATATTAGGGAGAAAAATGAATTATTCTTTATCTGAATCGTTTGAAATAGAAGATAAAGATGTATTTTGGAATCATATCCAAGCTAAGCAAGATTGGCGAGATAGAAACGTTTATAAGAAATTGGTATATCCCCAATGTTTTGGAAATGTATTTCAACCAAACTTATCCATGTTGGATTTGTTAATGAACCAAGGCAGGGATGCTAATTTGATTTTAAATCAATTGAACAAAAATTGAACAAATAGGACAGAGTTCTTGTTCTCGGCATAAAAATAAATTATATGGAGGCTAAGTTTTCAAATAAAGTGAAAGAAGTAATTTCTCTATCTAGAGAAGAGGCCTTACGTTTAGGACATGATTACATTGGGACAGAGCACCTAATGCTAGGAATGATTCGTGATGGAGAAGGTCCAGGTATTGATTTATTGTTAAAGTCAGGTGTTTCCTTAGACCAATTAAGGCAAAGCATCGAACATTCGACCGCTTCTACCAGTCGTTCATCCTTTGATAAACAAAATATGTTGAACATACCTTTGACCAAACAAGCGGAAAAGGTATTACGTTTGACTTATTTAGAAGCGAAATATTTCAAAACTAATTTAGTAGGTACAGACCATTTATTGATGGCGATTTTACGTGATGAGGATAATGTGGCCACTCAAATTTTAGAAAAATACCAGGTCTATTATGATTTAATCAAAGAAATGGTAGAATTTCAAAATGGTGCCGGTCAAGAAAACTCACCTAAGTCAAGTTCAGATACGGACGACAATGATGATGATAGCCGCTTGTATTCATCTGGATCAGGTGGGTCAGCGGGTTCAGGTTCTTCAGCTTCGTCTGGAACAAAAAGTACAGAGAAAAGTAAAACACCTGTTCTAGATAATTTTGGTCGAGATTTAACAAAAATTGCCGAAAATGGTAAGTTAGACCCCATCGTTGGACGAGAAAAAGAAATAGAGCGTGTTGCTCAAATCTTGTCGCGTCGTAAGAAGAATAACCCAATTTTAATTGGAGAGCCTGGCGTAGGTAAAACGGCTATTGCAGAAGGTTTAGCACTTAGAATCATTCAAAAGAAAGTTTCTCGTGTCTTATTTGGCAAACGAGTAGTTACGCTTGATTTAGCATCCTTAGTGGCTGGCACCAAATACCGTGGTCAGTTTGAGGAGCGAATGAAAGCGGTGATGAATGAATTAGAAAAATCTACTGATGTTATTTTATTTATAGATGAATTACATACCATTGTAGGTGCTGGTGGAGCTTCGGGTTCATTGGATGCTTCTAATATGTTTAAACCAGCTCTTGCGAGAGGTGACATACAGGTTATTGGAGCAACCACGTTAGATGAGTACCGTCAATACATTGAAAAAGATGGAGCCTTGGCTCGTCGTTTTCAAACAGTCATGGTTGATGCAACCACTGTTGATGAAACTATTGAAATCTTACACAACATTAAGGATAAGTACGAAGAGCATCACCATGTGATTTATACGCCAGAATCCATTGTTTCTGCTGTGAAATTATCGGATCGATATGTTTCAGATCGTTTCTTGCCAGACAAAGCCATTGATGTGATGGACGAGGTGGGTGCACGTGTACACATTTCTAATATTAATGTGCCTGCTGATATTGTGGCTTTAGAATCTCAAATTGAGATTGTTAAAAAAGAGAAAAATCAAGTCGTTAAATCTCAGAAATACGAAGAAGCTGCTCAATTACGGGATCGAGAAAAGAAATTAATCGATCAATTGGAGCAAGCCAAAAATATTTGGGAGGAAGAATCTAAAAAGCAGAAATTCACCGTTACCGAGGAACATGTGGCTGAGGTTATTGCTCAAATGACAGGAATTCCTGTTAATCGTGTTGCTGCTAAAGAAGGCGAAAAGTTGTTGTTGATGGAGAAAGAAATGGCCAAGCATGTCATTGGTCAAGCAGACGCCATTAAAAAATTGGTAAAAGCCATTCAACGTACTCGTGTGGGATTGAAAGACCCTAAAAAACCTATTGGTTCCTTTATTTTTCTTGGACCAACGGGTGTCGGAAAAACCGAAATGGCGAAGGTCTTAGCTTCTTACTTGTTCGATAAAGAAGATGCTTTGGTTCGAATCGATATGAGTGAATACATGGAGAAATTCAGTGTATCTCGTTTAGTTGGAGCGCCTCCGGGATATGTTGGATATGAAGAAGGCGGTCAATTAACAGAGAAGATTCGAAGAAAGCCATATTCGGTAGTACTGTTAGATGAAATCGAAAAGGCACATCCAGATGTGTTCAACTTGTTATTGCAAGTGTTGGATGATGGTATCCTGACTGATGGATTAGGTCGAAGAGTTGATTTTAGAAATACGATCATAATCATGACTTCCAATATTGGAGCTCGTGATTTAAAAGACTTTGGTTCTGGAATTGGATTCTCAACGAAATCCCGAATGGATAATGTTGAGGAGCATGCTAAATCAACGATACAGAATGCTTTGAAGAAAGCTTTTGCGCCTGAATTTATTAACCGTTTGGATGATATCATTGTGTTTAATTCATTAGAACGAGCAGATTTACATCAAATCATCGATTTAATGTTGATTAAATTGAAATCTCGTTTGAGCAATTTAGGATATACGGTAACTTTGACGGACAAAGCCAAGGATTATATTGCTGATAAGGGATATGATCCTCAATATGGAGCTAGACCTTTGAACCGTGCCATTCAAAAATACTTGGAGGATCCATTAGCTGAAGAGATTTTAAAAGGACCTCTAGCGGAAAATGAGATTATCGAGGCAGATTTTGAGGAAGGGGCTACAGAAATAGTTCTCACTAGAAAAACCAATTAAAAAGATTAAATTATTTGTATGAAATTAGTTGAAAACAAGGTTGTATTAGTTACAGGAGCATCTAGAGGGATTGGACGTGCGATTGCTACTTCATTTGCTAAATCAGGTGCTAATGTGGCCTTTACTTATTTATCTTCTGTTGAGAAGGGAGAGGCTCTTGAAAAGGAATTAGCTGCTTTTGGTATTCGTGCCAAAGGATATCGTTCTGACGCGTCTCAGTATACGGAATCAGAAGAATTAGTTAATTCAGTTTTGGAAGATTTTGGCTCCATTGACGTATTAATAAACAATGCTGGTATTACACGTGATGGTTTATTGATGCGCATGAGTGAAGAACAATGGGACGAGGTAATTCGGGTAAACCTGAAATCAGTTTTCAATTTGACTAAGGCAGTCATCAAACCAATGATGAAAGCAAAGTCGGGTTCCATCATTAATTTAACGTCAATAGTAGGTATCAAAGGAAATGCTGGACAAGCGAATTATTCTGCTTCAAAAGCTGGTATCATTGGATTTACGAAATCGGTAGCTTTAGAATTAGGATCAAGAAATATTCGCTGCAACGCCATTGCCCCTGGTTTTATTGAAACAGAAATGACGGGAGAGCTCAATGAGGCCACGGTAGTAGAGTGGACTAAAGCTATTCCATTGAAAAGAGGTGGACAGGCAAACGAAGTGGCAAATGTATGTTTGTTTTTGGGTTCTGAACTTTCTTCTTATGTGACTGGTCAGGTATTACAAGTTGATGGGGGCCTATTAACCTAATGCATCCAATTCTCTTGAATTTATGGCTAAGCTCAGTTCCCCTTTGGGTGGGATTGAGCTTAGCTTTTTTTATTGGACTGGCATATTATTGGTTTCAAAATAAGAACCATACTCAGCGACTGATTTACGGTGTACAAGGATTTTTACGAGGTTTGTTTCTGGTAGGAATAGTACTTTGTTTTATTCCATGGAAAATAGTGACGGAGGAGTCGATTAACCTTCCTTCCAAAATACTTTTGATCTTGGATGATTCCCAATCCATGAATCAGGCGTCTTATACTGAATTTATCAATTTGGTAGGAGAGGATGTAAAAATTTTAAATACTTCATCCATTGAACTCAAAGTCTTGGGTTTAAATAAAGCGGTGAAGAACATGGATGAAATAACAGCCCATGGGGAGGCTTCATCTTGGGCTAAAGTACAAGAATGGATTCGGAAGGAAAGTAAAAACTACCACTTGTCCCATGTGTTTTTCGTAACGGACGGACAATTAAGTGAACTAGAAAGTCCAATACATCGCGGACCTAAGATTCATATAATCCCCTTTGGTAAGGAAATTAGCACTCAAAAAATCGGCTTAAATTTCCCCACAAAAACATTGGTTTCTGTGCCTGGAGAGCGTATTCATGTTCCAATTTCGGTTTGGTCTAATCTTAAATTGGGACAAAAATCACCCAATATCCAGGTTTTGAAGGATGGTAAATTGCATCAAACAATAAGAGCACCAGGGGGATTTTGGAAAGATTTTCAACAAGTCGATATCGAGTTAATGGCCAAGGACATTGGCAAGCATAATATTCGAATTCAAATGGAACATGATTCATCTTTGGGTCAAGGATTCACTTGGATAATACAAGAGTTTCAGGCAAAGGTTGAAGCCTTTGCCATAGCACCCAATCCCAATTTGGGAGTTATTAATCGTGTGGCAGAAGATGCTAAAATCAAAATACACTGGAATTTTGGTTCTGACTTTAGGACTTTACCAAATTCCGACAATTACTTGTTTTATGGATTATTATCCAAGGAATTTCCAAAAGATAAATCTGTCTGGTTTTTGAATATTCCAAGTGAAATAAAGAAGGATTGGCCTCAATTTGAAGAATTTACTAAGCTTGGAAACTATTTTCCTAGTATTTGGATGAAATCATCAGATCAAAGAACTAGTCTATTCAGCTCAAATACATCACTTTGGAAAGAACAAATGGCTGAAATGAAAAATTCGGGCTCATTTCGTTTGTTAGATTCGAGTTTGCATGAAATGTTTAAAATTAGTTTTTTAAGACAAGCGGATGATTTGGTTTCTATTGAATTAGCGAAATCGCAGGTTTCAATGGGAGAGGATGTTCTATTTGAAATGAGGCAATTAAACGCAGACTTAATAAATAAAAAAAATATACTAGTTCATTGGAAAATTTCAAGTGCTCATTCCAATAATCAATTTGATCGTATTTTGAGTGAAGCACATCAGATGGTTGATTTCAAGCCGAAAAAGCCAGGGAAATATCAATATCAAGTCAAGTTAAATTACCAAGGTAAAGAAGTTGAATTTACAGGAGAATTTTATGTTTTAGACTCTAACCCGGAAAAATTGCTTGGTCGAAATAATATCGCATTACAAGTTTTAAGCCATCGAGAAGGTGTTGATATAATAGAATCCACTGAAATCAAAAAAATGGTTTTGGATAATAAAGTGGCTTCAAGTGAAGTTAGCATGAAAGAAATAAGTCTTTGGGAGTGGCCGTATTTTGGCGCTTTGATGTTGGGAATTTTAGGGATTGAATGGATTATTCGGAAAAGATTAAATCAACTATGAGGTACATTTTAATTTTATTAATAGTTCTATTGGGATTTTCTTGCCGAAAAGATGTTTTATTGCCCTCGAAACCAGCGGTATATCAAGAAAAATTCGGACAATTATCACCAAGTTTTACGCAAGTAGACTTTGAATTTAGTTATGATACATTGCAAAAATGGATGAAATTACAGCCAGGAAAGACCATCTTTCAAACGGGGTCTGATGCGTCGATTGTTGGTTTTCCCCTGCAAGTGAATATGCTAAATAAGGCTCAAATTCAAGGTAATAATGATCGCTCCATTCAAGTAAAAATACCTATCAGTTTTATTGCAGAGCCGAGTTTATCGGGTTTTTCTGCTGGTAAAGTGAATGGACAAATGGATGTTAGTTTACAGGCTGATGTTATTACGAAGCCCGTTAGTTCATTATCTATTCAACAAATTAAGTATTCCTATCAATGGAAAGAAAAACCCAGTTTACGCGTAGCTGGATTTGGGGTAAATGTTTCTTCTGTAATAGACAGACTCTTAGCTAGCAAGCAGGAACAATTAATTAATCAGTTAACAACCCAAATCAACCAAACGCTTCAAGTGTCCAACTTGGAAAAGATGTTAAATAAGGCCATACATAGTATGCCAGTTGCTGATTTTGTCCTGCATCCTACACTTAGTCAAATCGCTTTAGAAAAATTGGTTTTTGGTTCAACAAGTGTCAGGGGTACAGTTTTTGCCAATTCTTCTTTAGTATTTACGAATGTATTTGACAATCGAGTACTTCAGAAAAATTCAATCAAATTAATCTCAAATGTACCTTCATTCGTGGATTCAGGAGCTCCATTTTCTGTCCAATTAAGTTGGGAGTATTTGAGATCTTTAGTAGAATCCCAGATGAGAATTTGGACCATGCAAGCTAATTTAACTTTGACTTTACAAACAACAGATACCAGATGGATACATTGTACTATTTTGGGATACAAGGGCAAGGCTAGTTCTTTTAGTTTTGATTTTATTCCTGTTTTATTAGAAGATAATAGATTGAGTATTCGTTTGGTATCCAAGGAGTTATCGGGCTTGAGTTTTCCATCAAATTTATTTAAGACACAAGTTGTTCGAAGACTAGAAAGGAATTTAAATCAATTTAATATTGACCCTATGCTGTTTATAGATCGCTCTAAGTGGATGAATAGTGGCATGATAGATTCTGATATGCATATTCGTTTGGATAGTTTACAATGGAATCAGGAGGTCTTGAATGTGGTGGGCAAAATTCAGGGTAAATGGTTGATAAGGAAATAAATACTACCTTTGCGCCAGAGAAAATAAATCGTCTTATCGCTTTTTTAAAGAGGAAAGTCCGAACAACATAGAGCATCGTGCTTCCTAACGGGAAGGAAGATTATTCG
Organism: Aquirufa salirivi; assembly: GCF_045310485.1. Classification (NCBI taxonomy): domain Bacteria; kingdom Pseudomonadati; phylum Bacteroidota; class Cytophagia; order Cytophagales; family Flectobacillaceae; genus Aquirufa; species Aquirufa salirivi. The sequence continues at coordinate 39,967 of NZ_JBEWZH010000003.1, forward strand.
TAATCTGACAGATAGTGCCACAGAAAATAACCGCCTTTTGGGGTAAGGGTGAAAAGGCGAGGTAAGAGCTCACCGCTATTTTGGTGACAGAATAGGCATAGGTAAACCTCACGCGTTGCAAGATCAAATAGGTTGGCTGTCGAAAGACAAAAGGGTTGCTCGTCCGATGCCAGCGGGTAGATTGCTAGAGGTGAATAGTGATATTCATCCAAGATAAATGATAAGAAGGCTTTACAGCTTACAGAATTCGGCTTATAGATTTATTTTCTCTATTTCTTTTACTTGGAAATTCTATCCAAAATCGTTAATTTCGCAAACATTTTTATAAACTCGAGGGACGAGATCCCTCATAACCCAACAAATAATGGCTGTTAAAATCAGACTAGCGCGTCGTGGACGCAAGAAATTGGCAATTTTTGACTTAGTTGTAGCAGATGCTCGTGCACCTCGCGACGGTCGTTTTATTGAGAAAATAGGTACGTATAACCCAAATTCAAATCCTGCTACTATCGTCTTGAACGATGCACAAGCACTTAAATGGGTAATGAATGGAGCTCAACCGACGGATACAGCAAAAGCTATTTTGTCTTACCGTGGTATTTTATACAAGAAGCACTTACAAGTAGGTGTGATTAAAGGTGCTATTACACAAGAACAAGCAGATGCTAAATTTGAAGTTTGGAAAGCTGAGAAAGAGACTAAGATTCAAACTAATTCTACCAACATCCAAGATTCTAAAGATAAGTCTAAGGCTACTCGTTTAGCAGCTGAGGCTAAGGTTTCTGCCGCTCGTGCTGAAGTTATTGCAGCAAAAAACAAAGTGGAAGATGAGGCATTAGTAGCTAGTGTAGTAGATGCTATTAATGAAAGTGATGATGATGTTGCGGAAGAAGTAGAAGAAACTGTTGTAGCTGAAGTAGCTGTAGAAGAGACTCCTGCGGCTGATGAAGCACCAGCAAGCGAAGAAGCTGCTCCTGCGGCTGAAGAAGCACCAGCAAGCGAAGAAGCGGCTCCTGCGGTTGAAGAAGCAGCAGTAATCGAAGAAGTTGCTCCTGCGGCTGATGAAGCACCAACAAGCGAAGAAGCTGCTCCAGAAGCAGAAGCTCCTGCAGCCGAATAATTTTTAAATTCATTTAAAATCATACAAATTTGATAATCAGATTTGTATGATTTTTTTTTGTACCAATGGCAGCAACAGAATATTTTGAATTAGGGACGCTTTCTAAACCTCATGGTATCAAAGGGGCTTTCCATGTGTATTTGGACGTAGATGATCCAGAAGAATACGAGGATTTAGATGCTGTATTCTTACAATTAGGAAACGAAATGGTTCCTTATTTCATTACAGACTTGCAGATTAGGTCCAACCTTAATTTAATGTGTTTGGAGGGGATTGATACCTTAGATGCTGCCAAAGAATTAGTAGGAATTAAGTTGTTTTTACCAGTCTCCTTGCTGCCCAAATTGAAGGATAATCAATTTTATTACCATGAAATTGTGGGATATCAAGTAATCGATAAAAATCATGGTGCTTTAGGAACTGTCAAAGAAGTATATTCCACTGGAGCGCAAGATGTATTGGTTATGACTTATCAAACAAAGGAAGTATTAATTCCTTTGATGGATGAAATTATACCTAAAGTCGACAAGAAGAATCAAGTAATTCATAGTATTTTACCCGAAGGCCTTTTAGAAGTATATTTAGATGATGCGAATTGATATCATTTCGGTAGTTCCAGCCTTGATGCAGAGCTTCTTTGAACATTCGATTTGTAAAAGAGCTAGTCAAGCAGGTTTAGTTTCTATACATTTACACGATTTGCATGATTATTCTTCCAAGAAATTTAGACAAGTAGATGATTATCCATTTGGAGGCGGAGCAGGGATGGTGATTGCGGTAGAGCCTCTTTCTACTTGTTTAGATTTTTTAATGGCCGAAAGAACCTATCAAGAAATTATTTTTTTGACACCTGATGGACAAACTTTCCAACAAGGTTTAGCTAATCAATTGAGTTTGTCTGAGAATCTTTTATTCATTTGTGGGCACTATAAAGGCATTGACGAAAGAATTCGAGAAAAATACGTCACCCGTGAAATTTCCATTGGTGATTATGTATTATCTGGAGGGGAAATAGCTGCAGCAGTTTGTGCCGATGCTATCATTCGATTGATTCCTGGTGCCATAGGTGATGAAAGTTCAGCCCTAACGGACTCGTTCCAAGACGGATTATTGGCTCCACCAGTGTATACTCGACCTGCAAGTTTCCAAGGTATGAATGTACCTGAGGTATTGCTATCAGGGCATGAAAAGAAAATTGATGCTTGGAGACATGAACAGTCAGTCAAGCGTACACAAGAACGTAGACCAGATTTATTACTATAAAATGTTAAAAAAGGGTTCATTAAGTATACCAAACTTGATTGCATTGGGTTTACTTTATCTGATATGGGGTTCCACATTTTTAAGTGTTCGAATTTTGGTAGCCTATTTCCCTCCACTGTTTATTTCCTACGGAAGAAATATTACGGCAGGACTATTGTTATTAACATGGTCCATTTTAGGAGGGTATTGGGTTAAAATGCCCATGAAACATTTGCGTGTTCACATCATGGCAGGTTTACTATTTATTACTGTAAATAATGCCTCACTCGCTATAGCCAGTGCTATTGTTCCATCTGGTTTTTCTGCCGTTTTTATGGCTTTGGGGCCATTAATTTTGGTGATATTCTTTTGGCTAGAAGGAATAAAACCAAGCATTAAGAAAATAGTAGCTACATTTTTAGGATTGGTTGGCATTTTACTGATGAGTTCACAAAAAGGTCTATCCATTCCTGGCAAAGAAGATGAATTCTTTTCGGGAATCTTACTTTTGCTAGGTGCAGTTATAGCATGGAATATTGCTGTATTTAGAGTACAATCGACCAAAGCTAATACCTATCATTTTACACAAGTTTGTGCCATTCAAATGATTTCAGGTAGTATTCCACTGATATTCATTAGTTCTATTAAAGGCGATTTAGCATTATTGCATTTTGATGCAGTACCTATGTCGGCATGGTCGTTTTTTGCCTATTTGACATTAATTGGTTCTATGGCAGGCTTTTCATTGTTTGGATATCTATCTAAAGAGTGTGATGCAACTTTAGTAGCAACTTTTACCTATGTTAACCCGATAGTGGCCCTCATTTTAGGTAATTTGGTTTTAGATGAAGAGTTACATCCAATTTTATTATTTGCTAGTTTTTTCATACTATTGGCAGTCGTTTTAATTACAAGCAATAAAACTAAACCTGTTATTAAGTCATGAAAAAAATCGTATTGACTCTTTTGTTTTTTGTAAACCTTTCATTTTGTCTAATGGCTCAAGGTCCCCAAGCTCTTTATTCAGGAGCAATACCCAATTTCATTGATGGTCCAAACGAACAAAACGTGGCTGTAACCAATGGTATTTCCCGCATTGCAAAAGTTACAATACCCACTTATCAATTTTATTCAGCAGGTTCAGGGGCAAATAAACCCTGTGTAATCGTTTGCCCAGGTGGCGGGTATGGTATTTTAGCTTCCTCTCATGAAGGATCTGATATAGCTAAAAAATTCAATGAAAAGGGAATCCATGCTTTAGTACTATTTTATCGATTACCAGATGTTAAAAGACAAGTGGATAAACGAATTGCACCTTTGCAAGATGCTCAGCAAGCTATTCGTGTGACGCGTCAGCATGCTGCAGAATGGGGAATTGACCCTAAGAAGATTGGTATTATGGGCTTTTCAGCTGGTGGACATTTAGCGGCCAGTGTAGCAACACATTTTACTAAAGATTATACAGGAATCAATGATGGGGCTAATTTGCGTCCAGACTTTCAAATACTGTTGTACCCTGTGATTAGTTTTCGTTCTTTTGGACATCAAGGCTCGGCTAAGAATTTAATCGGTCCAGCCATGTCAGAAGATGATTTGCATTTATTTTCCAATGAAGAACAAGTAAGTACTCAAACTCCCCCTGCATTTTTAGTTCATGCGGCAGATGATAAAGCAGTGCCCATTAAAAATTCATTATTATATGTAGAAAAATTGAGTGACCTTAATATTTCCTGTGATTTACATGTATATGCCAAAGGCGGCCATGGTTTTGGGTTGAATAACAAAACTACAGGTGATGATTGGTTTGAAAGTTTAATCAAATGGTTTAAAAGTCAGTCCTTACTTTGATTTCTTTTCATTAAATAATAAAAAGGTACGCCTGAAATCACTAGACCAAGTCCAATGGTCGAAGAAAGCGTCTTAACATATAATAAATTAGCTGATATGGCTACCAGGATGAGTAAGTAAACTGCAAATACGAGTTTGTTTGTTTTACTTAATAATCCTTTGGATATCTTTTCCTTATATAAGGACATGACCGTAAGGAAGTAGAAAAGTAAGATGGCAAAAACAGTAAAATCCAATAAAGTTCCGTACCCTCCAGAGAAACATAAAAGGATGGCCCAAATACCTTGTATGATTAGGGAATATGCTGGTGCGCCATTTTTGTTCAGATAAGCTGCTTTGGAAAAGAATAATTTGTCTTGAGCCATTGCTTCAAAAAGTCGACCACCAGCAAGAATGATTCCATTATTGCAACCAAACGTGGAAATCATGATAAAAACAGCCATTAAGGTGGCACCAATGGTACCAAATACACTTTGCAATGCAGCCGATCCTAGTCTATCTTGACTGGCAAACATGATACCGCGTTCGTAGGCAGTAGAGCCCTCTGGATTACCATCTAAGGGCAATATACCTAAATAGGCAATATTAGTTAAGATATACAATAAACATACCAAGGCTGAACCATAGACTAAACCTTTAGCAATGGTTTTTTTCGGATCTTCAAAATCTTGACTTGCAAATGTGACATTATTCCAAGCTGAGGAGGAAAATAGAGGTCCAATCATCGCTACACCAAATAAACTAGCTAATGTGAAGGTATCTATAGGAATTAACTGTTGAGTGGGAGTATCATAGGTTTTTACTTCTCTGAAAAAGTCATTAAAATGTAACCAATCATTTTGAAAACCAACATAGAATCCAATCAGGATTAATACAATGATGGCTCCAATTTTGGTAAAAGTGAACAGGTTTTGAATGAATGAGGCAAAGGATATTCCTTTTAAATTAAAATAGGTTAGTAGTGCAATTAATGCAGCGGCTAAAAGTTGTTGGCTATTGATGTAATTAAATAAAATAGCATCTTCATTGATCCAAGTCGGGAATAAAAATCCAGTATACTTAGCGAATGCCACTGCTACCGCAGCGATGGTACCCGTTTGAATAACCAGAAAAGTAGTCCAGCCAAATAAGAACCCCGTCATGGGTGAATAGGCTTCCTTTAAGTAAATATATTGGCCACCTGTTTGAGGAAATAGGGTGGAGAGCTTACCATAGGCATAGGCTCCTGTAATCGTTAAAAAACTCGTAAGTATCCAGGTTGCCAGCCACATATAAGGACTAGATATTTGTCTAGCTACTTCAGAACTTACCAAGAAAATACCTGATCCGATCATGGATCCCATGACCAGCATAGAGGCATCCAAGGTGTTTAATTTTTTAATTTGTTGATTCATTTTTGTTGGAAAACTTAAAAATAGTCAATTTTTAGTTTATGGTATTTTTTTTCGGAGAAATATTAATTAGACTATTTTTTGACTCAATTTTCATTTTTCTCGATGACTCAAAAATTGTAAACGTTTACGTAAACGTTTACGGAAAAAAATTAAAGATTTTCATTGAATTATTATAATTGGTATATCTATATTGGTTTCACTCGATAGTAAATATGGAGTAAAATAATCGAACTACTTACAAAAGTCCTATTAATCAGAATACCAATGAAACAAAGCATCAATGAAGTGGAAGTTTGGGACCAATTCAGAAATGGAAACCATCAGGCTTTTACTTGCCTTTATCAGCATTTTGTACAGCCATTATATTCCTATTCCATGGGGATTACTAGTGATAAGGAATTAATCAAAGATTGTTTGCATGATTTGTTTGTGGAACTATGGCGTAATCATGCGAATCTAGGTCCAACCACCAGTGTCAAATTTTATTTGATGGCTTCCATTAAACGCAAATTGGTACGTCATTTAGATGGTCAATTAAAAAATGCACAGCATCATGCTAATTATTATTTAGAGTCGGCAGATCGTGATTACAGCCAAGAATTTATGATGATCCGAATGGAAGATGAATTATCTACCAATAAACAATTGTCGCAATGTTTGTTAAAATTAAGTAAGAGACAAAGAGAGGCCATTTCTTTGAAATTTTACCACAATATGGATACGGATCAGATTAGTCAATCCATGAAAATCAATCCTCAATCGGTCTATAATTTGATTTTTGGAGCTTTACGTCAGATGAAAGATCTGATGGTCTTTGAAAATGTAGCATTTTGATGGAAAATGAGTAAAAAGTTTGTGCGTATTGCTTTACATAGTAATTGTACAAAAAAAACTTTAAATGATACATAAAAATGGAAAGGAACAAAGAAACTTAAAACGCTTCATGCGTGATCGCATTAGTAAATTTTTAGTAAGATTTTCTAGTAATACCTGGAACCAACCTAGAAAATTGATAAACCCTAAGGTCCAGCTAACTCCTGATGAGAGCAAGGCATTATGGAGTAGAATACAAAATACTTTGCATTCTTATTAACTTATTATTTTAGAACAAATGAGAAAAAAATTACTTTCAAAGTTCCTATTAAGCATGATATTTGTTTTTTTAGGAATTCAATTATTTGCTCAGGAGCGTTCCATCAGTGGAAAAATTATTTCTGCTGAAGATGGATCGGGGATTCCTGGGGTTTCGGTTTTGTTAAAAGGAACCAAGACAGGTACATCATCAGATGTAAATGGAAATTTTAAAATTTCAGCTTCTAATTCGTCTGTATTATTGATTACTTCAGTTGGATATTTGCCCCAAGAAATTACTGTTGGGTCAAAAAGTCAGATTGATGTCAAATTATTAGCAGACAATACTAGTTTAAGTGAAGTGGTAGTAGTTGGTTATGGTACTCAGAAAAAGAGTCAAATGACAGGTGCTATTTCCTCGGTAGGAGCAAAAGAGATTTCTGAATTACCTGTAACCAATGCGCGTCAAGCCTTACAAGGTAGAGCTGCGGGTGTTGACGTAGTTCAGCCAGGTTCTAAGCCGGGAGCAGGTCCACAAATTCGTATTCGTGGTAGAAGATCCTTCAATGCTTCAAACGATCCATTATATGTAGTGGATGGCATTCCATTATCTGGAGGTATCGATGATATCAACCCATCTGATATTACCTCCATGGAAGTATTGAAAGATGCATCAGCTACAGCCATTTATGGTTCTAGAGGAGCTAATGGTGTGGTTATTATTAGTACCAAAAGAGGTAAAGTAGGAAAAACTGTGGTATCAGTGGATTCTTATTATGGAGTTAATCAGCAATTAGGTACAATCCAAGTAATGAATGGTGCTGAGTTTGCTGAATACAAAAGAGAGTCTCGACGTGCAGTAGGACAATATCCTCTTGGTGCGGCTACAGCTGCTGATGATGCAAAAATATTTGAGCCAAGAGAATTAACAAGTATAGCTACTGGTAGAAGCACGGATTATGTAGGCGGGATGTTGCGTGCAGGTGCTATTCAAAGCCATCAAGTTTCAGTATCTGGAGGTTCCGATAAGACTACTTTCAATATTTCTGCTAATTACTTTAACGATATTGGTGTAGTTAAGATGCAAGATTTTACTCGTTACACTTTCCGTGTAAACTTGGATCATCAAATAAACAATAAGATCAAAGTTGGATTATCAACTTTAGTGGTTAACAGCATGCGCAACGGTGAAAACCTAAATGTTTTAGGTGGAGCTATGCAAGAGAATCCATTGGGAGAACCTTATGATGCAAATGGAAATTTAGTGTTTCTTCCAACGAATGATGGATTAAGAACAAATCCATTTGCCGAAATTGTTCCAGGTGCAAACATTGATGAAAATAAGCGTTTTAGAACATTTAATAGCTTATATGGAGAATGGAATATTGCTAAAGGTTTAAAATATCGTGTGAATTTTGGACCAGATTTAACGATTGGTCGCACTGGTCGATTTATTGGAGCATTCACAAACAACAACCGTGGAGGGAATGCCAATGGTGCTATCAGTGAGCAATTTTTGTTCAATTGGACATTAGAAAACGTTATTACTTATAACCGTAAATTTAAAGATGTACATAACGTCAATTTTACAGGTTTGCAGTCTATTCAGCGTGATCGTGATGAAAGAACGTCTATTTCTGTTAACGGTATCCCTGCTGAATCTGAATCCTATCATCGTTTAGGTGATGCTAGCCAGATAACAGGCGCCAATACAGATTTAATTGAATGGACTTTACTTTCTTACATGGGGCGTTTGAATTACGACTATAAAGAGAAATATTTAATAACAGCTACTTTGAGAGCGGATGGATCTTCTCGATTTGGAGCTAATACCAAGTTTGGTTTATTCCCATCTGTAGCCATTGGTTGGAATATGTCAGAGGAACCATTTATTAAAGACATTACAGCTATCGATCAGTTAAAATTACGTGCTAGTTGGGGTGCGATTGGTAACCAAGCCATTAATCCTTACCAAACACAAGCTTTACTTGGAAGAACAGCCTATGCTTGGGATAATGCTGCAGCCTATGGTTACCGTCCCAATACCATTGGTAACCCAGATTTACGTTGGGAAACTTCCACAACTAAAAACATTGGTTTAGATTTTAGTTTCTTACGTGGAAGAATTTCAGGTACGGCTGAATATTATGTAACTAATACTACGAATTTATTAGCACCTCAACCATTACCAACTTCCATTGGATTTGGAGGTTTTACCACGAACATTGGCGAGACTCAAAATTCGGGTCTTGAATTGACCTTATCTTCTGTCAATGTTGATAAAGGAGGCTTTAATTGGACAACGGATTTGATTTTCAACAGAAATAGAGAATCTATTATTGAATTAGCAAATGGAAAAGTAGATGATATTGGAGCTGGTAGATTTATAGGACAGCCTTTAAGTGTTTTCTTTGATTATAAGAAAATAGGTATTTGGCAAACATCCGAAAAAGATGAAGCAGCTAAATATGGTGATAAGGTAGGTCAAATTAAGGTTCAAGACTATAATAATGATGGAAAAATAAATGCAGATGACCGTCAAATTTTAGGATCGGCAGTACCTTCCTTTACAGCTGGTTTAACCAATAGATTTTCATACAAGGGTTTTGATTTATCATTCTTTGTTTTTGCTCGTGTAGGACAAATGATTCGCAGTCGTTTTCATGATAACGTGAATCAATTAGCTGGTCGTTATAACAACTTATCTTTGAACTATTGGACTCCAAATAATCCAACCAATGAGTTTCCTCAACCCGTTGTAACGCAAGAATTTCCTAAAAATGGAAGCTCTTTAACTTATTTTGAAGGTTCATTCTTTAAGATTAGAAACATCAATATTGGTTACAATATTCCTGACGCAGTGGCTAAAAAATGGAAGATGGAAGGCATCCGTGTGTATGCGAGTATTCAACAGCCTTTGATTTTGGCAGAGTATCGTCAGAAATACAAAGGAATTGACCCTGAAACTTACGTAGATGGAGAGCAAGGTGTTGGAGGTGGTGAAGTAAACACGAACATTTCACCTGCAACGAGTATCCTTACTTTTGGCGTAAATCTTAAATTTTAACTATTATTTCAAATATTGATAGATATGAAAAGCTTTAAATTATTTAAAAAAATAAGTTTTTTAGCAAATTTAGGATTGATTGGAACTTTAGGTTTAGGTTTACAATCTTGCAATGATTTGCTAACAGAAAATGTCGTTTCACGTATTGGTAATGATTATATCAATACAGCAAAAGGATTGAACGATGCTACGAGTGCTGCTTATTCTACCATGCGCTCATGGTATGGAACAGAGCGCGGTATGAATTTGACTATTTTTGGTACAGATACCTACACCAATGGGGCAGATGGTAGCTGGAAATTCATGAATACCTATACAACGGATTTCGATACTAGAAATGGTTTATTGGCAGAAGTATGGGGTGATTTTTACCAAGGGATAAATACGTGTAATGCTATTATTGAACGTTCGGTTGCTGTGACTGGTTTAACAGAGTCTGTTAAAAAACAACGTATAGCTGAAGCTAAGTTTATTCGTGCTCATCATTATTTCATTTTTACTCAATTGTTTGGTGGTGTAGATCTTCGTTTAACAGAAACCTTAGCTCCAACCAAAGTCGTAAAACGTAGCACGGTAGCTGAGCAATATGCTCAAATTATTAAGGATTTGAATGAGGCAATTCCTGATTTGGAAAATAAATCAAGATCTGCAGAATATGGCAGAGCTACTCGCGCAGCAGCAGAACATTTATTGGGAAGAGTTTATTTAACAAAAGCTACTTCCACAGCCAAAGCAAGTGATGACTATGCCAAAGCCATTGTAAATTTCAAAAATGTGATTGCGAACTATGGACTTACTTTATTGCCTAATTTCGCTGATGTGCACAAGCAAGGTAATGAAATGAACAATGAAGTTATTTGGTCAATTCAATATACGCGTGATCCATTAACGAATGCCGGTGGTAATAATGCTCACGTATTTTTTGGTATGGAATATGACGTATTACCGGGTATGCAGCGGGATACGGAAAATGGTCGTCCATTTAAACGTTATAAGCCTACTAATTATACCTTAGATGTGGTTTTCAATAATCGCGAAAATGACAGTCGTTACAAGAAAACGTTTAAGGATACTTATTTATCGAATAAGCCAGGTACCTACAATACTAGTTTTGACTTAACTAAGAAGTCGGTCACATTTGCTTTAGGTGATACAGCTATTTTCTTACCCGGTTATGAAATGTCTGAAGCTGAAAGAGCAAAAAAGAAATATCAAGTTTTAGTTCCATCTCGTTATGATGAGCGTATTTTCCCTGCCATCAACAAGCATTTTGACGGAGGTCGTGTAGACCGTACTCAATTTGAAGGAGGACGTGACTTTATTGCTTTTAGATTAGCAGATACCTATTTAATGTTAGCAGAAGCTCAGTATTTTTCTGGACTTAAAGCTGATGCTGCTGCAAATTACAATATGATTCGTCGTCGTGCTGCTTGGCCAGGTAAAGAAAACGAAATGATGGTTAAGGCAGACGATTTAACCCTTGATTTTGTCATGGAAGAACGTGAGCGTGAATTATTAGGAGAACAATCTCGCTGGTTAGATTTAGCTCGTTGGGGGAATTTGATTGACCGTGTGAAGAAGTTTAATCCTCAAGCGGCTCCATTTATCAAAGCTCACCATGTATTAAGACCAATTCCTCAGCTACAAATTGATCGGGCAGATGGTACTTCTACCGGATTCCCTCAAAACGGAGGCTATTAATGTCAATTTGATTTTGTTATTTTGTGAAATTCCGAGGAGTCATTCTCGGAATTTTACTTTAAACTTATTTTTATGAAAAAATTATTTTTAATCTTATCAACTTGTATTGCCTTACAGGTAAGTGCTCAAAATCAATCGGTTAGCTTTAAGAAAAATGATGCCGAAAAGAAAATAGATGTCTTAGTTGGAGGCAAATATTTTACTTCATATTATTTTCCAGGTGAAGCCATCTTAAAAAAGGCAGTTCTTTACCCTATTTTGAGTGCTCAAGGGAGCACCATTACACGTGGCTATCCAGTAGCTATTCGTCCTGGAGAACGTACCGACCACCCTCATCATGTGGGGATGTGGTTAAACTATGAGGATGTAAATGGCTTTGATTATTGGAATAATTCCAATAACATTTCTGATGGAATGAAGAGCCATAAATTTGGTACCATTGTTCATGAACAAGTTTTGAACATGAAGGGAGGTAAAGAAAAAGGAGAATTAACTGTTTCTGCTACCTGGATTGATCGTGATGGGAAAGGAGCGAAGGTATTAGCTGAAAAGACAAGCTATGCTTTTTCGGGAACCACGGATGTTCGGGTAATTGATCGAATTACAACCTTGACAGCTTTAGCTGAAACAGTTCTTTTTAAAGATGTAAAAGATGGGATGTTTGCGATTCGTTTGGCTCGTCAATTAGAAATCCCTTCGAATAAACCGGATATTTTTACAGACGCTCATGGAGTGGAGACAAAAGTTCCTGTTTTGGATAATACGGGAGTAAGTGGCGATTATGAAAGCAGTGAAGGAATTACAGGTGAGAAAGTTTGGAGTACCCGTGCTAAATGGATGAACTTGAAAGGTGTATTGGATAATCATCCAATCAACATTGCTATTTTAGATCACCCAGCTAACGTTAGCTATCCAAGTTACTGGCATGCGAGAGGATATGGTTTATTTGCCGTAAATCCATTAGGAGCAAAAGTATTCAGTAATGGTAAGGATGAACGTAATTTAACTTTGAAAAAGGGTGAATCTGTAACGTTTAGATATAGAACGGTGATTGCTGATAAACAATTAAGTAAAGATGTTTTGGATAAAATGCAAGCTGATTTTGCTAAGCAAGTGAAATAGGCATTTCTATTTCACGAAAAAGCTGTATTTTTGTGGTGTATCAGGGGCTCTTTGAGCCCCTATTTATTTGATTATATGAAGCTACAATTTTTAGGTGCGGCCAAACAAGTGACAGGAAGTATGTACTTGCTAGAATTGGAAGATGGCTTTAAGATTTTGATTGATTGTGGTACGGATATGGAGCGTGAGATCGATTTTGATGAGCCTTATGAGAGTAAAGCATTTTTCCCATTTGATGCCTCCTTGATTAATTTAGTCATTCTTACCCATGCACATATTGATCATTCGGGTAATATTCCCATGCTGTATCGTGAAGGATATGAAGGTCAAGTACTTTGTACACCTCCTACAGCAGAATTAGCAGAATTACTCTTAATGGACTCCGCTAATTTGCATTTGAGAAAATTAAAAGCCGCTCAAGGTGAAAGTCGAAAAAAACATAAACAAATGGATCGTCTTTTACGTAAAGGGGATTTGTATTTACAAAAGGATGTAGAACATTCTGTCAATCATTTTATAACCATTCCTTTTAGTAAAAAATTCAGGGCTACAGAAAATTTAGAAATTACTTTTATTCCAGCTGGTCACTTATTGGGTGCTGCTCATGTTCATTTAAGCATTACCGAAAACGGAGTTAAGAAAACCTTAGGTTTTAGTGGAGATGTGGGTAGGAAAAATTACCCATTGCACATTGATCCTCAAACCATGCCAGCATGCGATTATTTGGTTTGTGAATCTACTTATGGTAATCGTATCCATGAAGACAAAGAAAGTACTAAGAAAGCTTTAGGAGATATCATTAAGGCTACTTGCATCGATAAACCGGGTAGATTGATTATCCCCGCTTTTTCAGTAGGTAGAACCCAAGCCGTTTTGTATACCTTGAATCGCTTGATTGAAGAAGATCATTTCCCTGCTATACGTGTGTTCACGGATAGTCCTATGGGAAAAAGTTCTACTCGAATTTATACCAAATATTCCTCTTATTTAAATCAAGAAGCAAGGGAATTTCAAGCTGAATATGATGAATTATTCGACTTTGATAACTTGAAGTTTTTACAAACGGAGAAAGAAAGCAGAGCAATAAAAAATTACCATGAACCCTGTATCATTATTTCTTCTTCAGGAATGATTTCAGGTGGTAGAGTAGAAACTCATATTGCTGATAATATTTCTAATACTTATTGTACTATTTTATTGATTGGTTACGCAGCGGAAGGCACCTTGGGCAGACAATTATTAGCCGGAACGGACCATATACAAGTACGAGATCGAGAATATAAAGTTCACGCCCAAATACGTAAAATTGATGTGTTTTCAGGGCATGCCGATAAAATAGGTTTATTGGATTTTATGAAAGTTCAAAGTCCAACGACGCTTAAAAAAGTGTTTCTATCACACGGGGAAGAAGAAAGTATGGTAGAATTCAAAGAAGAGTTAACAAATTTGGGATATCAAGATGTTATTTTGCCCGAAAAGAATCAAACTTTCATTCTTTAATTGATAATTTTACAATTGAAATTAACATCTACTATGAGAACATTATTAGAATTTGAAAAGCCAATTGCTGAATTAGAGGATAAGTTGATAGAAATGCGCAAATTAGCAATTGAAAATAATGTCGATGTTACAGCTACTGTACAATCATTGACAGAAAAAATTCTAGAATTGAAAAAAGAGACATTTTTTAATTTAACTCGCTGGCAAAGGGTTCAGTTATCTCGACATCCCGATCGTCCTTATACGTTTGATTATATTGAAAAAATATGTGAAGAGTTCATCGAGATTCATGGTGATCGTTCGGTAGCAGATGATAAAGCCATGGTGGGTGGATTTGGGAATATAGATGGCGAATTTTCTGTCATGTTCATTGGCCAACAAAAAGGCCGTAATACCAAGCAAAGACAATATCGGAATTTTGGAATGCCTAATCCTGAAGGTTATCGGAAGGCTTTGCGTTTGATGAAAATGGCGGAGAAATTCAATAAGCCCGTTGTTTGTTTAATTGATACTCCAGGTGCATTTCCAGGCTTAGAAGCAGAAGAAAGGGGACAAGGTGAGGCCATAGCAAGGAATATTCGTGATATGTTCATGTTGAAAGTACCTGTTATTTGCATTATTATCGGTGAAGGAGCATCAGGTGGTGCATTAGGTATTGCGGTTGGAGATCGCGTCTTAATGATGGAAAATACCTGGTATTCGGTAATTTCTCCTGAATCTTGTTCTTCTATTTTATGGAGATCTTGGAATTATAAGGAGCAAGCTGCGGAAGCATTGAAATTGACAGCAAATGATATGGAGCAAAATGGCTTAATTGATGGGATTATTCCTGAGCCATTAGGAGGTGCGCATTTAGATCCAGATGCTGCTGCCGCTAAAATGAAATCCGTTATCAAAGAAGAATTGAAAAAGCTTTGTGCTATGGATAGTCGTGCTCGAATTGACGCACGTATAGATAAGTACGGTAAAATGGGTGTTGTCGTTGAGTAAAGGCTATGTCTACGTCTAAACCTTCACTTCTTTTTGATTTAGGTAATGTTTTATTACCCATCGATTTAGATAAAACGTATCAAGCTTTTTCTAATTTATCCGATCAATATTCTAGTCAAGAAGTAAAAGAGTTAACGCATATTCATTCGCTTTGGTCAGCATATGAAAGTGGATTACAAAGTGATGAAGAGTTTAGAGAATTTCTTCGAGCAAATTTAGCTTTGAATTGTACTGATGAACAATTTGATCAGGCATTTTTAGCTCTTTTATTGGATTTTCATCCGGGAGTATATGAATGGCTTGAAAATTTATCCAAACAATTCTCCATCTATTTGTTAAGTAATACCAGCGCCATTCATGCCAAAAAATTCACACAAGTGCCATTAGGGCCGCAAGGGGAGAGTCTATTTGCCTTGTTTCAGAAAACATATTTTTCCTTTAATCTAGGATTGATTAAGCCAGATGTGAATATTTATTATCATGTAATTCAAGATTTATCGTTAAAACCGGAAAATATTGTTTTTTTTGATGATAATTTTCATAATATTGAATCAGCAAAACGAGTAGGCATTAATGGAGTGCTCATTGATCCTTCGTGTTCTTTAAATCAAATTGACTCCTATTTATTGCAATTATGCTCATAAAATCTGCATTGTTCGACCTATTCTTTAAAGGAATGGGTTGGGAAATGAAAGGAAAAATTCCACGAGATATTCCTAAAAGTATAGTGATAGTGTGTCCTCACGCCACTTGGGTTGATTTCCCTATTGGATTAGGTGTACGTTCTTTACTCGATTTGAAAATCTATTTTTGGGGTAAACAAGAACTTTTTAAAGGTGTTTTTGGATGGTTGTTTCGTTGGTTGGGAGGTTACCCAGTTGACCGATCAAAGAATCAAAATTTGGTTAGTGCCATTGTCGATATTTATCAAGCAAATAAACATTTTCATGCTGCTCTGGCACCAGAAGGCACACGTAAAGATGTGCAAGAATTAAAAACAGGATTTTATCATATTGCTGTTCAGGCAAACATCCCCATCATCATGGTTGGATTTGATTATGTGAATAAGTGGGTTCACATCAATGAGCCATTTTATCCCAGTGGAGATTTTGAAGTGGATAAGAAAGTCATTGCGAGTTATTATGCTTCTATCCCAGGGACAAAAAAATCTTGGATAAAGAATTATTTAGCTTGAAAGGCTAGAGTATAATCATATATCATCTTAGCCGTTTTTTTTGATGCTCCTGCAGGTCCAATGATGTGAAATAATTCATCATAAGCTTTCAATTGTTTTTGCTTGCTGGCTGAATTTGAATCCATTAATTGCTTGAGCTTAAGCGAAATATGAGATGCTGTGAATTTTGATTGTATCATTTCAGGAACAGCTTCTTTTCCTAAAATGATATTGACTAAGGATATGAATTTTATTTTAATCAATAGTTTGGCTAATGAATAAAATAGCCAGTCTGTCTTATACACGACAATTTGTGGTATTTTGAATAAAGCAGTTTCTAATGTCGCCGTTCCAGAGGTAACAATGGCAACTTGTGATACATGAAGCAAATTGTAGGTATCGTCATAAATGATATCCAAATCATAGGCCTCATAAATCGATTTCCATTCTTTAAGTCCAGCGACATAAAAGTGTAAATTGGGGAATTGAAGCTTTAAGTCTTGAAAAACTGGCAAAGCTGCATATATTTCTTGCTTTCGACTACCTGCTAACAGCGAAATACAAGGTTGTTGGATGGAGTTGTGTTCGACAAATTGGGGATTTGGCTGAAATTCATCAATGGAATCTTTCAAAGGGTTACCCACATAATGAGTAGAAATTCCATGTTCTTCAAATAGCGTTTTTTCAAAGGGGAAAATCACATACAATTGATCGATCCATTTTTTGATTACATCTACGCGGCCTTTATTCCAAGCCCATACTTTGGGAGCAATGTAAAATTGGGTATGAAATCCTTGTAATTTGGCAATTCTAGCTGCCTTTAAGTTAAATCCACCGTAATCAATGAAGATGACAGTGTCGGGTTGAAATGCTTGAATTTGATATTTAAATTTTTGGAATAAGCCTTTAAGTCGTTGAATGTTCTGTAATACACCCAATAACCCCATGATAGCAAGCTCTTTATGATGTATGAGAACTTCTGCTCCGGCATCCTGCATATCATCACCTCCCCAAGCTTGTATGCTAGCAGTAGGATCAAGCAATAATAGCTCCTTAATGAGTTTGGAACCATGTAAATCGCCCGATTTTTCACCTGCTAGTATAAAATACTTCATTTATATTTCTCCGTAATATTCAACCGAGTTTTTATTGGTTTCTACCAAATGGATTTTATGTAATTGGGCACTAGAAGAAGCGGATTTAATTTTTGGGTCTAAAATTTTCCAAAATTCCATCACTAAGTTTTCACAACTGGCTAATTTACCTGTCATGAAATCTACATCCATATTGAGGTTTTTGTGATCAACCTTATCTATAATTTCCTTTTTAATCAGTTTGCCTAATTCCTTTAAATCAAAAACAAATCCTGTTTCAGGATCAGGAATACCTTTTATTGTAACGATTAATTCAAAATTATGGCCGTGCCAGTTTTTGTTGGCACAGGGGCCAAATACTTCTTCATTCTTAGCTTCTGACCAATTGGGATTATATAGCCGGTGTGCGGCATTAAAATGTTCCTTGCGGATGACGTAAACCATTGTTTTCAGTTGTTTAAAGTGAGGGTGACCTGGGAAAACAATAGCAGAATCACCATTAATTCTGCAAAGGTATGGAATGCTATTGGGATTCTACGTAAATTTGAAGGCTAAATCTATATAATCTATTTAATTATGATCATTGTTACAGGAGCTGCTGGATTCATTGGTAGTTGTTTAATTCAAAAATTAAACGAATTGAATTTTAACTACATTATCGCAGTAGATGATTTTTCTTTCGAGGAAAAAAACAAAAATTTGGTTGGTAAAAAAATTAAGGAAAAGGTGGAGAGAACCCAATTTTTCACTTGGTTAGATTCCAATTTCAGAGAAGTAGAGTTCATCTTTCACATTGGTGCTCGTACGGATACAACGGAGTTTGATAAATCGATCTTTGATGATTTGAATGTGAATTATTCTAAGGAAATTTGGAATCGTTGTGTCGAATATCAAATTCCATTGGTGTATGCCTCATCTGCTGCAACTTATGGTTTGGGGGAATTGGGATACGATGATGATGAAAGTAAAATTCCAGGATTAAAGCCATTAAATCCCTATGGAGATTCAAAAAACGACTTTGATATTTGGGCATTGCAACAAGAGAAAAAGCCGTTTTTCTGGGCTGGATTGAAATTTTTTAATGTGTATGGTCCAAATGAATACCATAAAGGTCGCATGGCCTCTGTTATTTGGCATGCCTTCCGGCAAATCAATGAAAGGGGGAGTCTTAACTTATTCCGATCGCACCGTTCAGATTATGGTGATGGTGAGCAAATGAGGGATTTTATCTATGTCAAAGATTTAATCGATGTATGTATATTCTTCATGGAACACCGCAAGAACTCAGGTATCTACAATTTAGGAACTGGCATTGCTCGTTCGTTTAACGATTTAGGTAAATCGACTTTTGCAGCGATGGGCAAAGAAGCAGTCATTAATTACATCGATACGCCCATTGATATTCGTGATAAGTACCAATACTTTACTGAAGCCAATATGTCGAAGTTACGTCAAATTGGTTTTACACAACCTTTCCATACATTGGAAGAAGGAGTGAAAGATTACGTTCAGAATTATTTGCTTAAGAAGGCTTATTGGTAATTTTCTTCCATGCCTCTTCTAGAAATCCTTGGCCATAAGCGATTAACTGAATGTTAGCTGCGATAAGGCCAAGGATTGCTATTTTAAGGCTTTTTGTTTGAACAATTGCATCTATAATTATTCCCAACCAATACAATACAACAAATCCAGCCAAGTATTTACCCAATTCAGGAAATAGAATAAGGCTTATTCCAACAAGAATCATTCCGATCAAGTAACAAGCAGGGAAAAAATGTACCCATTTTAATTCTTTAGGAAAGAATCTTGAAATATTGATTCTAGCCCGACCGAAGAAGTGCAATTGCTTATAAAATTGAGTAAAGTCGGTACGTCTTTTATGATAAATGAATGCTTTAGGAAGTAAAGCCGAATGGAAACCTAAGGACAAACAACGAATACTAAATTCGATATCTTCACCCATACGAGTAATTTTGAATCCTTTTGTAGCTTCCCATACTTTTCTAGAAATGCCCATATTAAAGCTCCTAGGGTGAAATTGTCCACCTACATTCTTTTCCTTGCCCCGAATACCCCCGGTAGTAAATAGGCTTGTCATACTAAAACTGATAGCTTTTTGGATAGGCGAGAAGCTAGGATGATCTTTATCAGGTCCGCCAAATAAATCGATATTTTTCTCGCGAATTCCCTTTTCTACTTCTTCTAAATAGGTAGATTCTACCAAAGCATCGGAATCCAAAATGACAAAAAAATCTCCTTTTGCTCGTTCAAAGGCATAGTTTCTCGCAAATCCTTGTCCTCCGTTTTCTTTGTAGAAATACTGAATATCAAGTGGATTGCTATATTTTCTTACAATTTCATGTGAAGATATTTGGGAACCATCCTCAATAATGATTACTTCAAAATGCTGATAGCGCTGAAGAGTCAAACAGTTTAAAAGCTCGTCCAATTCTTGAGGACGATTGTAGACTGGAATAATAACACTGAAGAAAGTGGATTCTTCTTTCATAAAGCGATGAGCTCTTCAAGCAAATATTAAGCCTCTAGTGTTTTTTCTAAAGCTATTCTACTTGCTTTTAAAATATGGTCTAGATGTGATTGATCTAGCGCAGCTGATAAAAACCAAGATTCAAATTGAGAAGGAGGTAAATACACACCTTGATTCAACATTTCTCTAAAGTATATGCCAAATTTTGCCGTATCCGAAGTTTTGGCGTCACTGAAATTTTTCACGGCAATATTAGTGAAAAATAAAGTGAACATAGAACCTATCTGATTCACAAAGCCGTCAATCTGTAACTCCAATAATTGCTGACGTATACCTGTTGCCAAATACTCTCCTTTTTGATTTAGACCTTGGTATACCTCTGGATTATCCGTAATTAAATTCAACATGGCTAAACCAGCTGTAGTAGCGAGTGGGTTTCCAGAAAGTGTACCTGCTTGATACACAGGTCCAGATGGTGCTATCATGTTCATGATTTCGGCTTTACCGCCATAGGCACCCACTGGCAAACCTCCACCGATGATTTTGCCTAATGTGGTTAAATCGGGTTGAACTTGGGTTAGTCCTTGATATCCAGAAGAAGAAAGTCTAAAACCAGTCATCACCTCATCAAATATCAATAAACTACCGTGCTTCTTACACAATTGTTGAATTCCTTCAAGGAAACCGGGTTCGGGGATAACTAATCCCATATTACCAACTACGGGTTCTAAAATGACAGCTGATACACTATGGGGATTTGCTTTAAATAAATTTTCTAATTTATCTAAATCATTATATACAGCAGTTAGAGTATCTTTTGCTGTGGAAACGGTTACACCAGGACTATCGGGAGTTCCTAGGGTGGCCACACCAGAGCCCGCTGCAATTAAAAAGGAATCACCATGACCATGATAGCATCCTTCAAATTTGATTATTTTGTCTCTTTTTGTATAAGCTCTTGCCAATCGAATAGCTGCCATGGTGGCTTCGGTTCCTGAATTAACCAATCGAACCTTCTCGATGGATGGAATCATGGAAACGATTTTCTCTGCGATTAAAACCTCATTATAAGACGGAGCTCCAAATGAAAAGCCGTTAGACAAAGCCTCACGAACCGCGTTTTCAATAGTCGGATGCGCTTGTCCAAAAAGCATAGGTCCCCAAGATCCAATTAGGTCTATGTATTCTTTACCATCTACATCTTTCAGGTATGCACCCTTTGCAGATTGAATAAATAGGGGCGAACCACCTACTGATTTAAATGCTCGAACAGGCGAATTAACTCCTCCTGGTATAACTTCTTGTGCGCGTTCAAAATAGGAAGCACTTAATGATCCCATAACTATTTCTTCTTCTTAGTATTGGAGTTCTTTTGTTCTTTTTGTTGTTCTTCAACCGCTTTCATTTGAGTTTGAAGGTATTGAGAGAAACGAGACTTTTTGGCACCACCACCCGCTGCTATTTTCTTGCGATTTTCATCCAACAGACGCTTGATTTTATCCTCATCCACAAATTTACGAATGGCTAATTGCTGTCCGATGGTCACTAAGTTGGATACGAAATAATAGAAACTTAATCCTGCTGGGAATGAGTTCATCACAAACATAAAGATGACTGGCGTTACATAGGCCATCATTTTCATATTAATCGGCTGTCCTGGTTGATCAGGTGTAATTTGGTTGTTATAATAACCGTATGCCAATTGGGACAAAGTCATTAGTAAACAAAACATACTGACATGAGATCCATAAAATGGAATAGCAAAGGGTAAATCAAAGACAGAGTCAAAAGTAGATAAATCATTGGCCCACCAAAAGGATTCCTGTCTAAGGTTGATTAAGTTAGGAAATAACATAAATACCGCCATTAAAACAGGCATGGTGGCTAATACAGGGATACAACCACTCAGTGGATTGACACCCACTTCACCATACAATTTCATGGTTTCTTGCTGAACTTTTGCTGCATCATCTCCGATTTTCTCTTTTATAGCTGCAATTTCTGGGGCCAATATCCTCGTTTTAGCCATAGATACATACGACTTATAAGTCAATGGCAATAAGGCTGTTTTGATGATTAGAACCAATAAAATAATTAGTAATCCGTAATTAGAAACAATGCTTTCTAAGAAATCGAACAAGGGAACGAATATATATCGCGTAATAGGTAATAAGAAGTCGTAACTTAACTTAACATTCTTTCCAAATGACGGAGCCACATGCTTGATGATGGAATAATCATTAGGTCCAAAGTAAAATTTAAAATTTGATTTTCCTTGAAGTAAATCTTGGGAAGAAGCTACCATATTGGCGTCCAACGTTTTGATATTCAATGAATCATTCAAATTTGGAGTACTACTTAATGCTGCTTTTTGAAATTGAAATCCTTGAGGAACCAAACCTGTTATGAAATACTTCTTTTTAAAAGTGATCCAATCCAATTTAGATGTAATATTATCTGACTCGTTCGCTGAGGGGTTTTCAGACAAATAATCAAACTCTTCATCTTCATGTAACAAATAATTGATCGTTGCTTTTCTTTCTTCAGCGATATCTTTCTCTGTTTGATGGATGTTTTCTTTCCAATGGATTTGGTATTCAGCACCCAAATCTGCTCCTAATGATTTGGCATCAATGCCATAATTAAGCTCAAATCCTTCTTTAGCAAGGCTATAGGTTTGTTTGATTACTTTTCCAGTAGGCAAGGTGCTTACAAATTCTACACGTTGCGCAGACGCTTTAGCTTGATACGTTAAATCGTTCAATTTTACTTTTTTACCAGAAATAGGAAGCTCTACGTCGAATTGGTCCTTTTTAGCATCAAATAATTTCAAACCAGCTTTAAGTCCTTGATTGTAATTCTTATACGATTCATAATTCTTCAGTGTCACGGAAACTATTTTTCCTCCGTAATTGCTTAATTGAACCTGAATATCCTTATTTTCTAATACAAAGGTCTCTTCTTTGATGCTAGCAATGGCTGTATCTTTTATTACTTGTGCCGGGCTAGCTTTTGAAACTAACGTATCAATTTTTTTAGTGCTTGAGGCTGCTTTTACACTGGTTTCACTCTTAATCGGTTCTTTGGGAGCAAAGAAGTATTGATAACCCAATAACATGGCTAATATCAATACAATACCGGTAACTGAATTCCTATCCATAAGATATGTCTAAATACTATTTTGAATTTTTAATAAATGGCACAGCATGTTGGTAGGCTGCTTTAACAAAATGAACAAACAGGGGAGAAGGGGCTTCCACAGTAGATTTATATTCTGGGTGAAATTGTACTCCTACAAAAAATGGATGATTGGGTAATTCCACAATCTCCACCAAATTGCTGTCGGGATTAACTCCTGAGGTAACCATACCTGCTTGATGATACTGATCTAAATATGTATTGTTAAACTCGTAGCGGTGTCTATGACGTTCTTGAATGGATGATTTCCCATAAATTTTATACGCCAGAGTTCCTTTTTCAATTTTACATGGATATGATCCTAAACGCATGGTCCCACCTTTCTCAGAAATTTTCTTTTGATCTTCCATAATATCAATCACAGGATAAGGTGTTTCTGGGTTCATTTCAAAAGAGTGAGCATCTTCTAAACCGATCACATTTCGAGCAAACTCAATGACCGCACATTGCATTCCTAAACAAATACCAAGGAATGGTATCTTGTTTTCACGAGCAAATTTCACTGCATTGATTTTTCCTTGAATTCCTCTTTCTCCAAATCCTGGAGCTACTAAAATTCCATCAAGACCCGTTAAGGTTTCTTGGGTATTTTCATCATCCATCGTTTCAGATGAAATCCATTTCACATTGACTTTAATTTCATTGGCCACTCCCGCATGAATAAAGGATTCAGCGATGGATTTGTACGAATCTTTTAACTCAACGTACTTGCCTATTAGACCAATGGAAATTTCGAATTTGGGATTTTTAAGCTTAGACAAAAAGCTTTTCCAATTAACTAAGTTAGAATCCTTGTCGTTGTAAATATCTAATTTATATAAAACTCGACTATCTAAACGCTCTTCTTTCATTAATAAAGGAACATCATAAATAGTTCCAGCATCCATTGCTTCAATGACATCTTGTTCTGTTACGTTACAGAATAAGCCAATCTTGCGCTTCATTTCTTGTGGTAATGGATGTTCGGTGCGACAAACCAAAATATCAGGTTGAATACCTGATTCTGATAACGTTTTTACCGAGTGCTGGGTAGGTTTAGTTTTTAATTCACCGGCTGAACTCAAATAGGGTATAAGAGTTAAATGGATGAATAAGGTATTTTTCTCACCTAAATCCCACTTCAATTGTCGAGCAGCCTCAATAAATGGTAAGGATTCTATATCGCCAACACATCCACCAATTTCAGTAATAACGATATCAAATTTACCTGTTTCGCCTAAAAGCAAAATATTTCTTTTGATTTCGTCAGTAATGTGGGGAACTACCTGAACGGTCTTGCCTAAATAATCGCCTCTTCTTTCCTTGGTAATTACATTATGGTAAATTCTACCTGTAGTAATGTTATTAGCCTGACTTGTGGGCGTATTTAAGAATCGTTCGTAATGGCCTAAATCTAAATCGGTTTCGGCACCATCATTGGTAACATAACATTCCCCATGTTCGTAGGGATTTAATGTTCCTGGATCAATATTAATATATGGATCAAATTTTTGAATGGTACAGCTTAATCCTCTAGCCTGTAAAAGCTTGGCTAAGGAGGATGCTATGATGCCTTTACCTAATGAAGAAGTTACTCCACCCGTAACGAAAATGTACTTTGATTTCTTTGTGGTCCCTTTACCTGACATTGGGAATTTGTTTGTTTGGTTACGGGAAACAAAGATAGCAATAAAAGGCACACCGAATTAATCCTATTTTTATTTTATCTTGCATTCTAAATAGTTTTTTCATGTTAGCCTCCCCTTTACAACTTTTTTCTGCTTCTGCTGGGTCTGGTAAAACCTATACATTAACACTGGAGTACATCAAGTTGTCCTTACATCAAGTGGAGCCAAGGGGTTATTTTCGCCGTATTTTAGCAGTAACCTTTACCATTAAAGCTGCCGAAGAAATGCGAACAAGAATCATCAAAGCATTATCAGGTATATCGGCGTATCCAGATTTTGCGGGTGTAGCAGAAAAAGAGATTTCAGATTCAAATCAATTATTACATCGAATTCAAGAGGATCTAGCGAAGGAGGGTATTGAATTGACCTTAGACGAATTGGCTACGCGTGCCTACATTACCTTACAACAAATTCTTCAAGATTATGGTCTTTTTTCTGTTATGACCATTGATGCATTTGTTCAAAGGTTGAGCAGTTCTTTTGTAGAAGAACTCCATTTACCAAGTCAATTTGAGGTTATCTTGGATATAAATTCTTTGATGAATGATTTGATGGACCAGCTTTTAGACAAGGTGAATCAATCAGGAGATCCCGTTTTAACTGATTTAATTCTTTCCTTCGCTCGACAGGAAGTCATAGATGGTAGAAATTGGAATCGTATTCGACAAAGTTTAATTGATTTCTTGAAGATTTCGTTTGACGAAAATTATTTCGGTATTAAAAAAGAAATGGAAGTATTTTCCATGTCTGATTTTTTACAAATAGAGCATCAAATAAATACTAAAATTCATTCAATTGAGAACCAGATCGTCGAAATATCCCAACAAATTGTCGATCTCGCTGATTCCTTACACATTGAAGAATCGTATTTTGCCAATGGAGTAAAGGGGCCTATTAATGCATTTAGGAAATTTGCCAATGGACAAAGCCTTAAAATAGATAAGTATTCTAGTATTAGAAATGCGATCGAGCAGAACAAATGGCATGCTTCAAAAGTAGATCCAATTACGAAATTTCAAATAGATGGTATATCGAATCAATTAACTGATTTGGCCACTGAATTCATTCAACTGTATGAGGAAGAAATATCTAAGTATTTATTGTTTAAACTGATCGTAAAAGATTTAAAAAAAATAGCCCTGATTTCATCTATTAATGAGGAATATCAAGTTTTTCAACATGAGCAAGCGAGTATTTCAATAGCTGAATTTGCTAGGAGAATCAATGAAATTATTTCTCAAGATCCCGTGCCTTTTATTTATGAGAAATTAGGCGATCGTTATTTTCATATCCTTATAGATGAATTCCAAGACACATCTATATTGCAGTGGAAAAATTTCATGCCTTTACTTGAAAATACAGTTTCATTAGGTAAACGTAATTTATTGGTAGGGGATGCCAAACAATCCATCTACAAGTTTAGAGGTGGTGAAGTGGGCTTGATAGCCTCCCTGACAGCACAAAATCAGCAGTTGTTAGGTGACAAATTCAATCAATCGGAATTTGATCAAGTTCGACTTGACTATTTAATGAATCAGATTCAATTACATCAATTAGAAAGTAATTACCGAAGTGCACCTGAAATAGTCGAATTTAATAATGCTTTTTTCTCTTGGATTTCCAATCAACCAACTTATCAAGGATTTTGTGCGCTTTTAGAACCCGTATATGGGCATCGGATGACCCAAATTCCCCAAGTACCTTCGAGTGCATTATCTGGCCAAGTGGATATATTGATATTCCAAAAACCTGTAGCGACAACAGAAAACAAAGATTTAGAAGCCAAGTGGATGTTACAAAATGTCATTCAGTTGATTGAATATAATGTGACAGCAGGTTTTCGTTTGGGTGATATTGCTTTACTGACTAGGAAAAATAAGGATGCTAAATTTTTGGCTTTACAATTGAAAGAAGCTGGTTATCCTATTATTTCTGCTGATTCACTTTTAGTCTATTATTCTTCTTTAGTTGCTTTCATTTTGGCACTTTTAAAAATGAAAGTCGATCCTAAAAAGCCCATACTGTTATTTGAAGCCGCATATGCTTTGGCTGATATTCATGGTCAAGCGATTCCTTTGGATGCTTTAAATTTCTTACAAAAAGAGAGTAAATTTAACTCAAATCAGTCATTGGTATTGAATCAATATGTTCAGGAGTTTTATAGCATTCAAATGGATTCTCTTTGGGATGATGAAAGCTTGTTGGATTCCGTTTATCATACCATTGCGTTATTCGATTTATTTAGTCGAACAGAAGGTTCAGAATATGTATTGAAATTGCTTGATATTATTCAAGATTTCACGTTAAAAAATGCTAGTTCAATTTCGGATTTTTTAGCCTATTTTGATCTTAACAAGCATAGTTTCAGTATTTCTTGTCCTGAAAATATGGATGCAATTACCATTACCAGTATTCATAAATCAAAAGGTTTGGAATACCCAGTGGTCATTTTGCCTTTTGCTTCTTGGACGCATCAAACCAGTGATCGGGATAAAATTTGGTTTAAATTGGATATGCAGGAGGAAGAATTTGTGTTAGAAGAAAAGGGGGCTTTGCCTTATTTTTATGCTAGGGCAAATGCCAATGACTTAGATCAATTTGATCAACTAGCAAGCCAAAAACAACAAGAAAAAGATGCTATATTTTTAGATGCATTGAATATGCTGTATGTGGCAAGTACACGAGCGAAACAACATTTACATATCTTGTTTTCGGAACCTAATCCTGAGTCACATTTTAAGACAAAATCAACTTTTGAACAATCCATTGGCAAATTATTGCTTGAGTATTTACAAACATGTAAGGCTGAACCAGACGAGCTGCCTTCCTTCATGGATTTA
Organism: Aquirufa salirivi; assembly: GCF_045310485.1. Classification (NCBI taxonomy): domain Bacteria; kingdom Pseudomonadati; phylum Bacteroidota; class Cytophagia; order Cytophagales; family Flectobacillaceae; genus Aquirufa; species Aquirufa salirivi. The sequence continues at coordinate 67,483 of NZ_JBEWZH010000003.1, forward strand.
GAATTCAAGGATATTTCTAAGTATTATTTGATTCGTAAATCAAATTCATTTATTCAAAAAGTAAGATCTTTAGATTCAGAAATTCACATCTCTTTGGAATTAAACGCTGCTACGTCCACAAAACCCTTATTACGAGTAAAATCCGCACAAACAGATCTTTATACGCTTGCTAAAGAAAAACGGGAACGTGGTGAAGTTATTCATAAGCAATTAGAGAATTTGAAATCTTATGAGGACATAAATCAAGACGATGTATTGCCTGAAATATTGGAACTGCTTGAAATGGATGAAGTTAAACTGTTTTTTAAACCTGGTGAATTATTTATTTCTGAAGAGGATATTTTATTGCCTGACGGAAATATGATTCGTCCCGATCGTGTTATTAAGCAAAATCAAACCTTGATTGTTGTTGATTATAAAACAGGTAAAAAGGAAGATAAACATCAAAGCCAAGTTCATTCATATTGCGAAGCACTTAGACAAATGGGCTACCCAGAGGTAAAAGGAGCAATTATTTATACGATGGAGAAAGCAGTGGAATATGTATAGGAGAATTGCTCTATTATGGGTATTGTTTGTTCTTGTTTCTTCCTGTTCAGTTTGGAAAAAGACAATTCGATTTCTCGGTTTATCGAAACCTCAAATAGAGGCTAATTATACACTACGTGAGGTAGATCAACTGATTCAATCAGGATTGTCATACCAAGGTGTGCCTTACCGAACTGGAGGAATTGATCGAAAGGGGATGGATTGCTCTGGATTGTTATTTAGAATGTATGCAGATCAACAATTTCAAATTCCAAGACTTTCAAAGGATCAAGCACAATTTGGTTTACCTATTTCAATTCAGGAAGTTCAAGTTGGTGATTGGATATTTTTTGCCACGAGTCAAACTAAATTGATCAATCATTCAGGTATTATTTCACGGATTAAATCCGCCAATGAAGTCTATTTTCTTCATTCAAGTACTTCAAAAGGTGTTCGTGAAGATAATTTATATACCAAATATTGGTTAGGAAGTTTTGTGAAATTGATACGTCCTTTTAAAAATTAATGAAAGCTTGAAGGATAAAAGCTTCTCTTGATGTATTTTTGCATTCTTTTTAAATAAAACTATGTCGAAAAAGGTAATTATAATCGGTGCCGGTGGTGTTGGTAATGTGGTGGCTAAGAAATGCGCTATGAATCCCCAGGTTTTTTCAGAGGTGGTGTTAGCTTCTAGAACATTATCCAAATGTGATGCTATCGCGAGAGAGGCACAAAATATTGGACTTCCTATTGAGATTAAAACGCGTCAAGTAGATGCCGACTCTGTTCCCGAATTAGTAAAATTATTCACAGATGAAAAGCCTTTCATGGTGATTAATGTGGCTTTACCATATCAAGATTTAACAATTATGGATGCTTGTTTGGCTACGGGTGTTCATTATTTGGATACAGCCAATTATGAGCCTAAAGAAGAAGCTAAATTTGAATATTCATGGCAATGGGCTTATCAAGAAAGATTTAAAGAAGCTGGATTAATGGCTTTATTGGGTTGTGGATTTGATCCTGGTGTAACAGGTGTTTATACTGCTTATGCCAATAAGCATTATTTCGATGAGATGCATTACTTGGATATCATTGATTGTAATGCTGGTGATCATGGCAAGGCATTTGCGACTAATTTTAATCCAGAAATTAATATTCGTGAGATTACTCAAAAGGGTAAATATTGGGAAAATGGTCAATGGGTGGAGATTGAAGCGATGTCCATTCATAAGCCTATTGAGTATCCCAATATTGGACCTAAAGAATCCTATTTATTATTTCATGAGGAATTAGAGTCTTTGACTAAAAACTTTCCAACATTGAAACGCGCTCGTTTCTGGATGACTTTTGGTCAGGCATATTTAACACATTTAGAGGTATTGCAAAATGTGGGTATGACTTCTATTCAGCCAATTAAATTCAATGGTATGGATATCGTACCCTTGGAATTTTTAAAAGCTGTACTTCCAGAACCTGGCACATTGGGAGAGAACTATTCTGGTCAGACTTCCATTGGTTGTCAGATTAAAGGTATCAAAGATGGTCAAGAAGCCACGTATTATGTGTATAACAACTGTCACCATGCCGAATGCTATAAAGAGGTTCAGGCGCAAGGAGTTAGTTATACTACAGGTGTCCCTGCCATGATAGGAGCAAGTTTAATGATTCAAGGAGATTGGATGAAAGCAGGAGTGTATAATGTAGAAGAATTTAATCCGGATCCATTTATGGAGAAGTTAAATATTCACGGCTTACCTTGGCACGAATTGCACAATATAACCCTTCCACATGAATATTAGACCTACAGAGGTTTATCTTGCTATACCTTCGCCTTGTTTTGTCTTGGAAGAAAATCTATTATTGAATAATCTTAGAATACTTCAACGGGTCCAACAAGAAGCAGGTATTGAGATTATTTGTGCCTTGAAAGGTTTTTCATTTTATCATGAATTCCCATTGGTTCGACAGTATTTAGCTGGAGCTACGGCTAGTTCTTTGCATGAAGCGCGTTTGGCTTATGAAGAGATGCAGGTTAAATGTCACGTCTATTCACCAGCTTATTTAGAAAACGAATTTGAGGAGTTAGCTTCTTATACAAGCCACCTTTCTTTTAACTCGCTGAATCAATATCAGCAGTTTTATCAGAGAGCGGCTCAGCAGGGTATTTCTTGTGGTATTCGTATTAATCCTGAATATGCTGAAGTAGAAACTGACATGTATAATCCTTGCGTGCCTGGTTCAAGATTGGGAATTCGTCGGTCTGATATCGGAGAAACATTACCTGAAGGAATAGAAGGGTTACATTCTCATACTTTATGTGAAAATGATTCTTTTGTTTTGGAAAGAACGTTGGCTGTCATTGATGTGAAATTTGGTGATTTATTGCCAAAAATTAAATGGTTAAATCTTGGAGGTGGGCATTTGATAACTCGGGCAGATTATCAAGTAGATCACTTGATATCAGTTCTAACTCGTTTTAAAGCTAAATACCCTAATTTATCCATTATTTTAGAACCGGGGTCAGCAGTGGGTTGGCATACAGGATTTTTAAAATCTACCGTGCTAGATATTGTTCATTCGGCAGGAATTGATGTAGCCATTTTGGATGTATCTTTTGCCGCACACATGCCTGATACCTTAGAAATGCCTTATAAACCGAGAATTCGTTTCGCGGATTCAGAACCTGTGGCAGGAAAACCGACATATCGCTTTGGAGGCATGACTTGTCTAGCTGGAGATTATTATGGAGACTATTCTTTTGATGAACCTTTACAAATAGGGGATGAGATCATTTTGGAAGATATGATTCATTATACGATGGTTAAAACAACGACTTTCAACGGAGTTAATTTGCCTAGTATTGGTAAATTAGATACAAATCAGAACTTCGTGCTGTTCAAAAGTTTTGGATATGAGTCGTTTAAAGATCGTCTGTAAATTATCAGTATTTGTGATTTTAAACGAGCTTATATGTGTTCATTTCCACTTAGATTTGTCAAATTTTTAAAATTTGACAAATCTCCTCGACAGACAAATCTCCTAACAAATTTCCATGATAAATCACCCACTGAAAAAAAATGTAGCACCAAGAACCGAATTTTCATTCTAAATTCTTCATGCTACATTTCAATGGTGGAGAAGATCGGGCTCGAACCGACGACCTCTTGCATGCCATGCAAGCGCTCTAGCCAACTGAGCTACATCCCCATTTATGGATTGCAAATGTCATGATTTTTCAGTGAAATTGCAATATCAATTAGAAATTTACCCGAACCCCAATTCCACCTTGGACGTGAAAAAAGAAAGGGTTAGGTGCAATCTCATTGTAAAAACCTACTTCACCAAAAAAGGATAAATTAGGGGCATCAACCGGATAAAACTCAATTCCTCCAACGGCCGCTGCACCAAATCCCCCATTGCTTGTTGGTGTCGTACTTCCTTTGGCATATAAATCCCTTGATGTATACTGAGGACCAAATCCGTAATAAGTATGAATATCAGAATTAATTAACGTGGGATGATGCCACAAATACAAAGCATTCATCGTAAAACCAATATTCTTGAACGTGCCATCTTTATAATTTCTATCGGTTCCCCACAAGCCACCATATGCTCCTATATTTACTTCGACCGCATTGATGCCATTACTCAAATATTTACGTGCCATAAATCCGCCTGGTTCACCAATCCTGAAACCTGAGGCCCATTCTTGAATTTGACCAAAAGCTACAGAGGAAAGACAAGTAAATAACAGAATGAATAGGCTCTTTTTAAACATATAGTTAAAAATAAAATTCTTGTATTTTTTGAACTAATACTTGATTTTCCTCTGGTAAACCAATGGTAATTCGAATGGAATTTTCACATAAAGCCACATTAGAACGATTTCTAGTAATGACTTGTTGCGATATTAAATAATCAAATAATTCTTGCGCCTTTTCCATTTTCACCAAGATAAAATTAGCTTGAGAGGGAAATATACGAATCACTTGAGGCATAGCTTCCAACTCTGAAATTAACGTATTTTTTGCATGATTTATTTGTTGAATCGAATTAAATAAAAAATCTCTATTCTTTAATGCCTCTAAAACCAATGCCTGTGTCGCTCCACCTATGTTATATGGAGGTTTAATTTTATTTAAAATTTGAATAATTTGTGGATGAGCAAATGCCATTCCTAAGCGCAAAGATGCCAATCCATATGCCTTGGATAGCGTTTGCATAACAATTACGTTTGGAAATTTATTCAATTCTGTAATGAAACTAGGCTCATCAGAGAAATCAATATAGGCTTCGTCTATAATAACAAAACCTTGCTGAAATTTCTCAATAATTTGATAAATGTCGTTTCGATTAATTTTATTTCCTGTCGGGTTATTCGGTGAACAAATAAATATGATACGCGTGTTTTCTTGTACAGAAGATAAAACGTGGTCCACGTTTAATTGATATTCCTGGGTTAAAGGGACATCAATGATCGTAACATGATTAATCGATGCACTTACTTCATACATTCCATAAGTAGGAGGGCATAAAATAATCGAATTCGCAGGTCCTTCGCAGGTCATTCGGATGATCAAGTCAATAGCTTCATCAGATCCATTTCCTATAAATATTTGATTGACAGGAATCTGTTTAATAGCCGACAACTCTTCCTTGATTTCCCATTGCATGGGATCAGGATAACGATTCCAATTTTCTGATAGGGGAGAACCTAATGGATTTTCATTGGCATCCAAAAATACACCTTCCTTGCCTTTAAATTCATCTCTAGCCGACGAGTAAGGTTTCAAATTCCAAATATGTGGTAATATGATGGATTGATAATTCATAAACGTGTATTTAATCGAATCGCCACAGCATTGGCATGGGCTTGTAATGACTCTGCCTCTGCCATGTCCATGATACTTTGACCCAATACTTCTAAGCCAGCTTGACTGATACGTTGAAGTGTAATTTTTTTCTGAAAACTAGCCAAATTTACTCCAGAATAAGCTTTCGCAAATCCATTGGTAGGTAAAGTATGGTTTGTTCCGGATGCGTAATCTCCTGCAGCTTCTGGGGTGAAATTACCTAAAAAGATTGATCCAGCATTCACAATGTGATCAGCAAATTCTTCAGGTTGATCACAGGCTAATATCAAGTGCTCAGCGGCATATTCATTCAAAAGTTGAATTGCTTCTCCTCGATCTTTCACCAAAATTGCTTTTGAATTTATTAGAGCTTGTAAAGCTAAATCCTTCCTATCCAAAAGTTCAACTTGTTTTCCTAGTTCCACCTGAGTCTTTTCAATGAAGGATTCTTCCAAAGCCACTAAAAATACTTGAGAATCAATTCCATGCTCAGCTTGTGACAATAAATCTGCCGCTACATAGGCTGGATTAGCATGTGAATCTGCATATACAGCCACCTCAGAAGGTCCAGCGGGCATGTCGATCGCTATTCCTTTGTGGTTCGCAAACATCTTGGCTGCAGTCACATATTGATTACCAGGCCCAAAAATCTTATAAACTTTTGGAATAGATTCTGTTCCTAAAGCCATCGCTGCTACAGCTTGCGCTCCACCGACCTTAGCCATTTTTGTAACGCCACACAATTGAGCTGTATAGAAAATAGCTGGATGCGCTGCTGGAGTACATAAAACAATCTCCTTACAACCTGCTATTTGTGCAGGAATGGCCAACATTAAAATAGTAGAAAATAATGGAGCTGTACCTCCTGGAATATAAATACCCACCTTTTCGATCGGACTTGCCTTCTGCCAACAAATTACACCAGGACTTGTTTCTATTTTTTGAGATACAAACTGCTGAGATTCATGAAAAGTATGAATATTGGCATAAGCTTGTTGAATAGCCTTTTTTAGCGATTCAGGAACCTGATTAGCAAGTTCGTTAATTTCTTGTTCAGTATAAAGAATTTCCTGTATCTCTCTTTTTTCAAACTTCAACGTTAAATCACGTAAAGCCTGATCTTGTCGGGTTTCAACTTGCGTGAATATCCCTTCAATGATTTCATCCAAAGATTGGGCATCTAAGCTGGGTCTTTGACAAATTTGCGCAAAGGTGTCTACAGAAGGATATTTAATAAAAGGAATCATACTTAAAGAATCATTTTCTCAATAGGTAACACTAAAATTCCTTGAGCACCTGCTTCGCGCAAAGACTCAATGATTTCCCAGAAATCATTTTCAGAAATAACAGAATGCAAGGAATACCATCCTTTTTCAGCTAATGGTACACGCGAAGGCGATTTCATGCCTGGTAATAAGGCGATAATTTTCTCTAAATTTTTTTCTTCTGCATTTAAAACCACATACTTTGCATTTTGACCTCTTTGAACTGAATCTATGCGGAATGTGAGTTTATCTAAGATATTTTTCTTTTCTGCTGTTAATGATTTGTTGGAAATCAATACGGCCTGACTTTTAAAAACTTCTGCTACTTCTTTTAAGCCATTACTAAGAAGCGTTCCTCCGGTAGATACGATATCACAAATTCCTTCAGCAAGTCCAATACTTGGAGCTATTTCTACAGAACCAGAAATCTCATGTGTATGTGCAGAAACCCCTTTGGATTTCAGAAAATTATTGGTCAAGTTAGGGTAGGAAGTAGCTATATTTTTCCCTTCAAAATAACTTAAATCAGTATAAACTTCATTTCTAGGAATAGCCAATGAAAGTCTACACTTGGAAAACCCTAATTCCTTTACAATTTCTACCTCTTTGCGATTTTCTTCTAATACATTGAGACCAATAACTCCCAAATCCGCAACGCCATCCTCTACATATCCTGGAATATCATCGTCTCGCAAGAACAAAAATTCAATCGGAAAATTGCTTGATATCGAACGTAATTTAGATCCGCCTGATTCAAACTTAATTCCACATTCTTTAAATAATTTCAATGAATCGTCACTTAATCTTCCAGATTTCTGTACTGCGATTCTAATGTTGATATTGCTCATATTCGTAATTTTCCTAAAATAGACAAGCCCCGAAATTTTCGAGGCTTGCCATTATTTTTGTTTAGATAAACATCTTAATGGGATCCTCTAGATACTGTTTTAATGTTAGTAAAAACGCAGCACCTGTTGCACCATCTACCACGCGATGGTCGCAAGTCAAGGTTAACTTCATGATATTAGTTGCATAGAATTGACCATTCTTTACTCCAACAGTCTCTTTAATACCACCCACTGCCAAAATACATGATTCGGGTGAATTGATGATGGAAGTGAATTGATCGATTCCAAACATACCCAAATTGCTGACGGTAAATGTATTACCCTCCCAGTCCTTTGGTTGTAATTGTTTGTTTTTTGCTTTCCCACCTAATTCTTTCGCTTCAGCAGAAATCTGTGCAATTGATTTCTCACTAGCAAAACGAATAACAGGGACTAATAAGCCATCTTCTACAGCTACTGCCATACCGATGTGTACATGTTTATTAACACGAATTCGATCTTCCATCCAATACGAATTAACTTTAGGATGTTTTACTAGGGACAATGCTACCGCTTTAATCACCATGTCATTAAATGAAATTTTGACGGGCAATACTTCATTCATGCTGACACGTGCTTCCATCGCTTTATCCATGTTGATTTCCATGGTTAAATAAAACTCAGGTGCACTGAATTTAGACTCAGACAAACGACGTGCGATTGTCTTACGCATTTGACTGTTTGGAATATCTTCGAAACTCTCTTCTCCAGAAATGAAGTTGCCCGTGGATCCTCCAGCATTCGGTTGATAGTTTTCCACGTCAGATTTAGTAATTCTACCACCATCACCTGTTCCTTGTAACCAGTTTAAATTAATATTCTTTTCTTTCGCTAAAGCTTTAGCTAGGGGAGAAGCTTTGATAATTCCTCCTTTAGCATCCGCTTGAATTCCAGAAGATGCAGCTTTTGATTCAGCCACTTTGGGTGCTTCTTTCACTGGAGCTGATGTAGCTACTGCTACTGGTGCAGCAGGTACTGAAGCAACTGGAGCAGCAACTTGTTGTAATAAAGGTTGAAAATCTGTTCCTGGTTCACCCACAACCATGATGATGCCATCTACGATAACACCTTCACCTTCTTTGGCCCCAATGTATAATATAGTACCATCTTCATAGTTTTCTAATTCCATGGTAGCTTTATCAGTTTCAACCTCGGCAATGATATCACCTGATTTAACTACATCACCTACTTGCTTCAACCATTTGGCTATGACACCTTCAACCATGGTATCACTCATCTTAGGCATTCTTACGGCCTTAGCAGGAATGGAACTTAAATCTACTGTTGGTGCAGCAGGAGTTGTAGCAACTGCCGGTGCTGGACTTGCTTCCACAGCAGCTACTGCCGCTGCCGGTGCATCAGCTAATAAACTAGAATAATCTTCTCCTGGAGTTCCAACAATGGCGATAATTCCATCAACAGGAACTGCTTCGCCAACTTTAACTCCAATATACAATAATGTTCCATCCTCGTAATTCTCTAACTCCATCGTTGCTTTGTCGGTTTCCACCTCAGCTATGATATCACCAGACTTGATTACATCACCCTCTTTCTTTAGCCAATTAGCGATTACACCTTCAACCATGGTATCGCTCATCTTGGGCATTCTAATTACTTCAGCCATTATCTTATTTTTAAAAATTCAAAATTAAGCTTTAGAAGCCTGTTTCGAAAACTATTATGTAAAAATATTTGATTAATCTAATTTTAAAACTGCCATGAATGCCTCTTGTGGGATTTCTACGTTACCCACTTGACGCATGCGCTTTTTACCTTTCTTCTGCTTTTCTAATAACTTTCTTTTTCGAGAAATATCACCACCATAACACTTGGCTAAAACGTCTTTTCTTAATGCTTTAACCGTTTCACGAGCGATGATTTTTTGACCAATCGCTGCTTGAATAGCTATTTCAAATTGTTGTCTAGGTAGCAATTCACGCAATTTCTCACATAAACGCTTTCCCCAATCATATGCCTTATCTCGGTGTACGATAGCTGACAAAGCGTCTACTTTTTCCCCGTTCAACATGATATCTAATTTTACCAAATAACCAGGCTCATATCCTTTATATTCATAATCCAAAGAGGCATAACCTCTGGAAATGGTTTTTAAACGATCAAAAAAGTCGAATACTACCTCCGATAAAGGCATATCGAAAGTCAGTTCTACTCGGTCTGTGGTTAAATAAATCTGATTTGTTAAGATACCTCGTTTATCCATACAAAGACTCATGATGACTCCTGTATATTCTGATTTGGTGATAATCTGAGCTTTAATGTAAGGTTCTTCAATGATGTTAATCAAATTGGGTTCTGGCAAATCACTCGGTGCCGACACCCATAATTCCTCATCGGCGGTAGTTAGTACCTTAAACTTTACTGAAGGTACCGTGGTAATCACCGTCATGTCGAATTCCCGCTCTAAGCGTTCTTGAACAATCTCCATGTGCAACATACCTAAGAAACCACAACGAAACCCAAAACCCAAAGCCATGGAAGTTTCAGGTTCCCAAACTAATGAGGCATCATTTAATTGTAACTTCTCCATGGCATCTCTCAAATCCTCAAATTCAGAAGTTTCAACAGGATAAATACCCGCAAATACCATGGGTTTCACTTCTTCAAATCCTTGTATGGCAGATTTACATGCGTTAGCAACATGGGTTATGGTATCACCCACTTTAACTTCTTTTGCTTCTTTGATACCCGAAATGAGGTAACCGACATCTCCTGTTTTGATAATGGATTTAGGTTCCTGTTCCAAACCTAGTGTACCAATTTCATCAGCAAAATACTCCTTTCCTGTATTCATGAATTTAACGCGATCTCCTTTACGAATCTCCCCATTATAAACACGAAATATAACTTCAATTCCTCGGTAAGAGTTAAAGGTTGAATCAAAAATTAGCGCCTGTAGTGGCTCTTCAGGATTACCTTTAGGTGCAGGTATACGCGCAACTACAGCATCTAATATATCTTGAATTCCTATACCTTCTTTTCCAGATGCGTGAATGATATCTTCTTTTTTGCAACCAATTAAATCAATGATTTGATCCGAAACTTCATCTGGCATAGCACCAGGTAAGTCGATTTTATTCAAAACTGGAATGATTTCCAAATCATGATTAATAGCCAAGTATAAATTGGAAATGGTCTGAGCTTCTATACCTTGGGAAGCATCTACAATTAATAATGCTCCTTCACAAGCTGCAATAGAACGTGAAACTTCATAAGAGAAATCGACGTGTCCGGGAGTATCTATTAAATTAAATGTATAAATCTCACCATCCTTAGGATATTGCATCTGAATCGCATGAGATTTAATGGTAATTCCACGCTCTCTTTCCAAATCCATATCATCCAATAGCTGATTCATCATATCTCGCTTTTGGACCGTATTCGTGAATTCAATTAATCGATCGGCCAAGGTACTTTTTCCGTGATCAATATGGGCGATGATGCAAAAATTACGAAGGTTCTTCATTTATGTTAATATATGTTTTACCTAGAAACGGAATTGATATGTTAAATTCTTATTCAGGGCAATAGGAATTCGCCTTTACAAGGATCATCCATTTTTAAAATCAATTTAAGGAAAGCATATTTCCATCTTACAAATATAGCTAAGAGGAAGGTGGCAAACCACATGCAACACTATTTATTAGCGTTTCAAATCGAATAAATTTCATTAGTTATATTACTACTTCGATTGCATGATGGATTCGATCTCTTCCCATTCAATGGGTATATGTTTCATCAAATTATCTGTCCCGTTTTCCGTGATTAATAAGTTGTTCTCTAATCGTATACCTAAACCTTCTTCACGTATATAAATACCTGGTTCACATGTCAAAACCATCCCTGCTTCAAAAGGTTTATATTTGTCCCAAACATCATGTACATCTAATCCTAAATGATGAGCCACTCCGTGCATGAAATATTTTTTAAATAAAGGGGCATTTTTATCTTGCTTTTCCACATCAGTACGAGAAAATAGACCTAAGTCGATCAGTTTCCCCTCCATATACCGCTCCACTTCTTTTTGATAATCTACCCAATAAATGGACGGACGCATTAATTGACTTGCAAAATTCAAAACGTCATGTACTGCCAAATAAACCTGCTTTTGTCTTGGGCTAAACTTACCATTCACCGGTATCGTTCTGGTCATATCGGCATTATAATTACCATATGCTGCACCTACGTCCAACAAAATAACATCACCATCCTGACAAACCTCTTTATTCTCAATGTAGTGCAAAATACAGGCATTAGCCCCTGAAGCAATAATAGGAGTATAGGCGAAACCATCTCCTTTTAGTCGAATAAATTCGTGTATAAATTCAGCTTCAATTTCGTACTCTGTTACTCCCGGTTTTGTAAATTTCAATACTCTTCTAAAAGCAGACTCAGTAATATCAATGGCCTTCTGCATGGCCAGAATTTCGTCCTGTTCCTTTTTCATACGAAGGATGTTCGTAATAGGAGCCAAGCGCTTGTAATTATGCGTAGGATATTTGTCTTGCAACGATTTTGTAAATCTTGCATTATGTGTCTCTACTGTTGAGCTATTTCGAATATGTTCATTGTCTACCAAATAGATGTTTTCAGCCGTATATATTAAAGTTTGTAAAATGGCTTCAAATTGCTGTTTCCATTGGATGTTTTTAATCCCAGAAATGCCTTGAGCTTCTTCTTTGGAAAATTTGTGGCCTTCCCAAATAGAAATCAATTCTGATGTTTCTCTGACAAAAGCAATTTCTTTTAGATGCTCTTCTGGCGCATCTGGATACAAAAGAAGTATTGTTTCTTCCTGATCTAAGCCAGATAAATAAAGTAAATCTGAGTTTTGCTTAAATCCCATGCTACCATCAGCATTGGTTGGCATGATATCATTGGAGCAAATTAACACGATGGATTTGGGTGCTAATTGTTGGACTAATTTTCGACGGTTGTTGATGTACAGCTGTGCTGGAAGTGCTTCGTATCTCATGCTTTTATTTGTGGCATAAATATATAATTTCACCTAAGGGTAAAGACATTTTTTTACTTTCCTCTAAACCAATTTTTTCAATCATATTAATTTGACTCACTTGAAAACCGGAGTTTTTTAATTGAGTTCCATAATCACGGCCATAAATACGTAAATGATCATCTTGTAAAAAATGAATTTCCCTTTCTTTCGGGTCTGTTATACTGGCATCCTCGTAAGTGGTAGCTAAATCCAATCTTTGTGGACTTTGGCATAAAGCAAATCCATCAGGTTTTAAAACTCGACGAATCTCTTGCATACAACGAACATCATCCCGAACGTGTTCTAATACGTGATTACAAAACACCACATCAAAACTATTGTCCTCAAACGGAATATCATGTAAATCCATTTTTACTTTAGCCAATGGGGATTCAATATCTGCCGTTATATAATGATCCCCTAATAGCTTCTCAAAACGATCTATGAAACAATATTCTGGAGCAATATGTAGTAGCCTAGGCTTACTTTGGAAAAAGCTAGTTTCCTTCTGTAAGAATAGATACATCAAACGATGTCTTTCTAAGCTTAAACAAGAAGGACATAAGGCATTTTCTCTTGGATGTAATCGGCCATATGGTAAAAACTTAGAAAAATTTTCTTGACAAATAGGGCAGTGGACTTTATTTCCATGTAAAAAAATACGGTAAACTTTCAACAATTGATGCGCCACCAATTGAATATATTTTCTAGGGATATTGCGTAAAATCCAACTAATAAGGTATTTCATAGGATAAAAAAAGGGAAGGTGTTTTCTAAGAAAAAACCTTCCCCAAAATTAATGAATTAAATATTACATTTCACGAATCCAAATGTTACGAAAACTAACTGGATTACCATGATCTTGCAAGCTAATAGGTCCAGGACCATGAACAGGGTTTTTAGGCTGTCCAATGTATTCTGTTGTTCCTTGTATTTTAGTGTGGTTTTGAACGACAATTCCGTTGTGAATCACCGTTACATAAGCTGGAGTATCAATACCACCATTAATGGTAAATTTCGGTGCCGTATAAATGATATCATACGTATTCCATTCTCCCATTGGTGAAGTAGCATTCACTAATGGAGCAGATTGTTTATAAATACTTCCTGCCTGACCATTGCGATAACTTCTATTTTGGTATGAGTTTAACACTTGTACCTCATACATTCCTTGCATAAAAATGCCGCTGTTCCCTTTACCTTGACTCTTTAATGTCTCAGGCTCCATCGGGGAACGCCATTCAATATGTAATTGATAATTAGTAAATTTTTGTTTGGTAGAAATATTGCCAGCTCCCTTTACAACGGTCATAGCACCATCTTCTACTTTCCATTTAGCTGGACTGCCATCTTTGACAGTTTCCCAATTGTCTAAACTTTTACCATCAAATAAAATAATGGCATCGGATGGGGTTTTATCTGAACTTACGACGCGGATCTCAGGATCCCAAAATTCAGTTTTGTCAGGTTTTGTTGGATTCTCTTCAACGAATCGGTGGTCTTGTGCTTGTAAGCTAAATACACCAGCTGCTAAGATAGCGGTGCAAATGAAAGTAATTTTTTTCATGTATAATGGATTTAGAAAATCAAATTACAGCAATTTTTGGATAAAAAAAAACCGGTGAATACCGGTTTCTCTTTACTGAAATAATGCTTATTTAGCGAAACTTGCTTTGATTTCTTCTACATCCACCAATTTGATAATTGGTCTCTGCTTTAAAATTCTGATAGCAGATACTTTATTATTCGCTACTGCGTGATTTCTTCTGTCTTTACGTTTTAGTCTAGTTACGGCCATGTCTTGATAAATTTGGTGTGCAAAAATACGAAATATCGTTTATTAATCAAATAATAAGCCCCGATTAATTAAATTTGTTTTTTGAAATTATGCAAAAGCCCAGTAACGCAAGAGGTACAAGAGATTTTGGCCCCAAAGAAATGGCCAAGAGAAATTATGTTTTCAACATCATTCGAAAGCATTTTGAGCAATTTGGTTTTCAAGCCATTGAAACGCCAGCTATAGAAAATTTATCTACTTTGACAGGAAAATATGGAGATGAGGGAGATCAATTATTGTTCAAAATTCTTAATTCAGGAGATTATCTTTCCAAATTAACAGAACAAGACCTTCAAGAAGGTAGTAAAAAGTTTACATATAAAGTAAGTGAAAAAGGTTTACGCTACGATCTAACAGTTCCTTTTGCTCGCTTTGTGTCCATGAATCGCAATGATTTGGCATTTCCTTTTAGGCGTTATCAAATCCAACCCGTTTGGAGAGCAGATCGGCCTCAGAAAGGTCGTTATCGAGAATTTTATCAATGTGACGCTGATATCATAGGATCCAATTCTCTCTTGAATGAAGCCGATCTGATCACTTTATTCCAAGCTATTTTCAATTCCTTAAACTTGAAAGCTAACCTAGTTATTAATTCAAGAAAGGTTTTAGCAGGCGTTGTGGATGTTTTAGGTATGAATGAACATTTTGTCGATTTCGCTGTAGCCATCGATAAATTAGATAAAATTGGTTGGGATTCCGTGGCCAAAGAATTAATAGAAAAAGAATTTACAGAGGATCATTGTGCTGTTTTATCTGAATTGATTTTATTTGAGGGTAATAACCTAGCTAAAATAGATAAGTTGACTTCATTTTTTAATGGCAATTCTCAAGGTTTAGCGGGTCTAAAGGAAATAGAAGATGTGTTACGATTCATTCAACAAAATGGATTTGTAAATACGAACATCATTTTCGATTATAGACTTGCCCGAGGATTAAGTTATTATACCGGTTTAATATTTGAAGGAAAAGCTATTGATATTCCTTTTGGTTCTATTGCAGGAGGAGGAAGGTATGATAACTTAACTACCGATTTTGGATTACCTAATATGTCAGGAGTAGGTTTGTCCTTTGGAATCGAACGTATGATTGATGTCATGGATGCCTTGAATCTTTTCCCTGAAATTCCATTTAGCGGATCTAAAATTTTGTTTGCCTATTTTGATGAGGCTGGACAAACGCAGGCTTTTCAATATGTGAATGAATTGCGTAAACAAGGAATTCCTTCTGAAATTTACCCGGAAGTAGCCAAAATCAAGAAACCTTTTGAGTTTGCCGACAAAAAACGGATTCCTTTTGTAGCCGTTCTTGGAGCGCAAGAAATGGCTCAAAATAAAATGAATCTTAAAAATATGGAGAGTGGCGAGCAGGAATTACTCAGTCTGCATGAGTTAATGGAGAAAATAAAATAAAAAATGGCTAGTTGAAAGACTAGCCATTTAATTTTGATGTACTTCCGTTTTTATCTCCAAGCCTTAAATTGATTGATCAATCCATTGGTGGAACTATCGTGACTTTGAACATGATCTTCATTTTCTAATTCAGGTAAAATGGAATTAGCCAATTGCTTACCTAGTTCTACTCCCCATTGATCATAACTGAAAATATTCCAAATTACTCCTTGAACAAAGATTTTGTGTTCATACATGGCAATTAATGCTCCTAATGTAGCAGGGTTAATTTCTTTCGCTAAGATGGAATTGGTGGGTTTATTACCTTCAAAAACTTTAAATGGAGCAAGCTTGTCTTTAGCTGATTCATCTAGTCCAGCTTTATTTAATTCTGATTTTACCACTTCTAAAGATTTCCCATTCATCAATGCTTCCGTTTGAGCAAAGAAATTCGACATCAAAAGTGCGTGGTGATTACCAATTGGATTATGCGTTTTAGCAGGTGCAATAAAATCAGCAGGAATCATTTGCGTGCCCTGGTGAATCAATTGATAAAAGGCATGTTGACCGTTGGTCCCTGGTTCTCCCCAAATAACAGGCCCTGTCGCATAATTAACTCGCTTTCCTGTTCTATCCACTGTTTTACCATTGGATTCCATATCTCCTTGTTGGAAATAGGCCGCAAATCGGTGCATATACTGGTCATAAGGTAATATAGCATGTGTAGGAGCATCCCAAAAATTCACATACCAGATTCCTAAAAGTGCTAAAATTACGGGTGCATTAGCTTCTAAAGGACTATTGCTTAAGTGCAAGTCCATTTCATGTGCTCCTGATAGAAGGGATTCAAAGTTATCATATCCAATGGATAAACAAATAGACAATCCAATGGCAGACCAAAGAGAATATCTTCCTCCAACCCAATCCCAAAATGCAAACATGTTGGCCGAATCGATACCAAATTTTTCTACTTGAGTTTTATTCGTAGATAAAGCGACAAAATGTTTTGAAACCGCCGACTCTTCTTGGGCCGTTTGTAAGAACCAATCGCGAGCTGTAAAGGCGTTGGCCATGGTTTCTTGTGTCGTAAATGTTTTAGAAGCTATTAAAAATAAAGTAGTTTCCGGATTTACTTTTTTCAATGTTTCAGCAATATGAGTACCGTCCACATTACTCACAAAATGTATATTCAAATGCGTCTTGTAAGGTTTCAAAGCTTCGGTCACCATCACGGGACCTAGGTCTGAACCACCAATTCCAATGTTGACAATATCAGTAATGCTTTTATTAGTATATCCTTTCCAAGCCCCGGAAATCACTTGTTCCGTAAATTCTTTCATGTGAGCTCTCACTTGATGTATATCTGCATTGATATCAACACCATGTAACATTTGGGATTGTCCCTTAGGTTTTCTTAAAGCCGTATGTAAAACGGCTCTGCCTTCTGTTTGGTTAATTGCCTCACCTTGTAGTTGAGCTTGAATGGCCGATTCTAATTGGCACTCTTTGGCTAAATCAATTAAATGTGTGAATGTTTCTGCATCTAGGATATTTTTAGAATAATCAATAAATATATCTTGAAAGAAAATACTAAACATTTTTTGTCTTTCGCTATCAGCTTGAAATAAGGCTGTAATAGAACTAGATTCTAAACGCTTTTTGTCAGATAATAGCTTTTGGTAGGCAGTGGTTTGGGTAAAATTAATCGTGGATAGCATAATATTTATTTGATTAGCATGGAAGCAAATTCTGAATGATCACCCAAAAATACATTATAATCCCAAGATTTGGAATTTCCTTGAAGCTTGCCTTGCTTGCTATACTGCCAAAAACGCAGATTATCAGCATTTACAATGGTATTGGTTTCGTAGCTAGCTAACCACAAAGGAAAATCAGTAAACTCCTCATTATTAAATAAATCAGCGTACATCCGTGTGTTGGTATATAGGATAGGTTTGATATGATAGTACTCAGTTAAATAATCTAAAAAAGCCTTGATATCTTTTCTGATTTTTTTGTGACTAACCCTGTTCGTGACTTCAATATCACAAACAGGAGGGAGGTCCCCCTCTTGAAGTTTCACCATTTTACAAAAATTTTTAGCTTGTTCAATGGGGTCTCTAGTTGGGATATAAAAATGATAGGCTCCAGCTATTAATCCTTTTTGTTTGGCTTTACGCCAATTAACTTGAAAATTGGGATCTTGCAAGCTTCGACCTTCGGTTGCCTTAATAAATACAAATTTTAAAGAAACCGTATCAAAAATTTCTAATTCACTCAGGTGATTCCAGGGGACAATACCATTATGATGGGATACATCAATACCGTGAATCGCGTGCTTTTGTGGTACTTCAATTTGAATGGCATCACTGTAAGAAAACTGATGCCCTTCAGCATCAGTTAGTGAGCTTATATAAGAAAAAAGAATCCAGCAAAAGCTAAGAACTGCAAGGAAACTAACAATAAGCTGAATTCTTTTTTTCTTCAATTTTTTGGCTGGAATAACCAAATTTACAAAATCTTATAGATTTGGTTGAGGTGTTTTTCTCAAATATGGCTTCACCGTTGTAAATCCTTTAGGAAACTTGGTCATAGCATCTTCATTGGAAACCGCAGGTGTGATAATGACATCTTCTCCATTTACCCAATCAGCAGGAGTAGCTACTTGATAGTTTGCCGTTAACTGCAAAGAATCGATAACACGTAAAATTTCAGTGAAATTACGTCCGGTTGATGCTGGATAAGTTAGTGTAAGCTTGATTTTTTTATCAGGTCCAATAATAAATACGGAACGAACTGTCGCTTTTTCTGAGGCATTGGGATGAATCATATCATACAATAAGGCCACTTTTTTCTCGGGATCAGCGATAATGGGGAAATTTACTTGTACGTTGTTTACTTCTTCTATATCGGGTACCCATTTATTGTGAGACTCCAAACTATCGACCGAAATAGCAATGGCTTTAACGCCTCTTTTGCTAAACTCTCCATTTAATAAAGCTGTTTTTCCTAGTTCAGTTGTACAAACGGGAGTAAAGTCTGCGGGGTGACTAAAAAATAATACCCATGAATTTCCAATCCATTCGTGAAAATTAATAGGTCCTTGGGTTGTTTCAGCGCTGAAATCGGGCGCTATATCTCCTAATCTTAATGACATGATGATAGGTGTTTAAAGTGAATTATCTACCGAATTTATAGACTAATTATCAAATAAAAAAGCAATCCTAAAATAGAATTGCTTTTAACATTACACTTCATCAACAAACTAAAAACCAAATAATAAAAATGCTGTAGGAGAAGGATTCGAACCTCCAAGATGCGGTTAGCCATATCGCAGAACTGATTTAGTGGTCAACCCATTACGCTACGTTTATCCCGAACTCACCACCCCCGAGACAGGAGGGCACGTCTGCCAATTTCATCACCCTACAATGAAATAATATTTACCTTTGTAATTATTATGTCTCAAAATTATAAATCATTTTTAAATTTTCAAAATAATTTAAAGAAAATCTGATTTTTTTGAGTAATTTTTAAAAATATTATCAATTTGTTGAAAATATTATGGATAAAAAATTTGATCTAGACCCACTAGACTATAAAATTTTAGAAATTTTAGTGAGCGATTCCAATCTACCTTACACGGAAATCGGTCAACGTTTAGATGTTTCCGGTGGAACTGTACATGTAAGGATGAAAAAAATGGAAGCATTGGGCATTGTGAAAGGAGCTCAGCTTTTAATTGATTATTCCAAAATAGGGTGGGACATCACCGCTTTTCTAGGAATTTACCTAGATAAAAGCTCGCTATATGAAGATGTGGCTAAACAATTAGAAAAGATACCTGAAGTGGTCAACATTCATTATACAACAGGTATTTATTCCATTTTTGCCAAAATTATCTGTCGAGATACCCAACACTTACGTGAAGTTCTTCATGATAAAATTCAAAGGGTAACGGGTATTCAACGTACGGAAACTTTTATCTCTTTGGAAGAAAGTTTAATTAGAAATACACCTTTATTTTAGTTTATTTAGAATAGTTCTAATTAAATGCTTACAAAACTAAATTTTGCTTTGTAATTTTGTGTTTCTTTAGAAACAAAGGTTATGGCAGAAAAGGTAGATGATATATTACAGGAAGTTACTACTTCCGATTATAAATACGGTTTTGAATCTCATTTTGATACGGATGAGGCTCCAATCGGTTTGGATGAGTCCACCATTCGTTTTATATCAGACAAAAAGAATGAACCCGAATGGATGTTTGAATGGCGATTAGCTGCATTTCGCTATTGGAAAACTTTGCAAGAGCCCACTTGGGCTAATGTATCATATAAACCTACAGACTACCAATCGTTAAAATATTATTCGGCTCCAAAGCCTAAAAAGCAATTGAATTCCTTGGATGAAATCGATCCTGAACTTCGTAGAACTTTTGAAAAGTTAGGAATTTCATTAGATGAACAAAAACGATTATCCAATGTAGCCGTTGATGCTGTCATTGATTCAGTTTCAGTAGCCACTACTTTTAAAGAAACCTTAGCCGAAAAGGGCATTATTTTTTGTTCTATTTCGGAAGCTGTAAGAGAACATCCTGAATTAATTAAAAAATACTTAGGTAGCGTAGTACCTGTTAAAGACAATTATTTTGCTGCCTTAAATGCAGCTGTATTTTCAGATGGTTCATTCTGTTATATTCCCAAGGGAGTTCGTTGCCCAATGGAACTTTCTACTTATTTCCGTATTAATGCCTCAGGAACAGGTCAGTTTGAGCGTACGTTAATTATAGCTGATGAAGACTCCTATGTAAGTTATTTAGAAGGTTGTACGGCACCCATGCGTGATGAAAATCAATTGCATGCGGCGGTGGTAGAAATTTT
Organism: Aquirufa salirivi; assembly: GCF_045310485.1. NCBI lineage: Bacteria > Pseudomonadati > Bacteroidota > Cytophagia > Cytophagales > Flectobacillaceae > Aquirufa > Aquirufa salirivi. Next base: position 88,141 of record NZ_JBEWZH010000003.1, read on the forward strand.
TGTTCACGCTGGTGCAGAAGTGAAATATTCAACGGTCCAAAACTGGTATCCAGGTGATAAAGAGGGCAAAGGTGGTATTTATAATTTTGTAACCAAGCGCGGTATTTGTGATGGAGCGCATTCCAAATTGTCCTGGACTCAAGTAGAAACGGGTTCTGCTGTTACTTGGAAATATCCTTCTGTTATTTTAAAAGGGGATTATTCTATTGGTGAGTTTTATTCAGTGGCGGTAACCAATAATCATCAACAAGCGGATACGGGTACTAAGATGATTCATTTAGGAAAACATTCAAAATCTAGAATTGTATCCAAAGGTATTTCTGCGGGTGTTTCACAAAATTCTTATCGTGGATTAGTACAAGTAGCCAAAAGAGCAGAATCTGCTAAGAATTATTCTCAATGCGATTCACTGCTTTTAGGTGATCGTTGTGGTGCTCATACGTTTCCTTACTTAGAAGTTAAGAATAATACTGCATCGGTAGAACATGAAGCTACGACATCTAAAATAGGTGAAGATCAAATCTTTTATTGTAACCAAAGAGGTTTATCTACTGAAACCGCGATTGCGTTAATTGTCAACGGTTATGCCAAAGAGGTATTAAATCAGCTCCCGATGGAGTTTGCTGTTGAAGCTCAGAAATTATTGGCAATATCACTTGAAGGATCCGTAGGTTAAACTATTTAATTCCTCCTGTGTGTATACATACCAAAGTACTTCCTGCTGGGAAGTACTTTTTTTTGAGTAAATCATAGACTCCGTACATCATTTTACCTGTATAGGTAGGTTCAATCGCAATATGATGATGTTTTTCAAATAAGTCACAAAAGGCCACAAGTTCAGGCGGTCTAGATGCATACTTTCCCAATAAGTAATCCTTTACTAGTTGGAGCTTAGGAAGCTCAAATTGGAACTCATGGACATGTTCTTTAATTTCCATTTCATTGTTCAAACAAAGTATACCCATTGTATTGACCTTGGAATATTTCGCTAAGCCTAATATGGTAGTTCCTGTTCCAACCGCACTTATTAGAAAATCGGGTTGAATGACATGCTGTATTTCGTCTACCAAGGCTTTCATACCATCTATTCCAAGTGAAGAATAACCTCCTTCTGGTATTATCCAATAATCTTCTGACTTAAGTTGATTGGGTACTTCTTTTTTGCGGTAATAATCTCGGTCGACAAAGTATAATTCCATACCCATGGCTTCAATTTGACTCAAATATGGGTTACTCTTAGATGATAATTCTTCTCCTCTTACGATTCCTATACAAGGAATTTGTAACATTTGACCCACAAAAGCCAAGGCATATAAATGATTGGAATAAGCACCGCCAAAACTTATAATTCCCTTTTTGGGATTATCTTGGGCGATACGGATATATTCCTTTAATTTGCGCCACTTATTGCCAGAAACCGTGGGATGAATCAAATCATCTCGCTTGAAAAATAATCGTATGTCTTGTTCATTCCAAAGAGGATCAAACAATTCAACGACCGGTGAGGGTATTTGTAAATAGTTTTTTTCAAAAGCAGATATGTCCATAGATAATGAAATAGATTCCATTGAGAGTGAAGATGATTTGTTCGAACATTTCAATTTCACGGTGGACAAAGGTCAACAATTACTTAGAATAGATAAATACCTACTTCTAAAAATTTCGAATGCCACTCGTTCAAAAATTCAATCAGGAATAGAGGCTGGTTCAGTTAAAGTAAATGGTCTTACTATTAAGTCGAATTATAAGGTTAAACCCTCAGACGAGATTGTAGTATCTTTTTCTCATCCTCCACGCGACAAAGATATAGTTGCTGAAAATATCCCTTTGGATATTATTTACGAAGACCAAGAGCTTATATTGGTGAATAAACCATCGGGTATGGTGGTGCATCCTGCTCATGGTAATTGGGAAGGTACTTTAGTAAATGCCTTACTCTACCATTGTCAGCATTTGCCAGGAAAGGGAGATATTCGTCCAGGTTTAGTTCATCGAATAGATAAAGATACTTCAGGTATATTAGTCGTCGCTAAATCAGAATTTTCATTAAATCACCTAGCTAGGCAGTTTTTTGATCATACCATTGATCGAACTTACTATGCGATTTGTTGGGGGGTACCCAAAGTAAGTAAAGCCACACTTCGTGGGAAAATAGATCGTAGCCCTCGCGACAGGAAAGTCATGATGATGTTTCCAGAAGAAGCTGAGCATGGGAAATTAGCCATTACGCATTATGAAGTGATGGAATCTTTTGTTTTTTGTTCTTTGGTTCGATTCAATTTAGAAACGGGAAGGACGCATCAAATTAGAGCTCATGCGGCATCTATTGGACACCCACTATTATCTGATGCGGCATATGGTGGAGATAAAATTCGTTATATGAGTTCTATTGCCAATTTTAAAACCTTTGCGGCCAATATCATGAAATTATGTCCAAGGCAGGCATTACATGCTTTTTCCTTAGGTTTTGATCATCCTAAAGCCAACGAACGTATTTATTTTGAACAGGATTTTCCTGAAGACATGCGGGAAGTTTTATATCGATTAAGAGAAGTTACTAATCATGGAGCAAATAGAAATTAGAAAAGCGGGAATAGAGGATGTTCCATCCATTTTTGGCTTAGTAAAAGAATTAGCTTTATTTGAAAAGGCACCCAATGAAGTAAGTTCGAGTTTGGAAGATTTCATTCAACATGGGTTTGGAGAAAACCCCATTTTTTCAGCTAACCTCATTTATTATCAAGGAAATTTGGCCGGTTTTTCACTCTGGTATTTTCGTTTTTCCACCTGGAAAGGAAAACGATTTTATTTGGAAGATCTATTCATCAAAGAAGAATATCGTTCCCTAGGTTTGGGTAAACTGCTGTTAGATGAAGCTGTCAAAGAAGCTAAACGTACACATTGTACAGGTATGATGTGGCAAGTACTTGATTGGAATGAATCAGCTATTCAATTTTACAGTAAATACAGTGTCAAATTTGACAAAGGCTGGTTAAATGTGCATCTGGATATATAATTTCCGATGCACATTTAATTTAGTGAATAATGATCTGTTTTTCGATATCCTCTAATGAGGCCCCTTTTGTTTCTGGCATTAGAAACATGACGTAAAAGAATTGGCCAACCATCATCACACCAAATAGGCTAAAAATGATTGTCCCACCAAAGTTTTCAGTCAATATTGGAAAAAAATTAGCTACTAATGCGGCTAATAGCCAATGAGTTAATGATCCCCAAGCCATCCCAGAAGCCCTAACAGAATTTGGAAAAATTTCTGATATAAATACCCAAATGACAGATCCTTGGCCTATAGCATGAGAAGCAATAAATAAAAATATATAAATAGGTACAAAAGCATATGATTCTTGATAAAAAGAGAATGCGATGAGTCCTAAGGAAATTATATATCCCACGGAACCTATGTACATCAGTATTCTTCTACCAATTTTATCAATAAAATACCAACCCAATAAGGTGAATAATAAGTTGGCCACTCCAATTCCTGCCGTGGATAACAATGCACTTTCTTTACCTAAACCCGTTAGCTCATATATCCGAGGAGCATAATAAATAATGGCGTTGATTCCAGACATCTGATTAAAAAAGGCAAATAAGAAGGCGAGGAGTAAGGGAGTGAAGAACTTTTTTGAAAATAGACGTTCTTTTTTGATTTGCGCTTTCGCATTGTCTAAGATTCGCTTTAAAGTGCCTTCAGGATCTGGATCAGCCAAGGTCAAGACTTTTAAGGCTCCTGCTTGATCATTTCTTTTCAACAATAAAAACTGTGGCGTTTCTGGGGTAAATAAAATTAAGAATGAAAATAATAAGCTCGGAATGGCCACCATACCTAACATATAGCGCCAATCATCTTCGCCACCTTGCAGCAAATAATTAGAAATATAAGCTAATAAAATTCCCAAAACTACATTCAATTGAAAGGAAATAACCAGTTTACCACGATGCTGTGGTGGGGCTATTTCGGAAATATAAATAGGAGCCACGACCGAAGATGCACCAATTCCTAATCCGCCTAGGAATCGAAATATCATAAATAAATTGACATCAGTGGCCAAAGCCGCTCCTATAGATGAAACAAAAAAACTAATGCCTATCCAAAGCAAAGTTTGTTTTCTTCCAAATTTATCAGCGGGAATACCACCCAAAGCTGCACCGACAACGGTACCATACAATGCGGTAGCAACGGCTAAACCATGAGTCCAACTATCTAAATGCCATAATTTTTGAATCGCTAATTCCGCACCTGAAATAACAGCGACATCTAAACCAAATAACATTCCACCTAGACCAACGGTTATAGACCAAAAAATGACATGTTTATTCATACCAATAGTAATTGAAATTGTATATTGAATAAAGATAATTAAATATCCGAAAAATTCAATTGATTTTAATTATTCTTTACTTAATGCAAACTTGCTAATACCACTTGCTAAAACTCCTAGAATGATAAGCAGTACTAAGGCTCGTTGTAATCCCAAGTATTCAGAAAGAAATCCAATCACCACGGGACCTAACATAAATCCAATATATGCGATGGTAGAAACTGCAGCAATAGCCATGGCAGGTGAAGTATCACGGGTATTTCCAGCTTGTGAATAGATCATTGGGACGATGGTTGAAATGCCTAAACCAGTAATAAAGCATCCCAAAATTAACACATTGACATTCGTAAAAAGTACTGTAATGCTCATACCTAAAGCAATTAAAATTCCATTGAACATCAGAATATTTCTAATGGAAATATGTTTGGCTGCCCAATCTCCTAAGAAACGTCCGATAACCATGGAAAATGCAAATGATGAAAAACCAATGGTAAATGGATATCCATTTAAATCAGGTAACAATTTAAAATATAGACTAATCCAATCTGCCATAGCACCTTCACAAAGCATTCCGCAAAAAGCAATAAATGAAAGAATCAGTAAATAGTTATTTATTTTAAACTTGGCTTGGACAACTTCATTTTCTTGCTCTGCATTTTTTGTATCAGCTAATAGGGCCTTATAAACACCTATAATTGAAACCAAATTACATATAGCTATGAGATAAAAGTGATGTTCTAATGTAATGTTCTTTTTCACTAAATAACCGCCAAGCAATGAACCTATCATCAAACCAATAGAAAATATGGCATGAAATGAAGACATGATTTTCTTTTTAGTCAATTTTTCTAAAGTGACCACTTGGGTATTCATGGAAATATTTAATAAGTCTCCCGCCATTCCAAATGAAAACAAACCAATAAATAGAAATAAGGAACTAGAAATATACGTTAATGCCGGCAATATGACAATGTATAAAACGACGGACAGCAGACAGATGATTTTCGAATTATAGCGAGCAATTAACCATCCAGCTAAGGGGAGGGAGACCATGGAACCAATAGGTAGTCCCATCAGTATACTACCTAATTCAGCATCTGATAATGATAAAAAATCTTTGAAATCAGGAATTCTAGTTGCCCAAGAAGCAAAATTCAATCCACATATCAAGAATAATACACTAATAGCAAGTCTAGCTTGAAGCATAGAAATCAATAACTATAAAAATAAATGACCTACTTCTTTCCAAGTACTAACACGTTCGTAGTCGTGTATATGAAGGTTATGTAGTGCAGAATAAAGAATGGGTTTACCCGTAAATGAGGCAAGATTTTTCTCATGATCATCAATCAGGTAGTCTGCTTGAATCATATATTTATGACCACAAAATACGGTGTGTTTCCATCCTATAAAGGGGAAATGCTGCTCTAACCAAATCAACTTTTCTTTCATCGATTCTGGAAATTCTGTAGCGGCAGATACAATGAAAACTTCGTATTTTTCTTGCAATTTTTTAACCACATCAATGGCATCTTCTTTTACATCAATGTCCAGGAAAAAACCAGGTTCCCACAAAAATTGATTGTTGGCTTGATAATCTTCGTAAAAGGCTAATTTCAACGCATCACTTTGCACTAAATCAGCATGTTGATACGATTTATTTAAGCGATGGTTTATTTGATTGATTATTTTAATGGACGTATCAGCTAAGACATCATCCATATCAATGGCAATTCTTTTCATTGAGAGTATTGTAAAAAAAAACTCCCCAAAGATGGGGAGTTTTCACTTAAAAATCTAATTTAATTACATCATGCCGCCCATTCCGCCACCGCCTTGTCCATGACCATGAGCAGGTTCAGAAGCTGGTTTGTCAGCTATGACACATTCTGTAGTTAATAATAATCCTGCAATGGAAGCAGCATTTTCTAAAGCCAAACGAGTTACTTTAGTTGGGTCAATTATACCCGCGGCAATCATATTCTCGTATTTGTCTTCACGTGCATTGTATCCGAAATCATCTTTTCCTGCTTTAACGGCATTGATAACTACGGATCCTTCGCCACCTGCATTAGAAACGATTGTACGTAAAGGAGATTCAACAGCCTGACGGATGATGTTGATACCTGTATTTTGGTCTTCGTTCTCGCCTGTCAAGGTATCTAAAGCACTGATTGCGCGAATTAAAGCAACACCACCACCTGCAACGATTCCTTCTTCAACAGCCGCTCTAGTAGCATGTAAAGCATCATCCACACGGTCTTTCTTTTCTTTCATTTCTATTTCAGTAGCAGCTCCAATATAAAGGATAGCCACACCACCTGAAAGTTTCGCTAAACGCTCTTGTAATTTCTCACGATCATAATCAGAAGTCGTGTTTTCAATTTGCGCTTTGATTTGGTTAACACGATTCTCGATATCGCCTTTAGAACCATTTCCATTAACAATAGTTGTGTTGTCTTTATCAATGATCACTTTCTCAGCTTGTCCAAGGTATTCCAAAGTAGCATTTTCTAATTTGAATCCTCTTTCTTCTGCGATAACTGTACCACCTGTTAAGATAGCAATGTCTTCTAACATCGCTTTTCTACGATCACCGAAACCAGGAGCTTTAACAGCAGCTACTTTCAGAGCACCACGGATTTTGTTCACTACTAAAGTAGCTAAAGCCTCACCATCAACATCTTCAGAGATAATCAACAATGGACGGCCAGTTTGAGCTACAGCTTCTAATACAGGAAGTAATTCTTTCATAGAAGAAACCTTCTTCTCAGAAATCAAAATGAATGGTTTTTCTAATTCCACTTCCATTTTGTCTGTATTAGTCACAAAATACGCAGATAAATATCCACGATCAAATTGCATACCTTCTACCGTTTTAACTTCTGTCTCAGTTCCACGAGCTTCTTCAACCGTGATTACACCTTCACGACCCACTTTTTCCATGGCTGAAGAAATCATTTTACCGATTTCCACATCATTGTTAGCTGAGATAGTAGCAACTTGTGCAATTTCAGTAGAGGTAGTAATAGGACGAGATTGAGTTCTCAAGTTACCTACAATAGCTTCAACAGCTTTCTCGATACCACGTTTCAAATCCATTGGATTAGCACCTGCGGCCACGTTCTTAGAACCGATCGTGTAAATAGATTGAGCCAATACAGTAGCAGTAGTAGTACCATCACCAGCTTGATCAGCTGTTTTGGAAGCTACTTCTTTCACTAATTGAGCACCCATATTTTCCACAGGATCCTCTAATTCAATTTCTTTTGCTACAGAAACACCGTCTTTTGTAATAGAAGGAGATCCAAATTTTTTATCAATGATTACATTACGTCCCTTAGGTCCTAATGTTACTTTTACGGCGTTCGCAAGGGTATCAACCCCTCTTTTCATTTTTTCTCTCGCCTCGGTGTCAAAATATAGTTCTTTTGCCATTTTGTTAAATAAATTTTACTGGTTGAAATATTTTAAAGTATGAAAACTATAAAACTGCAAAAATGTCAGACTCACGCATGATTAAATAATCCTTACCGTCGATCGTAATCTCTGTTCCAGAATATTTACCATACAATACCGAGTCACCTACATTAACAGTGATAGGCTCATCTTTTTTGCCATTTCCTACGGCAACAATGGTGCCTTTTTGAGGTTTCTCTTTGGCAGTATCAGGAATAATGATACCAAAAGCAGTTTTTTCTTCAGCTTGAGCAGGCTCAACAACAACCCGATCTGCTAAGGGCTTGATACTTAATTTTGACATAATAATATAGATTTTAAGTTATTAACATATAAAAAGTCCTTATCAACTAAGGACTTTCCATTTATCAGCATGATGTGTGCCAAAAAAATTATGCTGCAAAATTGTCAGTAATTTGACAACTCTTGTCAGTTTGACTATTTAGCTGGTGCAGCTGGGCTAGGAGCAGGGGCTGCGGGCAATGTTTTACCTGCGGCTCTCTCTACATTCACAGATTGTGCAGCATCTGTTGTTCCAGAAGAAAGTGTGAAATTAGTTAATAAGACTAATACCAAAATACAAATGGAAAAACCCCAAGTTAGTTGTTCTACTAAGTCACCTGTTTTTTGTACTCCAAACATTTGAGTAGCACCTGCTGAAGAAAACTCTCCACTAATACCACCACCTTTAGGATTTTGTACCAAAATCAAGATGATTAAAAGAGCAGAAAAAAGAACTATAAGGGAAATTAATACGGTGAACATCGTTTATTTAAATTAATTTATGTTTCAATTCGGAAATTCGAGTTGCAAAGTAAATGCTTTTTTCAGGTTTAATCAAACTTAATTTTTCATACATCTCGATTGCTCTTTCATATTTCTCTTGTCTCTCAAGTATTTTAGCGAAAGTTTCAGAAATGGGACTTGCATTTCTTAGTTCGGCTAAGTCTATAACATCTAAGTCTTCTTCTACAACATGTTTTTTAGGACGAGCAATACTAGGTAAGTTTTGTAAAAAATCGTCAATCACTTGCAATTGCTCTTTGACATCTGGAATCGCTGTTTTTATACTCTCAGTATCTATAAATGGCATGGAAACGTTTTCTATGTCACAAATTGATTCAAAATAATGTTTTCTTGAAGAGGACATTAAAGCAATCCTCTTTTGGAGATTGGGATTGAACTTCTCATTCCAAAACAACAAATAAAAATAAGGATATACTTCTTTATCTCCATCAAAGGAATGTTGAAGACTCAAATTACTTCGATCTATTTTATGTAAAAGAAACCATAAATCTTGTGCCTTATTTTCCATGAACTACCAATCTCCAGCAATTTTATTAAATAAATCTAAGATTATTTGATCAACTAATTTAGGAATCAATGTTTTCTCTACTTGATTCAATGTTTGATTTTGAGGAAAATCTTGATAAAAAGAAAATTCTTGATCGAAATTCTTATTCTCATCGAGTCGATTTGTTAATCTAAATTGAATTCGCAAAGTCAATCGATTCAGACCTGCCTTATCATCTGAAGTAGGAGCTTGTGGGCTTAGTTCATAACCAACAATCGTCCCTTCTAGCAGTAAATCAGGTGCTTGGGTAGTCAATTTCAAAGAAGTATTTCTTTGAAAATATTCTTTTAATCGCTCATTTACATCCAAACTTAGATTAGCAGGTCCGCCAGCTGTTTCCATACGGATGTTGCTGATTTGAATCGTTTTTAGCTCAGGTGATAAACTAGCTCCTTTGAAACTATAACATCCACTGAAAAGTGTCAATATACCAATAAGTACAGCCAGCCTAGGCAATATCTTCCAAATCATATTGTTTAATTTTTCGATATAAAGTTCTTTCTGATATTCCTAAATCTTTCGCAGCGTATTTACGCTTATTTCTGTTCTTCTTTAATGCTCGGATGATAATTTCTTTTTCTTGTTTTTCAAGTGACAAAGTGACATCCTGCACTTGAGCACTCACATCTTCAAAATTGACATCTTCTTCCATATTGGAATTAGAAATCGGATGAATTTCAATAGGATTAGGACTAACTTCCACGGCACTAGGGGTAGAGGGAAGTGTTAAATTCTTCTGTAAATCAGAGAATTCAGGCTTAATGTCTTCGAAAATCGACATGTTGTTTGAAATAATATCATAGGCATTGGTATTCCCTGACTCAATGACTTTCAATAATATTTTCTTTAACTCTGTCACATCTCGCTTTAAATCAAACAAGATTTTATACAAAATTTCTCTCTCATTTAGTCCCTCAGGACTTGTGAAAAAGTCACCCTTAATGACAGATGAATTAATCTTAGGTTCATTGAATTCCAAATAGTATTGAAGCTTGACGTCATCAACAATGCGATCTCCTACTTCCAACACAGAAATTTGCTCGGCTAAATTTTTTAATTGTCGAATATTTCCCGGAAATCGTTGTTTCTGTAACAAGTCTTTAGCCTCACGGGTCAACATAATGGGTTTTACCCGATGTAATTCAGAAAAATCAGTAGTGAATTTTCTGAAAAGCAGTTCAATATCATCACCACGTTCTCTCAGAGGTGGCACATATATAGGTACCGTACAAAGTCGGTAGTACAAATCTTCTCTAAATTTTCCAGAGGATATGGCATCTTGGAGATTAACATTAGTTGCTGCAACGACACGTGTATTCGTCCTTTGTACTTTGGAAGAGCCTACTCGATAGAACTCCCCATTCTCTAATACACGTAAAAGCCTGGCTTGAGTTCCTAGTGGCATTTCAGCTATTTCATCTAAAAAGATTGTACCGCCGTCTGTAACTTCAAAATACCCCTTACGTGCTTCTATTGCCCCTGTAAATGAGCCTTTTTCATGACCGAATAGTTCGGAATCAATGGTTCCCTCAGGAATAGCACCACAGTTCACAGCAATGAATTGACCATGTTTTCTTTTGGATAAAGAGTGAATAATTTTAGAAAAAGATTCTTTCCCAGATCCACTTTCTCCTGTAATTAGCACAGTCATATCCGTTGGGGCAACTTGCTCCGCAACTGAAATGGCACGCAATAAGGCAGAAGAGTTTCCTATAATTCCAAAGCGAGCTTTGATGGCATTTAGATGACTTGATTCCATATTAATTGATTAATTCACCTAATAAAGTTCCTGAAGTACAATGAGTAATTTTCACATCCACAAATTCCCCTTTCATTTCCTCTTTTTTAGGAAAAACGACCACCTTATTGTTATCTGTTCTCCCAAAATGATGGGCAGAAGATTTCTTAGAATCTCCTTCTACCAATACGCATTGAACGCTACCTATCATAAGTTGATTTCGGTAGGCAGAATGAATTCTTTGTAAATCGATGATTTCTTGAAGTCTTCTTTTCTTAACTTCTTCCGGAATATCATCGCTTAATTTCTTTTCCGCAGGTGTACCTGGTCTTTCTGAATAGGAAAACATGTAACCAAAATCATACTTAACCTCTTCTAATAGACTCAATGAATCCTGATGTTCCTCTTCCGTTTCTGAACAAAATCCAGCAATTAAATCATGAGATATACCACATGATTCGCCTAATATATTTCGAATCGATTGAATTCGCTCCAAATACCATTCACGGGTATAAGTCCGATTCATTAAATCCAAAATACGGTCATTACCACTTTGAGCAGGTAAATGTATATTCTTACAAATATTACCATAGGCTGCCATGGTATGCAGTACTTCGTTGGTAATATCCTTGGGATGTGATGTTGAGAACCTGACACGAAGTTCTGCATTCAATTGAGCTACACTTTCTAATAATTGAGCAAAATTGACCGATTGTTTCGTTTCTGGATTTTGCCAATGATAGGAGTCTACATTTTGACCCAATAGAGTTACTTCACGATATCCAGATTCAAATAGATAGGTACATTCTTTTAAAATCGAATCAAGATCTCTGGATCTTTCTCTTCCTCGAGTATAAGGTACCACACAAAAAGAACACATATTATTACAGCCACGCATGATACTGACAAGTGCTGTAACACCATTAGTATGCATACGCACCGGTTCAATATTGCCATAGGTTTCCTCGCGTGACAGAAAGACATTAACAGCCTTGTTTCCATCTTCAACTTCTTCCAATAAACGGGGTAAATCACGATAAGCATCTGGTCCAGCTACCAAATCCACTATTTTTTCCTCTTCTAATAATTGATTCTTTAAGCGCTCAGCCATACAACCTAAAATACCTATCGTAATGTGAGGATTTTTAGCTTTAAGGGGCTTGAAACTCTGCAAACGGTGGCGAATTTTTTGTTCAGCGTTTTCACGAATAGCACAAGTATTTAATAAAATGGTATCAGCTTCTTGAATATTGGATGTGGTAGAATAACCTTGTTCCATTAAAATGGAAGTCACCACTTCCGAATCAGCAAAATTCATTTGACAGCCATAGCTCTCTAAATAAATCTTTTTCGAATAATCTGTTTGATTTTGGCTGGGTGAAATTCTTGGTTCATCCAATCCTTTTATCTCCTCTGGTGAGAGTACTTTTAAATCTTGCATGAATTAAAAATTGAATTAATGCACAAATTTATGACATTTTGTCAGACAATGACTATTGAATCTTACCAGAATTTAAAATAATTACTTGATCAGATTGATGAGTAAGTGCTTCATTGTGGGTAACCATAATGATTCTTTGATTCCAATCTTGCTTAAGTTCCAAGAATAAGTTATATAAATTTTCAGCATTATTTTTATCTAAATTGCCTGTAGGTTCATCAGCCAAAAGAATACTTGGACGATTAATCAGAGCGCGTGCTACAGCCACCCGCTGTTGTTCGCCGCCAGAAATTTGACCCGGGTATTTTTTGAGGATATCTTTTATGCCAAGTTTGTTTACTATTTTATCAAAAAACGCATCATCATCTAAATTTAGCTTAGCACCACGTATATACAGAGGAAATTTGATATTCTCTTCACAAGTAAATTCACCCAAAAGATGATGAAATTGGAATACGAAACCCATTTTACTATTTCTAAAAAAACTCTGTTCTTGTTCATTCAAACTAGAATAAGCGATTCCATCCAAGTAGATTTCACCCGAATTGTAGTTTGTTAATAAACCGATGATTTGCAATAGGGTACTTTTTCCTGAACCAGAAGGTCCCAAAATGGAGATCAACTCATTGTTTTTAATACTAAATGATATGTTGTCCAGAATTAATTGAGTCCCATAGGATTTGGAAATATTTTTTAATTCTAACATTTTTTTGTCTTTTTTTTAGAAAATACGATTGATACAATAAGATTTTAAAAGTTTGGCAAATAAATAGTAATTTCACGAAATAAAAATTTTGATAAATGAATATTCACGAATACCAAGCAAAAGAAATTTTAAAAAGTTACGGGGTAAGGATTCAGGAGGGTATTGTTGTTGACAAGTTAGAAGACGCTACTTCGGCAGCTGAAGCTTTAAAGGCACAAACTGGCACAGGTTGGTTCGTGGTGAAAGCTCAGATTCATGCAGGTGGACGTGGAAAAGGGGGAGGTGTAAAACTTGCCAAGAACATGGATGAGCTAAATGAGCGCGTTTCTCAAATATTGGGAATGCAATTAATTACGCATCAGACTGGTCCAGAAGGTAAAAAAGTAAATAAAGTTTTAATTAGTGAGGATGTTTATTATCCTGGCGATTCAGAACCGAAAGAATACTATTTATCGATATTATTAGATCGCGGTCGTGCTTGCAATGTCATCATGGCATCTACGGAAGGTGGAATGGATATTGAAGAAGTAGCCGAGCATAGCCCTGAAAAGATTATTAAAGAGTGGATTGATCCACGTGTTGGATTGCAAGATTTCCAAGCACGTAAAATTGCTTTCATGTTAGGCCTAAGTGGTCAAGCTTTGAAAGAGATGGTCAAGTTTATTCAATCTTTATATAAAGCTTATGTGGAAACGGATTCTTCCATGTTTGAAATCAACCCGGTATTAAAGACTTCAGATGATAAAATTTTAGCAGTTGATGCTAAAGTAAATTTAGATGATAACGCTTTATACCGTCACAAAGACTTAGCTGTTTTACGTGATATTTCCGAAGAAGATCCTTTAGAAGTAGAAGCATCAGAAAATGATTTGAACTACGTTAAATTAGATGGTAATGTGGGTTGTATGGTTAATGGAGCTGGTTTAGCGATGGCAACCATGGATATTATTAAATTATCAGGTGGTGAACCCGCTAACTTCCTTGACGTAGGGGGTGGAGCAAATGCCAAAACAGTAGAAGCTGGTTTCCGTATCATTTTACAAGATCCAAACGTAAAGGCTATTTTGATCAACATCTTTGGTGGTATTGTTCGTTGTGACCGAGTTGCTAATGGAGTTGTAGAAGCTTACAAAAACATTGGTGAGATTAAGGTGCCAATTATTGTACGTTTACAGGGTACCAATGCAGAAGAAGGAGCAGCCATTATTAATAATTCTGGTTTAAAAGTATTCTCTGCTGTCTTGTTAAAAGATGCAGCTAAATTGGTTTCAGAAGTATTGAAATAATATCTCATGAAAATTATCTGTGTAGGAAGAAATTATGTAGATCATATCAAGGAGTTGTCTAATGAGAAACCTAAGGATCCAGTAATTTTTTTAAAGCCAGACACGGCATTGTTAGATCAAAACTCGGATTTTTACTATCCGAGTTTTTCTCAAGATGTCCACCATGAAATCGAATTAGTATTCCGTATTTCAAAAGTGGGTAAGCATATTGAATCTAAATTTGCCCATAAATACATTGATGGAATAGGTTTAGGTATTGACTTCACCGCTCGTGATTTACAAGCTAAGCTGAAAGAGAAAGGGCTACCTTGGGAAAAATCGAAAGCTTTCAATGGTTCAGCATTTGTATCAAACATACGGCCATTAAAAGAAGGTGAATTAGAACAATCCATACCTTTTTATCTTGAAATTAACGGAAAAAAGGTACAATCAGGTGAGAGTAATCTGATGATTTGGAATATCAGTGAGTTGATCGCCGATATTTCACAATATTTTACCTTGAAAACAGGTGATTATATTTTCACAGGAACACCCGCTGGGGTAGGACCGGTCAAAATTGGCGACAAATTGAGTGGTTTTCTGTATGAAGAAAAATTGTTTGATTTAAACATCTCTTAATATGAGTTTACAAATTGGTGAATCAGCTCCTGCTTTTAGCATGTCAGATTCAGATGGTAATTTGGTTGATTTAGCCTCGCTAAAAGGAACAAAAGTAGTATTGTACTTTTATCCGAAAGATGATACGCCTGGTTGTACTGCACAAGCTTGTAACCTGAATGAAAATTTAGATTATTTGACTGCAAAAGGATACCGTGTAGTAGGTGTTAGTGTAGATTCAAATGCTGCTCATACCAAGTTCAAGAAAAAGTATCAATTAAATTTTTCTCTTTTAGCGGATACTGAACATGAATTAGTCCATAAATATGGTGTTTGGGTAGAGAAATCCATGTACGGAAAATCTTACATGGGAACCGCTCGTACGACATTTTTAATTGACGAAAACGGAATTATAACAGATATTATAGCTAAAGTGGATACTAAAAATCATAGTTCTCAGATCCACTAATTTATTTTTATGCAAACACAAGAATTAAAAAATGTAGCTAGCCAGGTACGAAGAGATATTCTTCGTCAGGTTCATGCTTGTCAATCAGGACACCCTGGAGGATCTTTAGGTTGTACTGACTTATTAGTGGGATTGTATTTTAATTCCATGAAATTAGCCCAAGATGCTGAGGGTAAGGTCATTTTCAATATGTCTGGAGCCAATGAGGATGTTTTCTATTTATCAAATGGACATATTTCTCCGCTTTTGTATAGCATATTAGCTCGAAGAGGTTATTTTCCAGTTCAGGAATTGGCTACTTTTAGACAATTGAATTCTCGCTTACAAGGTCACCCGACACCCCATGAGCATTTAGAAGGTATTCGTATCGCTTCAGGTTCATTAGGACAGGGTTTGAGCGTGTCGATTGGTACCGCTCAAGCAAAGAAATTATCGAATGACCCTTCTACCGTTTATTGTTTAATGGGAGATGGAGAACAAAATGAAGGTCAGGTTTGGGAGGCAGCAATGTATGCTCCGCATCATCAAGTGGATAATTTAATAGCCTTTATTGATGAAAATGGTCAACAAATCGATGGTCCTACGGAGAAGGTAATGAGTAATCGTGATTTAGAAGCTAAGTACAAGGCTTTTGGATGGAACGTATTGCGCATGGATGGAAATAACATGGAAGAGGTTGTGACTACTTTAGGCCATGCTAAATCATTATTGGGCAAAGGTTCGCCTATCATGATCATCATGAAATCTGAAATGGGAGCAGGAGTAGATTTCATGATGGGAAGTCATAAGTGGCACGGCGTGGCACCTAACGACCAGCAATTAGCTGATGCATTAGCACAATTAAACGAAACTTTAGGCGACTATTAATAATTTACAATGAAGTTTACTTACGAAACAAAAAAAGATACTCGTTCAGGCTTTGGTGCAGGAATGGAATATTTGAGTCAAAACAATCCTAAGGTTGTGGCCTTATGTGCTGATTTAATTGGCTCCTTAAAATTAGAAGCTTTTATTAAAAACAGTCCTGAGCGATTTTTCCAGACAGGTATTGCTGAAGCCAACATGATCGGTATTTCTGCTGGATTAGCCATTGGGGGTTATATTCCTTTTGCAACTACTTTTGCTAATTTTGGTACAGGTCGTGTATATGACCAAATACGTCAGTCGGTAGCTTATTCTGGCAAAAATGTGAAAATTTGCTGTTCACATGCTGGATTAACCTTAGGAGAAGATGGTGCAACTCACCAAATTTTGGAGGATATCGGTTTAATGAAAATGCTTCCCGGCATGGTAGTAATTAATCCTTGTGATTACAACCAAACCAAAGCAGCTACTATTGCCATTGCTGACTATGAAGGTCCTGTTTATTTACGATTCGGTCGTCCAGTAGTTCCAGTATTTACCCCAGAAAATCAAAAATTTGAAATTGGTAAAGCCATTCATCTTATTGAAGGATCGGATGTAACCATTTTAGCCACAGGACATTTGGTATGGGAAGCAATTCAAGCTGCTGAAATTCTAGAAGAGAAAGGAATCAAAGCAGATGTATTAAATATTCACACCATTAAACCATTAGATACAGCTGCAATTTTAGCTTCTATATCTAAGACGAGGTGTGTTGTTACCGCCGAAGAACATCAATTAAATGGAGGTTTAGGGGATTCTGTGGCTCAGTTTTTATCACAAAATCGTCCGACTATTCAAGAATTTGTAGGTGTAAACGATTCATTCGGTGAATCAGGAAAGCCTGCCGACTTGATGGAAAAATACGGTTTAAATGCCGCAGCTATTGTTGAGAAATCATTGAAAGCTATCGCTAGAAAATAAATTAAAAAGGATAACCAATTCCTATATTAAATTCAATTGGGTTTTCCCCATCACTAAATGAAGTTTTGGAGAGAACCCATTTTTCATTCATCGGTTTGGATGGATTTATGACTTTGGTTGCTAAATCTAAACGCAACAAGAAAAAAGAAAAGTCCCATCGTAAACCAAATCCCGTACCGACAGCTATTTGATTGTAGAAATTATCAAAGGTAAAATAACCATCCTTTTCACCTTTGGAATTCGCGAAAGTCCAGATATTTCCTGCATCAATGAAAAAGGCTCCATGCATAGTTCCAAATAATTGAAACATTCGAAAACGATATTCTACAGAAGACTCTAATAAAATGCTTCCGGGTTGTTCGATCAAATTACTAATGGAATTGTATGCTCCAGGACCTAAACGACGTGGTTTCCATGCTCGTAAGCTACTTGGCCCACCTATGAAGAAATTCTTCTCATAGGGCAACTGAAAATCATTTTCTTCACCATATGCGTAAGCTAAGCCTCCAATGAATTTAAAAGCTAACTGGGATTTCCTTTTTAGACCCAACATTTTGAATTTTCTATAATCAAAATTGAATCGCAGGAAGCGATAAAACTGAATATTTTGATTACTACCTAACATATTTTCAATAAAAGCAATTTTCTTAGATCCAATTAGGTTTAAAGTACTCCCCCCAGACTCTAAGCCTATTTGAAATGTTTCACCAGCTTGTAATTCATTACTGGGCAAAAAACTTCGATAAGCATAGGTAAAATGAATGCTCGAAACAAAACTTGGGTTAAAACTTCGGTATAGGTTATTGCCTTGTAAACGTAATTCTTCTAAATAGCTTTTAAATGCTGTTGCGGTGGATGTCTCAGGGTAATTGGTGTTTAAAATATTTAAATCAACCAAAGAAAATTGAAATGTTTTTAAGGGAGATTTCCTCCATTGATATCGTTGAAATATCTTAAAATTTGTCCGTAAATATTCAGGTCGATTGATGTAGTCATAACCAAATCCAATTTGTGTTTGTGAGGCATATAATGCACCTAACTGCTGTTTGATATTGGCTGGCAAAAAAAGTTTAGGAAAATTGAGTGTCGTACTTAAATTGACTTCCAAGTTTTTTCTAGCCTGATCCGTATTAATAAATCCCGCTTGGGCCTCAAAACCAATTCTTGCAGAAAAATCCAAATAATCTAAACTTGAAAAAACACGACGAACTTTAAACGAATTAGTCAAAAATGGCCCAGGGATACCTCTAAAAACACTTCCTCCTAATTCCGAAGAGAAATTAAATTTTTCATTGGGGACTAATTCTACTTTTGGAAATACTCGGGTAGAGGATGTGTCAAATTTAATGGAAACGGATTTAAATTGATCAGAGGCATAAATATTTTGTAAACTTTGATTTAACTGATCAACAGAATATAAATCACCTTCTTTAAAGGTGACTAATTTGGAAAGAGCATTGGTATTTAGTACACCAATATTACTGGAGTCCGTATATTGATTATTGACAAAGCTAGCTCGTCCAAATCGAAATAAACGATCATACAAGCGGTTGGAATTAGTTTCTTTAAAATCGGGTATTTTGTAGATTATACCTACTCGCAATAAACTGGAATCTTGCAGATCATTAAGCTTTAACCCAATAGCATCATTTGAAAAATAGAAATAGCCTTGATTTTTCAAGTAATGACTAATGTTGTCCTTTTCCTTTTTCAACAAATCTAAATTCAATCTGTCGTTGTTGGAAATGATACTCTCTTTGGAATAATAGGTCTCAATTTTTTTCCCAAGTAATGGATTGTCAACAAGAAATGAATCCTTTTTAGAAAACGTGCTTACTGAGTTTTCTTCAATGTTGAAGCTAATATTAACAAGTTTACTTGATGTATTAATCGTATCAATCTGAAGGGATACCTTATTTTTCAAAAATCCATTGTTTCGATAATACTTGAAGATCGCCTCTTTGGTTACATCTAAATAAGGCTTATTTAAGCTAGGGTTGGGTGTACTAAACAATTGAATGAATGCCGGTGATTTACCTAAAGAATCTTTTACCTTTCTTTTTGCTTCAAAAAAACCGTAAACCCTTGGGGAAAATATTCTAGCATAGGATTCCTTTAAACCAGGTATATTTGTTCTTAGGTCTTCCTTCGATATCAATTTATTCCCTTGAATATCGATACGGTTTACTTTATACTCAGTAAATTTAAATTGACGATATCCCGTGCAGGAAAAAAACAAAGCCTGAGCTATTACTAAACCAACAAGTATATTTCTAGATTTCAAATGATGCTAACGAATAAACAAATAAAGTTAATTAATTCTCTACATTCTAAAAAAGGACGATCAGAGAACGAACTATTTTTGGTAGAAGGGGAGAAGGGTATTCAAGAAGTAATTGATTCAGATTTTGAAGTTGAGTTTTTAGTCATTAACGCGGATTTTCAAGAACTATTTTCTGGCATATCCATTCCAACCTATTTTGTTTCTAAGGAAGATATTACGAAACTCAGTACATTGACTATGAATCAATATGGTTTAGCTGTTGTTCATTGTAAAATTTCCAATTCTTTTAATCATTTAGATGATGTAGTGCTGGTATTGGATGGTGTCAGAGATCCAGGGAATTTAGGAACCATTATTCGCATATGTGATTGGTACGGTATTAAGCAAATCATGCTTTCCAATGACTGTACAGAATTCTATAATCCCAAAGTGATATCTGCCACGATGGGATCATTTAAACGTGTCGATTGTTTTTATACCGACTTGACGGCGTTCTTTCGAGCTAATCCTGAACATACTGTTCTTGGAGCTGATTTATCAGGTGAAAATCTACATCAATTTACTTTTCCAACCAAGGTGTTCATTGTCATGGGGAGTGAATCTCACGGGATTAGGCCTAATGTAAATGCTATGATACAACAAAGAATCACCATTCCTAGATTTGGGGCAGCGGAATCATTGAATGTAGCTATTTCAACAGGAATTATATTAGACCATGTGAGAAGAAATTAATCTTTCTCAGGGCTTAAGTAAAGCTCAATTAAGTAATGAGCTAAGTAAAGCAAAGGAGTAAATAGAATAGCGATAATAAACTTGTACAAGTAATTGTTGAAAGAAACATTCATCCATTGACCCAAACTCCAATTACCAAAGAAATAAAAGGCAATACCAATGACTAAAACACTATCAATTAATTGAGAAATCAACGTAGAACCTGTTGCTCTTAACCAAATATGTTTTTGGCCGGTCTTTGATTTTATTTTCTCAAAAACCATAGCATCCAACATTTGACTTACTAGGAAAGCGGTTAATGAACCCGTAATGATTCCTAGACCTTGTCTGAAAATTCGCGAAAAGGCATTATTGATATCAAAACTACCTGTATTATTTACTTGTAGCCAGAAATCAGCAGGAACAAGTAAGGTGGCCAAATAGATAATCAAAAAAGAATAGGCAATGAAAATAGCCGTGGTATAGGAAATAAAGCGAACTCCTTTTTTTCCAAAATAATCATTGATAATATCGGAGGTGATGAATACAATAGGCCAATTTAGCGCACCCGCGGTTTGATTAAAATCCCATATTTCTCCCCAAGGAGTAATTAATCCCAAAGGGGAGAAGCCTAAGGATTTTTCTATACTCACAATTTTTACTCCAATGATCTCTGCTATAATGGCATTCGTCAAAAAGATTCCAAAGAGGAAAATGAATAACTTTTGCTTGCGAGAAAATTGGTTAAATATCATCGTCTATAATTATCAAAATGCAAAGCAATTTTATCTAAAGCCAAAGATAATTGCTCTACATGCGGTAAAAAAACAATTCTAAAGTGATCTCTTTGTTTGAAATTGAACCCACGACCAGCCACAACAAGAATTTTCTGTTCCTCTAATAAGGACATGACAAAGTGTTCATCATCTTCAAAAGTGAATTTCCCTAAGTCGATTTTTGGAAATAGGTATAATGCTCCTTTGGGTTTGACACAACTCACTCCATCAATAGCATTTAACTTTTCATAAGCTAAATTCATTTGTTTGTATAACCTACCACCAGGCGCTACTAAATCATTGATGGATTGATATCCTCCTAATGCTGTTTGAATACCAAATTGGGTGATAACATTGGCACATAAACGTGTACTAAACAAAAAATTCAAGCCTTCAATATATGATTTGGCTTTATGTTTGGCTCCAGTCAAAATCATCCAACCACCTCTGAAACCAGCAGCACGGTAGTTTTTAGATAAACCGCCCATGGTAACAATCAAGATATCATCACATAATCCAGCGGCAGAAAAATGCTCATGTTGATCAAATAGAATCTTATCATATATTTCATCTGAAAATAAGATCAACTTATGTTTGGCAGCCAATTGGACTAATTTTCCCACTGTTTCTTTAGAATATACGGCTCCAGTAGGATTATTGGGGTTTATCATGACAATTGCACGGCATTTGTCTGTGATTTTGGCTTCCATATCTTCTAAATCTGGTTGCCAATCGCTTGACTCATCACATACATAATGTACGGAATTACCTCCGGCAAGACCCACTACTGTTGTCCATAAAGGATAATCAGGAGATGGAATCAATACTTCATCTTCAGGGTTCAAAAGAGCCATCATTACGAGAGATATTAACTCACTGACACCATTTCCAATATAGATATCTTCAATTACAATATTTTTTACCCCCTTATTTTGATAATACTGCATGACAGCCTTTCTGGCAGCAAATAAACCTCGGGAATCCGTGTAGCCTTGGGCATTCCGAATATTAACGATGATATCATGAACGATTTCATCTGGAGTCTCAAAACCAAATGCAGCAGGATTGCCGATATTTAACGAAGTGATTTTATAGCCTTGGTTCTGAAGAGCCAATGCTTTATCATAAACAGGTCCCCGAATTTCATACTTCAAATGCTCTAACCTGCTACTTTTTAATATATCCATTGAAAAAAAATAAGAATTGTAAAAATAGTAATTTACTTTTGATTTGTTTTTAAGCACACTCAATGAATTTCACGCAGCTTCTTATTATTCTATTGAGTTTATTTTCAAGCATTTATCTGCTTATACTATGGCGATATTGGCGTAGCTCCAAGGGAATATTCCGAATTTCAGGCATTTTTATATTTAAAATTTTAGCTCGACTAGGCATATTTTTACTTTTTTTCTGGCTTTTCATCTCCTATTTAGACCCTGCTACTAATTCTAAAAAATTAACAGATCCTGTTCAAGTTACGTATCGACTACCGCTACAAGATACCTATACGAAGGAACGTTGGCAAGAAGCTCAAACAATCATTGCTGAAGATGTAAAACGAACACAACCTGTTTATGTTTCCCTGGAAATAGCACACCCTAAAAAAAGTATGAAGGAAACAATTATTCCCAATACTCCCATTCAGTCCTTTTTAAGTTTGATGGAGAATCCTGAAGTTTTGAATTTAAAGCATTCAACAAATAGTAGGAGATCCTTTGAAAATGAAAGGATTCAATCATTTAGCCCCATTGTCAAAATGGTAAAAAAGGGAAATAGTTATCAAGAATTCACCCTAAGCAATCAAGAAACTTCCTATTTTACTTTTCTTAGCTCGAATAATTGGACTGAATTAGTCGATATGAAGGTATATTTATTAATTTTGTTATTGATATTAATCACATCAGATTTACTCTTTATTCTGCATATAATTAAGATATAGGTTGTTTACATCTTACTTGTACATTTTCTTGTTGATTTACCAAGGCCTATTTTCGAATAGGGCCAGTGTATATAATAAAGATATTCAGCAGGTTAACTACCTAATTAAGCAAAAGCGTAATGCCGAAGCATTGTATTGGATAAAGAAAGCGAAGGGTAAAGATATTTTCATCAACAAAGAATTAGAGAAAACGCAGGCCTTATTAAACATTCGTTTGAATCAATTGGTGGAAAATAGTAGTCATTTTTCAAGTACAGATTCCAATGAATTGCTCATTCAGGCAGCTATGTTAGAGAAGCAGGGGAATATAGACCAAGCTATTTCTTTGATTGAAAAGGGAATTAAAGAGAACCCCGTTTCAGATACACTAATAAAACAATATGAAATTTATGCCTATAAATGGAGGAAATTAATCCCTATTTTGAAAATGGCTAAGCAAAATCAATTGCTACAAGAGCAACAAAAAATGAATCCAATAAATACCAAAGAAGCATTGGGTTTATTGGATTTGATGAAAAAGAAAGAAAGAATTTTAATATACTAATTATGGAAAATAAGGTTCAAGGACATTTCAACTTCAAGAATCAAACAGCCTTTTATCGAGGTAAGGTAAGGGATGTATATAGCATTGGAAATGATCGACTATTAATGGTCACTTCTGATCGTATTTCTGCTTTTGATGTGATTCTTCCAAGAACCATTCCCTTTAAAGGTCAAGTTTTAAATCAAATTGCTACATATTTTTTAAATAAAACCCGCGATATCATACCCAATTGGTTGATTGATACTCCAGATCAGAATGCGGCATATGGATATAAATGTACGCCTATTCCCATTGAAATGGTTGTAAGAGGGTATGTAGCCGGTCACCTATGGCGCGAATATAAATCAGGAAAAAGAGAAGTTTGTGGCGTTCCTTTACCAGATGGTTTGAAAGAAAATGACCGCTTACCTAAGCCAATCATAACACCTACGACCAAAGCCAGTGAAGGACATGATGAGGACATTTCAGTGGTTAAAATTCTTGAATTAGGTATTGTAACTCCCAATATCATGAATCAGTTATGCCAGAAAGCTTTGGCATTGTTTGAAAGAGGTACTCAAATGGCTAAAGAAAAAGGCCTCATCTTAGTAGATACTAAATATGAATTTGGCTTATTAGATGGACAAGTTATGTTGATGGACGAAATTCATACCCCTGATTCATCGCGTTATTTCTATGCCAATACTTACCAAGAACTATTAGATAAAGGATTGCCTCAAAAACAATTATCCAAAGAGTTTGTGAGAGAATGGCTTATCGCTAATGGATTTCAAGGTAAAGAAGGTCAGGTCGTTCCTACTATTACTGATGAATTTGTAGCCGAAATTTCAAATCGTTATATATTATTATACGAAGAGATTACGGGTCAAAGTTTCAAGAAAGAACCTCAAGACAATTTAGAACAACGTATATTTAATCACGTAAACCAATACTTAGAAAATGTCAACTAATGCTTTATTTCAACTTGATCAAAACGAAAGTTATGCTTTAATTGATTGGAAAGGCGAAAACTTAGTTCAAAGCAATTGTGAAGAATTAGAAAATGTCGTTCGATTGCTTTTTAAGAATGAATACACCAACATGATTTTAAATATCTCCAAAGTCACTGAATTGGATGGATATGGTGTATCTGCCATTCGTAAAGGGACTAAAATCTGTTCCAATGAATCCGGTTTATTTGTGGTAGTTAGTAAAGAAGAATCAGTTGTGGATCGATTAGATCAAGCCAAAATAGAAAACTTAACTATTATGAATACCGTTAGGGAGGGTGTTGATGCGATCTATCTAAATGATTTAGAAAATGATTTTGGCGATGGGGGTGAAGAAGAGGAGAATGAATTCGGTGGAGAATCAGCAGAATACGGCGAAGATTACTAATTAATTGTATTCTAACAAGATATTTTGTACTTGTTTAGTGATATTTTAATAACCGTATTATATTTTGTTTATTCAATGAATTGCCAAATATATTTTTGATTAAATTTGATATTGCTTATATAAATATCAAATTGTCAACCATTACTAGTATTTAATTTTGTTAAGAATTTTTTGTTTATTATTAGAATATTAATAGTTTCTTATGGAAGTCATGAATGAAGAGGGATTGTATCGGAAAGAATTTGAGCATGATGCTTGTGGTATTGGTTTTGTAGCCAGTATGAAAGGCATTAAATCGCATCGAATTGTACAAGATTCAATAAAGATGTTGATTCGTATGGATCACCGTGGTGCCTGTGGTTGTGATCCAAACTCAGGTGATGGAGCTGGAGTATTGGTTCAATTACCTCATGAATTCTTTTTTGAAGAAACCGCCAAATTGGGATTTGCGCTACCGTCTTTAGGTCAATATGGTGTGGGAATGGTTTTCTTCCCAAAGGATGAAACTTTAATTAAGGAGTGTAAAGAAATTATTGAAAGAAAAGCTAAGAAATTAAGTCTTCGTATTCTAGGTTATAGGCATGTGCCAGTAGATAATTCTGAAATTTTAGGCGCTGATTCAGGAAATGAAGAGCCTTCAATTCAACAATTATTCATTGAAAGACCAGAATCTTGCTTAAGCGAAATTGATTTTGAAAGAAAATTATATGTTTTCCGTCAATATGTAACTCGCTTGTTGAATGAAACCATCATTCAGTTAAATGGTAAGTTTTATTTTGCCTCCTTGTCTTGTCGTACCATTATTTATAAAGGTATGTTGACAACGATGCAAGTACCTGGTTATTTCCAGGATTTGTTCCAAGAAAACTTTACTTCGGCATTGGCTATTGTACACTCTCGTTTTTCTACGAATACGTTTCCAGAGTGGAGATTAGCACAACCATTCCGTTATATCGCTCATAACGGTGAGATTAATACGGTAAAAGGTAATTCATCTTGGATGCAGGCACAGTCGGCATTGTTCTCTAGTAAGTATTTTACGCAAGAAGAACTGGACATGATTTTACCAGTTTGTAATTTGGGACAATCAGATTCTGCTATTCTAGATAATGCTATTGAAATTTTATATTTAAGTGGACGTAGCTTACCACATGTCATGATGATGTTAATTCCTGAGGCATGGGATGGTAATGAGTCGATGGAAAGCTATAAAAAGGATTTCTATGAATACCACGCTGCCATGATGGAACCTTGGGATGGCCCTGCTTCGATTTCATTTACAGATGGTAAAATGATTGGTGCTACCCTTGATCGAAATGGATTACGTCCTTCAAGATATTGGGTAACGGAAGATGACCATGTAATTATGGCATCTGAAGCAGGTGTTTTGGATTTAGATCCTGCTACCATTGTTTCAAAAGGTCGCTTACAGCCAGGTAAAATGTTTGTGGTGGACATGGAGCAGGGTAGAATTATTCCTGATGAAGAATTAAAAGAGAAAATTTGTCAGCAACAGCCCTATGGACAGTGGTTGCGTGAAAATAAGATTCGTGTTGAAGATTTACCTGAGGCAGGAAGTGAATATCGTCAACCTAAGCCGGTTGAATTAATTTCTCGCCAACAAATTTTTGGATTTACTACAGAAGATATTCGAGTTGTTTTGGCTCAAATGGCTGAAACAGGTAAAGAAGCTTTGGGATCTATGGGTATAGATACTCCTTTGGCAGTATTATCTGATAAGGCACAACACCTCTCAAGTTATTTCAAGCAGTTGTTTGCTCAAGTAACTAATCCACCAATTGATCCAATTCGTGAACGAATGGTCATGTCTTTATTAACAGATATTGGAGGTCTTTCTAATTTATTGGATGAGACGCCAAGTCATTGTAGACAAATTGAAATTCAACAGCCTGTACTTCGTAATAAAGAAGTAGAAAAGATTCGTTGGATTGATCATGCTAATTTTCAAACCAAATCCATTCACATGACATTCCGCTCATCGGAAGAGTCAGGAGTTTTAAAGAAAGCTTTAAATCGTATTTGTCAATATGCTGAAGATGCTGTGGATGATGGCTATTCGATCATTTTATTAACTGATAGAGGAATTGATTCCTCTCACGCACCTATTCCCTCTCTTTTGGCATTAGGAGCGGTTCATAACCATTTGATTCGTACTAAGAAACGGGCTAAAGTAGGTATCATCATTGAAGCAGGAGATGTTTGGGAAACCCACCATTTTGCTACTTTAATTGGTTACGGAGCTTCAGCCATTAACCCATATATGGCTTTTGAAACCATCAAAGCTATGAAGGATAATCATTGGGTTGATCAGAGTTTATCCTATGAAAAATTAGAATACAATTACATTAAAGCGGTTAATGGAGAATTATTGAAGATATTCTCTAAAATGGGTATTTCCACGCTTCAATCATACCAAGGAGCCCAGATTTTTGAAATTTTGGGTTTAGGTAAAGATGTGGTTGATCATTATTTCAGCGGTTCTATTTCCCGAATCAATGGAGTAGATCTTGATACGATTGCCAAAGAAGCCTTGATTAAACATCAATCTGGATTTGGACTTTTGAAGTCAGACCATCCTAAGTTAGAAGTAGGAGGTATTTATCAATGGAAGCAACGTGGTGAAGAACATTTATTTAATCCTCAGACGATTCACTTATTGCAACAATCGACTAAGGTAAATGATTATGCAACTTATAAAAAGTATTCCAAATTAATTGATGACCAAAGTAAGAAGTCAATTACATTGCGTGGTTTATTACGTTTCAAAAATGCCAATTCTATTTCCATTGATGAAGTAGAGTCGGTCGAAAGTATTTTGAAGCGTTTTGCTACCGGTGCCATGTCATTTGGTTCAATCTCTTATGAAGCACATACGACTTTAGCCATTGCGATGAACCGTATTGGAGGAAAATCAAATACGGGAGAAGGTGGAGAAGATCCAATTCGCTTTGAAAAAATGAAGAATGGTGATTCGATGAATTCTGCCATTAAACAAGTTGCATCAGGTAGATTTGGAGTAACTGCAAATTATTTAACAAATGCTGTAGAGCTTCAAATTAAAATGGCTCAAGGTGCTAAACCAGGAGAAGGAGGACAATTACCAGGACATAAAGTAGATGATTGGATCGGTAAAACGCGTCATTCCACGCCTGGAGTAGGTTTAATTTCACCTCCACCTCATCATGATATTTATTCCATAGAAGATTTAGCTCAATTAATCTTCGATTTGAAAAATGCGAATAGAGCTGCCCGAATTTCTGTAAAACTTGTTTCAGAAGCAGGGGTAGGTACTATTGCTGCTGGTGTAGCAAAAGCACATGCAGATCATATTTTGATTGCAGGTTATGATGGTGGAACAGGGGCTTCACCCTTATCTTCCATTCGTCATGCAGGTTTACCTTGGGAACTTGGACTAGCAGAAACGCATCAAACTTTAGTTAAGAATAAGTTAAGAGGCCGAGTAACAATTCAAACAGATGGACAAATTAAGACAGGTCGCGATATCGCTATTGCCGCCTTATTAGGAGCTGAAGAATTTGGAGTGGCAACAGCTGCATTAGTTACAGCTGGGTGTATTATGATGCGAAAGTGTCATTTAAATACTTGTCCAGTGGGAGTGGCTACACAAAATCCTGAATTAAGAGCCTTGTATACAGGTAAACCTGAGCATGTGGTTAATTTATTCCATTTCTTAGCTCAAGAGTTACGTGAAATCATGGCTGAATTAGGTTTCCGTAAAATTGAAGAAATGATTGGTCGAGTGGATTATTTAAGCATGGCTGATGTTTCATCACATTGGAAATTTAAACATATTGATTTATCGCCAATCCTAAAACCATCGAATCCTGGTGAGGGTGTGGCAGTATTTAAGTCGGAAGAACAAGATCACGGTTTAGCCGAACAATTGGATTGGGAGATTTTGAAAATTGCTCAAGCTGCTATTGATACTAAAAAGCAGGTAAATGGAGAGTTTAAGATCATTAACGTGAATCGTTCTGTTGGCACTATTTTATCCAACGAAATCACCAAGAAATATGGAGAAAAAGCACTTCCAGACGGTTTAATTCACATTAAATTCA
Organism: Aquirufa salirivi; assembly: GCF_045310485.1. NCBI lineage: Bacteria > Pseudomonadati > Bacteroidota > Cytophagia > Cytophagales > Flectobacillaceae > Aquirufa > Aquirufa salirivi. Next base: position 117,092 of record NZ_JBEWZH010000003.1, read on the forward strand.
AAGGAACTGCCGGACAATCATTTGGAGCATTTTCTGTCAAAGGGTTGAAATTTGAAATTGAAGGAGATGCGAATGATTACATCGGGAAAGGACTATGTGGCGCTACCTTGATTGCATACCCTTCACCGGCTGCCAAATTTATAGCTGCTGAAAATTCAATCGTTGGTAATGTATCTTTCTATGGTGCTACTTCGGGTGAGGCCTATTTAGCTGGAATGGCAGGTGAGCGATTCTGTGTAAGGAATTCAGGAGCAAAAGTAGTGGTCGAAGGAATAGGTGATCACGGTTGCGAATACATGACAGGAGGATTGGTACTTATTATAGGTGCCACCGGAAGGAATTTTGGTGCAGGGATGTCAGGTGGTGTCGCATATATTTTAGATGAAAAGAATGATTTTGAAGCCAAGGTTAACCGTGAAATGGTGGAGATTTCTGATTTAAATCAAGAAGATATTCAAATTGTTTCGATGTATTTAACGAAACATATAGAATTAACAGGATCTGTGAAAGGTAAATATGTGTTGGATAACTTTAAGTCTATGACAAGTCTATTCAAAAAAGTATTACCAATCGATTATAGAAATGCATTGGCAAGTAGACATTTGAGCATCACAGATGTTTTAAATGACAAAGACAAAGTATATCAAAATATTAAAGTAGCATTAAACTAATTATTGAAAATGGGGAAGCCAACAGGTTTTTTAGAAGTTGATCGAAAAACCTCTGCAAAGAGGGATATATCTGAACGTATCAATGACTATCAAGAAATTGAGTTAATAAATTCATCCGAAGAAACAGAAAAGCAGGCTAGCCGTTGCATGGACTGTGGTACACCTTTCTGTCATAGCGGATGTCCTTTAGGTAACATTATACCAGAATTCAATGATGCCGTTTATGAGCAAAATTGGAAATATGCCTATGAGATATTGAGTTCAACTAATAATTTCCCAGAATTTACGGGAAGAATTTGTCCAGCTCCATGTGAATCAGCTTGCGTATTGGGTATCAATAAACCACCCGTTACCATTGAATTGATTGAAAAGTCTATCATCGAAAAAGCATACTCAGAAGGATGGGTAGTACCATTTGTTCCGGTTAAAAGAACTGGAAAAAAAATAGCTGTTGTTGGATCAGGTCCAGCTGGATTAGCAGCTGCAGCTCAACTAAACAAAGTGGGGCATTCGGTAACTGTATTTGAAAGAGCCGATCGAATTGGTGGATTATTGCGCTATGGTATCCCAGATTTCAAATTAGATAAATCAGTTGTTGATCGCCGCGTGGCTGTCATGGAAAAAGAAGGTATTGAATTTAAAACCAATGTTAATATTGGTGTGAATTTTAAAGTTTCTAAATTGACTTCTGAATATGATGCTATATTAATCGCAACAGGTTCAACAACTCCACGTTTGATTTCCACAAAAGGTAGTGATGCAACAGGTATATATCCTGCCATGGAATTTTTGTCCCAACAAAATAAACGTAATGCCAATATTGGTTTAGAAGTCAATCATAAAGGGGAAGTTTATACGAATAAGAATATTCTAGCTACAGCTAAGCATGTGGTCGTGATTGGGGGAGGAGATACAGGTTCAGATTGTGTTGGAACCTCCAACCGTCATAAGGCTGCTTCCATCACTCAAATAGAGGTCATGCCGAAGCCACCAGTAGATCGCGCAGAAAATACTCCTTGGCCTAATTGGCCTAATATGTTGCGTACCTCTACATCGCATGAAGAAGGTGCGAATCGTTTATGGTCTATTTCTTTACAAGAGTTTATCACCAATGATAAGAATGAACTTATTGCTTTAAAAATTGGAGATATAACTTACGATATGTCCAACGGTAAGATGGAACAGAAAGTAGAGAATATCCGTGAAATTCCATGTGATTTAGCGTTGATTGCTGCTGGATTTTTGCATACTGACCATGGAAATTTATTCGAGGAATTAACAGAAGCTGGAATTTCAGCTGATGAAAGAGGAAACATTGTGGCTAATGGAAACTATCAATCTGCTCAAGAGAAAATATTTGTAGCAGGAGATGCTAGACGTGGCCAGTCCTTGGTAGTATGGGCAATTTCCGAAGGAAGAGAGGCGGCTAGAAATATTGATCAGTTTTTAATGGGCAAAACTAGTTTAGAAGGAAAAAGTGTTTCTAGTTTCGATATTTTTAAATAAATTTTCATTTTTGAATTTCGATATTCAAAAAAAATTACTACATTTGTGCTCTCTTAAATGCTAGGAGAGATGCCTGAGAGGCCGAAAGGAACAGTTTGCTAAACTGTCGTACTGGCAACGGTACCGAGGGTTCGAATCCCTCTCTCTCCGCAGTGTTTTTTTCGGGGTGTAGCGTAGCCCGGTATCGCGCTTGGTTTGGGACCAAGAGGTCGTAGGTTCGAATCCTGCCACCCCGACAACATAGTCAATTTATTTAACCGTGCTTGCACCAAGAATAAATTGACTATTTATTTTTAGGTTCCGTAGCTCAGTTGGATAGAGCAACTGCCTTCTAAGCAGTAGGTCTTTGGTTCGAATCCAAACGGAATCACTAAGAGTCTTAGACTTTCATATCGTATCAATCATTTCTAGCCTTCCTACAAAGCGTTGACCATTAAGCAAATCACCTTGGTTAAAAATGCGATAGGAATATTGATATTCTGGATTGCTCCTCCATTAATTTATTTCTTCAAGGAAAAGCTAGGCTTCGGCGGTGGTTCCGTTTTTACTGGAATTGTTTACGTTTCAGGTTTGATATTGATGCTCAATCATTTTCATGCTAAAGTAGGACACAAACCCAATACATTTCTTTTATTATTAGGCGGTACATTTTTCAGTGTTGCCATGATCTATTTCTTTTTGATGAATAAAGAAATGACCATGTTTAATACGGACTTGATCAACTTTGCTTTAATATTTGGTTTTTTCTTTTCCTTATTACGGGTAGATAATCAAGTTCAAAAATACTTACCAGTACTCATCTTAATCATTACCTTTTTAACCAGTTGTGCTTTGATTTATTCAGTCGCAACGAATCCAAATTACGTATTTGGGACAAGAGCTACTGTGCAGTATACCAGCAAGACTACAGAAAACTTTACAGGAAACCCCTATATCTACAGTAGAAATGGTTTAGCTGGCTTTTTAATTTCCTTTTTAATCATCAATAGAAGCTGGGACTCGATCAAAGTCCCACATGTATATTTAACTAGACTATTAGCGCATATCAACGTATGGTTCAGTCTGATTGTCATTATTTTAACTCAAACAAGGGCCACCATTTTAACTTTACTATTGGCCTTACCTTGTATTCTATTTTTCATGGTACCTGTGAAAAGTGTATTTACAAACATCAAGAGGCAATCCTATATCTTTTATGCATTAATGATTGGTAATTTATATTACTTCGCTACCAAACTTAGAATAATCGAATTAATTGATTCCTACTATAACTCATTTTTCAACCTTTTTATAAGAGCCATGAGCACAGGGGTAACCTTGGGAAAGAGTTCTGAGGTGGATGAATCAGCTATGGGGCGTGTAAATAACATTAATTACATCAAGCAATTATGGAATACTAGTAAAATTGATTTTGCTTTCGGGCATGGTTATCGTTATCGTTACATTGATATACCCATGTTGGAATCATTGGTAAATTTTGGAATTTTTGGATTTATTTTATTTGCTGGTTTTCATATAACCTTTTTATATTTTGCGTACCGTTGCTTTAAATCAAATACCATTTTTCAAAACTTTATTGGTCTATTCTATTTAAATACTTTTGTTGGGATGTTTACTTCAGGAAGACCAATGGATTTTGCCTATTGGGTATCATTCTTGATATTCATTCGATTCATGAATGTGGAAATGGTAGAAGATAAAAACGAAATTGAAAAATTAGTCTAATGTGATCAAAAGATTACATCTTTATTTATTTCTATGTCAACTCAGAAAAGGGTTTTACAAGTTTCTCCCGCTTATTATCCTGCTATTTCTATAGGAGGACCCATATTTACCAATTTAACTTTCTCTAAAGCCCTTGAAGATATAAATTGTCAAATTGAAGTCGTAACTACGACTCAAGGTCTAACGAAAACTCAATTAGAACTAATACCAATAGGAGAAAAATCTAGCACTGAATTTTCATATCCTATTTGGCGTTTTCCATGCTATGGATATCCTAATTTCACCTTCTCACCAGGAATATTTTTTTGGTTATTTAAGCATGTTCATCGATTTGACCTAGTGGTATTACAAGCTGTATGGAATTTCCCCATCATGGCTGCATACCTAGCTTGTAAATGGAATAATATACCCTATGTGATTATTCCTCATGGTAGTTTATATGATGAGACTTTTCATCTAAAATCTTCAAAATTCAAAAGGTTCTTTTTTAGCTTATATGTTAAAAAAATGTTGATGAACGCTCATCGAATCTTATTTTCCACCCAAGATGAAGCTTTGAAAGTGAAGAAATTCTTATCTATTCCTTTAAAATCTTCTGTCGTGCCCAATATTGTCGATGTGGAAAAATTTAATAATCTACCACTAAAGGGTACATTTCGGGATAAATTTTCTATTTCAAAGGATCAACTTATTTTAACCCATTATGGTCGCGTTACGATAAAAAAAGGAATCAATTTTGTATTGAATATTTTGCCTGAAGTCATTCAAAATTACCCCAATGTCCTATATGTCATTGCTGGCATAGAAGAAAATCACTACATAGATGAACTTAGGACTGTTATTCAAGAAAAACAGCTAGAGAAACACGTAATTTTTACTGGCTTGATGTCTCCCCAAGAGGGGATCGAATTATTAACAGATTCCGATATTTTTATATTACCTTCTCTATCCGAAAATTTTGGGATGTCTGTTGTAGAAGCTATGCTATGTGAAATTCCAGTGGTTATTTCAGAACATGTGGGTATTGCATTAGATTTAAAAAATGTTGGCTGCGCTAAAGTGATACAGTTAATGGATAGATCAATGAAAGATGCTATTATTGAATTACTAAACGATTCAAATCTCAGGTTAATTATGGGTCGAAAGGGTAGGGAATATGCTAAACAAAACTACTCATACCAGGCCGTTGAAATTAAATTAACCGAATTAATTCAATTTAATTGTTGAAAACCTTGATACATTTCATTAGCTAATTTTTCGACACCAAAAATTTGAGAATTTCTTTTTGAATGATCAGTGTAATATTCAGATTTTTCAGGTAATTCCTTCAAAAATTGTTTGATTCGATTTCGTTCATCTAAATCAGACAATTGTTTGATTACAAGTCCATTATATCCATCCACTATCAGATCATTCGCACAACCACATGCTTCTGTGCAAATAACAGGCTTACCTAATTCTTGTGCCTCATTGGCTACCATACCCCAAGTTTCAGCAGTAGATACTAAGACTAAACAAGTAGCCTGATGATACAAATTAGCTAACTCGGTCCAAGCTACAGTACCTAAAACATGTATATTCGTGATTTTTTCTTGTTGAATTTTCTTATTAATATCTGTCAACAAAGGACCATTTCCAGCCATCTTTAAGGTATATGGCAATTCTTTCATTAAATCAATTAATTCGAATAAATTTTTCTCTTCGGATAACCTACCAACATAAAGTAAATAAGGTTCAACTATTTGATCCAACATATTTGAACTGTTTTCAGTAATTTGTTGTCTAAATTTTACTTTATCAAATGAATTAAGAAATGTGAATATTTTCTTTTTTGCAATTCCTGCACGAAACAAAAACTGATTGGAATTTAAGCCATAACTAAAATAACCATCAGTTACTTTGAAAATAGCTGATTTTACAATGGATTTAAACAAATGAGTCAAACCATTTTGATTTTCGGATTGACTTTTTACCGATTCAATCGTCATAACAGTTTTAATTCCTAACAATTTACATAGCAATAAAACCGGCAATGCTGCTGGTTCTGCATAGCCTGTAAAATTGATAACATTTGGCTTAAATTGGAGAATTACTTTGATCCATTCAATACCCAATTGCCATGGAGAAATGTGTTGCAACGGTTTTGTACTCAAAAGTTTAACCGGGAATTTATATGGATAAGTAGACAAATCGAAATCGACTAAATCTTCCCTTCCAGCTTCCGTAATCGTAGTTTCTATAACTAATAATTCATCATTGTTTTCGACACAAATTTCAGCTACTTTTTCAAATACAACTGACTTGTATTGCGACCATAATAAATTGTGAAAAATAAGAATTCTCATAAGTTGAATTTCAAGGACAAAACTAATCCCTTTTTTAAATATGGCAATGAAACCCACGGTAATAATATAGTGGAAAGGTTTATCTACTCATTTCTAGTTTATCATAATTGACATATTTCAATTATATATCTTAAATTGCGTGATAGTGGCATCCTTTATAAGGAAATCGTAATAGTATAAATTTTAGAATTGGCTAACAGTTGAAAAAGACTATCAGTGTAATGTTGCTTACCTATAATGAAGAAATTCATTTAGAGCGATGTATTCAAAATGTTCAAAAATTAAGTAATCAACTATTTATCATAGATTCATTTTCTACTGATAAAACTTTAGCAATAGCATCGCAGTATGGGATACCAGTCCATCAGAATCAATTCATTCACCATGCTAATCAAATAAATAAAGCATTAGAAGTATTTCCATATGAAACGGATTACATCATTCGAGTAGATTGTGATGAACTTTTAAGCGATGATTTAATTAAAGAAATACTAGCTTGTTTAAATAGCGATGCCTTTGATGCTATAAATGGCTTTTATATAAAACGAAAAGTATATTTCATGGGTGGCCTAATTCAACATGGAATGACAAATCCTATGTGGTTACTACGTATTTGGAAAAGGGGGGAAGGGAAATGCGATGATAAATGGATGGATGAAAAAATAGTGCTAAAGCAGCCTTCCACTCATAATTTAACACATTTGATTATTGATCATAATTTAAATAATCTTACTTGGTGGACACAAAAGCACAATTTGTATGCAAGCCGAGAATCCATTGAAGTTTTAAAACATCGGTATTTACATGCAGCCGAAATTAAAGATAATCTACCTTTCAAAGATAGACTTATTCATTTTTTAAAATCATTTTACAACAAAAGCCCTATTTTTGTAAGGTCTATACTTTTGTTTCATTATTCTTATTTTATTCGATTAGGGATTTTGGATGGATTGCGTGGACTTATCTGGAATATACTACAAGTGTTTTGGTATCGTTTTCTGGTAGATGCCAAGGTTTATGAGTTTGAATACTCCCATGGGTTTGATAAAAATAAAATTAGAGAAGCTTTAAAAGAGATCATTTGAAAACAGATTTAAGCACATTTACTGGAGAAGGATCGCCTGGCTTTATTGCCAAAGTAAAATATTTTATATGGCTTCTTTTTTCAAATGTGTTTTTCTTGACTAATATTCCTTATCCAAATGTTTTAAAAGTAAGTATTTTAAGATATTTTGGAGCTAAGGTTGGTCAACATGTGGTAATAAAACCTTGGGTAAAAATTAAATTTCCTTGGAAATTGACATTGGGCGATTATGTATGGTTGGGTGAAGAGGCTTGGATCGATAATATATCGGAAATAATTATTGGGAATCATGTATGCATCTCACAAGGAGCTTTGCTTTTAACTGGTAATCATGATTATAAAAAATCTTCATTTGACTTGATGACCCAAGGAATAAAAGTAGAAGATGGAGTTTGGATAGGGGCCAAATCCATTGTTAGTGGTGGTGTGATATTAAAATCTCATAGTGTTTTAACTGTGGGATCATTTACAAGTAAAGATTTAGCACCCTTTACCATTAATCAAGGGAATCCAGCACAAGTAGTTAAACAAAGAGAAATCAACTAAGTACAATGAATGAATATTTGCAATTATTAAGTAATAAAGAGTTTCAAATCATTGTTTCCTTTATTATATCTATTGTGATTACAGTTACAGCCATTCCTGTGATTATTAATATCTCGAAATTGAAAGATTTAATGGCAGAAATAGAGTTGAGAAGCTCGCATGAAGAGTTAACTCCTACCTTAGGTGGAGTAGCTATATTTGCGGCCACATTGATTAGTTATTTTATTTGGGATAATCCCAATGAAGGACATGAAATACATTTAGCTGTTGCATCGCTCATCATCTTATTCTTTTTAGGTATCAAAGATGATATCTTGATTTTATCTCCAAAAAAGAAATTGTTCATTCAAATTGCTGCGGCATTATTGTTAATTACTTTTGGAGATTTACGCATTTCTACCTTTTATGGACTCTTAGGAATTGACCATATCCCATATATCATCAGTATTGCATTTACCTTGTTTATCATCATTGCGATTATTAATGCCATTAACTTATTGGATGGGATAGATGGTTTAGCCGGTACCGTTGGTTTTGTCTCCTCAGCTATTTTTGCATACTTATTTTATAGTTTAGGTTTATTTGCATTAGCGACTTTGGCGCTATCATTAGCTGGATCTTTAGTAGGTTTTTTACGCTTTAATTGGTCCACTAAGAACAAAATATTCATGGGAGACACTGGTTCCATGATTCTGGGTTTCTTATTAGCCTTTTTTGCTGTAAAGTATATTGTATTTAATAGTTCCTATATTTATGACCCTAGGCTTGTTAAAGATGCCCCCATCTTAACTATTATCATTCTCTTACTTCCTCTGTTTGATACCTTACGCATGTTTGTTATTCGAATTTCAACAGGCGTATCTCCATTCAAAGGAGACCGAAAGCACTTGCATCATGTTTTAATCGATAATGGATTTAGTCACTTTTGGGCAACCTTAATTTTGATAGCTTTTAATCTGATGGTATTGGCACTATATTCCACTATTCGACATGAATATTCGAATCACGAAGTTTTGTTTGGATTACTAATCATATTTTTAATCTATTGTTATATTTCCTATGTATTGTCTAAGAATATAGACACTAATACAGTGGATCGTGTGAAGTATACTAAAATTGATAAAGTTAAACGACTACAATTAGTAGAAGAAAAGAAAAATACGAATCTGTCCAGTAACCAGCCCCCTTTTACAGAATAGGTTCTTGTAAAAGATAGGATTCTAACTTTTGACATTCCAATTGAATATCGAAATTGGATAAGCTTTCCCGCATTAAAGAAATATTAAACTCTTTTAAAAATAAGGAGTTTAATTCCTTGGCTAAACTTACAGGTCTAAAATCTTGACTTAATACCCCATTAGACTCATTAACTATCAGGCTAGAACCCCCAGAATTAGTCGCTAAGACCGGAACTCCGCAATAGATAGCCTCCATGGCAACCAATCCCATACTCTCCTCTCTAGAGCATGTGATAAAAGCATCTGCACTTGCTATTTGTTGATAATATTCTTCAGGACTTATATTATCCAAAAATTGCACAGCTGGATAAAGTCCACTTTTTATCTGTCGACGGATGACTTCTGCATATCCATTATTTGCCCATTTCCCAAGCCATATAAATTCATATGCTGAATCTTGAAAATATTGACTTGTTTCCAGGAAAAGATCAACCCCTTTTCGGTAACAAATGGTCCCAGAAGAAATGATTTTCTTTTTATTATTTTTTTCTATTTTAAAATCAGATAAACAATCATCAATCCATGCTTTGTTGATACCCGATTGTAATACAAAACAAACTTTAGGAAAAATGGGAGCAAAAAACCGATAAACTAATTCAGAACAACTTACTAAATAATCAACCTGATCAAATAATCGTTGTGAATCTTTAATTTCTAATTGCTCAAAATTGTATAAATACTCATGAACATGTAAAAAGGTTTGTATCTTAAAATATACTTTATACTGTAATAGAAATGCATTTTGAATGGTATTAATGTACCAAATTGAAGCGCCAAACTGCTTTTGAATAGTTTGTATTCGCTGATATATTACATTTTGACCAGCATGGAATTTTACCTTATCCCAAATTGAAAAATGGGTTTCCAGATAAAATACTTGAATATGGGGTGCTAATTGATTGACTAAGGCACCATCTCGTTCTAAAAGTACCAATCCAATTTCAAACTTATTTGCATCTAAATGATGTAAAATATCAAATAATACAATCTCTGCACCTGTACGTTGTAAGTTACTAGAGAAGAATAATATTTTCTTTTTTGACATTAAACAAAATTAAAATGAGCTAATAAGAAGAAAAACTTCGACTACTGATCAAAATTAGTAATTTTGGGCTGCATTGAAAATTATCCCGAATGAAAAGCATACAACAATTAAGAGAAAGCATTGATACCATTGACGATTCTTTATTAAAGCTGCTCGTAGAGCGCATGGAGTTCGTTGAAGAAATTGGTCGATTAAAAAGAGAAAATAACACCGTTATTTACCATCCTGATAGAGAAAAAGAAATCATCGATCGCTTGGCATCTAAATATACTGGGAAATTAAGCAAAGCAGCCATTGAAGCCATTTTTCTAGAAATATTTGGCGTTTCTAGAAATCTGGAATTACCTGAAATCATCTCCTTTTTAGGTCCAGAAGGCAGTTTTACACATCAAGCAGCAGAAAGTAGGTTTGGAGCAGTGGCAGACTATATTTCTTTACCTTCTATCAGGTCTGTTTTCGATTCAGTAGAAACAGGTAGAGCCAAATACGGTGTTGTTCCTATTGAAAATAACCAAGAGGGGATGGTTAAGGAGACAATGGACTTATTAAATGAACGAAATTTATTCATCATTTCAGAAATTATAATCCCTGTTAATTTTTGTTTGGCATCTAAAGAAAATTCCATTCACCAAATTCAAAAAATTTATTCAAAGGATATTGCATTTCAACAATGTAAAGGCTTTTTGCAAGACTATTTTAATCATAAACCTGAGGATTTCTTTGTTCAAGTGGATTCTACATCGAAAGCAGCTAAACTTGCCGTTGAAGATACGAAAGCGGCTGCCTTATGTTCACATATAGCTGCAAAAATTTATTCTTTACCTATTCTATTTGATAATATTCAAGATAGTGAATCAAATCAAACACGTTTCTTCATCATTTCTAAAGTAGAGAATTTAAAGAAAACAGATAAGGATAAAACGAGCTTAGCCATTAAATTAAAACATGATAATAAGCCTGGTGCTTTATTATCACTTTTAAAAGACTTTGAAGATGTTCAAATTAATCTATTGAAAATTGAATCCAGACCTCAAAAAGATACGCATGAGTTTAAATTCTGGTTTTTCATTGACATCGAAGGGAACAAACTAGATGAAAATGTTCAGCAGATTCTTGATAAAAGAAAAGACGAAATAATCTTTTTAGGAAGCTATATGAATCTTTGTTAACTGAGATTTAGCGTATTGAACATCAGCTGAAATTTGAGCGATTAATTCGGGAAGAGAATTGAATTTTTTCTCGTCCCGGATTTTCTCAAGCAAAAACAATTCTACTTCTTTATCGTAAATGTCTTCTTGAAAATCAAACAGATGTGTTTCAATAGAAATGTATTTATCTTTTGTTATGGTCGGTCTATTACCGATATTAGTTACGCCACAAACGGTATTTCCATCTACTTTCAAGTAACTAAGGTAAACGCCTAATCCAGGAATCAATTTATCGGAATTTTCTAATTCAATATTGGCTGTTGGAAAACCTAATTCTCTACCTTGATGATTTCCGTGTACTACCTTACCATGTAAGGAATAATTCCTTCCTAACATCGAAGTGGTTTTTGTCAAATTCCCTAGAACAAGGTATTCCTTGATGACAGAAGAACTAATAATTTCTTCTTCCAATTTGGCAACGTCAATAGAATAGGCATGTATTAGATCGGAATAATGTTCATTTACAAAATCAACCGAACCTTTTCTTTGAAAACCAAAACGATTGTCATAGCCTAACACTAAATCACTTATTCCAAATTTAGCCAACAGAATGTCTTCTATAAAATTCTTAGCTGGTAAATGAGCGATGTAATGATCAAAAGGAATCATAAACAAGAAATCTATACCTAAAGACTCAATCCATTGGATTTTTTCTTTATCTGGACTTAAAAGACTATTTTTTGATTCTAGGTTGGGATTAAAATAGGAGGAAGGATGGTTACTAAATGATATGACAATGGAAGAAATACCTTTTTTTTGGGCAATTTTAACACATTCTGTTAATACTTTAGCATGACCTAAATGTACTCCATCGAACATTCCAATAGTTATTACTGATTGATCAATAAATGGTACTTCAGGAAAATTATAAAAGAATTTCATATTGCTCCGCACTAAATTTCTCAATAGATTGTGCTTTTTCAAGCGTATAATCACCAATTTGACTCCGTACTAACTCCTTTAAATACGCTCCAGAGTTTAGGAAAAAGCCAAAATCTCTCACCATACTGCGTATGTATGTCCCTTTTGAACAAGAAATTATAAACTTAATTTCCGGAAAAGAAGATATGTCCATATCAAACTCGTAGACAGTAGCTTGTCTAATTTTAATTTCAATATCCTTTTCAGTTAAACCTTTTCTAGCTTGGACATATAAACGCTGTCCATTTTGCTTAATAGCTGAATAAATAGGAGGGACTTGTTCAATATCTCCAACTAATGAAAGCCTTGCATCTTCAAGTAAACTTGGAGTAATATGATCAATGGGAAACTCTTGGTCGAAATCGGTTTCTAAATCAATAGAAGGAGTTGTTTTACCCAAAACAAAACTGCCCGTATAAGTCTTTGGTAAGGACTGAAAATATTCGATTTTTTTGGTGTATTTCCCAACACAAATAATCAATAAGCCCGTTGCCAAGGGATCTAAAGTGCCTGCATGACCAATTTTTTTGAATCTACCCATATTTCGAATCTTTCGAACCGCGTCAAAAGAAGTCCAGGTTTTGGGTTTATCGATCAAATAGAACTTATCTTCTATAGGTGTTAATTCAACCACAAGTATAATGCTAAAAAGATGCCCGCTAAAATTCGATAATATCCAAAGAATTTAAAGCCAAATTTATTCACTAAATCAACCATCCAACGAATGGTTAATAAGGCAATGATAAAGCTTACAAAAGCCCCTAAAAGTAATGCCAAACTATTATTAGGGTTCAAAATGATGTCTAAATCATATCTGTAATCCAATAGTTTTTTAGCACATGCTCCCAGAATAGTGGGAATTCCCAATAAAAAAGAAAATTCTACCGCAGCTCGGTGATTTAATCCAACTAAGCGTCCACCAATGATGGATGCACCTGAACGAGAAACTCCTGGAATCATGGCAAGGCATTGGTAAAATCCAATTTTGATGGACTGAGGAACTGACATATCATCAATATTGTCATGTTGGTGATCCTTATCCTTAACCCAGTCATCAATTTTGATTAATAATAAACCTCCAACAAACCAAGAAGCCGCAATGAACCAATATCCTTGAAATAATGATTCCAATAGATCATCAAGTAATATGCCTAAAATAGCTGCTGGAATAAAGGATGCAATAATGTATTTATACACTTTTATCGACTGAAATAATCGTTTAAAATACAAAAATGGTACAGCGGCAATTGCCCCTAATTGAATAAAAACAGTGAAAAAATTAAGGTACTTAGATGATCCAATTCCTAATAATTTTTCGCTTACAATGATGTGGGCCGTAGAAGAGATAGGTAAAAATTCACTTAATCCTTCAACAATTCCCAGCACAATGGCTTCAAAAAATTGATTCATTATTTCTTTATTTTAAATAAGGAAAAAATGGGAAGAATAATACCAATAAGCACCAAAATGGGCCCTAAAGTGATTCCCAAAAATCCGAAACCAAATGGTTCTTTATCCAAAGTCATCACAAAAAAACCAATAATCATGATGCATAATCCTGCAATTAAAATCATGATATCTTTTCTGTTCAATGGAAAATTGGAGTTTGTTGAATTTGCCATATTAAAATAAGTTAGTGTGTTGAATCTTTAAATATCGATTCAATGAAAAATAAGTTGAGATTACACTAAAAAGAGAAGAACTAAGTACAGCCAATAGGAATAATTTAAATTGATTACTTACATCAAAAAACAAGAAACTCGTTTCAGGAAGACTTTGAATAAAATAGTAAAATACACCATTGGATAATAGATAACCCAGACCTCCACCTACTAAACCTAAAACAAGGGAATTTAATAAATAAGGTTTACGTATAAACCCGTTCGTTGAACCTAGCAACTGCATTGTTTTAATTAATACACGATTACTATGAATATTTAAACGAATGTAATTGGATAATTGTAAGTAGATAAATCCGCTTAGCAACACAATAAAGATCAAAATGATCCAACCTACATGCTTTATTTTTGATAAAAAAGAATCTAAAAATGCATTGGGATAAGTAATCTCATACACACCTGGAAATGCCTTAAGTTCTTCGGCAATTTTTTCAAAAGATTTTCCTGATTTATGTTCATCACTTATGCTTAAAACAAATAGGTTTTTAAACGGATTATCTTCGCCTAATAAGTCTTGATAATTCTCGTGACTAGACTTTAAAAAATCTGTTGCAATTTTATCCTTGGATACGAAACTAATGTCCTTTTTTGCTCCAATGATTTGAATGTAAGGCTTTTGGGAAAGTAGTTTAAATGATTCCACGAGCTGTTGACTTGTCAAGGAATCCTCCATATAAACGTACATTTTCATTTGTGATTTAATATCATCACCCCAGGATTTAATTCCAACAAATAGCTGAAAAAATACACAAATGATAAAGGCCAAACTAGAAATGGAGAAAATCAACAACAGGTTTGTTGAACTCGGCTTAGCTTTTGAATATTTCATTTTTGATTATTTAATACTTCTATTTGATCTCTTAATCTGGCAGCTTCTTCGTAATTCTCTTCCAATAGCGCTTTTTGAAGCAAATCTTCTAATTCAGCTAAGGTAATAGTACTTGGTTGATATACTGGAATGTCCACTGAAAAGGATAAATCATCTTCCGCTTCATCCTCTTCCTCATCGGGAATACAAATCGACTTCAACAAACTCTCTTTAATATAAATGCTTTTTTGAGCTCTAAGAGCTAAAGCGATAGAATCACTTGGTCTAGCATCCATTTCGATTAATGCCCCATCCTGAAAAAATTCGATTTTAGCGTAAAAAATACCTTCCTTAAAATCTGTAATTAACACGCGATTTAAATCCAAATTGGACTTCTCGATCATTTGAATAAATAAATCGTGTGTTAAAGGTCTACTCGTTTGAATTTGTTCTAAGTAGACAGAAATAGCTTGAGCTTCTTGATTCCCAATTACGATGGGAAATCGCAAATTTGGATAATCTTCAGATTGGAGCAAGAGTATAAAAGAACTTGCTCCAACTGAACTAGGAGATACAGAAACTATACTTAATTTTAAATAATCGTTCAAGGCTACATTTTAAAAAACAAATGTATCAAAAAATGGCCTAAAATTAATGGCTTTTAAGCTTATTTAACAATCTAGGAAGCACATCAAAAACATCCCCAACGATACCATAATCTGCATGCTTAAAAAATGGGGCCTCTGGATCATTGTTTATTACCACAATTTTTCTGGATCCATTTACTCCTGCCAAATGCTGAATAGCACCCGAGATACCGCATGCAATGTATAATTTAGGTGCAATTTTTACACCAGTTTGTCCCACGTGTTCATGGTGAGGTCGCCAATTTAAATCGGATACTGGCTTGGAACAAGCAGTAGCTGCTCCAAGTTCTTTGGCTAAATCCTCCACTATCCACCAGTTAGAAGGATCTTTAAATCCTCGACCAGCACCAAGCACGATGGCTGCATCTGGTAAAGGAATGGAGCCCGTTAATGGATGATTCTCCAATAATTTATTTTGTTGGTCAATTCCTAAAGTTATTTCAGATAAACCAACAACCGAATTCCCTGCATGGCTTGGTAAATCGATCGAAAATGACTTACTGAATGCAATCATAAAAGACTCACCTTTAATTTCGGTAGTTATCGTCGCCTTTCCCGAAAATACAGATTTTGTCAATTGAAATCCTACTGCTACTTTTTCCACGTTCAATACATTGGAAATAAGGGGAATATGTAATGAATTGGCTATGCTTGAAGCCATTGTATCCATTAAAAGAGTTTTCACATAAAAGAATTGCCCAATCTCTTTTGATTGAATTTCATCAAATAAAGGAGCTATTACTTGATTATGATTGACAAGTTCAGGGGCCTTAATGTGTGTATATTGTTTTATAGAGGCATAAGCACTAAATAATTCAGAAGAAAACGGTTCGAAACCATATACATGTGTAATAGCCCCATGTTGAATGGCCCAATTGCTCGTAAAATCCAATAAGCGCTTGGAGCTTTCTGTAATTTGACCACTTTTACTATCTATAAATACTGCTATATTTTTCATCTTAGATAAGGTTTTCACTTTTCAATATATCAATTAATGATTCGGCATTTTCAACAGGAATCATCTTTTGTAAGCGCTCAGTTTCTACCACTCGCGCTGAAATTTGACTTTCAAAATTGGCTTTGGTTGGAGCAATAACGGTTATTTCTTTGGTTCTAGCTGTCATAATTCCACGCATAGAGGGGATTTTCCATTCTGCGATAGGCTCTTGACAACCTAAAACAGCAGGTAGGTTAGAGCTGACTTTCGACTTACCTAGATCCGTTTCTATTTCTAATGTCAATTTACCAGCATCAAAATCCAAGTGCATCACAGGCGAAAAATGATTAAACCCTAAACCGTGTGCAACTAAAGCATGAACAATACCGCTATTATAATCAATAGCTTCTTTTCCCATCATGATTAAATCAAAGGATTTCTCTTGGGCATATTGAATAATTTCTTGGGCAACTTGATATGAATCTATCGCAGCTGAATCGATTCTGACAGCACTATCTGCACCGAGGGCTAAGCATTTTCTAATTAAAGCTTCTGAATCAGCTGTGCCAACATGCAATACGACTAATTCAGCTTGAGTTTGTTCTTTAATTTCAATAGCCCTAGATAAAGCATAATCATCGTAGGGACCTACAATAAAAGTTAGTCCCTCTGAATTAATACGGGTATTTGATGAATCTAATGTAATTTTGGATGTCGTATCGGGTACAACCGATATGCAAACTAAGATTTTCATAGGCGATTAAATAAAAATGTATGCAAGCATACTAATTTGTTTTTAAAATTACAAAAATGGAACGGAAAGAATTTATAAAAGACGAAATAAAAGAGGAGCCAGAAAATCCTTTCAATTACTATTTATTAGCCTTGGAATTAAAAAAAGAAGGGGATCTAAGCGGCTCATTAGACTTGTTCAATCAATTGATTGAACGCTTTCCATCCTATATACCAACGTATTATAGCTTTGCCGATTTTCTTTTGGAGATTGAAGATGACATTAAAGCAAAACAAATTATCGAACTCGGAATTATAAGAGCTGAAGGAGTAGGGCAAACAAAGGCACTGCATGAATTGAAACAAATGTGGGAGTTAAACTTTTAATTAAGTAAAACTTCTTCCAGATCTTTTTCAATGATCAAGTTTTCGATAATGAATTTTTGTCTCTCTGGAGTATTTTTACCCATGTAATAGGTCAACAACTGAGGAATTGTAAATTCCTTTTCTAAAATAACAGGTTCCAACTTTATATTTTCACCTATAAAAGTACCGAATTCCTCCGGTGAGATTTCTCCCAAACCTTTGAATCGAGTTATTTCAGGTTTCGGACTTAATTTTTCAATAGCATTCCTTCTTTCTTCGTCGGAATAGCAATAAATCGTCTCTTTCTTGTTTCTAACCCTGAAAAGAGGCGTTTCTAAAATATATAAATGACCATTACGTACTAAATCAGGGAAAAACTGAAGGAAGAAAGTTAAAATCAGTAAACGAATGTGCATGCCGTCAACGTCGGCATCGGTAGCAATTACAATTTTATTATAACGAAGATTATCCAAACTATCTTCAATATCGAGCGCATGTTGAAGCAAGTTAAACTCTTCATTCTCGTATACAATTTTCTTGGTTAAACCAAAGCAATTCAATGGTTTACCTCGTAAACTAAAGACTGCTTGCGTTTGTACATCCCTTGATTTTGTAATAGAGCCACTGGCTGAATCTCCTTCGGTAATAAATAGAATCGTATCATGTCGAGAATCTGATTTTTCATCAGGCAAATGGACACGACAATCCCTTAACTTCTTATTATGCAGGTTCGCCTTTTTAGCTCTTTCATTGGCTAATTTTTTAATTCCTGCGATATCTTTTCTTTCTCTTTCTGACTGTAGAATTCTTTTTAAAATGGCATCAGCAGTACTCGGATTCTTATGAAGAAAATTATCTAATTCTGTTTTGACAAAATCGCCAATAAATGACCTAATGGATGTTGAACTTGAATCCGGAGATATAGTAGTCGAACCTAATTTTGTCTTAGTTTGTGATTCAAATACGGGTTCTTGAACACGTATGGCAATAGCACCAACAATACTCGCTCGTACATCTGAAGGATCAAAATCCTTTTTATAAAACTCTCTTACTGTTCGAACAAGAGCCTCTCTAAAAGAGGCTAAGTGTGTACCCCCTTGTGTTGTGTTTTGACCATTAACAAACGAGTAATATTCTTCGCCATATTGATTATTGTGAGTAATCGCTAATTCAATATCGTTTCCTTTTAAATGAATGATCGGGTATCTGTTCTCTTCAGCATTGGTCTTTTTTGATAATAAATCCAATAAACCATTTTGAGAAAAATATTTCTCACCATTAAAATTGATGGTTAATCCTGCATTTAAATAAGCATAATTCCAAAATAATGAATCGAGGTATTGAGGAATGAAATGGTAATTTTTAAAAATAGAATTATCGGGTTCAAAGCAAACATGCGTACCACTTTTGCCATTTGAGACTTCAAATCCATCTGATTCAGCTGTTAATTCGCCTTTACAAAATTCTGCCCATTTGGTTTGTCCATCTCGGTACGATTGAACTTTGAAATATTGGGAAAGGGCGTTTGTTGCCTTAGTACCGACACCATTTAAACCTACCGACTTCTGAAAAGCACCAGAATCATATTTTCCTCCTGTATTAATTTTAGAAACGCAATCGATGACTTTTCCTAAAGGAATTCCTCGACCGAAATCACGAACTTCTACTTTGTGATCTGAAATTTTAACTTCAATAACTTTACCATTTCCCATCATGTGCTCATCGATGGAATTATCCATGATTTCTTTGACCAACACATAAATCCCATCGTCAACTGAAGAGCCGTCTCCTAATTTTCCGATATACATACCTGGTCTTAATCGGATATGCTCTTTCCAATCTAAGGAACGGATACTATCATCATTATAAATCGGGGGGGTACTGTTAATTTCTTCCACTAGATAATTTTTGTAAAAATTAATATGCTAATATGTTAAGCTCCTATCTGCAATTAGCTTTAAAGTTAGCATTAAATCATGTTTTTTCTTTAATTTGCAGTCAAATTAGAAATAAAAGACTTTATGAACAAAAAGTTTTCTTTTGTCTTAATGGCATTCTTGTTGTTAAGTACAAAAATGATGAGTCAGACGATTCCATTCGGAGTACAAGGCCAGCTTTTGGACCGAATGAACAACAATCCTTCTAATAATCAAAACAGAACTCAGCCTCAAAATCAAGCTAATGTTGGTCGTAGAACTATTACAAGCACTCCCAAACAAAAGCAAAATTATGATAGTTTAATGGCTGATCGCAAGCAAAATGCAGGTGAAATAGCCGATGAGGATACAGCAGTTTTTAATTTAAGAAAGCGGATTTTTGGATATTCGATTTTTAACAACAAAACGGGGACATTTGAACCGAATTTAAAAATAGCTACTCCAAAATCGTATGTATTAGGGCCAGATGATGAGTTAATCGTTGATATCAATGGCTATTCCGAAGATCACTATAATTTAACAGTAAGTCCAGACGGTTTTGTCAAAATCAATCGAATTGGTAATGTTTATGTGGCAGGTTTAACTATTGAAGAAGCAAAAAGTCGAATTATCTCAAAGCTTTCCCAAATCTTTGTAGGGCTTCGTCGAGAAGGTAGTGGGCCAAGCAGCACCAATTTATATGCCTCCATTTCATTGGGAAATATTCGTACAGTGAATGTTTCAGTTCAAGGAGAGGTTTTATTTCCAGGTACATATTCCGTACCTTCTTTAGCTAGGGTAATGAATGTGCTCTATTTGGCAGGTGGACCTAATCAAAATGGTACTTACCGTGAAATCCAATTAATTCGTAATAAAAAAGTCATTGCAACCATCGATTTATATGATTACCTAACAGCAGGAATACAAAAAAATGATGTCAATATTCACGATCAAGACATCATTAAAGTAGGGGTGTATAAGAATCGAATTGAAGTAAAAGGAAAAGTGAAGCGACCTGCATTATTCGAAATAATGCCAAATGAAAATTTGGCTAAAGTAATCCAAGAATTTTCAGGTGGTTTTACAGAAGATGCCTTTAGAGAATTAGTGAAAATCACACGATATACCAACCGAGAAAGGAAATTAATTGACCTAAATTCGGCATTAATGAACTCGTTTAGTCCACAAACGGGTGATGTCATTCAAGTAGAATCAGTCAATCAAGACCGTTTTGAAAACAAAATTTCGATTATTGGTGAGGTTTTCAGACCTGGTCAATTTGCTTTAGAAGGAAGTTCCAGTTTATTGAAATTAATTGAAAGAGCTGGAGGCTTAAAGGAGAATGCATTTTTAGACCGTGTATTAATCCAACGTATTAATCCAGATTTATCCAAAACAAATTTATCCGTTAATTTAAAGGATATTTTAACTAATAAATCCAAAGACATTGCTTTAAGGAGAGAAGATAATATTTCAATTTTTTCAATTTTAGATTTGAAAGAGGGTTATACAGTTACAATACACGGAGAGATTAATTTAAAAAGAGAAAAGAGAAATGAAAGTGATTCTGAATTGACATCTGATGGAAACAAAAAATCAGAAAACAATGCTGGAAGGGTAACAAGTTCTCAAGAAAATGATCGTAAAAATCTTAGTGATAAGGCCAATACAGACACGGACTTGGTTCAGATTGAAAGTGAAATTTCAGAAGAACTAAAGTCGAACGAAACTGCGAATCAATTGATTAACCGTCAATTGAAATTAACGCTTCCTTTTGTGGAAAAAATGACGGTGGAAGATTTAATTTTGCAAGCAGGCGGATTAAGAGAGTCGGCAGCGACAGGGGTGGTAGAAATTGTTAGGAGAAAAAAGAATTTGGCAGACAATACACCGATCAATTCTCAAATAGCTGAAATCATTCGCTTTTCGATCAGCAAGAAATTACAATTAGATGAAACAGCATCTACTTTTGAATTACAACCCTATGATGAGGTATTCATTCGTTCTTCTCCAAACTACGAATTACAACAATTCATAACCATTCAAGGACAAGTCATTTATCCCGGTGTATATGGTTTAGAAAAGAAGGATGAACGATTAAGTGAAATTATTACACGTGCTGGAGGTTTAAATAGACAAGCTTATCCTAAAGGCGCCAAATTGATTCGTAAAATTCAATTAACTGAATTCGAAAAGAATAGAAAGACCGAGCAGTTAAATGAAATTCAAGATAATTTCACGGGTATTACTACGCAAAGAGATCCTGCTATTGTGTCTAAAACAAAGGAAACGATTGGTATTGATTTGGTGAAAGCCTTAAAAAATCCAGGAGGAGAAGATGATTTATATGTATTAGAAGGAGATATCATCGATATACCTAAAGAGCCACAAACTGTGAAAGTATCAGGGGAAGTTCTTTATCCAAACAGTGTCAAATATTTAGAAGGAAAATCTTTCTATGATTTTATATCAGAGGCTGGAGGTTTTACTTCTAGTTCAGCTAGAAAAAGAACCTATGTGCTTTATTCAAATGGATCGGTAAAAAGAACTAAATCTTTCTTATTCTTCCGTTTTCATCCTAAGATTGAACAAGGTGCAGAAATCATTGTTCCTAAAAAATCAAAGGTGGCAACCGGACAACAAATTGTATCGGTGGTATCTATTTTCACAGGAACACTTACTAGTTTAATTGGTATTATTACCTTGATTAAAGCTACATCAAACTAATCACATGGCAGAGTTAAGATCTGATCAATTTTCATTTAAGCGCTTACTATTTAAGTGCTTTTTATTGATTCCGTTTTTCAAGCAGCATCGTAAAAAACTAGTATTTGGAGCGCTTGTTGGATTAGTCCTTGGAATAGGTGTAGAAATCATTCGAAGCGAAAATAAGATCTACAAGGCGCAAATTGTCTTTGTTATGGATTCTGAAGGATCATCTGGGGGAGGGTTGGCTGATATTGCTAGTAGTTTAGGGTTGGGAGGATTTACCGCCAGTAATTCATTATTCAGTGGGGAAAATTTCAAAGAACTTTTAAAAACGAAAGCTTTATTTAGAAAAGCCATGTTAACCAAAGTGAAATTTGGAGATAAAGAAGATTTATTCGCCAATTTCTTTTTGCAAAAGGCTGATTTAAAAAAGCACGAATGGAGTAATTTACCAGATGATTTTTTCAATTACCGTTTTAAGATCACGGATCCAAGTAAAGCGAATGAGCAAGATAGAAATATCATGAATGCCATTTATGAATATTTAAAAGGGAACACAGTTATCAGTAATGAGAACCCAAAGTCTTCTTTTTTAACGATGACAGTGGAAACAAGAAATGATACATTAAGCTATACTTGGTCTAAATTATATTTAAAAACGGTAACTGAATTCTACATTCAAACCAAGACCAAAAAATCCAAGGAGTTATTGGTCATCATGGATAAACGAGTAGATTCATTAAGATCCGCTTTGTATTATACCCAAGGAAAACTAGCCAATTACAATGATCAAAATCAACAGATCATTTACCAGCGTGCTAGAATTACGGCAGAAAGATTGCAAATGAATTCTTCGCAGCTGCAGAGTATGTATTTTGAAGCTGTTCGAAATTTTGATAATCTAAAGTTCTCTTTAATCAAAGAATCTCCCTTATTTACCATCATTTCTGATTCAGAATTGCCCACCAAAATTGAAGTCTATTTCTGGGGTCCAATAACATTAGTTGCCATCATAATAGGTATGATAATCACCTCTTTGTTGATTTATATCCGTAGTGTTTACAAAGAATTAATGGCCTAATTTACATGAATCTTATACAACAGAAACTCAAGGAGATAGGTAGCGATTGGGAATTATTGCTCATTTTAGCTAAAAGAGATATTTCCGTTAGATACAAACAAACCATTTTAGGCTTGAGCTGGGCAATTGTAAAGCCTATAGCTACGATGTTGGTGTTTTTGTTTGCCTACAAGCAAGTCGCTAAAATTCAAGATTTTTCTGGCTTTCCCATTCAGTTGGTTATTTTTTCTGGAATTCTATTTTGGAATTATTTTGCTAATTCACTTCAAGCCATTAGTAATTCTATTTTAGTCAATAGTAATCTAATTTCGAAGGTGTATTTTCCTCGATTAATTATCTGTTTTTCATCCATTGCAGTTTCTTTAGTTGATTTTTTGGTTGGATTGGCAGTTTATATCATATTAGCCTTAAGCTTGCATCAAAGTATCTCTGCCTATATTTTCTTATTACCTCTAGCATTATTTATTACTAGCTTATTCGCTTTGGGTTTTGGTTTAATTTTTGCTTCATTTTCTGTCAAATACCGCGATGTACAGCAAATTATTCCCTTGATTGTTCAATATGGTTTTTTTGCTACGCCCATTGTTTATACATCAAAGCAATTATCTGAAAAATCTTGGTTTCTATACTACAATATCTTAAATCCTTTGGCCGGTTTAGTTGAAATGTTTAGGGCCTGTCTGATCAGCCAATATGATTTACTCACCGCACAGAATGTTAGTATTAGTATTATAGCCAGTGTTGTTGTATTTATTTTAGGTATTATCATTTTTGACAAAAGAGAAGATTCCTTCGTGGACTATTTATAAGATTTATGCACATCATTGAAGTTGATTCCGTTTCCAAAAAATATGAACTTTCAGCCAACAAAGGAGCTGTGAGCCTTAAAAATGGTATTAAAAACTTATTGACGAAGGAAGAAAAGGAAATTTTCTGGGCTGTAAAGGATGTTTCCTTTGCTTTGAATCAGGGTGATAAATTAGGTATTGTAGGCAGTAATGGTGCAGGTAAATCTACTTTATTAAAGATCTTAAGTAAGATCACAAAACCTACAAGTGGAGAAATTCATGTCAGAGGTAAAGTAGCAAGCTTATTAGAAGTGGGTACAGGTTTTCACCCAGAATTAACAGGAAGAGAAAATATCTTTTTAAATGGGGCTATACTTGGTATGTCCAAGCAGGAAATTAAATCTCAATTCGACGAAATAGTTGATTTTGCTGGAGAGCAAATCTCTCGTTTCCTAGATACACCTGTTAAGCGATATTCATCTGGTATGTATGTTCGCTTAGGATTTGCTATATCAGCTCATTTAAATCCTGAAATACTGATTGTCGATGAAGTATTAGCTGTAGGTGATGCTGATTTTCAAAAGAAATCTTTGGGTAAAATGCGCGAAGTTGCTGCCAATGACAAAACTATATTATTTGTTAGTCATAATTTAACGGCGGTTGCCAATTTGTGTAATAAAACCTTGCATTTAGAAAAGGGTAGGATTAAACAATTTGGAGAAACGGGAGAGGTGTTATCAAATTACATGGCAGCCCTTCAAACCAATCGATTGGAGCAAAGCTATGCTACTTTTGATGCTGCTCCTGGATCGCAACAAATACGATTAAAAAGTGCCACATTAATTCCTGAATTATTAGAGGGACAAACTTATTTAGATATTAGAAACAAAATCAATATTAGTATTGAATTTTGGAATACAGAAGCTAATCAGCAATTAAACGTTAGTTTACATTTGTTTGCTAGTACAGGTGAGTGTATTTTCAATGTAGGTACACCTCCAGGTAATTTCGGTGTAGGATTAGTCCAAGCTCATTTAGAGATACCAGGATATTTTTTAAATGATGGTACCTACCATATTTCTTTCATGGTTGTGAAGGATAAGTCCATCGTCTTATATAACTTCGAAGAAGTATTTAACTTTGAAATCGCTGATTTTAGAGAAGATACCACTTGGTATGGTAAATGGCCAGGTTATGTAAGACCTGTATTTCCTTTTCCTATTCGTCAACTATCTGATTCTATCTAATTATGTTACATGTTACCAAATCGTTCTTACCTGATTTAAAAGAATATGTCAGCTATTTAGAACGTATTTGGGAAAGTAATCATTTGACGAATGATGGTCCATTACTTAGAGAACTAGAACAGAAACTTCGTGACTATTTGCAAGTAGAACATGTCATTTTTGTCACGAATGGAACCATTGCCCTTCAATTAGCCTTAAAAGCACTTCAGGTTAAAGGAGAAGTCATTACTACCCCATTTTCATATTGTGCAACTTCTAATTCCATTCTGTGGGAAGGATCAATACCTATTTTTGCGGATATAGACCCTATTAGCTTAACGGTGGAATCAGCACAAATACAATCTAAAATTAGCTCCCGGACGAAAGCTATATTAACCACACACGTATATGGTAATGCGGGAGATTTAGAAAAGCAAGAAGCTTTAGCTGCAGAAAACCATATTCCACTGATTTATGATGGTGCCCATGCTTTTGGCGTCACCTATAAAGGGAAATCCATATTTAACTATGGTACCCTAAGTACATGCAGTTTTCACGCAACTAAGGTATTCCATAGTGTTGAAGGAGGGGCAGTCATGACCAACGATCCGAAATTAGCAGCTAAAATCATTGAATTACGTAGTTTTGGTCACAAGAATGATGACTATTTTTCAGCTGGAATCAATGGGAAGAATTCCGAATTCCATGCCGCCATGGGATTGGTAAATTTAGGTCATTTTGAGGATATCAGAAACTATAGAAAGTGGGCTTGTGAATTGTATGATCAACTATTACAAGTACCAGACGAAGCAATTCAATTCAATCCTGCTATTGAACGAAATTACAGTTATTATCCTGTGATGTTTCCCACTGAAGCTTCTTTATTAAAGGCTGTGTCCAAACTACATGCCGTACAAATTAATCCACGAAGGTATTTTTATCCTTCTTTGAATACATTGAGTTTTGTAGATAAACAAACTTGTCCAGTTTCTGAAGATATTGCTTTAAGAGTCTTGTGCTTGCCATTAAGTGCAGAAATCAAAGAAGACGAAATAAGACTGATTTCAGATTTAGTGAATCAATCCTTTAATTAAAAAGAACATGTATTGGATCGCATTCATTTCATTTATTTTGATGAACTACAAGGTAGCGTCTAAAATTTCGAATAAAAACTTAGAAGAAATATTAATCATTGGTTTTACGATATATACCAGTAGTATCATTCTTACAGGCTATGGATTGTCGGCCTTTGATCTATGGAATAGTCGTTTATTATGGGCTATTGTGCCATTTTTTATTACATCGCTTACCTATTATTTTTTTCAAAGGCCTGTATTTGCCTTTGAAATGGAACATATATCTGCCTTCAAAGTGATAGGTTCTGCTATTCAAACCACACACCAAACCTATGTTAAATTAACAGGTATTGAGCGCTTTATATTTGCTTGTTTATTTTGGTCATTTTTAGCTATTTGTGCGCTTCAAATTACCCTTGTATTTAATAGTCCTCCTAATGAATGGGATAGTATGACAGGACATTTAAATCGAATTTTGTATTTCCTTCAGCGTGGATCTATGTCGCATTTTATAGGAACAAATTGGAATATAGATACTTATCCTAGAAGTTTTTGTTCCCTTCAAGTTTATCCCTTTTTAATGAGTGGATACAATGAATATTTATTTAAACTTCCCAACATAGGTTCTTATTGGATACTCTCTTTTGGAATATATGGAATCTTAAAAAATCTAGGCATTAAATTCAAAACACGCTTATTTTTAAGTATGCTTTTTTTGTTTTTGCCTAATGTATTGATGCAATCCATTACAACAGAAACAGATATCGTATTAGCAGCTTATCTTTGCTCCATCGTTTATTATTTGGTGGCTTATAGAAAACAAGAGAAAACCATTTACTTGTATTTAGCAGGATTAACATTCGGTTTAGCCCTTAGCCATAAAATTACTTTTGCTTTCTCATTTATTCCCTTGCTTATATTATATGCATATTGTTTTGTGCCTGTCATCAAGAAAAAAGCATTTTTTGTTTTCAAGCATCTAATCATTGCCCATGTACTTGGAATCGTTCTGTTTGTAGCTGCCACTGGATATATTTCCAATTTCATTCATTATGGTCATCCGATCGGGCCACCTACTGCCACACAACATCAATCAGTAGAGAGAGCCGGAAGCTTAGGCAATTTATTTGTTCAAGGAAGCAGAAATGTTGTTCGGTATGGTTTTGATTTATTCAATTTGGATGGATTAAGAAATATCATGGTAGTTGAAAAGTTGAATCATGCCATGAAGGCCCCCTTCAAGGCTATTGACCAAGGCCTACAATTAGGATTAGAAAGAGTCACTGAATTCACCATCATTCCCTTTACTTTTGATAAACGCTTTGAATATTATAATGGAAGTCCTATCTATGGATGTATTTTTATATTCATCATTCTACCCAGTTTGTTGATGTTTATTAGAAGGCCGAATTGGATGCAAGGCTTGTTTCTACTGGCCTTTACTATTCACTTTGCTACACTGGCATTTACAGCAGCTTATGACCCCTGGAAAGGTCGCTATATGATTAGCTCGGCCATCTATCTATTTCCGCTTTTGGCCTATATTGCTAGCTATATATTTGAAAGGAAACATCCGTGGTTGATTAATATAATTTTGGGCACTGTTGTTCTCATTATCAGTCTTTCCGCTTTATTTACATTGGGACTAAACATTCGTGCATTACCATTTAATGCTTATGGCAAAAAGTCTATTTTAGAACTTGACCGAGTTGCTGCTTTGACCATCAACCGTCCAGATATTACACCAGCTTATCAAAATTTCGAGAAATTAGTACCTAAAAATGCTGTTGTGGCTTTAGGAACTATTAATGATGACTTTGAATATCCTTTATGGGGATCAAAATTTACAAGAAAACTAATTCCTTTAAATCCATTTGATCAAGGAGTTCTAGCCATTCCAGCTCAAGCAGATTATCTTTTCTTTAGTAAAAATGTATTTGAGCCACAAGCAGGAGATATACGACTGGGGACAGATACGAACCGAGTAGAAGGAGTGTTGGTGCGCGGAGAGGATTACTATTTAAGAAAGCTCCACTAGGTCTTTTGTTTTTTCTTTTTGGCAGAAGGAAACAAAATGTTGTTTAAGATTAATCGGTATCCTGGGGAATTTTTATGAAGGCTTAAATCCGTGTGTTCTTCATTCACGAAATGCTGGTAATCTTCTGGATCATGACCTCCTAAAAAGGCGAAAAATCCCTTTCCAACTTGCCCATATAGATATTTTACTTCTTTTAAACTTTCGTTTTCGGCTAAAATAGTCACTTCCGACTTGACTGTGGAACTTGCAAATCCGGTAGTTTGACCCATAAAACCATGTATCACTTGTTGATGATTTTGAGTCAACATACATGGTATCATATCGGATTTTGCAGAAAATTCATTCAATTCAAAAAAATCATTTTCTTCACTTATAGGCCTTTGTGTATAATTAGGTGCAGAATCAATGGTTGAGAATTCATTAACTCGATAATTAAGAATTAAGGAAAAATCTTTGAAGGCAACGGTATTATTGAAATTAAGATTATCAGCGCTGATATTACTAGATGTAGCATCACCATCATAAAATGCGGGCACAGCATCCATACTAAGCGTGGATAAGGCAATATCAAAAGTATCGGTAGCGGTACACATAGCAAATAAATAGCCACCACCCAGCATATAATCTTTGATCATGGCTGCCACTTTACCTTTCATTTGAGACACTTTGCTAAACCCATTTTTCTTGGCCATTTGTTGATCTTCCTGTAATTGCAATTGATACCAAACTTGATCTTTTTGAGTATACATTTTACCCATTTGACCTGTAAAATCTTCATGGTGTAAGTGTACCCAATCGTATTTGGCCAAATTACCGTCTAGCACATCTTGATCATAAATCGTTTCAAAGGGGATTTCAGCATAACTGAGGGCTAATGAAACAGCATCATCCCATGGAGAAGCTGATTTAGGAGAATAAAGAGCAATTTTAGGAACTTTCTGCAAAGTGGCCTGTTCCATATTAGAACTTTCCGAATTAACCTCGGCCAAAATTTGTGAGGCAGATTGATCAGATATTAGTTGGTATGAAATTCCTTTGCTTAAAAGATCTTTGGAAAAAATTGGGCTATATTCCATAAGAAAAGAACCACCTTTATAGTTTAGAAGCCACGAGACTTTGGCATCTTCACCTTGTAAAACTTTATAGGTAAAGCCATAGGCTTTTAAGTGGTTTGTTTGACTCTCATCCATAGGAATCAATAGCTTATTTGCTAGTAATGAGCTGAATGATGAACAAAAAATGATTAATGGAAGAATAAGCCCTTTCATTGGTTTCTTAAGACGTAATTTATCTAATAAATTGCAAGGTAAAATTTAAACGGTAGGAGAACAACATGAATCTTAAGGAAAACGTATTTGAAGGATTAAGATCGATCAAAGGAAATTTACTTAGAACGATATTAACAGCCTTAATCATTTCACTTGGAATTACTTCTTTAGTTGGAATTTTAACTGCCATAGACGGCATTCAAAGCTCTGTAGATAATTCCTTTTCTGGATTGGGCGCCAATTCATTTGACATTCGAAACCGTCCGGCCATGCAAATAAGAAGAGATGGACAGCGCGAAAAAAGATTTAAAAATATTGATTACCGCCAAGCTACTAAATACAAAATACTATTTAGTTCAAAAGGAAAAGTGTCTTTGAAAACCAATGTTAATTTTAATGCTATTGCCAAGCATGGCTCTAAAAAGACCAATCCAAATACGCGTTTAGTGGGTATAGATGATAATTTCATGGAGTTAAAGGGCTATAAAGTGGGTATGGGTAGAAATTTCTCCAATCAAGAATTTCAACATGCTACTAATGTTTGTCTATTGGGAGTTGATGTTATTGATCAACTTTATGAAAAGGAAAATCCTGTTAATTCTGAAATAGTAGTATCAGGTCAAAAATTAAAAGTAGTAGGCATTCTAGAGAAAAAAGGTAGTATGATGGGTGGAGGTGATGACCGCGTGATCATGGTACCTTTAGAAACGGGTAGAAAAATGGCTGTTGGAAGAAGTTTAACATTTGATATTACAACATCTTCCACCAAAGTGAAAAATTTAGATGATTTTATGGAAGAAGCCAGAGGAGCCATGCGAAGAGTAAGAATGGATCCAATTGGTTCAGAAGATTCCTTTTCCATCGATCGTTCAGATTCTATCGCTAAAAGCTTTGAAAACATCACCTCTTCCTTAAGAATCGGAGGATTTGTGATTGGATTTATCACTTTGCTAGGTGCCGCTATTGCTCTTATGAATATCATGATGGTATCGGTAACAGAAAGGACCAGAGAAATTGGTATTCGTAAATCATTAGGAGCAACTCCATTTAGAATATTACAACAATTTCTGATCGAAGCCATTGTAATTTGTTTACTCGGGGGAATAGGAGGGATAGTTTTAGCGATTCCTATCGGAAATTTAATTGCTCAGGGAATAAGTTCAGGTAGTGCCAGCTTTATTATCCCTTGGGTTTGGATGATTACCGGTATCATTGTTTGTATTTTAGTTGGCTTATTTTCAGGAATTTACCCTGCATTTAAAGCTTCTAAATTAGACCCTGTAGATGCTCTACGCTACGAATAATAAAGAAAATATTAAATAGGTACTTGATTAATCGAAGGATTTGAAGTACTTTTGTGTCGCAATTAAGAATTGCCCAGATGGCGGAATTGGTAGACGCGCTGGTCTCAAACACCCGTGGGTGCAAGCCCGTGCCGGTTCGACTCCGGCTCTGGGTACAGGCCTCCTGAAATTCAGGAGGCTTTTACTTTTTTAAGCAGGTAAGAAATTTTTCCAATTGGAATAGGCCTGAGCGGTTTCATCCGCATATTTCAAATCAGGTTCAATCGTTCTTTTAATTTTTAGTTTAGCAACCGCCTCTTTCGGAGAATTGAAATAACCAATACCAATACCTGCACCTAAAGCTGCCCCCATAGCACCATCAGATTCCACCAAATCCACTGCAATTTGAGCTGCGTTGACAATACTTTGACTAAAAACAGGACTCAAATACATATTTGCCAAACCTGCCTTTAGTCGTTGAGGGGTAATTCCCACTTTATCCAACAATTCAATTCCATAAACTAATGAAAAGGCAATACCTTCCTGAACGGATCGACAAATCTCTGCGGATTGATGACGATTTAAATCCAATTGCTGGAAACTAGCCCCAATAACACGATTTTGGAATATTCTTTCAGCGCCATTCCCAAAAGGCATTACAATTAAGCCTTTAGAGCCTATTTCAGCTTGAGAGGCTAATTCATTCATTTGTTGATATGAACTGTTTGGAAAGAAATTTTGCTTCAACCAGCGGTTCATTATTCCGGTTCCATTAATGCACATCAAAACTCCTATTCGGCGTAAAGAATCTTGGTAATTTACATGGGCAAATGAATTTACTCGATTGCCTTGGTCAAATTTCAACTCATCACTCACACCATAGACCACACCCGAAGTTCCAGCAGTAGTAGCAATTTCACCTGGTTCTAAAACCCCTAGAGATAAAGCATTATTGGGCTGATCACCTGCTTTATAGGTAACTTTTACATATTCATTGAAGCCTAGGCTTTCAGCCATTTCTGGCAAAATTTGACCATGATCAGAAAATACGGGTTGAATGGTAGGAAATAAATCCCGAGAAAAACCAAAATATGCCAGTAATTCCGTTGAAATTTGATTTTGCTTAAAATCCCAAAAAATGCCTTCTGATAATGAAGATGGGGTACAAGTTAAATGGCCCGTTAATTGTGCACCAATATAGTCCCCAGGTAAGACAACGTGTCTTATTTTTTCAAAAATATCTGCTTGATTTTCTTTCACCCAAGCTAATTTAGCCGCAGTGAAATTACCTGGTGAATTCAATAAATGCGATTGACAATAGGCCTCTCCAAGTGCTAAAGAAGCTTTTTCTCCTAAACTTCCTGCACGAGAATCACACCAAATAATGGACGGTCTAAGTACTTTTAAATTTTCATCCATCACGACCAAACCATGCATTTGATAAGAAATACCGATAGCATGAATGTCCAAAGGATTGTAAGCCCCTGAAGCATTTCCCTTCAAAATGGCTTGTTGGGTACAATACCACCAATGTGCAGGATCTTGCTCAGCAAAGCCTGGTTGAGGTGAAGAAATTTCATTTTCCGTCTCCGGGAAGGAGCAAGAAAAAAGAACTGTTTGCTTAGCAGCATCAACAATACTAACTTTAATCGATGATGTGCCTACATCAATTCCACACAGTAGCATAAAAAGTCATTTAAATGTTAGAGATTCAAATTAATCACCACCAAGTTACAAGTCATTTTGCTTTAAACCATATACATTTCCAAGTAAAAGCAGGTGAAATATTTGCTCTCATCGGAAAAAGTGGCTCCGGTAAGAGTACCTTAGCCAATATTGTTGTTGGACAAACAGTTCAACCCGAAGCTTCTATCTTAGTTAATGGCAAAGAATTAAACACTCAAATGGATCGATTGATTAAGGTTTTTAAAGAAGTAGGCTATGTTCCACAAAACCTGCACCTGATGCCTCACCATACAGTCGAGGAATACCTTCGTCGGTTAGGTCAAAAAATGACTGCCAAAGACTTAGAAAAATTCATACGGAGAAATTTGATTCGTTTTAGATTGAAATCAGTTAAAAACACCAAAATACAGCATCTTTCTGGAGGGGAACGACAAAAATTAGCCTTATTAGAAGCTATTAGTAAACCAATTGAAATATTGGTATTGGATGAACCATTTAGTCAGTTGGATACCGAACAGAAATTGGAATTTTCAGAAATATTTAAGCAAGTAGTGGAGGAAGAGAAGATACCTTGCCTGCTAATTAGCCATGATTTGGTGGATATATTAAGTTTAAGTCAGCAAGTGGGCATTTTACACCAAGGGAAATTAATTTTCAAAGGAGATTGGAATCATTTCAAAAAATCAAAAAACAAGCATGTGGTAAAATTGCAACATGCCATGATGAGTTGGAAAGAAAAAATTGATGCGTTATTCAAAGCTTGAGTAAGCTTTCAAAGCTTGAGCATTTTGATTGGTAATTTCAATTAATTCAACTAAACTAATCTCACGATAATCCGCTAATTTTTGAGCTATTATACTCAAATAAGCTGGACTATTGGGTTTACCTCGATAGGGTACAGGGCTTAAATATGGAGCATCTGTTTCTAATACTAAATTTTTCAAAGGGACATGTTGAATATCCTGATGTAGATTGGCATTTTTATAGGTTAAAACACCTCCAATACCCAATGTATAACCCAAATCTACTAAGGTATTTGCCTCTCGAGCATCGCCAGAGAAACAGTGAATAATTCCTGTTAAGTCTTTAAATTCCTTCTTTTTAAGAATGGCTAACAAATCCCCATAGGCTTTTCTACAATGTACATCAATCCACAAATGATGTTCTAATGCCCAATGACATTGAGTTTCAAAAGCTGTAATTTGTTGATCTCTAAAACTTACATCCCAATAATAATCGAGTCCTATTTCACCAATAGCCAATACTTTTTTGCTTTGTAACTCTTTATTTAAAAAAGCCAATTGTTGCTCATAATCTTCTTTTACATAGGTAGGATGTAAGCCTATCATGGGCTTACAAAATGAAGTATTTGATTGATATAAATTCCATAGGGAAGACCAGGATACTTGATCACAATTAGGTAACCAAACCTCTTCAATGCCAGCTAGTTTCATTTCAACATAAGCAGCATCCCATTGCTGGGTAAAATATTCATCATATAAATGAGCGTGAGTATCAATCATAAGGCGGATAATTGGAAGCCATTGTCGCGACAATAAGCTAAAAATTCAGGTAAAATTACTTTTAAATGAGGATAGGCTTTTTGACTATCATGAAAAACAATGATAGAACCAGCTTGAATATTTTTCAGGCAATTTGTTGTAATAGATACATGAGACAAACTTGAATTATAATCACCCGTTAACAAAGTCCACATGTAAATTGGTCCAAGATCCGTAGCTTTTTTCATTATTGCACGATTAACCCGACCATAAGGTGGTCTAAAACCTATACTAGAAATATTTAATTCGGAAAAAATTTCATCACAAGCTATTTTATTAGCTAGATATGCTTCATGTGTTACTTTCCAAGCATTGACATGATTCATCGTATGATTTCCTAGACTATGGCCTGCCAAATAAACTGTTTGGGCAAGATCAGGGAATAAGCGCATATTTTTACCTATGCAAAAAAAAGTGGCTTTTGCCTGAAATTTATCTAACTCTTCTAAAACAAAATTGGTAATTTCAGGACTAGGTCCATCATCGAAAGTGAAATACACTTGATTTTCCTTTGCATCTGCTTTTTTATCCCAAATCAAACTGGGAAAAATACTGGGTACAAATGAAGGTAAACGATGAATGAACATAGAATTCAGATCCGATATTCATGCAAATTACGAGTTCAGGTGCAGAAAAAATAATTTTAGGTATTGACCCCGGTACTCGCATTTTAGGTTATGGCCTATTGAAAATAGACAAAGCTAAAGTTACTGTCTTGCAATACGGTGTTTTAAACCTGACAAAATACACCACTCAAGGTGCCAAATTTCTCAAGATACATGAACGAGTATTGGGTATTATTGAAGAATTCTTACCCGATGAAATAGCCATTGAATCTCCTTTTTTCGGTAAAAATATTCAATCCATGTTGAAATTGGGACGTGTTCAAGGCATGGTCATGTCACTGGCTTTTTCCAAAGGCATTCCCATTGTGGAGTATGAACCCAAAAAAATCAAGCAGTCTGTCACAGGAAACGGCAATGCATCCAAAGAGCAAGTAGCCAAAATGGTGGAAGTAATCGCAGGCATTAAATTGGATGCTAAATTATTTGATGCAACGGATGCTTTAGGCATAGCGATTTGCCATCATTTTCACCAAAATAACATTTCATCTTCGGTAAAAGGTACTAAAAAAGGATGGGGAGCCTTTGTTTCAGAAAACCCAGAAAGAATTAAATAAGCTCTTTCCACTGAGCTTGTAATTCGTCCCAAGTACAAACTGGCGCTAAACAATGGTTTCCGACGCAAACTAAAAAATGTTTGTTCTCAGGCAAGTTCTCCACAGGAATCAAGGTCCGATTGAGGTCGCGCATAGCATCCATTAATCCCTGATCCATCACATATTTAAGATCAAACTTGATCATCGCTTGAGGATTTTCAAACCACTGGGAATAAATCCGTAACCAATTGGAAAAATAGGCTGGATTTGATTGGGCCTTCGACATAACTGTCTCCATCATTTGTTGAGCCCGCAATGTACAATTGACTTGCGATTGAATGAGTCCTAACCAAAGTAAAGCTTCACAAAGTATTGAATTTGAAGATGGGCAAACCGAATCGGTGAATTCTACTTTATCTGCAATTAATTCATTATTCATATTTTGAGCATACTGATATAAGGCAAAATTTGCTTCTTTGGATTCAAACAATTCGGTAGCTTTTTCAACAAGCTTATTGGCTATATCCATATATTTTTTGTCAAATGATACGAAATACAATTGAATAAACGCTAGGGCAGTAGCCGCATAATCGTCTAAAAAACCTTCAATAGGATTTCCCGAATAGGAGGCCTGATGTAAGCAAGACCCATCAAACTTCAATAAGTGTCTTTCAATGGCATCTGCTAAATTCAATGCATCTTGTTTTATTTCAGCAGAATATAGTGACTGATAAGCAGCTACTAATCCAGCAAGTAGGTAAGCATTCCATGCCAAAATCTGCTTGGTATCTGTTTCTGGTCTAATTCGAGTATTTCTTTCTGCTAACAATAAGCTTAATTCATCCTTAAAAGCATAGTTGAGTTTAGCCTCTTTTTTGAATAGGATATTTCGAGCATCTTCCCAATTTCCATTAGGTAAAATACCATAAGTTCTATAAAAATCAGGGTTTTCTAAAGAAGGTAATATTGCATTTACTTTCTCATAGGGCCAGGTATAAAACAAACCTTCAACCCCTTCACTATCAGCATCTAAAGAAGCATAATATAGGCCATTTTCAGCTCTTAATTCCGAATTTAAAAATTGAATAGTTTGCATGAGAACTTCCGAATAGAGAGGATTTTTAGTCCGACTGTACGCAGCCGCATAGGCTTCCAACAATTGCCCATTATCGTATAGCATTTTTTCAAAATGTGGAGCAAACCATTCTGAATCAACTGAATAACGGGAAAAACCACCCGCTAATTGATCAAAAATACCTCCTTGCGCCATACGACTTAATTGCACCTCAGAGGCCTGGAACACATGGGCTTGTTGGGCTAATTTAGGGGGAATAGATTCTAAATATTTTAATAATGATGGTAATGGGAATTTGGGTGCTTTGTTCATGCCTCCAAATACTGGATCCATATTTCCTACAATGATTTGTAGACTAGCAGGAATGAAACTTGGATTTGTACCTAAATCGATTATTTGGAATAAGGATGATTGGTCAGAAATGGCATTCGCAAATCCTTCTGCAGATGCCTCCAATTCGGCACGATGTTCTAAGAAGGCATTTTGTACTGAACTTAAGATATTCATCCATTTTGCTTTTGGGAAATAGGTTCCCCCATAAAATGGTTTTTGTGAAGGCATTAAAAAAACATTCAATGGCCATCCTCCTGATAATCCCATTTGTTGAATGGCATCCATGTAAATCATGTCCACATCGGGCCTTTCTTCTCGGTCTACTTTAATATTGATAAAATGTTTGTTCATCAAATCCGCTACTTCCTGATTTTCAAAACATTCTTTTTCCATCACATGGCACCAATGGCAAGCCGCATATCCAATACTAACCAAAATTAACTTATCCTCATCTTTGGCTTGTTGAAGCGCTTCAGAACCCCAGGGTTGCCAATGAACTGGATTATGCTGATGTTGTAATAAATAGGGGCTAACTTGATGCTGAAGCTTGTTCATTAAAAGATAGGATTTTTGTAAATTTGTACAAATTTACACGATGTTAGAACTAAAAGATTTTGTAGTCAGTCCAGAAATCGCTCATTCTCCTGAATTGCTTCGAGCCTTTCTTATTTCTGAATTTGGCACAAATCTATTAAATAGCTGCCAATATCGAATCGAGAAAAAATCGATTGATGCGAGAAGTCGACAAATAAAGGTCAATTTACGTATTGGCTTTTACGATAAGAACCACGATTTTTCTTTACAACAACTATCCAAACTAAAGCAGCTTAATTCTAATGCCCAGCAGGTAATTATTGTTGGAAGTGGTCCAGCTGGATTATTTGCCGCGATTCGACTCATTCAATTGGGAATTAAACCTATCGTATTAGAAAGAGGTAAAGATGTTAGGGAAAGAAGAAGAGATTTGGCTGCCATCAATCGATTTAATATCGTTGATTCGGATAGTAACTATTGTTTTGGGGAAGGTGGAGCGGGAACCTATTCTGATGGAAAATTATATACTAGAAGTACCAAAAGAGGGGATATAAAATCTGTATTAGAGACTTTTGTGGCTCATGGTGCAGATCAAAATATATTATTTGAAGCACATCCACATATAGGAACCAATAAATTACCTGCCATCATTGCCTCCATGAGAGATGCTATCATTCAAGCTGGAGGTGAGGTGCATTTTCATCAACGAGTTAGCGATTTTATCATTCAAAACAAGCAAATCAAAGGAGTAATTACCGCTCAAAATCAAGAGTTCAGGGCAGAAAAGCTTCTTTTAGCTACAGGTCATTCAGCGCGTGATATTTTTGAACTATTAAGACAAAAAAACATACTGATTGAGTCTAAAGGTTTTGCTATTGGGGTACGAATTGAACATCGACAAGCCTTAATTGATACATGCCAATATAAATCGAAACAACGACCAGACTATTTACCACCTGCCAGTTTTAGTTTAGTGAGTCAAACAAAGTATCAAGGTTTGCAAAGAGGCGTTTTCTCATTTTGCATGTGTCCTGGTGGTTTTATTGTTCCCTCTGCTACTAGCCAAAATCAGGTGGTGGTGAATGGTATGTCGCCTTCTCGACGAGATTCTCATTATGCTAATTCAGGCATAGTTGTTAGTTTATTGGAAAATGATTGGTCAGCCTTTAAATCCGAAGGAGCATTAGCGGGCATGTATTTACAGGAATCTTTAGAGCAAAAAGCACATGCATTATCTGGAGGAACGCAAAAGGCCATTTCACAATTAACTTTAGATTTTATCCAAAAAAAGACAAGTAAATCTTCTCATGAAACATCCTATGTACCAGGCTTAATACCAGGGGAAATGCGGGATTTTTTACCCGATTTTATAGCTGAGCCATTAGCCTTAGGATTGAGCGACTTTAACAAAAAAATACCTAATTTTTCAACCAATATTGGTCAAATCATTGGTTTAGAAAGTAGAACATCTTCCCCAGTAAAAATACCTAGAGATCAGGAGAGCCTAGAGCACCCAGAAATTAAAGGATTATATCCTTGTGGAGAAGGAGCTGGTTATGCTGGTGGAATTATGTCTGCGGCATTGGATGGAATTCGATGCGCAGAAGCCATGTCTAAATAGAAAGAGCAGATGAAAGAAATGTTTGAGCCCATTTTTAATCTACATCAAAGTTTCATGCAAATGGAATCGGTGAAAGATAATGCTCGACATGCAGCGGTGGTTGCCATCATTCATAAAAATGTGGATCAGAATACCATTGTATTGATAAAACGAAATGTATATGATGGAGCTCATTCAGGACAAATGGCTTTTCCTGGAGGTAAACAGGAATTATCTGATCAGGATTTGAAAGTTACTGCTATACGAGAAGTAAAAGAAGAAATCGGGATTGATGTTCCTTATGAAGCCTTAACGGCATTGGAACCCGTTTGGGTCATGGTCTCCAATTATTGGGTTCAGCCATATTTTGTTGTCTTAGAAGAAAAGCAAAATTACGTTTTAGATAAACGAGAAATAAATCGTATTTTTGAAATACCTGTGTCACATTTCCAAGATAATTCGCAATTAAAAGCGCATCAATTAACGATTCAAAATGAGACCTATTGGGCCCCTCAATTTGAATTTGAAGGTGAAGTTATTTGGGGTGCTACAGCCTTGTTTTTATACCAATTATTCCACCTAAAAATAGGGGAGTTAACATTATAGTTTGATTATATGGATGAATCATTGGATGGCAGCTTGCAAAATCAAATTGCCGTGGCAGGAATGTACGAAAATTGGTTTTTAGAATATGCCTCTTACGTAATTCTTGAACGCGCTGTTCCAGCCGTAGCAGATGGATTAAAACCTGTACAAAGAAGGATTCTTCATGCTTTGAGGGAAATGGATGATGGTCGCTTTAACAAAGTAGCCAATGTGGTAGGTCAAACCATGCAATATCACCCTCACGGAGATGCTTCCATCACGGATGCTATGGTTAATCTAGGTCAAAAGGAATTACTATTTGATTGCCAAGGAAACTGGGGAGATATGCGCACGGGAGATAGCGCGGCAGCAGCTCGTTATATCGAAGTAAGACTATCCAAATTTGCCAATGATGTCGTTTTTAATAACCAAACCACGAAATGGCAATTGTCTTACGACGGACGTAAAAAAGAACCTATTACTTTACCCATTAAATTTCCATTATTATTAGCCCAAGGAGTTGAAGGTATTGCAGTAGGTTTAGCGACCAAAATCATGCCTCATAATTTCTGCGAAATTTTACAGGCTTCCATCGATTTATTGAACAATAAAAAAGTGGAATTATTGCCTGATTTCTTAACAGGAGGAATGCTGGATGCTTCTAATTATAATGATGGCTTACGTGGAGGGAAAATTAGAATTCGAGCTAAGATTGAAGAGATAGATAAGAAAACCTTGGTAATCAAGGACATACCTTATTCCACTACCACTACTTCTTTGATTGATTCCATCATAAAGGCCAATGACACGGGTAAGATTAAGATCAAAAAGGTCATTGACAATACAGCGAAGGATGTTGAAATTCAAATCCAATTGGCTCCAGGCATTTCGCCAGATGTGACCATTGATGCTTTGTATGCCTTTACTGATTGTGAGATATCCATATCGCCTAATGCTTGTGTTATCATTGATGAAAAACCACATTTTGTGGGGATATCAGAAATTTTAAAAGTTAGCACCAATCAAACCGTAGATTTACTCAAACAAGAATTAGAAATCAGGCGAGCGGAACTCATGGAACGTATTCTATTCAGTTCCTTGGAGAAAATATTCATTGAAAATAGAATTTACCGAGATATTGAGGAATGTGAGACCTTCGAATCGGTCATTTCAATGGTCGATAAGGGTTTGGATCCATTCAAAAAAGATTTTTACCGTGAAATAGTTGAAGAGGATATCTTACGCCTATTAGAAATTCGTATCAAACGTATCTCAAAATTCGATGCATTCAAGGCGGATGAAGCCATGAAGCGTTTAGAAGAAGAATTGACAGAGGTTGAACATCATTTGGCTAATTTGATCACTTATGCGATCAACTATTTCAAAAACCTCTTACAAAAATACGGTAAGGGTAGAGAACGAAAGACTGAAATTCAAAACTTTAATACCATTTCGGCCACAGTCGTTGCTGCGGCAAATCAAAAATTGTATGTCAATAGGACTGATGGTTTCATTGGATATGGGTTGAAGAAAGATGAATATGTCATGGATTGCTCTGATATTGATGATATCATTGTATTTCGACAAAATGGTACCTGCGTCGTGACCAAAGTACAAGAGAAAGTATTCGTAGGTAAGGATATTTTGTATTGTTCGGTATTCAAGAAAAATGATGACCGAAAAGTGTATAATTTGGTCTATTTTGATGGAAAAAATGGCATTTCTTATATCAAACGATTTAAAGTTACCTCCGTAACTCGTGACCGAGAATATAAATTAGTAAGTGATAATGCTAAGTCGAAAATTACCTATTTTTCTGCCAATGAAAACGGTGAAGCTGAAATCATTCAAATCAATTTAACGGCCAATTGTACCGCCAAAATCAAGCAATTTGATTATGATTTTGCCAAATTAGCGATTAAAGGACGTGAGTCTTTAGGGAATGTATTGACCAAATATCCAGTTAGAAAAATTGTTCAAAAATCTGCTGGGGTATCCACGCTAGGTGGAGTAGATATTTGGTATGATGCCACAGTAGGGCGCTTGAACCGAGATGAACATGGTCAATTTATAGGTAATTTTGAACCTAAAGACAGTATTTTAGTATTGTACAAATCAGGTAATTATGAATTAACTCATTTCGAATTAACCAATCGATATACAGCTGATGAGATTTTATATTTGAAAAAATATGAAGCAAACAGTGTCATCTCTGCTGCCTACCTAGATGGCGCAAGTAAAAATCATTTTATTAAACGGTTCAAATTGGAAACGACGACCATCGATAAGAAGTTTTTGTTTATTTCTGACCATAAAGCTTCCAGATTGATTGCGGCCAGTGATAATTATGCTCCCAATGTGCAGATTAAGCATAAATCCGATGGGAAGACGAATCAAATAGAATTAGTACCCATCACCGAATTAGTGGATGTTCGTGGTTGGAAAGCCATTGGCAATAAATTGAATTATCCTAAATTAACGGATTTACAATTCATTGATACGGAAGAAAAAGCACCTATCCAACCAGAAGATGAAAGTCCAATTGTGGATGGAGATGATGAGCCAGAATTCATCATTAAAAACCTAGATGGTGGTTTTGAATCAACTGATTCAAATCAAGAGGAAAATGCCATGGATGCTGCATCTGAAAATTCCTCCGATGATGTTGAGGATATTCCCTTTGAAATCAAGAATTTGCCACCTGATCATAAAGACTTAGGAACAGGAGAACAATTAGGCCTATTTTAACTATGGAACAATCGCTGAATAATAAAAAAACTATGAATGCCTGGGCCTTTTATGATTGGGCTAATTCGGTACATTCATTAACCATTGTATCAGCTATATTTCCCATTTATTTTCCAGTGGCTGCCATTATGATGGGCAGTAAACACCCCGAATTGATTGAAATTGCAGGATTTTCTATGCAAAACACGGTGGTTTATTCCTATATCATTTCTTTTGCCTACTTGGTGCTGGCCATATTCATGCCCTTTTTGTCAGGAATAGCAGATTACACAGGAAGCAAAAAAAACTTCATGCGTTTCTTTTGTTATTTAGGCGCATTTAGTTGCATGCTTTTGTATTTATTCACCAAAGGACAATACATCATTGGTTCTTTGGGATTTTTGTTTTCCATTATAGGCTGGGGGGGAAGTTTAGTATTCTACAATTCCTTTTTACCGGAAATTGCCAGTCCAGATCGCTATGATCAATTAAGTGCCAAGGGGTTTTCATTGGGTTATATAGGTAGTGTTATCCTATTGTTACAGAATTTAAGCATGATCCTAATGCCCGATTTATATGGTGGAATTTCCGTGGAAATGGCATCTAGAATATCCTTTTTAACGGTGGGAGTTTGGTGGTTTATTTTTGCCCAAATACCCTTATATTTTCTGCCCAAATCTATTCAAAAAGAAAAAAAACATCCCAGATGGTGGCTAGGTGGATTCAAAGAAATTAAAAAAGTGTTCCATGAAATCACTCATATTCCTGCCATCAAGAACTTTTTATTGGGGTTCTTCCTGTACAATATGGGTTCTCAAACAGTGATGCTTTTAGGAGCGCTCTTTGGAAGCCAAGAGTTACATTTACCCTCAGAATCACTCATCATTACCATATTACTGATACAATTAGTAGCTATTCCAGGTGCCTATGTATGTGCTCATTTAT
This sequence comes from Aquirufa salirivi, assembly GCF_045310485.1. NCBI lineage: Bacteria > Pseudomonadati > Bacteroidota > Cytophagia > Cytophagales > Flectobacillaceae > Aquirufa > Aquirufa salirivi. Next base: position 160,141 of record NZ_JBEWZH010000003.1, read on the forward strand.
CTAAAAAAATTGGTAATGTGAATGCCATTCGTATCATCATCATTTTTTGGATTTTGGTTTGTTGTTCCGCCTATTTCGTGCATGAAACCTTTCATTTCTATTTATTAGCCACCGCTATAGGCTTTGTTATGGGTGGGATTCAATCAAACTCCAGAGCGACCTACGCTAAGTTATGTCCTGAAAATGAACATGATACCGCTTCCTACTTCAGTTTTTTTGATGTCTGTGATCGAGCATCTACCGTAGTTGGAACCTTTATTTTTGGTTTATTGATTCAATTGACTGGCAATATGCGTTTTGGCATTTTAGTTTTGGCATTAGTATTCATACTTAGTTTGATCTTCATGGCCAAACTACATAAAATCAATCCAGAAGTACTTAGATCGGAATAATATTCCGTTTATTTAATTCACGCCAAGATTCAGGAATGACCGATAATATTTCTTCATGTAAAGCTTGAATGATTCCTTTTCTAGCATAACTAGGAGAATAGACCAAAGAAACCTCTCGTACAGGTTTGGGAAATGGCAATGCAAATACGTGATCCTGTTTATTTGAATCAAGAAAATCATATAACATTTCGGGTATAATCGTTTGACCACCAGCATCTTCTGCAATACGTACAATGGTTTCTAAACTTCCTGTTTGATAAGTAATTCTCGAGCTTAAGGTTTGTCCCGATTTTAAATTACAAATGGAATTAATTTGACTACTCAAACAATGCCCTTCTTCCAACAACCATAAATTCTCTGGCTCCACCATTTTACAAATTTTACCACTAGCTAAGCGAAGATTAGAATAGAGATAAAGTTCTTCGTAATACAAATGCTTTTCAATCAATTGATCTCCCAATGGAGTTACTAAAATTCCAATATCCAATTTACCTTCTTTGATTTCCTTTACAATATTCGAAGTAGTGGTTTCCGATATATTGATATGCAATTCAGGGAATTTTAGTTGAAATCCGGATAAAAATCGTGGCATTAAATAAGGGGCAATAGTAGGAATAACACCAATACGCACATTCCCTGAAACTTGATTACTCCAACCTTTGGATAGCTCCTTTAGAGTAGCTGTTTCTTTTAAAATTACTCTAGCTTGTCGGATAATCTCCTCTCCCTGTAAAGTAGCTTTTAATGGTTTATCTTTTCGATTAAATAAAACAATATTTAACTCAGATTCTAGCTTTTGAATTTGCATACTGAGACTGGGTTGGGTAACACAACAAAAATCTGCTGCTTTTGAAAAACTTTTTAGATCATCTAATGCCACAATATATTCTAACTGAGTGATTGTCATATTGTATAGTTTAAAACTATACAAATATAGCAAATATAGATTTGCTTGATAGAATTAACTTGTCGAAATTTGTGCAACATTTAAACGAAACAATATATATTATGTCTACACACATGTTAGGATTGGGAAGTAAATTTCCAGCATTTGAGAAAAAAGCAGTAGTGTCATTAGAAAAAGATAAAGAGTTTGCAACGATAACTGCAGAAGATCATAAAAAAGACGGTAAATGGATGGTGATGTTCTGGTGGCCAAAAGATTTCACTTTTGTGTGTCCAACGGAGATTGCAGAATTCAATCGTCGTGCTGGTGATTTTTCTGACCGTGACGCAGTTTTAATTGGTGCATCTACTGATTCAGAATTCGTTCACGCGGCTTGGAGAAGAGATCATGATGATTTACGTGGATTAAAGTTCCCTATGTTAGCTGATACTTCAAAAAGTTTAGCCGAAGAATTGGGTATTTTAACAGAAGATGAAAAAGTAGCTTACCGTGTTACTTACATCGCAGATCAAGATGGTATCATTCGTTGGGTTTCTGCCAATGATTTATCAGTAGGACGTAACGTAGATGAGGTATTACGTGTCTTAGATGCTTTACAAACAGATGAGCTTTGCCCATGTAACTGGAAAGCTGGAGAAGCAACCTTATAATATCAACTAAAGCCCCATTCATTTGGGGCTTTTTAACAACAAGATCATGAGTGAAACTAGAGATAATCTTTTAGCCGAAATTAATTTACCTGCCACTAGTCAATTCCCATTATTGGATCAATTGGATGCCACAGATAATCGTTATATCAAAGATTTAAAGATCAACGTTTCCAATGCATTAAAGTATGCTACTTTGACAGAAAAGGAAGCCTTATTATTGGCACTAGCTGTTTCTGTCAACCAAAAGCATGAAATTACTATTAATTCATTGACTGAATTAGCCAAATCTAAAGGAGCGACTGAAGCGGAAATCAACGAGATTCATGCTTTAACTTCTTTACTGAATGCCAATAACGTATTTTATCGTTTTAAGCATTTTGTAGGCAAAGATTTTTACAATACTGCTCCAGCAGGAATCAGAATGTCCATCATGATAAACCCTGTATTAGGAAAAGAATTCTTTGAATTAGCGAGTTTAACCGTTTCTGCCATCAATGGATGTGAAATGTGTGTTAAATCGCATGAACAATCTGTTATTAATCACGGTGCCACAGAAGCCCGCATCATGGATGCCATTCGCTTAACTGCGATTTTCAAAAGCTTAATCGTTTTATTGTAGGGTAAAATTATTTACCCCACATCGCATTAGCCGTGTTCGGGAATGGAAGGGTCAATTCAGGTACTTGATGTACCATGCGATTGGCCCATTCTACCCCTTGCATCATGGAGTGATCCTGATTAGACACTTCATATTTCCAAGCACCAAATCTTCCGCGACTATACACATCATCTTTTTCTAACACAGGTAATACTTGTTTTAAAATTCCATCGCGTTCAATGGATGGAGTAGGGTATCCATAGGCCGTGGAAAAATAAAATTTGGAAATCACCTGCTCCTCTGATTCAATCAAACCATCTTCTAACATTGCTTTGATTGTATCTTCTACCAAAGTGGCACGATTCACCGGCTTCATATCTGATTCACTGACCTCTGCCATTAATGACCATTGATTGGCAGGATCAGGTACGTTATCAGGACTGTAATTAGAAAATACAGTGACACGGTAATACGGACTATTATCCTCAGGGAAATACATCCAACACTTCTTGGCCAATTGTTCTACTGGTTTACCTTTCAATCCAATACCAATCACGTGGGTGCTACTGTGTTTCAGACCTTGAGCAGTTTGAGTCACTTCCAAAGGTAAATCCTTACATTTTTGTGTGAATATATCCAATGGAATCGTACTCATTACTTGTTCGTATTCTATCTGAGTACCGTCTTCTAAGGTAATTTGGTGTTGCTTTAATTTAACTGATTTTACAGTAGAATTTAATCGAAAATATGGTTCACCAATCAATTGACCTACCGCTTTCCAAATAGATCCAGTACCCCCTGATTTAGGAAATTGGAATAGATTATTGGGTCCCCAAGAAAGATCATCCTTTTCAAATATGATATTCTCCACAATTCTTCCTAAATCACTTACTGCCACGCGTTCACCCACCCAATTGGCATTCATCATTTCAGGAGGGTAGGCCCACACTTTGAAATTATATGGAAACATAAATACGTCGGCAATTCCTTGTCCACAAGTATTTAAAATCCAATCTTTAAAATTAGCTAATTTAGGAGAAGGGCCTTTTTTATATAATTCAATAAGACCTTGCAAACATTGCCATTGCTCTTCTTTAGGTAAGTAGCCTAAATTATTTTGGAAAGGGTATGGAACAAAACGATCTCTAATCCAAACCCAAGACTCTCTTTGATGTGTATACCAGCCTTCTTCACCTAAAGCCAATTTCATTAAATCATCAAAATACTGATAATGAGAAAATTGAACGTGACCACCTACATCCCAAGTAAAACCTTGATCATCCACAAAACTTGTTGCTAAACCTCCTACAAAGTTTTCCTTTTCAAGAACAATAAAATCAGTGATTCCTAACTCTTTTAATCGATAAGCTGCACCTAGACCAGTGGGTCCTCCACCTAGGATGACATATTTATATTTCATTTTCCTTGGATAATTTCTTTAACTAAACTGTTTAAATGAACTCTAAAGGCTACTAATTCTTTGAAACTTTGCCAACAAACTTGAAGCAATTTTAAATGACGAATAGACACTTCTCCTGTTTCTCTTTCACGGTGAGTAACTGGAATATTAAATAAATTTTGCCCTGATTTTTTCGCCAAAACAGCTAAAAATATATTGGGAGCAAAAGGAGTATGTGCTGGTAAAGCATGTAACAACTTCTTTAAGAAACTTGTTTTGAATAAACGAAAAGGAATATTGGCATCGTCAATATAGGTGCCATAAATAAACAATAAGGAGAATTTTAAAATTCGAGTAATCACCAAACGAAATGGATCATCGTGCCTTACTTTTCGGAAGCCTAAAATGAATTCGGATTGATTTCTTTTTTCCCAAAAATTACCAAAATCCTTCACATCGAACTGATCATCAGAATCGGTTTGAAAAACATAGGTTGGGTTCATTTCCACAGCCATTTTGTATCCATTAACCACTGCATTACCATGCCCACCGTTTAATTGATGCTTAGCAATCAAATTAGGATAAATCCCAGATATCTCATCTAATATAGCTCCAGTCCGATCTCTCGAACCATCATTAATGATGAGTAATTTGAATTTATCTGGATTCACATAAGTAGAAATTCCATTGATCCAATGTGCCACTACTTGCTGAATACATTCCTCCTCATTGTAAGCAGGTATAACTACCACTAATTCCAAACTCATATTATTTTAATTTATCCTTGAAACTATTTATTGGTTTCTCTATAACAAACCAAGAGATGCTTGCAACAAATAGTAATAAAATCAGGTTGACGAAAAATTTTGATACTATAAAATTAAGGAAATTTGTTTGAAATAGGGGTATATATTTAGAAATAGCCCACCATAAAGTATTTCCTTCTTGATGATAATAATTATAAATAAAATTATGATACAAATATAAACCGTAAGAAATCTTACCCATGTAATCTACCCAAGTAAGGGACAAAAACCGACCAAAAAGATGTTGCCTTTCAGCTACAGCTTCAGCAATTAAAAAAAAGGAGAAAATTGCGGCGACACTACGCTCAACAACAATAAACCAGACATTATCGTAGGTGTATTCCGCTAAGTGGGAAAACCAAAGAACAAGAAAAAAAGAAGCAAGTGTAAGTGGTAATATATACTTGATTTTACTTATTTGCTGGAATGTAGCACGATGATAATGATAGAAATAAGCCAATAAGCCACCTAAACCAAAACTATCGATAGCACTGAAAGGATTAACATAAGACCACATCCATGCCGATTCTTTAAAATCGTGACTGGCCAATAAATAAAAAAACAAACGGGAACAAAAACCTAAGGCTATCATCCAAGGGAATAATTGACCAAAGTACTTTCTAGGTAAAAACAAGATAAAATATGGAAATACTAAATAGTATTGTTCTTCTACTGCCAATGACCAAAGATGATCCCATACACCAATCCACTGCCGATGTAACATGATGTAAAAATCAGGCATATAAAATACTAACCATTTCCAAACTTGGGAAAAAGGTTCTATGCGTAAATAGCCGCCAATCAATAAAATAAGAAAGTAAATAGGGAAAATGCGTAAGGATCTACGCAAGATAAATATTTTGATTTTTTTCCAAGGAGAATGGCCTCTTTCGGCTACGTCATCAGCACTTTGAAATAATATTCGCGTGATCAAAAATCCGCTTAGCACAAAAAATATGACTACTCCTAAATGTCCCAGTGGAAAGGGGATAGTTGGTACCAACCAATGGTCCAATAAAACCAAAAATACCGCTAAAAAGCGAATACCATTTAATTGCGTGAAATATACTGCGTGTTTATCGCTCATTAATCTCCTTGAAGGGTAAACTCCACTCTTCGGTTTAATTTTCTTCTTTCTTCGCTCATATTACTCGCCATCGGTTTTGTTCCTCCCCAGCCTTTAACCCGCACTCGATTCGCACTAATCCCCTTGGAAACGATATATGCTTTAACATTTTCAACCCGTTCAAGAGAGAGTTTCATGTTTTCATTCCAGTCTCCTTGGTTGTCGGTATGTCCTTCTAACAGTATTTTAAAACTAGTATTATCCTTTAGAATTTTAACAATTTTATCCAGTTCTTCATAAGAACTTGAGATTAATTCCGCTTTACTTTGATCAAAGTTAATGTTAGGAATTTGAAATTGCTTATTCAACTGAATAGGAATTATCAATAGGTTCCTTAAAATGCTTTTAAAGTTCCTTTCAGAGCTATAATCAAATTTCTCTACTCGACAGATGTAGCCATCTTTCACGACTTGCATGGTAAAAGCCTTTTTGGCTGGCCACATGAAACTATAATCGCCCAAATAAGGATCATAATCTATCCAAAGGGAGTCAGTACCTGCTACTGATTTAACCAAAATTCTAGCCGCCACAGTTTCTTGAGAATCTTGATTCAAAACCTGACCGGCCATTTGAATCAATGTCAAAGGCTTTGCTTTTTCTGGTATTTTAATTCGATAAATATCTTCAGCTCCCAATGAGTTCTCCACTGAACTAAAATAAGCATAATCTCCTTGTGCAGCTACTGAAAAATATCCATCCCATTGAACTGTATTCACGATAGGACCTAAGTTTTCTGGCTCAGACCAATTCAACCAAGTATCGTCTAAGCGACGGGTTAAAAAGATGTCATTATTTCCATATCCTACATGGCCACTGGATGAAAAATACATTGTAACACCATCAGGAGCTATAAAGGGAGTAGATTCAGATTCTCCCGTATTGACAACCTGACCAATGTTCCTTGGTTCCGTCCAGCTATCATCATTTTTCCAAAAAGACACATAAATATCCTTGCCCCCAAAAGAATCTTTCATCTCCGTAGTCATAACTAAAATTTTACCATTGGGAGCCAAGGAATACTCTGAGAATTCTGATTTATTTTTAAAATTCAATATTTTCAATGCTTTGGGAAAACTCCAATCACCGGTTCGCAACAAAAAGGACATAGAAACACCTTTTTCCATTTGTCCGTCATTTCGATACACGTTGTTCAATAGCATGGTTTTACCATTGGGCGAGATTCCACAAACCGCATTATTTTCATCATTGTTAATAGGTTCAGGAAATAATTCTGCTTTTGACCACGATTTGGTATCCGCTTGCCAATTGGAAACCCAGATATCTTGATTTTTATTCTTCCCCATATTGGAAGGATGCTTCCATCGAGTAAAATAGAGTTTTTTACCGTCAGGACTAATCACAGGACAAATTTCATTGTAAAGCGAATTGATTTCCTTGCCTAAATTCTCCTTAAAAGAATAGGCATTGGCATCCTTGTTCAATTTCAAACTTTCTTCGACGGGAACATCTGAATCCGAAATTCCGATCGCATCAATTTGAGAATATCCTTTGATCCGTTCGGAATTCATAGATATTTTAATGGCGCGTAAAGGAACCGTGGCTGTAGGTAATTTGATACTTGTAATTTGAGCTGATTTTAGGGCATAACCCGGGCTAAACTCCTTTAACAAGATTAATTTATTGTTTTCATCTAATCCATCTACCCGCACAATGGATCCTGCACCATAGTTTTCAAAAATAGCCACTTGCTTGACAGAAGATAAACTATCAAATGAAACGATTATATATTCTCCAGCTGGGTTATCAGGAGTTAGGGATTGCCAGGCACTTGGACTATTACTAAATGTTGGGTATTTACTTGGTTTTCCTAAGATATGTAAGGACCTAAATTCCAAACCTAATAATGGATCAGAATACTCACTTGAAACAGAAATGACTTTATTTGCCCAGCGAACACGCTGTGCAGGCAAGTTAAAAACAAGCAGACAACAGAAAATTCCAAAAATTAAACGGATTTTCAAATTCATGAATGTTAGTTACCTAATTTCACCAAATTGGCTATGGTATCAATGGGATTGGGGGAAGAAAATACGAAATTACCAGCTACTAATACATTTGCACCTGCATGAATTAAATCCCCTGCATTGGAAATGGATACGCCACCATCTATTTCTATTTTAAGCTTTGTCAAACCTTTAGAAGCGGCTAATTCAGCTAATTCCTTTGTCTTTTTGATGGCATTGGGTATAAATTTTTGTCCTCCAAAACCAGGATTTACTGACATGATTAAAACCAAATCAAGATCTGAAATAATATCTTCCAACAAATGAACAGGAGTAGAAGGATTTAATGCCACACCAGCTAAACAACCTAAATCTTTGATTTGTTGAACTGTACGATGCAAATGCGGACAAGTTTCATAATGTACTGTCAATACCTGTGCTCCAGCTTTAGCAAAAGCCTCCAAATATCTTTCTGGCTTTTCAATCATCAAATGCACATCCAATACTTTGGTCGCTCTTTTATTGACGGCCTCTAATACGGGAAAACCAAATGATATATTGGGAACAAACATTCCATCCATTACATCGACATGAATCCATTCAGCCTGAGAGGCATTCAACATGTCGATTTCTGAACCAAGTTCTGCAAAATTAGCAGCTAGAATAGAAGGGGCAATGATTAAACTTTCCATCTTGCAAAGGTATGAAAATTATTGGCTAAGGTTTATTTCTTAGTGCTTTCCGATTAACTTTAAATGTTAAAAATTGATACATGGATGTGAAAATGCGGATGGAAGAATTAATCCATCAAATTAATCAATATAATGAAGCTTACTATCAGCAACATGAAAGCCTTATTTCTGATCAGGAATTTGATGCATTATTGGCTGAACTACAAAAATTAGAAGCCGAAAATCCGCTTTTTGCCATGGCTGATAGTCCTAGCCAACGGGTTGGAGGAACCATCACGAAGCAATTCAAAAGTGTCACCCACCGTTTCCCGATGCTTTCTTTGGGAAATACGTATAATGAACAAGATTTAAGGGATTTTGATGAACGAGTTGCCAAAGCATTGGATGGTGAAAACTATGAATATATCTGTGAACTCAAATTTGATGGAGTTGCCTTATCATTTTGGTATGAAAATGGTAAACTGATCAAAGGTGTAACCCGAGGCGATGGTTCAAGAGGGGATGACATCACGAATAACGTAAAAACGATTAAGGGTTTACCTCTTCGACTAAATTCCAGCATCTTTCCAAGAGAATTTGAACTAAGAGGAGAGGGTTATATGCCCTTGTCGTCTTTTGAGGCAATCAATGAACAAAAAATCAGTCGGGGAGAAGCACCCTTAGCCAATCCTAGAAACGCGGCTTCAGGTACTTTCAAAATGCAAGATTCAGCTGAAGTAGCTCGGAGAAACATGGCATGCTATATCTATGCCATGGTAGGCAATGAGAACCCATTTCAAACTCACGAAGAAAGTTTGGAAGCTTTAACTTTAGCTAAATTCCCTGTATCTCCAACCTGGAAAAAATGTCAAGCCATGGAGGATGTGTTGGCTTACATCCATGATTGGCAAGATAAACGACATGAATTACCATTAAATACCGATGGTATCGTAATTAAAATCAATGATTATGCTCAACAGGAACGACTAGGATTTACTGCTAAATCACCTCGATGGGCCATTGCGTATAAATATCCATCAGAAATCGCTGAAACAGAGATTGAAAGTATCAGTTATCAAGTAGGAAGAACGGGAAATGTAACACCCGTGGCAAATCTAAAACCTGTTTATTTAGCCGGAACAGTCATCAAACGAGCCTCTGTGCACAACGCAAATGAAATGGAGCGATTGGACCTGAGAGAAAATGACACGGTATTTATTGAAAAAGGAGGTGAAATCATTCCCAAAATCACTTCCGTAAATTTGGCTAAACGAAAAGGAGATTCACCTAAATTTCTTTTCCCAAACGAATGCCCAGCCTGTGGGACTATTTTGGTCCGCCAGGAGGGGGAAGCCAACCACTATTGTTTGAATGATAAACATTGCCCTCCACAGATTAAGGGAAAAATAGAGCATTTTATTCAGAGAAAGGCGCTTAATATTGAAAACTTAGGAGTAGAGACCATCGACTTGTTGGTGGAAAAAGGGATTATTCACTACCTAGCTGATCTTTATGATTTACAAGCTTGTCATTTTGAAGGATTGGAAGGATTTCAAAGCAAATCCATTTCCAACATTTTAACTTCCATCGAAAAATCAAAAACTATACCATTTAGGCAAGTACTCTTTGGATTAGGAATACGCCATGTGGGGGCCACGATTGCAGAAAAATTGGTCTTACAATTTCATTCCATGGAAAACCTAAAATTAGCCACCTTGGAAGCTTTGATTGCTGTACCCGAAATTGGAGAGAGAATTGCACATAGTTTAAGAGAATATTTGGATGATCCAGATAATATTGAGCAAATTGAACGTTTAAAGCATGCCGGAGTTCAGTTATCCGAAGAAATTCAAGAAATAGTTTTAGAGGGAGAAGCCTTGGTCGGAAAAAGTTTTGTAATTTCGGGCGTGTTTAAAAACTTCGAAAGAGAAGAATTAAAAGACAAAATTATTGCCAATGGAGGTAAGGTTGTATCCAGTATTTCATCTAAACTTGATTATTTAGTAGCGGGTGAAAATATGGGGCCTGCCAAATTAGAAAAGGCAAATTCATTATCTATAAAAATTATCACAGAGGATGAGTTTTTAGCTCTCCTACACTAGCTCATGCATACATTACCAAAATTTCACGGGGTAGCACCAGCCCTAATTACCCCCATGCTTTCTGATCGAACGATAGATTGGAAGGCCTTAGGAAACCTTATTCAGTACGTAACAAGTGGTGGTGTCGATTATTTAGTGGTACAAGGAACCACGGGGGAATCTGTAACTACAAGTGCTGATGAAAAGAAGAAAATCATTGCCACAGTTCAGGAAGCTAATACTAAAAACTTACCCATTGTTTATGGTTTAGGTGGAAACCATACTGAAAATTTAATGGCCCAAATCAAGCAAACCTCCTTTGATGGTATTGATGCCATACTTTCGGTTTGTCCCTATTATAATAAACCTAGTGCCCGTGGGGTTATCCAACATTACCGTGCAGTAGCAGATACTAGTCCAGTTCCTGTTATTTTGTATAATATCCCGGGAAGAACAGGTATTAATTTGTCTCCAGAAACGATTTTGACATTAGCGGAACATCCTAATATCATTGGCGTAAAAGAGGCTTCTTGTGTCATTGAACAATGTATGGAGATAGCCGCACATAAACCTGCCAATTTCCTGTTGATTTCAGGAGATGATGTTCAAGCTGTACCCATTATTTCTGTGGGTGGAGTAGGTGTCATGTCAGTGATTGCCAATGCATTTCCTCAACAATTCACCCAAATGATTCATGCTGCTTTAGCTGGTGATTTTGCTGAAGCTAGAAAATCATTGGGAAGTTTCTTAGCTATTGATCCATATCTATATGAAGAAGGCAACCCCGTGGGTGTGAAAAAGATTTTAGCATTGAAAGGGATGATTCAAGCACAGGTTAGAATGCCTTTAGCCGAAGCATCCGAAGAATTGGGCGTAAAATTGAACCGTATTATTCAACAAGAAAACTTATCTAATTAATAACATGTTTGTTCACATCGTAAATTTTTGGTTAAAAAAAGGCCTTAGCGAAGAAGAAATTCAACAATTTGAAGCAGGAGTATTATCCTTAGGAAAGGTTGAAACAGTGAAAGATTTCCATGTAGGTAAACCTGCTAATACTGATCGACCAGTCATAGATCGTTCATACGATTATTGTTTATTAACCACTTTTGTAGATGAAGCTGGACATGATTATTATCAAACAGCTCCTATCCATTTAGAATTCATCAAAAACTGTGCCCAATATTGGGACAGAGTATTAATTTATGACTCAGAAAGCATTTAAAGTACTAAGTTTCGGATGTTTGTTATTGTTGGCTTCATGTTCTAAAAACGTGAAACCTTCAACCTATTATTCTCCCAATTTTAAGGATGGAGGTGTGGATAGGCATGATGGTTTAGGATTTGAGATTCCTGTAAAATATGCCATAGATGTATTTTATTTCAATGAAAGTCCGAAGCAATCCTACGAAGTCATTGAAAGTATCAGCATATCAGGAGAAGTTCCTTTGGAAAACAATCAAACTGTCAATGGAAAAATGCTTAACCGAGGAAATCATCAAACCAAAAAACAAGAAATCTTGAGTCAATTGGTAGAAAAAGCCACAGAAATGGGCGCTAGTGCCTTGATGGATGTTAAATATCAAGTTTATAGCACCCAATATGCCAATGGCTATACATTTAGCGGAAAAGCGATTCGTTACGTGTTGAAATAATTCGATAAAGAGCCAAATTTGAAATCAAGGGTTGTGCTCGATACTCATCTAAAATAATGCGAATTTGCTTTACCTTTCTTTCTGGGAAGGTAAGCATCCGCTTATTTCCTATGGTTTTGGCTTTAATTTGCCATTTTTCTCCATTCTCAGATTCTATTTCTACAGTAAAGGATTTGATTCTTTGCCCTAAGGCAATGGGTTCTTGAAGCATCAAGGTATTTGAGAGTACAGGTTTAGCTAATTGTATTTGAATGCTTGGCTGTGTATCAAGAAGGTTTGCAGCCCAAGCGCTGGCTGGGTTTACATCCAATAAATTTTTGACAGAGTAAGTTGAATTGTACATTGAACTTACTTGAATCTTAAATGTACTGGGATTCAATAGATTGATTAAGCTTTTCTTTCTCAAATCTGCAAAACCCATCATAGAAGCGGAGTCATTTGGATGTATCAAACCTCGCGTATCTACTGGAATATTGAGCAGTAAATTGGCGTTTCGACCCACAGAAGCCACATAAATCTTCATTAGAGAGTCGGGGCTTTTTACTCGATTATCCTCTTTTGGATGATAATACCAACCTGGACGAATGGACACATCCACTTCGGGGGCTACCCAATGTGTTCCGTTTTCTTGCCCATTTTTATAGGTATCAAATTTAGGATATCCAGGATAAATTTCTTCTCGATTGATAGGGCTCCAAGAAGTTTCATAGTTGTAGCCACGTTCATTTCCTACCCAACGTATATCGGGTCCATTATCAGAAAACTGCACAGCGTTGGGTTGATATTTATTAACCATAGCATGGAATAAGGGCCAATCATAAATCTGTTTCTTTCCATTTGGACCTTCTCCATTAGCTCCATCGTACCAAAATTCAAAAATAGGACCATATTGAGTTAATAATTCCTTTTGCATTTCGGCATAAATCTTATTGTATTCATCGGTCCCATAAGCTGGATGAAAACGATCCCAAGGAGAAAGATAGATGCCCAATTTTAAACCATATTCTTTACAGGCTTGTGCCAATTCTTTGACAACATCACCTTGAGCATTTTTCCAGGGAGATTTTGCTACTGAATGTGTTGTGAATTTGGAAGGATACAAAGCAAATCCATCATGGTGTTTGGCCGTTAAAATCAAGCCTTTCATTCCTGCAGCTTTGGCAATCCTTGCCCATTGACGACAATCTAAAGCACTGGGATTAAAATTCAAAGGCGACTCTTTTCCTTCTCCCCATTCTACATTCGTAAATGTATTCATATTAAAATGGACAAATCCATAATACTCCAAAGCTTGCCATTGAATTTGTTTCTTTGATGGGAGTGGAGCTAATGGGCTAATCTGCTGGGCAAATGTCACAAAAATCGAAGTGAAAAAAAGAGCCGAAAAAAGTAGTAAACGCTGGTAGGTAATTTTAACCATGTAGATTATTAAATTTAAAAGAAAGGAGGAACAACGAATTAAAGTATTATAAGAAATTTCAGAGAAAAACCTGATTTCAGGATTTTTTGAATTTTGATTGAACTATTTTAACATTTAACATAAGAATAATTAGTAAAAAACTAAAATTAATAAAAAAAAGCAGGTAAATTAAAGCTGTTAAACACTTTTAACATAAAGTCTCTATATGGCCTTACCCATAAACTCAGAAGAACAATTAGAACTTCGTCAAAGCAAGGACAATACTAATTATTTACTTCCTTTTATTTTAGTAACCAGTCTATTTTTTCTTTGGGGATTAGCCAATAGCTTGAATGGAACCTTAGTTAAACAATTTCAAACTGCCTTAGATTTACAAAGATGGCAAGCTAATATTGTTGAGACAGCCTTTTACATGGGCTATTTTGTCATGGCGATTCCTGCAGGAATGGTCATGCGAAAATTGGGATATAAAATGGGCATATTGATGGGCCTTATCTTATATTCTGCTGGAGCATTTTTATTTTATCCAGCCGCGGCGGTTAGGCAATACAGTTTTTTCTTAGGGGCATTATTTTTGATAGCTAGTGGAATCGCATTTCTTGAAACCGCAGCTAATTTATACGTAACCGTGCTTGGTGACCCCAAGAAAGGAGATTTTCGCCTAAATTTAGCTCAATCTTTCAATGGAGTTAGTACGATATTAGGCCCTGTGATCGGTGGATTATTCATTTTTTCGGATCAGGAATATTCGCGTGATATGATTCAAGCCTTACCAACCGCTGAAGCCGAAGCGATACGTGTAAGTCAAGCAGAATCTGTCCAAGTCCCTTATTTAATCATAGGATTAGTCGTAGCCTTTGTTGCTATTTTATTTGCCGTTACTAAAATGCCCGAGGTCAAAGCTGTGGGTGAAAGTAAATCAAGCGGTAATAAGATTACCATAGCAAGTCTACTAAAAAACAAGCATTTACGATTAGGCGTCATTGCCCAATTTTGTAATATTGGAGCACAAGTTTCGCTGTGGGGAAATTTTGTCGATTTCAAATTAGACTTTGCTCGAGATTCAAACTTATGGATTGTGGAACAAATTTACCAGACAACGGAAACGATGACTGCTACGCAAATTGCTAGTTTTCATGCCTCATTTGCCTTTATTTTATTTATGATAGGTCGATTCATTGGGACCTATTTTATGGGCAAATATGAATCTAACCGAGTATTGGGAATTTATGCCATTGGTTCAGTGCTTTCCATCATCATTGCCATGTTAGGAGGAGGAATCTTAGCAGTTATTGCATTAATGATGGTATATTTTTTCCAATCCATTATGTTTCCTACTATCTTTGCATTAGCATGTAAAGATTTGGGAGAAGGTTCAAAATTAGCTTCATCCTTACTTATTATGTCCATCGTAGGTGGAGCTATTATTCCACCATTTACGGCTTACCTATTTAAAATAGGACCATCACTGGCATTGGGCATACCTTTAATTTGCTTTGTGTTTATTGTATATTACGCTTACCAAGGATTTAAAATCCAAAAAGTTTAGGATTATGCAACGTTTTATGCTGATACTAGACTTGAAAAATGAATCTAAACTTATTCAAACCTATGAAAACTATCATCAAAACATCTCCGCCGAAATCGCGGAAAGCATTCGCGCATCTGGAATTGAATCCATGGAAATTTTTCGGTTTGAAAACCGACTAGTCATGGAAATTGTCGCCCATGACAGTTTCAGTTTTGAGGAAAAAAGCAAGCTTGACGAATCAAACGAAATGGTTCAAGCATGGGAACAACTCATGAGTCAATTTCAGCAAGTGATACCCGGTACTCCAGATGGAGTTAAATGGGTATTAACTAAACAAATTTTTAAACTATAATATAAAACTATTTTAATGTCCCGTTCTTACTTACAAATACACCCCTTAGATAATTTACTTGTTGCCCTAAAAGATTTAAAAGCTGGTACTCTAATACAACATCAAGGTCAGGAAATTACATTGAAGGACGATATTGCTGCTAAACACAAATTTAGTACGATGGATATTCCTAAAGGAAATACTGCCACGATGTATGGTGTTTTAGTAGGAGTGGCTACTCAAAATATTTCCAAAGGTGGATTAATACATACCTTTAATTTACATCATGCTTCACAAGATTTTTTAGGTAAACAAAAAGAGTATACATGGGAAGCGCCCAACGTGGATAAGTGGAAAAACACCACTTTTAAGGGATACCAAAGACCTGATGGTCAGGTCGGTACCCAAAATTATTGGTTGGTTATTCCCTTGGTATTTTGTGAAAATCGAAATATTGAATTACTCAAAAATGCCTTTATCAAAGGTTTAGGATTTCAAAAAAATGATCCATTCACAGACCAGGTCATTGAATTGAAAAGACAATTAGAAAGTGGTAAAGAATTAAAAGCTCATGAAATAAAAGGCACTTTTAAAGGGGAATTACTACAGAAATCGGATTCTTTCCCAAACGTGGATGGGATTAAATTTTTACGCCACGAAAGTGGATGTGGAGAAAGCAAAGATGATTCTGACATGCTATGTGCTTTACTAGCGGGCTATTGTGTCAATCCCAATGTAGGGGGCATTTCAATATTAAGTTTAGGCTGCCAACATTCTCAAATTGAGACGTTTAAAAATAGTCTAAAGGCAATTGATCCTGACTTTTCTAAACCTATTCATTTCTTTGAGCAACAGCAAGATGAAGGCAGTGGAGTGGAACATTTACTAAGTGATGTCATCTTAAAAACATTCCAAGGTCTGGTAGAGATCAATAAAATCGGTAGAACAGAAGCACCACTTTCTAAATTACGTTTAGGGGTTAAATGTGGTGGATCTGACGGATTCTCTGGGATCTCTGCCAATCCAGCCATTGGACATACCGCAGATTTATTGGTGGCCTTGGGTGGTACGGTCATGATCGCTGAATTTCCAGAATTATGCGGTGTAGAACAAGAATTACAAAACAGATCGATCAATACAACAGTTGCAGACAATTTTGGCAAATTAATGCGCGAATATGCTAGAAGAGCCGAAGCTGTGGGGGCGGGATTTGATATGAACCCCTCACCAGGTAATATTAAAGATGGATTGATCACTGATGCCATTAAATCTGCTGGAGCTGCTAAAAAAGCAGGAACTTCTCCCATTGTAGATGCATTAGGTTATGGTCAATATGCGATAAAAAGTGGTTTAAATTTAGTTTGTACACCTGGAAATGATGTATTAGCCACCACAGGTATGGCTGGAGCTGGTGCCACTGTTCAATTATTTACAACAGGTTTAGGAACTCCAACAGGAAATCCGATCAGCCCCATGGTCAAACTATCTACCAATACACGTTTGGCTGAAAAACTTCCAGAAATTATTGATATTGATTGCGGTCCCATTATTTCAGGTGAAAAAACCGTAGAAGAAATGGGTGAAGAAATATTAGATTATGTGATTCGTTTAGCATCAGGGGAAATCAATACCAAAGCCATGGAGCTTGGACAAGATGATTTCATGTTCTGGAGAAGGGGAGTATCTTTATAATTTTGTCCTATGTTATTTTCATTAAAAAATAAAAAAGCAGTCATTACAGGTGGTGGATCCGGAATCGGAAAAGCCATATCATTACTATTCGCCAAACAAGGCGCTGAGGTACATTTGATTGATTTAGAAAATGCTTCTTCCCGTGAAACGGAAAGAGAATTAAAACTTATTTCATCTAAATCCCAACTTCATATCATTAACATTACCCAGCTAGATGACGTGAATAAACTGGCTTCTGAATTAGGAAACATAGACATCCTGATCAATAATGCAGGAATAGCTCAAATTGGGAATATTGAAAATACTAGCTCTGAGGGTTTTCAGGCCATTTTTGATGTCAATGTAAAAGGTGCATTTCATTGTATGCAGGCCTTTATTCCAGGCATGTTACAGCATTCGAAAGGGGTTATTGTGAATATGGCATCGGTGGCGGCTTCTGTAGGTATTCCCGACCGTTTTGGATATTCCATGACCAAAGGTGCCATACGCTCCATGACTCAATCCGTAGCCAAAGATTATGTACAGCAAGGCATTCGCTGCAATTGCATTTCTCCTGGTAGAGTTCATACTCCATTCGTCGATGGATTTATCGCCAAAAATTATCCAGATAAAAAAGAAGAAATGTTTGCCAAATTATCAGCAACACAACCCATTGGTCGGATGGCACAACCTGAAGAAATTGCCTATTTAGCTTTATATTTATGTTCCGATGAAGCCTCATTCATCACAGGTTGTGATTATCCTATCGATGGAGGTTTTACTTATTTAAACAATTAATAAATCTCATGAAAAGCAAGTTAATTATATTCATTGTCCTACTTTTGGCTTCATTAAGCTCATTTTCACCCGCAGATCCTATCAAGATTGTATTCTTTGGTGATTCCATTACCCAAGCTGGGGTTTCAAAAACTGGCTATATTACTCAAATGCAAGGAATGTTGGCTGCGCAAGGTATTGGTGACAAATATGAATTAATAGGAGCGGGTATAGGAGGTAATAAAATTTATGATTTATACTTACGTCATGAAGATGATTTATTAGCCAAAAAACCTAACATCACGGTCATTTACATCGGAATTAACGATGTTTGGCATAAAACATCCTCCAGAACAGGCACTGATGCTGATAAGTTTGAACGTTTTTACAATGCTTTAATCAAGAAAATACAATCAGCTGGTAGTCAGGTTGTTATTTGTACACCAACCGTCATTGGAGAACGCTTTGATGCAACAAACGAAAATGATGGAGATCTAAATCGTTATTCAGATATCATTCGCCGGATTGCAAAAAATAATAATTGTGCCTTGATTGATTTACGAAAAGCTTTTTTAAGCTTTGAGCAAAACAATAATCCAGAAAATAAAGAATCTGGTATTTTAACCAGCGACCGTGTACATTTGAATGAAGCAGGAAATAAATTTCTTGCTGAAACCATGTGGTCAGTTTTAAAAGACATCAAATAATACCCAAATTCAATACATAACATGAAATTAGTTCGTTTAGGAGCCATAAATAACGAAAAACCTGCGGTTTTAATCGACGGCAAATACTTCGATGTAAGTACCTATTTTCAAGATTTTAATGAAGCGTTTTTTGAGCAAGGAGGACTTGAAAAATTAGCAGATATCGTCAAAAACGAAATATTAGAAGAGGTTAGTAAACCAGAAAGAATTGGTTCTTGCGTGGCTCGTCCATCCAAAATCATTTGTGTAGGATTAAATTATGCTGACCATGCCAAAGAAACTGGGGCAGCCATTCCTACAGAACCCATCTTGTTCTTCAAAAGTACATCGGCTTTAAGTGGGCCTTATGATGATGTCATAATTCCTAAAAACTCCGTTAAGACGGATTGGGAAGTAGAATTTGCGATAGTAATCGGTAAAAAAGCTTCTTATGTTAGTGAAGAGCAGGCTTACGATTATATCGCTGGTTATTGCTTACATAATGATATTTCTGAAAGAGAGTTCCAGTTAGAAAGAGGAGGAAACTGGTCCAAAGGTAAAGGATGTGATACATTTGCCCCACTAGGACCATTTTTAGCCACCAAAGACGAAATTCAAGATGTTCACAACCTAAACATGTGGTTGGATATTAATGGGAAGCGTTTTCAAACCAGTAATACAAAGCAATTGATTTTTAACGTGGCTCAAATTGTTTCTTACATTTCTCAATTCATGACCTTATTGCCTGGTGATGTGATTTCTACAGGAACACCGCATGGAGTAGGACTGGGTTTAAATCCTCCTGTGTTTTTAAAAGCAGGAGATATCATGACTCTAGGAATGGATGGATTAGGTGAGCAAAAGCAAAAGGCCATTGCCTACACAGTTTAGTATGATTGATGCACATCAACATTTTTGGAATTATCAGCCGGAGCGAGACACTTGGATTACCGATGATATGTCCAAAATTCAAACTGATTTTTATCCAAATGAAAGTCAGGTAATATTTGAAAAAAATGGGGTACAGGGCTGCATAGCAGTTCAGGCGGACTCTTCCGAAGAAGAAACGCTATTTTTGTTGGCTTTGGCAGAGCAAAATGACTTTATCAAAGGCGTGGTGGGGTGGACTGACTTGCAAAATGAGCACCTAGAAAGACGACTAGAGTATTTTTCTCAATTTGAAAAATGTGTAGGTTTCCGTCATGTGATTCAGGGAGAAAAAGACCCACTGTTCTTTCAAAGGCCAAATTTCATACAAGGAGTGAAGCAATTAGCTGCTTTTGATTACACGTACGATATCTTAATTTACCCACATCAATTAAAAGAAAGTGTAGTTTTTGCTCAAAAAGTAGATGGTCAAAAACTAATAGTAGATCATTTAGCTAAGCCTCCCTATAAATCAAACGATTTAACAAATTGGAAGAAGAACATGCAAGGATTTAAAGAACTTGAGCATGTTTCTGCCAAAATTTCAGGACTAGTAACTGAGGCTGATTGGAAAAATTGGACAAAAGATGAGATCAAAGAAACAATCGATGTGGCCTTGGAGGTTTTTGGTCCAAAAAGATTATTATTTGGTTCAGATTACCCAGTAGTATTAGTGGCTTCAACCTTAGAAAAATGGTTGGAAGTCTTTCATGAAAGTATAGCTAGCTTATCTGCTAATGAACAAGCCGATATCAAATTGAATAATTGTTTAGCGTTTTATCAAGTAGAACTATAATGAACCTAGGACTTAAAGAAAAGGTCATCATCGTAACTGGTGGTGCCAAAGGAATTGGAGAAGGAATTAGTCAATCATTGGCTTTAGAATCAGCCATGGTGGCTATTGTGGGAAGGAATAAAGAAGATAATGAAAAGGCAATCGCCAAGATTCAAGCTACCGGTGGACATGCTTTCTCATTTGTAGCAGAATTAAGTCGACCTGAAGAATGTGAACGCGTGGTCAAGGAAGTCTATCAATTTTTTGGTAAAATTGATGGCTTAGTGAATAATGCTGGAATTAACGATGGGGTAGGATTGGCTTCTGGAACCTATGAAAAATTCATGCAGTCGTTACATTCCAATTTGATTCATTATTATATGATGGCCAAAGCCTGCTTACCGCATTTAATTCAATCGAAAGGAGCAATTGTTAATATTGGTTCTAAAGTGGCTGAAACGGGTCAGGGTGGTACTTCTGCCTATGCCGCAGCCAATGGAGGAAGAAATGCGCTAACCCGAGAATGGGCAGTTGAGTTATTGAAAGAAGGTGTTCGAGTGAATGCCGTTATTGTAGCGGAATGCTATACTCCTTTGTACGACAGATGGTTAAAAACCCTTCCTAATCCAGAAGAAACCTTGACTTCTATCACCGAAAAAATACCATTAGGAAAGCGAATGACCACTCCTGAAGAATTAGGGGATATGGTTACTTTTTTGATGTCAAAAAAATCAAGTCATACGACGGGTCAATTAATCCATGTAGACGGTGGTTATACGCATTTAGATCGTGCATTGATATAAGATGAGCATTGATTATACAGAAATTCAAAGCCCTGGTTTATTAGTCTTTCCTTACAAGGTAAAGGAAAATATCGCTTATATATTGAGTTTGGTAGATGGCGATCCCAATCGATTAAGACCTCATATTAAGACACATAAAACGAAGGAGGTCAATGACTTATGCCTTGAGGCAGGTATCACAAAATTTAAATGTGCGACCATAGCTGAGGCGGAATTATTAGCCTTATCATTTGCCCCATCAATTTTATTGAGCATGCAGCCTACGGGGCCTAATATAATCCGTTTGGCAAATTTAGTACAAGCTTATCCTAAAAGCCAATTTGCTTGTTTAGTGGATGATCTTCATGCCGCCCAAGCTATTTCTTCCATCTTTCAGAGTCAACATCTAAGCATTGATATATTCATCGATATCAATGTAGGCATGAATCGAACAGGTATCATTTCCAGACAAGCAGTTTCCTTGATTCATCAAATAAAGAACTTACCAGCTTTAAAAATATGGGGACTTCATGCCTATGATGGCCATATTCGGGACTTGAATGTAGACGATAGAAAAGCGCATGTTCAACGAGATTTCATCGAATTTGAGACATTGGTTCAATCTATTTCATCTGAATTTCCTGACTTAGAATTATGTGTAGGAGGGACACCCAGTTTTTTAGTTCATCATCAGAACCCAACCTATGTATGTAGTCCTGGTACTTTTGTCTTTTTTGATGCGGGATATACAGCACTTTATCCAGAAAATAGCTTAAAGCCAGCACTTTTCATCATTAGCCGTATCATTTCAAAACCTAGTAAAACAACTATTTGCTTGGATTTGGGACATAAATCCGTGGCAGCAGAAAACACCATAGAGAATCGAGTACGATTCATCGATCAACCAGAATTTAAGTTATTGAGCCAAAGTGAAGAACATGGTATCGTCGAAGTGCCTGATTCTGATATTTTTGAAATTGGTCAGGAGTTTTTAATGATTCCTTACCATGTTTGTCCTACTGTAGCCTTGCATGCTAATTTGCAGGTAATCGAAAATGACAAATTTGTGGGCAATTGGGAAGTAAAAGCTAGAAACAGAAAAATTAACATATAACATGCTACTATTTGATGCACATTTAGACCTCAGCATGAATGCTTTGGAATGGAATCGTGATTTAAGAGCTTCATTAAAAGACATTAATGAAAGGGAAAAAGGCATGACAGATAAACCCGATCGAGGCAATGCTGTCATTTCTTTGGATGAATTGAGAATAGGGAATATTGGACTTGTAGTGGCGACTCAAATAGCACGATATGTGGATAAAAGCTCTACTTTACCTGGTTGGCACTCGCCAGAACAAGCCTGGGCGCAAACTCAAGGACAATTAGCCTATTACAAAGCACTAGAAGCTTTGGGGGAATTAAGTCCGATCAGAAACTGGTCAGAATTACAAGCTCATGTTGCATATTGGAATAGTAGTCAAGATAGCAAAAAGAAGATTGGTTACATATTAAGTTTGGAAGGTGCTGATTCCATTATCACGGTTGATCATTTAGATATTGCGTATAACTATGGATTAAGAGCTTTAGGACCAGCACATTATGGTCCTGGAAGATATGCACAAGGAACCAATGCAACGGGAGGATTGGGCGAAAATGGAAGGGCTCTATTAGCTAGAATGCAGCAATTAGGTATCATTCTTGATGCCACTCATTTATGTGATGACAGCTTTTGGGAAGCCATGGAGCGTTTTGATGGGCCAGTTTGGGCTAGCCACCATAATTGTAGAGCTTTGGTAGATCATAATCGCCAATTTACGGATGAACAATTTAAAGAATTGATTCGTAGGGGTGCTGTCATAGGTATGCCATTGGATGCATGGATGATGGTTCCCAATTGGGTAAGGGGAGTCTCCACTCCTCAAAACATGCAGGTGAGCTTGAATACCATGATTGACCACTTGGATCATATTTGCCAGATTGCAGGAAATACAGATCACGTAGGGCTTGGGACCGATCTAGATGGTGGATTTGGAACAGAACAATGTCCTTATGACATTCAATCTATTGCCGATTTGCAAAAAATACCAGATTTACTAAGTAAGAGAGGCTATTCATCAAATGACATTGAAAAGATCTGTCATAAAAATTGGATTGGATTTTTGGAGAAAAACTGGCAATAAATTATGAATTATAAAATATAGATTATAAATATTGGGAATAAAACAGATTTAAAAGGAGTCAAGAAAACTATCATCCATTTACAATTTATATTGTATAATTTATCATTCATTTGGGGGGTATCCCCACCGAAGTCCAGCCACCATCGATCACTAAATATTGGCCAGTGATGTGTTTAGAAAGGGGAGAGAGAAAAAATAAAGCTGCATTTGCGATGTCTTCCACCGTGGCTGGATAGCCCAATGGAGTGATAGCGGACCATTCTTTGATATAATCTTGATCAGACAGCGTTCTTTCGGTTAAAGTGGCCCCTGGGCTAATCGTATTGATACGAATTTGAAATGGAGATAGGTCAATCACCAAATTCTTTGCCAGTTGATTCAAAGCGGCCTTGGTCATACCATAAGCAGCTAAATCAGGATGTGCCTGATGACCTGTAACGGACGACATCAATAAAATACTTCCTCCATTTCCTGCATCTCTTAGTTTTTTAGCCACCAATTGCGCTAAAAAGAAAGTTCCTTTGATGTTTATCTTCAATATTTGATCTAAAGACTCTTTGGTATATGACCAAAAATCACCAAAAGTAGTAATACCTGCATTACAAACGCATCCCGCTAATGTTCCGGGAGTTTCATCCATCAAAATAGAAAGAGAATCTAAAAATTCATCGGAACTTGCATCTGCGCAAATACTGGAAAACTGATATAGTCCCAAATGGTGTAATTGGGCTTGAGCTTTATCTATTTGTTCTTGATTGATATCATTCCAAATCACATAATTACCTTGCAACAAAATAGACTTAACTATCTCAAAACCAATCCCTTGCGCAGCACCTGTAACAATATACTTTAACATAATCCTGTATAAAATAAAGAGGCCCCAATCGTTCAATAAGGGCCTCTACTAATAAAATTAATGTGAATCTCTCGTCACAATAGAACCTGATCCTCCTTTTAGGAAATCAAAATCAGCCCCCTCATGGGCTTGGGATACACGGTCAATAAATAGTCCTACATAACCCCGTATATGCGCTTGTGCTTGGAAAGGCTGAGCCAGTTTACGTGCCTCCAACTCTTCATCTGAAACTTCCCAATGAATGGATCTATTATCTAGATCCAAGGCAATGAAATCGCCATTCTGAACCCAATTTAATGGACCTCCAGCAGCAGATTCAGGGGAAACGTGTAATACAACGGTTCCAAATCCTGTTCCGCTCATTCGTCCATCAGAAATACGAACCATGTCTTTCACGCCTTTTTCCAAGAGTTTTTTAGGTATTCCCATATTTCCTACCTCAGCCATTCCTGGATAGCCTTTAGGACCTACATTTTTCAACACCATCACAGAAGTTGAATCGATATCTAAATCGGGAAGATCAATTCGAGCATGATAATCTTCAATATTTTCAAATACGACCGCTTTTCCCCGATGTTTATATAACTCAGGTGAAGCTGCACTTGGCTTAACCACAGCCCCATTCGGAGCCAAATTACCTTTCACCACGGCAATTCCAGAATCTGGTTTAAAGGGATTCTCCATGGTAGATATGATCTTGGAATCATAAATAGGGGTATTAGCTATATTTTCACCGACGGTTTTACCGTTCACAGTAATGATTCCCGTATGTAAAAATTCCTTCATTTGATTCATCAAGGCAGGTAAGCCACCGGCATAATATAAATCTTCCATGAAGTGTTCTCCTGAAGGCTGAATATTAGCCAATAAAGGAATTTGCTTAGAGAATTTATCAAAATCATTAAGATCTAATTCCACACCGATACGACCAGCAATGGCCAATAAATGGATGACAAAATTGGTAGATCCACCAGTGGCAGCATTCACTCGAATGGCATTTTCAAAAGCCTCACGCGTTAATACTTTAGAAAGCTTTAAATCTTCTTTCACCATTTCCACAATTCTTCTTCCCGAATGCTGAGCCAATACCTTTCTACGAACATCGGCGGCAGGAATAGCTGCATTTTGTGGTAAACTTAATCCTAGCGCTTCCACCATAGTAGCCATCGTAGAAGCTGTACCCATCACAGCGCAGTGACCAGGCGTACGTGCCATACACGCTTCTGCTTCAATAAACTCTGCTTGCGATAATTCACCTAATTTATAAGCTTCAGCAAAGCGCCATACATCAGAGGTGCCAATTTCTTTCCCTTTAAACTTTCCTTTCATCATGGGTCCGCCAGATATAACCAAACTCGGTAAATCCACACTACAAGCACCCATAACCAAAGAAGGAGTCGTCTTATCACATCCACACATTAATACCACGCCGTCGATCGGATTGGCACGAATAGATTCCTCTACATCCATACTGGCCAAATTACGGTATAACATGGCGGTGGGCTTTATTAATGTTTCCCCCAAAGACATCACCGGAAATTCTACGGGAAATCCTCCTGCTTCAATCACCCCTTTTTTGACAAATTCAGCCAATTCTCTAAAATGAGCATTACATGGTGTCAATTCTGACCAGGTATTACAAATTCCAATAACTGGTTTCCCTTGAAAATAATCATCTGGTATACCCTGATTTTTCATCCAAGCACGGTAAATAAATCCATCTTTACCTGTCTTGCCAAACCATTGCTGCGATCGTAATTTTTGCTCACTCATTGTTGAATATGTTCTAAGTCTAACGTTTTGTTTAATACAAAGCTTCGGTCTGTTCCAAAGCTATAATAACATGCCCTAATTCCTTCTGAAAGGTCTGAATAGGGATCATTTCGAAAGTCAAATGACCTCACAATATAAGATTTATCTACATGTAAACTATCATTTCCTGCGTAACCAAAATTTTGACGACCTTTCAAATAGGGAAATTGAACTGTCTTTAAATTTCCCTTATGATATTCAAAAGCATAAATGTGGCTATTTTTACCCTTATTGACCAATAACCAAAACTCTGGCTGCATATCGCCATTCAAATCAGAAGCTAGTATTTGTTTACATGAAACATGCTGTAATTCTTTCCGATAGATTGTTTGGTTGCTTTTAGTTATACTGAAAACTACTTTATTGGATAATGTCTCCACTTTAGCCTCAAAATCCTCTATTTTAGCCATGCAATCTGATTTAGGAACTTCCTCATTTAACTTCATTGGCCTATTTAAAGAATCTTGGTAACGTTGCACCAAATCCATATCCTGCAAACCAACATTCACATGATTTTCCATATCATCTTCTTGTTGTACATAAAAAATCAGTCCAAGGAGCAGCGATACCAACAATAGAAATAAAGTAAAGCGAATAATTTTTAACATGCTAGTGTACCAAACTGGCAATAATCTGACAGGCCTCTTTTAATTGAGATTGAGGGCAAGCAAAATTTAAACGAATGAAGTTTTTTCCTTTAAATTGCTCCCCACGTAATACGTGCAGCCCATGTTCTAGCAATCGTTCTGGTAAATCTCCCCAAGTTTCATCATATGAAATCCAAGCCAAATAGGTGGCTTCTAGAGGAACCATATCCAAACCAGGTTGTTGCTTGACAAAATCCAACAGAAAATCATGATTTTGTTTCAAATAAGGCAATAATTGAGCTAACCAATTCGAACCATGCAGGTAGGTAGCTGACATGACATCGATGCTATGTCGACTCAGCATAGGCATAAATCCAAAGGTTCTTTTGATAAATGCTTCTCTGCTTGCTTTATGAGGAATAATGGCAACACATCCTCCTAAGCCAGCTGTATTAAAAGCTTTTGATGTTGCGAAAAAACTGATGGAGGGAATATCTTCGATGTATTGACCAATACAAATATGCTTGGATTGGGGATGAATGCGTAAATCAGCATGTATTTCATCCGAAATAATCAAGCAGTTATATTGTTGACACAAACGCACTATTTGATCTATTTCCGATTGATTAAATACCGTACCTCCAGGATTATGTGGATTACAAAATAAAAACACCGCCGGCTGTTGTTTTAGAGCTTCTTCAAAAGCTACAAAATCATAAGTCCACCGACCCTCTTTTTCCACCATGGGAAAAGTAAGTAAGGGACGATTTAACCAAGTAGGTATCAAATGAAACGGGTGATACACGGGAATGGCTGTCAAAACCCCATTTTTCTCGTTGGAAAAGATATCGCAGGCTAAGCTTATACCTGGAACGATTCCGGGTAACCAAACTTGCCATTCTAATTCCGTTTCCCATTGATATTCCTCTTTTATTCTTTTTTGCGCTACTATTTTCAGGGAATCAGGCACGATTGAATAACCTAAAACTCCATGTTGAGTAATCTTATCCAATGCTTCCAAAATTTCATCTGCTACCGCAAACTCCATATCAGCCACGGGCATAGGAAGGATGGATTTACCCGCATACATCGGGTTGTCCCATTTATAACTGGACGTATTTTTACGATCAATCACTTGATCAAAGTTGTATTTTTTCATTTAATAAAATTAGGTCTAAAAACCTGAATGCCAAGAAAGGAGGGATGCGATTTCAAGTATTCCACTACGTTCTTATCCGAAATACATACCTTTTTTACTTCCTGAGAAGCATGAAGTACATACCAATTTGATTTTCTATAGGTAAGAAAGCCTGTATGCTGTACATCCAGATCATTTCTTTTGGAAACAAAGGTAACGATATCGCCTTCTTTTAAACTGGATAATACCTTACTAACATTAATCGATGGAATGAAAGTAAATGGTTTTAATCTTAATTGGCTCTCCACTTGTTCCAAAGCTGGAATGGAGATATTCTTGTTCTTATTTCGATAAAATTGAGATAAAAACCTAAAGCTTTTTTTGATCTGTCTTCCTTCAGGAGTAGTTATGGGAACAATCCATTGATCTTCTATTAATTGTTCCATGGCGGCAAAGAAATAATGATTTCTTGTTTCAAATCGAATATCTTTAGGTTGAGCATACCTCCAATGAATCAAATTTTTCTTAAAAAGTGAATCCTGACCTTTGGAATGATATAGTGACATCACATTTTCAATGAATGTTACACAATCAAAATCCTCCAATGAAAGGTATAATTTCTCTGGATTTTCAGCCGAAAGAGCATTTGCCACATAGGGTTTACCCAAGAAATACTCCGCCAAAATCACATGATTCTGATTTTTTTGAGCCAAAGCTATTCTACTTTGCAAATCTAAAGGAATCCATTTTTCTTGAGCATTTCCGTACTGAAAAAGAAAAACGCCCAATAGGAGTATCAATAATCGCATGGATTTTCGCAGTAAGACCATCATGAAATCATAAAAACATAAGCACTATTCGGAGGCAACATAGCCTCATCAGCTTGTTGAATGTGTTCATTCACAGCTGGTGGTACAAATGCTTGAATTAATTTCAACTTAAATTGGGACACTTTCATCATCTCTTTAGCCAAGGCGGGTAATTGAATATCCAAAGAATAATATTGTTGAGAATCAAAATTACATACGATTAACAATTTTTCTTTGGAGGTATATCTTAAAAATGAATAGACTTTTCTCTTCGGATAATGTTCATTTTGAGCATATTGTAAATCAAAAAAATGCCCTTCTTGTATGGCTGGATGAGTATGTACGAATTGAAATAAATTCACATAAAAATCATCCAATTGTTTTTCCTCCTTCGTTAATTGAGCCCCATCAAATTGCCCTTGATTCATCCATCTTTGATGTGTTTCTATCCGCCAAAAATCAAACATTGTTGTGCGATCTTGCGCCAAATTAAATCCTTCCACCTCATTGGCCATTTCACCAAATTCCTGACCCATATAGGTCATTATTGGCCCATGGTGCAGACAGGCGGTAATTACCATGGCTGGAATAGTCGACCAAAGATTATGTTGGGCAAAACCAGGACTATTTATTCTAGTTTCATCATGATTTTCTAAAAAGCGCAACATATGTTCAGAAAATTCCCCTGATTCATGTTGCCATACACGGGTAATATCCTCTACCGTAGCTTCAGGTTTCTCCTCCATCAACCTTCTTAACGCATCATATAAACCAACTTTATCATATAAATAATCAAACCCACCACGATAGATATAATCTTGGTAACGATAAGGTTGATAAATTTCAGCAATGAATGTCACTTGAGGATTAATTGCCTTAATCTTAGGTATGACGTAAGCCCAAAATTCCACAGGAACCATTTCAGCCATATCGCATCGAAAAGAATCAATTCCTTTGTTAGTCCAATAGGTAAGAACATCCAACAACTTTAACCAAGTATCAGGTATCGGATCAAAATAGGTCTTTTCTCCATGTTGAAAATCGATTCCATAATTCAACTTCACTGTTTCAAACCAATCATCTTTCGAGGGCTGAGCTGAAAAAACATTATTCCCACTCACTTTGGCTGGAATTTCAATATAAGGAATAGAATAGGGTATAGGTATATCTAAACCATCAGGTACAGAAAATTGAGTACCTGGTAAATAATAAAAATTGTTATTAGGATCAAAAGATTTATCTGTCTGATCATTTACCCCAAAATCAATAATTCCTTTTGGCTTCTTATCTGAATGGTATTGTCTGGCAAGGTGATTAGGCACAAAATCCAAAATCAAATACAAACCACAGGCATGAATTCGCTCCAACATTTCCTCAAACTCCTCCATTCTTTTGGCAGGATCAGTTGCTAAAAAGGGATTGACGTCATAATAATCTTTGATGGCAAAGGGGGAGCCAGCCCGACCTTTCACAATGGATGGATGATCTAATGGGGATCCATAGGCAGAAAAATCCTCCATAGTGGCATGTTCGATGATACCAGTCGCATAAATATGGGTGAATCCTTTTTTAGCTAAAGCCTTAAGAGCATTCAATGAAACATCGATAAACTTGGTAACTCCATTTCTTTGACAGGAACCGTTAAAAGCTAAATCGGTATTGGTACTGCCCCATAAATGAAACATCATTTGATAAACGATAAACTTATGGGATCTTTTCTCTTTCATGTAAATCTGAATCAATTAATTTCTAAAAAAATGGCTTTAGGTCGGAATAATTCTAGTTTAAATAAAATTAAATTATTCCTCAATAACAAGATAAAGGGCTCAAATAAGCCAAATTTCGCTTTTTCCGCAGCAGGAAAACTCGTATTTTTGAAATATAGCATAACCCTAAAAATTATAAAATGAAGTATAAAGCCTGTCTTTTCGACTTAGATGGCGTACTCGTAGATACCGCAGTATATCATTTTCAAGCTTGGAAAATTTTAGGAAAGCATTTTGATTTTGAATTAAGTCATGAGCAAAATGAAGAACTCAAAGGGATTTCCCGAGTTGAGTCTTTGGATAAAATCTTGCATTGGGCACATTTTCAAGCTACGCAAGAACAAAAGGATCGATGGCTCAAAGAAAAAAATGAGACTTATTTAGAACTCATTTATCACATGAATCCCAGTGAAATATTGCCGGGTGTCATTTCCTTCTTACATCAATTAAAAGAACAAGGGTATCTGATAGCCTTAGGTTCTGCGAGTAAAAATGCCAGAATCATTTTAGAAAAAACAGGCTTAATGACTTGGTTTAATGCAATCATTGACGGAAACGTAGTGACAAAAAGTAAACCAGACCCAGAAGTGTTTCTAAAAGGTGCGGAAGCACTAGGCTGCTCTGCAGCAGCATGTATTGTATTTGAAGATGCCCAAGCCGGTATAGATGCCGCCAAAGCAGGAGGGATGAAAGTCGTAGGAGTTGGCTCTCCAACCATTTTGCAAGGTGCGGATAAAGTCATTTCATCCTTTACAGAACTACAAGTCTCTGAACTCCTCCTTCTTTAATTATTTCTATTCATCGTATTTGCGCTCCTAATTAGAACCCTATGAAACAATATTTAAAACATGATGCTTGGAAAGTCATTGAAGATTCATTCCATCCTGAATTCAACGAAATCACGGAATCCATTTTTTCATTAGGAAATGGCCGAATGGGGCAAAGAGCTAATTTTGAAGAAAGCTACACGGGTAAAACACTTCAAGGGAATTATGTGGCAGGGGTATATTATCCTGATAAAACGCGCGTTGGTTGGTGGAAAAACGGTTATCCAGAATATTTTGCCAAAGTATTAAATGCCGCCAATTGGATCGGAATAGATATCGAGATAGAAGGAGTGAAGGTCGACCTACACCAAGCAAGGATACATGAATTTTATCGAGAATTGAATATGAAGGAGGGGTATTTGCTTCGTACTTGCGAAATCACCTTATCGAACAACAAACGATTAAAAATTAAATCCATTCGTTTCAATAGCATGGCCGATGACGAATCTGGTGCTATTTCATACAGCATCACACCCGTCAATTTCTCTGGATCGATTCAACTAAAAGCCTATATCGATGGAGATATTCAAAATAAAGATTCTAACTACCAAGAGAAGTTTTGGGATCAAGTCAAAGTAGAAACTCAAGGAAATCGTTCCTTTGTATGGTCAAAAACAAAAAAAACTCATTTTGAAGTCATCACCGGCCAAGAAGTGCAGGTATTCCAAAATGGACAAAAAGTCAATGTTCAAGCCCAATCTGAGACTAGAGAAAAATACAGCGCCTTAAATTACCAAGTGGAAGTGATTGAAAATGAGCCTATTACCTTAATGAAATATGCCATTAATTTAAGTTCCGAAAATCACCCGACCACAGATTTTGAAATAGTACTATCCCAATACCTAACGAAGATCGCATCTAAAGGGTTTGACAAAATGTTACAAGAGCAGGCTTTAGCTTGGGCAGAAAAATGGACAAGTAATGATATTGTGATTGAAGGTGATGTAGCAGCCCAACAGGGAATCCGATTTAACATATTCCAACTCAATCAAACGTATACAGGCAAAGACGATCGATTAAATATTGGTCCCAAAGGATTTACAGGTGAAAAATATGGCGGATCTACTTATTGGGATACAGAAGCTTATTGCATACCTTTTTATCTATCTACAGCGCCATCTCAAGTAGCTAAAAATCTCTTGATCTACCGTTGGAAGCAATTGGATAAGGCCATTGAAAATGCACAAAAACTAGGTTTTGACCACGGAGCAGCATTATATCCAATGGTGACCATGAATGGGGAGGAATGCCACAATGAATGGGAGATAACCTTTGAAGAAATTCACCGAAATGGTGCCATTGCTTATGCCATCAAGGATTATGTACAATACACAGATGATAAAAGACACTTACTTGATTATGGTTGGGATGTATTATTAGCCATTGCTCGATTCTGGCAGCAACGTGTCAATTGGTCAGAAAATCTTCAAAAATATGTCATGTTGGGCGTAACTGGTCCAAATGAGTATGAGAACAATGTCAATAATAACTGGTATACCAATTACCTAGCAGCTTGGTGTTTGTCTTATGTTCAAGAAGTTCATCAAGAAATCACTCAATTGTACCCGAATGAGACTTCTATTAAACTCGAAAAAAGTCAATTTAAAGTAGAGGAATTAGTAGAGTTTGAGCATATTGTTCAGTATATGCACTATCCAAGAGATGAAAAAAGAGGCATATATCTTCAGCAAGATGGTTTCTTAGATAAAATCATTGCACCCGTTGATCAAATCCCTGCCCAACAACGTCCCATCAATCAGCATTGGTCATGGGATCGAATTTTACGCTCATGTTATATTAAGCAGGCAGATGTTTTACAGGGTATGTACTTTTTTGAATCAGATTTCTCTTTGGATGAGATTGAAAGAAATTATACATTTTATGAACCTTTAACCGTTCATGAATCATCCTTAAGTCCCTGTGTTCATAGCATCTTGGCAGCCAAATTGGGAAAAGAAAACAAGTCTTACGAATTTTATACCCGAGCTGCTAGATTGGATTTAGATGATTATAACAATGATACCGAAGATGGCTGTCATATTACCAGCATGGCAGGAACCTGGATGTCTATTATTAAAGGTTTTGCAGGGCAAAGTGTCCAAAATAACCAATTACACTTAGCTCCATTTTTACCAAAGCAATGGAAGAGTTACCGTTTTAAAATCAATTTCAGAAATGATCATTTAGAAATTGAAGTCAACCAAGCAGGGGTGAAAGTACAAAATTTAGCGGGTCATGCTAGTGAAATTGTCATCCATGATAAGAAGGTTCATGTTGGAGCAAACTCAACTGTAGTTTTATAAAAAAAGGCCTCAAATGAGGCCTTTTTAATACTATTGAATGATCAATTATTCTTTCGCTAAATCAATATCGGGTGTAGAAACATCCGTTAATACGACTCCGCCACGTTCTTTACGGGCTATTCTTGAATATAAACCTACCTCTTGAGAGAATAGGAAAGTGAAGAACAATTTGACAAAGGAGGTATGGTATTTCAAATTATCATAATACTCAGGTGCTGCTGCCTTTAATTTTGGAAGATTATTCCAAGGTATAGAAGGCATATCATGGTGTTCATTGTGGTAACCCACATTCATATTGATGCCATTCAAACCACCATAGTAACTATACGTTTCCTGATTTTTATCTAAAACCAAATAATGCTCTTGAATCCAACGAGCGCCTAGTGGATGTAAACCCACAGAAAACAGGAAACTTAAACCCATGTAAGCCAATGCTGGCCAGCCCCACAAGTACACAATCAAAGCATCAAAAGCGAATTGTGCTACAATATTCATGATTACCCAGCGATCAAATACGGCTAACTCAATACAACGAATGGTTCGAATAGCTTGAAAGAAGGGAAATAACAACAACCAAATGGCTTTACCAATGAAATAATTGTTAATCAACTTTGCTTCCCAATAATCAGGTAAATCCGCATCCAGTTCATGTACCCCTTGAAAAGCATGATGCTTTAAGTGATAATTTTTGAAAGAAATGGCCGTAGGAAATAAAGATGGGAAGTTGGCAACAATCCCAGCAAACACATTCCATGAATTTTTTTTGAATACCAAATTATGGGCAGTCTCGTGAATACATACAAATAAGGTATGGGTTGGGAATGCTCCCACAAACCAAGCCACTGCAACAATTAACCACCAAGGTGAATCTTTCAAAAAATAGGCTAGGGTAATTTGTAAACCAACACAGGCTAAAATCCACCACATTGTGCTCGGATTTTTACCAATTAATTTTTTTACTTCGGGGTGTTTCTTGATGATTTCTCTTGTACGTTGACGATGAGGCTCTGAACCTTCTACCCACGTAAAGTCATTAAATTCAGACATAATTGAACATATTTTCTTGTTGCAAAGATAACACATATGCCTATTTACTGACGAAATTTATTGAATTTTATTATTTATGGGAGAGTACGTGACAATATGTCAGCATTTGCTTAAAACAGCTTTCATGGCATATTCCTTGTAACATGGGGGTAAAAAATAAAATAATAATCATGGGAAAAATTATTGGAATTGACCTAGGTACCACCAATTCATGTGTGGCCGTAATGGAAGGAAATGAGGCAGTTGTTATTGCTAACTCAGAAGGAAGAAGGACAACTCCCTCCATTGTAGCGTTTTTAGAGAATGGGGAGCGTAAAGTAGGAGATCCTGCCAAAAGACAAGCGATTACCAATCCTCAAAATACCATATCATCTGTTAAAAGATTTATGGGTAAAAAATATAGTGATGTAAGTTCTGAATTAAAAACGATTTCATATCAAGTTGAAAAAGGTAATAACGATACTCCACGTGTTCGCATCGGTGATCGTTTATATACCCCCCAAGAAATTTCTGCGCAAATCTTAACGAAGATGAAGCAAACAGCAGAAGATTATTTAGGACAAACTGTTACAGAGGCTGTTATTACTGTTCCTGCATATTTCAATGATGCAGAACGTCAAGCAACGAAAGAAGCGGGTCAAATTGCAGGCTTAGAAGTGAAACGTATCATCAATGAGCCTACTGCTGCTGCATTAGCTTACGGTGTCGACAAGCAAGGTAAGGATATGAAGATTGCGGTGTTCGACTTAGGTGGTGGAACATTTGACGTATCAATCTTAGAATTGGGTGATGGGGTTTTTGAAGTAAAATCTACGGATGGTGATACCCACTTAGGAGGTGATGATTTTGACCAAGTAATCATTGATTGGTTGGCTCAAGAATTCATTTCAGATGAAAACATCGACTTGCGTAAAGATCCAATGGCACTTCAGCGCTTAAAAGAAGCAGCTGAAAAGGCTAAAATTGAATTAAGTTCGGGTGCGTCCACCGAGATCAATTTACCTTATATCATGCCAGTGAATGGTATTCCAAAGCACTTAGTTCGCAATTTAACGCGTGCTAAATTTGAGCAACTAGCTGATAGTTTGATTCAACGTACCTTGGAGCCATGCAAAAGAGCCATGAAAAATGCAGGATATTCTAATGCTGACATCGATGAGGTTATTTTAGTAGGTGGTTCTACTCGTATCCCTAGAATTCAAGAAGAAGTAGAAAAATTCTTTGAAAAGAAACCTTCTAAAGGAGTGAATCCAGACGAAGTTGTCGCTTTAGGAGCTGCTATTCAAGGTGGAGTTTTAACCGGTGAAGTAAAAGATGTTTTGTTACTTGATGTGACTCCATTATCTTTAGGGATTGAAACGATGGGAGGTGTATTCACTAAGTTAATTGAAGCGAATACAACCATTCCAACTAAGAAGTCGGAAGTATTCTCGACTGCCGCAGATAACCAGCCATCCGTTGAGTTAAATGTTTTGCAAGGAGAAAGACCCATGGCGAAGGATAATCGTTCATTAGGACGTTTCCACTTAGATGGTTTGCCACCAGCACAACGTGGAGTGCCTCAAATTGAAGTTACTTTCGACATTGATGCTAACGGTATTTTGCATGTATCTGCGAAAGACAAAGGAACTGGTAAGGAACAAAAAATCCGTATTGAAGCTTCAAGTGGCTTAACAGATGCTGAAATTGAAAAAATGCGCAACGAGGCAAAGGCCAACGAAGCGAACGATAAAATTGAGAAAGAGCGTGTTGAAAAAATCAACCAAGCTGATGCTTTAATTTTCCAATCTGAAAAGCAATTGAAAGAATATGGAGAGAAGCTTTCCGAAGGAAACAAATCAGCTATTGAAGGTGCATTAGCTGAATTAAAAACAGCTCATGCTTCCCAAGATATAGCTGCTATTGATGCTGGCTTGGAAAAACTTAATACAGCTTGGACTGCTGCTTCCCAAGAAATGTACGCTGCTGGTGAAACTGCAGGTGCCACAGAAAATACAGCGGATGCTTCTGCCAATGGCGCTAGTGAAGCAGAAGATGTAGCTTTCGAGGAAGTAAAATAGTTAAATAGGTTTAGAGGTTTATTTAAACTCCCAGCAGCTACGCTGGGAGTTTTTTGTTTATATACCTATCTATCAATAATCTATTCTAAAGCATTGAAATATTAATGGATTGGCATCTCCCTGAACTTAAGTGCCTGACCATCTCGATTATTTTTTTGTGCGATAATTTCAGAAATAATCGAAATTGCGATTTCTTCAGGACCTTCTGCACCTAGATCGAGACCAATAGGACTAGCTAATTTTTTTCTGAGTTTGGAAATATCCAAACCCTCATCATTCAAATGACCTTGCATTTTATCCATACGCTTTTGTGGACCCAAAATTCCCCAATAAGCAACATGTTCCAATGAACTTAACTTTTTCATTAAAAACACATCTCGATCAAAGTCATGGGTCATCATAACCAGAGAATCATCTGGTAGGATTTGAAAATCAGCTTCCCAATCATATACTTGCTTGACCAATTTCTTACCAAGAGGATTTATTTTTTGAACATTACCTACCCAATGTATTTCCCAAGCCAGAAGATTTATTTGTTGAATCAAAGCCAAAGCGTCAAACTGATTCCCGAAAATCCAAATACGAGGCATAGGAGGGATGAATTCTAAAAGAGTTGATTTCCCTTCTAAAAGGCGATAATGAGCCATTTTTTGAAGCAAAATCTCTTTTTTGTCGGCATCAAAGGAATGAATATCCGACTGAGGAATATACAAATACTGAAAAGATGATGCCTTATTTTCATCCCATTCACTGCTTAATACTCCGGGCTCATAAGACGATACAGCCTGTTTCATGGCTACACAAAAAGCTTCCAAATGGGCACGAATAGGATCAATGACAATATCAATGAGTCCTTGACAACCTAATCCTACTCCTAATTGAAAAGGATCCTCTTCACGCGTATCATAGGAGACTAATTTAATTTGTTGCGTCATCATGGCCATTTGTGCCTTCTTCAACATATCGCCTTCCAAACAACCGCCACTAATGGATCCCCACCAATTTCCATCTCCTGTCACCAACATTCTTGCTCCAGGTCTACGATAAGCTGAACCATCAACATGTACAACGGTGGCAAGAGCTAAGTCAATATTTTCAGCCAATAGTTGTTCCAAACGATTCACAATTTGTATCCAATCTTTCATGATATCAATTTTTCTAGACTTTTAACCAAGTAATTCACCACCCAATCATGATCCTCTTGCAAATAGATATGTGACATTGAAATCCTAACACTAGCCAAAGCCGTTTCATCGTCTCTACCTAAAGCTTTTAACACATGCGAGGGAAACGTTGATTTAGAATTGCAAGCAGACCCATTAGAAAGAGCCAACATGGGCATCGACCTAAAAAGCTTTTCCCAATCAACTCCTAAAATGGAAAAATTAAGTATGTGAGGTATTTGATTTTCAGAAATTGAATTGAAACATATTCTTTCTCCTAAAGATGCTTTAAGTGCCTTTTCGAAATCCAGTTTTTTAGCTTGTAATAGAGCCAAAGAGTTCAGTAGTTGCGGAATACATTCCACCGCTTTTGCAAGCCCTACAATCAAAGGAACGGGTAAAGTACCAGCACGTAAGCTTCTTTCTTGTGCACCTCCCCATTGTCGGGCTTGTAAGGGAGTATTTGCTTTCACAAACAAAGCACCAATACCTTTAGGTCCAAAAATTTTATGACCAGAAAAGCTCATTAAATCAGGTAAATATGCTTTTGAAATATCCAATTTCCCCAATGCTTGAGTCGCATCGCTATGACAAATTATTCCTTGCTGTGTACACCAGGTCGCAATACTAGAAATATCATTGATTGTTCCAATTTCATTATTAACCCACATGATGGATACGAGGGACGTATTGGGCTTTTTTTTCGCTTTAATTTGATCCAAACTTATTTCACCTGTTGAATTAGGTGCTAAATAAGTAATTTCCCATCCTTTTGTAGCTAAATATGCCAAAGGCTCCAAAACGGCTTTATGCTCCAAAGAGGAAGAAATAATGTGACCAGGAGTTTGATGCTCCAACAAACCTAATAGGGCTAAATTATTGGATTCAGTGGCGCCTGATGTGAATAGGATAGAGGCAGGTTTAACAGAAAAATAGGTGGCTATGGTTTTTCGAGCTTCATCAACAGCATCGGCGGCTTCCCAACCAAATAGATGTTGGTTAGAGCCTGAATTACCAAAATGCTGACTAAAATAAGGAATCATAGCTTCCAAAACTTCTGGTGATACAGGAGTTGTGGCGGCATAATCTAAATAGACAGGACGATTCAATTTCTTAGCGGGTGGATGTATAACAAAGATACATATTGGGCATGAAAAAAGTCCCAAATTTCTTTGGGACTTTCTTGTAAGCTATGTAAATAAGGATTAACCTAATTTATTCACTACTGCTTTGAACGCTTCTGGGTGGTTCATCGCTAAATCAGCAAGCACTTTACGGTTTAAAGTCATTCCTGATTTGTTGAATTTGCCCATGAAAGCTGAATAAGACATTCCTTCTTGACGAGCGGCAGCATTGATACGCTGAATCCACAATCCTCTGAAATCTCTTTTCTTTACTTTGCGATCACGGTAAGCATATTGCAAACCTTTCTCAACTTTGTTTTTGGCTACGGTCCAAACGTTTTTTCCGCGACCATAAAAGCCTTTGGCTAATTTTAAGATTTTTTTTCTGCGAGCTCTAGAAGCTACATGGTTGACACTACGTGGCATAGAAATTTGTTTTTTGAAATTGAGGCGACTTCTTACAGTACTTTAGGCCTTATTTCTGGTTGAACAATAACTTAAATTGATATTAAAGACCTAACATTAAGTTTACACGGTCCATATCAGATGGAGAAACTAAGGTAGCGTGAACTAAGTTACGCTTCTGCTTAGTCGTCTTTTTAGTAAGGATGTGGCTATGAAAAGCGTGCTTACGCTTAATTTTACCAGTTCCAGTTACTTTGAAACGTTTCTTTGCTCCAGAGTTGGTTTTAATTTTTGGCATTATAGTAAAAATTAAATTTAAAATTGGGAATGCAAAAGTATAAAAAATACCCTTTAATTCCCTGTTTTGATGAAAAAAAATTGAAATTATTTCTTGGCAGCTTTAGGAGAGAAGATTATGCTCATACGCTTACCTTCTAATTTTGGCATGTCATCGGGTTTACCAAATTCTTCCAAGCCTTTAGCGAAGTTCAATAGCAACATTTCGCCACGCTCTTTGAACACAATGGTACGACCGACAAAGTGCACATAGGCTTTCACCTTAGCACCTTCTTTTAAGAAGTTTACAGCATGCTTTAATTTAAAGTTAAAATCATGTTCGTCGGTATTAGGACCGAAACGAATCTCTTTAATGACCGTTTTAGTGGCATTAGCTTTGATTTCCTTTTGCTTTTTCTTTTGATCATACTTGAACTTAGCATAATCAATGACCTTACAAACAGGAGGAACGGCATTGGGGGAAATTTCAACCAAATCTAAACTTTGAGATTCAGCAATCGCCAAAGCTTTAGAAAACTCATAAACACCTTGTTCAATATTTTCTCCTACTAATCGCACTTCTGCAACCCCTCGTATTAGATTATTGATTCTATAAGGCTCCTCTTCTCGTTTGTTTCCTCGGTAATTGTTATTGGGGCGTAAAGCCATAAAGTAAAATTTCGTTTAATAATTATTGTTAATTCTTGTATTCAATTCGAAAGCTATATCAATTTTAACGCATTTGCAAACAAAAGAGTTTCAAGCAATTGATATTCTCCAATAAATCTATTTATCGTGTGTCAATTGTTGTATTTCTTCCTGAGCAATAGCCATAAATGCATCCAAGGACATGGAACCTAAATCCCCTTGTCCTTTTTTACGAATACTTATCAAACCTTCTGCTTGCTCCTTTTCACCCACAATGATCATAAAGGGAACTTTAGAAACTTCTGCATCACGAATTTTACGTCCAATCTTCTCGTCACGGTGATCAACATAACCTCTTAAATCACGCTCTTGTAAACGTAAATAGATCTCATTGGCATAATCTTCATATTTCTCTGAAATGGGTAAGACCGCCAATTGATCGGGAGATAACCACAATGGAAAGTTTCCAGCAGTATTTTCAATCAAAATAGCAATAAAACGCTCCAATGAACCAAATGGCGCACGGTGAATCATTACCGGACGATGTTTTTGATTATCTGAACCCGTATATTCCAATTCAAATCGCTGAGGTAATTGATAATCCACCTGGATGGTACCTAATTGCCATTTTCTACCTAAGGCATCACGTACCATAAAATCCAATTTGGGACCATAAAATGCTGCTTCACCATATTCAATCACATAAGGTAAACCCTTTTCTTGTGCAGATTTAATGATAGCGGATTCCGCTTTTTCCCAATCCTCATCACGACCAATGTATTTTTCGCGATCCGTTTTATCTCTCAAAGATACCTGAGCCGAAAATTCATGAAATCCTAAAGCCTTAAATACATAAAGTACCAAATCTATCACCTTCATGAATTCATCTTCCACTTGATCTGGACGACAAAATATATGTGCATCATCTTGAGTAAAGCCTCTTACACGAGTTAATCCGTGTAATTCCCCAGATTGCTCATAACGATATACTGTACCAAATTCCGCCAAACGCAAAGGTAAATCCTTATAAGAGCGAGGCTTGACTTTATATATCTCACAATGGTGAGGGCAGTTCATGGGTTTCAACAAGAACTCTTCACCTTCATCTGGAGTATTGATCGGTTGGAATGAATCCTTACCATATTTAGCGTAGTGACCCGAAGTCACGTACAATTCTTTACTACCAATATGTGGCGTTACCACAGGAGAATAGCCAGCACGAACTTGGGCTCTACGTAAGAAGTTCTCTAACCTTTCACGAAGAATAGTTCCCTTAGGCAACCACAAAGGCAAACCTAAACCTACCTTTTCTGAAAATGCAAATAGTTCTAATTCCTTGCCTAATTTACGGTGGTCGCGGCGTTTTGCTTCCTCCAACAAAAATAAATACTCTTCCAATTCTTTCGCCTTAGGGAAAGTAATGGCATAAATTCGGGTCATTTGCTTACGCTTTTCATCTCCACGCCAGTAAGCACCTGCTACACTGAGTAGTTTGACCGATTTAATAAATCCTGTTTGAGGAATATGTGGCCCACGACATAAATCCGTGAAGTTTCCTTGTGTGTAAAAGCTTATTGAACCATCTTCCAAACCTTCTAGTAATTCTAATTTATATTCATCGTTTTTCTCTTGGAAATATGCAATGGCGTCTGCCTTAGCGACAGGTTTGCGTAAATACTCACTTTTCTGACGAGCCAATTCAAGCATTTTATCTTCAATTTGCTTAAACTGTTCACTTCCAAACTCTTTTCCTCCTAAATCGATGTCGTAATAAAACCCATTTTCAATAGCGGGTCCAATACCAAATTTGGTACCCGGAAAAAATGCTTCAATAGCTTCTGCCATTAAGTGGGCAGATGAATGCCAAAATGTCTTTTTCCCTTCCGTATCATTCCAGGTCAATAATTGAACTTGTGCATCCGTTTGAATAGGAGTAGAAGCATCTACCACTTGATTATCCACTTTAGCTGCCAACACATTTCTTGCTAAACCTTCTGAAATGGACAAGGCAACTTCCATTGGTGTCACACCTGAATTATACTCACGGATATTTCCGTCGGGAAAAGTAATTTTTATCATTCGAACAAATTTTATGCAATTTACAAATTAAGCAGGAATATTAGGAGCGTATTTTAATTTTCGGAAGACTCAGTAGACAAACTATCCGTTTGAGTGCGGGTTGAATCCAAATTTCGATTCATCAAACGATACTTTAAACTTCTAAACCTCATATCGCTAGGGTATAATTGTTGGGCCGAATCCAACAAGGCTAAGCTCTTTAATCGTTCGCCTAAATATAGCCAGCTTATGGATTTGATAAACATGGCTTGAGAAGCCAATGGGCTATTGCTTGGAACCTTATCTAAAAAGGCTATAGATTTATAATAATCCCGATTCTTAAAATAAAAATCACCAATTTCAGCGAATAAATTATCATTGGAGGGAAATGAGGCTAAAACACTTGCATACACTTTTTCAGCTCTTGGAACTTGTCTAATCTTAGCCAAAAACCTAGCCCAAAAACGTAATAAATGGGGGTCATGCGGGAATTTTTTACGTGCCGATAATAATTGAGCTTGATATATCAACATAGGTACTCGATCACCTTGGTGCTGAAAATACAATCTCGCTAGGGGAGTTTCAGATAGATAAATGCTAGTACTATCTCGTACTAACTTCATCCAAGATAGTGTATCACCAATAGATAAATTTCGTAAAGTATAGACATAAGCTCTATCGCTAGGCGATAATCCTACTTTCAGGCTTTTTGCCAAATAGTAATTTGCCATTTTGGTTTGAGCAGTTTGAGCATAAATCTCTGCTAATAATATCCATAAACCAGGAGCTGAAAATCCAGCTTCCTCCAAAGATATAGCATCTTTTAATGCTTCAGTATATGCTTCAAGATGGTAATGAATTTGAGCAGAAAGAAATAAAAAATCCAAATCACCTGATTCGATTTGGAGAGCCCTTTGAATATCCTCTGATGCCA
Organism: Aquirufa salirivi; assembly: GCF_045310485.1. Lineage (NCBI taxonomy): Bacteria > Pseudomonadati > Bacteroidota > Cytophagia > Cytophagales > Flectobacillaceae > Aquirufa > Aquirufa salirivi. The sequence goes on from NZ_JBEWZH010000003.1 coordinate 203,286, forward strand.
ACAAATATTTCCTTTGAGCAAAATAGGCCTTTGAACGAATAAAATAAAGTGTGGATGAAGGTTTATCTTCAATAATTGCGCTCACATATTGTATGACTCGCTGGGGATCTTCTCCTTTTATAAATGCAGATGCAGGAGGTATTTTTTCGCCTTTTGAATCTTGATTCGTTTCGCAAGACATCAATAAACTGCCCAAAACCATCAGGGTTATCCAATAAATAATTAAAATCCTATATCGATTACTAAAGGATACCACTCGATTTGCTTGGTTTGTGATTTATATAAACAACGAACTCCAATTTCAAATGTTTGAGAAAAACGCATCAAATGAAATTGAGACGACAAATCTACACCGAATGATTGGAATGTAGTGGTGGATGTACCATCTTTTACGATATTTTCTCCCTGTGATGCATCAAAAAAGAAATTGCCCTTTAATCGTTTGACATACAACAACCTCCCTATATTAAAATCGGTATTGGCGATCGGAAATTTATAATCTGCAGAAAAAGTGAACAATCGATTGTATAATACGGTCGTATAACCTCGTGGCAAGGCAAGGGTACTTGCAAAGGTATAATTACCATTGGATTGTTGCTGATAAGCGCCTCTCAAGGAAATACCATGATGCCTGAATAAGCCAGGAACAAATACTTTCCATTGGGCAGACCAAATTTCAGAATTTAAATTTTGACTAAAAGGTGTTCCTTGCCAATGCAGACCAATTTGATAACCCCAGGGTGATTGCACGTCCCTATAAGCTCTATTTAATAATTTTGAATAAGAAATGGCATGCGTCATGGAGGAATACAAGCCATTAAAGGCCTCGCTTTTGAACCTTGAGGGTAAATCATATCCACTGACTTGGAAAAAAGAATAAGTAGATGAAAGGGTTAAATATTCAGCAAAGGCTGAATGTGTGAGATTAAAGGGAAGTCGAATACCAATATCCCCTTTTGTTTGCATCCAATTATCGGTCCGCAAACTATCAAAGGGTGCTCGTTTATCCACATATAAACTTGTGCTTCGCTGACTATTTTGAAATGACGCGTCAATCACAGGAAATAGTCCTTGATACGAAAATCTAGCAAATTGAGTTCCCGATTGTTCATTGGGATCATATTGATATCCAATTCCAGCTTGTAAGGTGTTGGTGACATTCTTGGATAAAAGACTTACTTCCAATTGATTTCCTTGGGCAGCAATCAATGGTCCCCAAGAATACACATTGAAAATATTCCATTTGGAATATTTTTGACTAACATATTGAGGTTTAAGTTCTTGTAAAACAGGAGTAGGTTTAGACTGTACCAAAGTACTCCATGTCTCATTTCCTAATTTCTTTACCATAATGACATCTCCCGAAGCTCGATAAGCCTGATAAATAATGTCATCATTTGAAATTACTTGAGCTGAATATGCCCCAAAAGGAGCGTGGGTAATCACTTGTTGTTGCTTATTTTTTACATGAATCCGCACAATCTGATCTATACCATCAAAGGGTTGATTGAAATAGACAAAATCACCCTTCAAAAAAGGTGCACCAATATTTTTACTACCTAAATGAAACTCATGAATAACTGCAAATCGCTCTAAATCCATTATTCTGATGGATTTTTGGTGCTGATTTTTCACCACATAAACCATTCGATTTTGATCTGCTAATCGTGCATGCAAGACTTGTTCTCCGGATGAAATAGGTATTTTTTTAATCAATTGCCGTGTTTCCAGATCTAGTAGTAACAAATGAGAAGATCCAACATTATTTTGAACCAAAGTAAGAACTAGCTTATTATCCTGGCTAATGGATGGGTTAATCCACTTTTCGTCACCATCCCAAAAAATCTTTTCCTTCATTTTTCGATTAAATAGAACCAAACGTGTTCCTTGTTTTTGTCCCCAACGAACATCAAATTTGATTTCAGACCAAATCACCCATTCTTTGGATGCAGAAAGCATATTCATTTCTGAGATGGGTCCTAATTTGGTTAATACCTTTTCCTGACCATGACTAAGTTCAACTAAAACAGGAATGGTTGAAAAACCTGACTTAATGGCTACAAACGTATCATCTGAAACCCAACAAGGAAATTTATATGATGTAAAGGTTTGAGAAGCCTTTGGGCTAATTTGTTCTGATTTATCTGAACCATCCAATCGTCTCAATTGAATAGAATCTCGTAATTCCTTTAATGCTAAATGACTTAATTGATCGATACTTAGACCAGTTCGTTCCTTTAACACAGAAGAAAAGGCAAATGGATATGGACGAAGCAATGATTTTTGCCAGATTAAACCAATGGCTAATTCCCCTTGTTTTTGACGAATATATTGACTCAAATATTGGCCAAAAACATAGTGATTTGGCACTAATTGACGATATGATTTTCCCATCATTTTACCATAGGTGGGTATACCGTATTCCAATAAATAAGCATGAAGAGGCAAATAGAACTCTGGAATCTTACTTCGGCCAATCGGATTTAATCTGGTTTCAGTTTCTACCGCATCACCTTCCCATAACCAATTGGGTATGATTAAATTAGAATATAAGGCTTGCCCATTACTTCCCCAGAGACTTCGAAATACCTTGGCTAGGCCTTGTCGACCTAACTCATTTTGAAACATATGGCGAGTTTCATGACTCACCAGCATCTCTAACCATTCATTGGTTCCTACTAAGGCAGGATTCTGCGTGGGAATCGTGAATAATTCAGCTCTTGGAGCATTTAAACTCACAAAACCATTGGAATAAATTCCTCTGTTTTGCAATACAATTTTCCAGGGATGAAGTTTACTCGGTATGGTTTGACCTACTTGATTTACATGTTTTTCTAAATAATGAGCCGTTAGCTGAGCCAAACTATCCGCATCTTCAGAATAGATAATCTGAATGGCATGATTGGGAACCTGAAGCTGTTTCCACCGAACGGAAGCTGGATTTTGATCCAATAATGAATAATTCAGTTGCCCTAATAAGCTAGGTGAGAAACTGATGCACCACAAGAATAAAGCAAATTTCTTTACAGCCATTTTAAAATAAAATCAAGCATCCAGCGAACTTTAAAATGATAAGGAGGATATAACATTTTCATCATCCGACTATGTTGAACCAACACTGATTTCTGATTAGAAAACTCGATAAACCCAAATTTACCTCCCGTTTTACCTATTCCAGAGTTATTTACCCCACCAAAAGGCAGTTCACCATGACCATAATGAATGAGGCAATCATTGACGACCACACCACCTGAGCTAGTATTTTTTAATATATGCTGTGTAAACTCTTCGTTTTCAGAAAATATGTAGAGAGCCAAAGGTTTTTCCTCTTTGGCCAATTGATCAATGATCTGCTGTTCGTCTTTATAAACTAAAATAGGCAAAATTGGTCCAAAAATCTCCTCCTGCATGATTTTCATGTCATGATGACAGTTTGTCAATACAGTAGGTGAGATGAAACAATCTTGCTCATCTGTATCACCACCAAATAATACATTGGCGCCATGTAATTTAGCATCATCAACTAAACTTATAATTCGACTAAAATGTCGCGTATTGACAATTCTAGCATAATCTTTGCTTTGTTGTACCCCTTTTTTCTCGGGATCATAAAAACGATTCACCGCCTTTTCTAAGGCTTCCAAAAAAGAGAAATAATGCTTTTCATGCACATATACATAATCTGGCGCAATGCAGGTTTGTCCATTATTTAAAAATTTACCCCAAGCTATTTTCTGTGCTGAAGCTTCAATATCTGCCTGAGGACCAATAATAGCAGGGGATTTGCCTCCCAATTCCAAAGTAACAGAAGTCAAGTGCTCAGCTGCAGCTTTCATTACTAGTTTGCCAATCAATGGACTTCCCGTAAAGAAAATATGGTCAAATTTCTGTTCTAATAAATAAGTAGAAACAGCTGCATCGCCTTCAAAAACCGCCACTTCGCTGCGATCAAACAAGGTCGATATCATCTTTTTAATAAAAGAAGAAGTAGCGGGACTTAGTTCAGATGGTTTTAACATAACCGCATTTCCTGCAGCCAAGGCCAAAAGTAAAGGGCAAATGGCCAAATTAAATGGGTAATTCCAAGGAGCTATGATTAAGCACATACCCTTCGCTTCCATCTGTACATAACCTTGAGTACCTAAAAGTAGGAGTGGAGTATCTACTTTCTGAGGTTTCATCCAAGATTTCAAATGACGGCATATATGGTCTATTTCTCTTTTTACTCCTAAAAGTTCTGCCAATATAACCTCGGAGGACGGTTTTTTGAAATCATCATAAAGGGCATCAAACAATTCCTGTTTGTGAGAAATCATGTATTTTTCAATGGACTTCAATTTTTCAATGCGCTCTTGGTGGGTCGTGTTTTTCAGACGAGCCAAAGACGATTTTTGAATCCAAAATACTTCTGCGATTTGATCTTCTATTGGTGAAACCATGGCTTTTAAGACTTAAATAATTCTCTTAAACTATTTTCTAATCCATCAAAATACCGATTATTCCCAGCAGGTTTTCTTAAGGAATCACCAGCCACATACCACAAGCCATCTCCTGGATATACAGCAAATGAATGGGTGCTTTTCAATTCCTCCTTTGCTTTATCAGCTTGAAAATCAGCAATATAAACCGTATTCATTAAATCTTGTAAACGATCCCAATCCGAAATTGTTTTTAAGACCGATCCCGATTCTTGATACGTAAAAGTTAAATTTTCAAAGGATAATTCACCTTCAATTCTGACCCATTCATCCAATTCATCCTTAAATTGAAATCCTAAAAAGAGAGGCATTTCCCTTCCAGCAGTTTCAAAAATGGATTGTATGAATTCCTGTATTAAGTTTTCTTCAATTTCTAACATCCTAGGTACCTTGGTGGTAGAATTAGGGTATTCTAACATAATAAAAGGTTCCTCATCCTTAGGCTTACAAGATCCAGATTTATAGGTGTCAAAACGAGCAGCTAATCTTTGTTGCCAAGCAGCAGAAATACTTCCATTCCAAGTCCAAGATTCATCTGTAGGTAAACCCTCGGCAATCAATTCTTCTTTTGAGAAATCTTCTCGGTCGGTATATTGAATTTCTACTTCCAAAGAGGCTTCTGGAGTACCAAATCCTATAAATCGAATGAGTGATTCAAAGTGATAAGGAGCAGGAACGTTATTGGCGCTCTCATAAAATAAATTAAAATTAGTCATGGGCATGAGATTCTTTGGATGAAGATTGAAGATACAAAGCTACCGTTTTCAAGCTATCCAATTTACCATTTGAGTTAAATATGAATTTTGGAAGGCAAATAATCGACTTAGGTATTTGTTTTGAAGACAAATGCTGTAATAAATAGTGTTTTAATTGATCTCCCAGATCAAAGAAATTAGGTGATTCGATGAATAATACGGCTTTTTGTCCATAAAAATCATCTGGTATACCAGCCACAAAGGAAAGTGCTGAGATACCCTTTTCAAGAAAAAATGCCTGAATATATTTTTCGACTTGACTAGGTATAATTTTCATCCCACCCGAATTAATTATAAAATCTTTCCTACCCAAAATACGAAATCCTTGATCTGCCTTTAATTCTGCTAAATCATTCGTTTCTATCCATTGATTATTAGTCAATGGAGATCGAATACAAAGGCAATCCTCCTCATTCAGTTTTAATTCAACACCTGGGAGGGGGTGAAGATAGTCATCAGTTTTTAAAGAAATAGGACGATAGGCGATATGTGATACGGTTTCCGTCATACCGTAAGTAAGAAAAATAGGGAAATCTTGTTTCATGGCCAGATTCTCGATCTCCGCTGAAATGGCTGCACCTCCCACTAAAATTCCTTTGGCACCTTGGAAAGATGCTAAAAGTGAATCATGTTGCAAAATATATTGTAATTGTGGAGGAACTAGGGATGTCAATCGAATTGGAATATTTGAAGGTATTTCAGGCTGGTTACTAGGCTCTATAATGACGAGTTGTAAATCCCAAACTAGGGCCCTGACTACCACCATTACTCCTCCGATAAATTTGATGGGTAAACATAATAAAGCTCGATCTCCAGCCTCTAATCCAAGCCATTCGCCTGTTAAAAAAGCTGAATACTTCATTTGATCTCGATGGATCCGAATGGTTTTGGGCTGACCTGTTGAACCAGAAGTATGGAAGCTAAACCATTCATTTCCAGCTTTCCAAAGTCTACAAAATTCCATCACTTCTGCCTCGAAAGGAGTAGAAGGAGTAGGGAAGACATTTGACTTTGGAGAAATTACCAGCATATAATCGGTGAATCATTCCAAAATTAACCAAACATTCTCTAATTTTGAGGGTTACAGCTAGGATTTACCTTAATTAATTGAGCATGTCTGAAGATCCTTTCTTAAATCCCATTAATCCTGATAAAGTTGCCCAAAACCCTGGGCTTTTACCTTATGCGCATACCGCCGGGTCGGCTGTCATAAAGCCAGAAGATATGGGCAAAACCAAAGGGCGATCGGTAAAAGCAATGAGGCAACAGACGGATCGACAAATGAACCAGCTGTATGAGCAAATGGAAGTTTTGGCCAAACAAGCCAAATTATTAGCTGAGAGAAAAGAGATTTCAGAACGTATTTATGATGCAGCCATGGGTTTTGAACCCATCATTAGTGAAACCTATTACCTATATGAAAAAGAGAATGGAACGGATCTCTTATCTTTGGTAGCTCCACATGAATGGGGCCGTTCATTTAAGTATAGTCGATTTTTAGCCCAAGTAACTTTATTAGCAGACCATACCTGGGATGTGATTTATAACCAAGAAAACGAATAAGCAATGACATCTAATTTTCCCTGGAAAACGATCAAGGAGTACGAAGAAATTCTATTTCAACAATACAACGGAATCGCAAAAATTTCCATCAATCGTCCGCACAAACACAATGCTTTTACCCCTAAAACGGTACAAGAGATGTCGGAGGCAATGGAATTAGCTCGCCAAGACACCACCCTAGGTGTCATTATATTAACAGGAGAAGGAGGGAAAGCATTCTGCTCAGGTGGAGATCAAAGTGTAAGAGGTGATGGGGGCTATGTAGGCCAAGATTTAGTACCTCGTTTGAATGTCTTGGATTTACAAAGACAAATCAGAACGATTCCCAAACCGGTTATAGCCATGGTGGCAGGCTGGGCTATAGGAGGAGGTCATGTTTTACATGTGGTTTGTGATTTATCGATAGCGGCTGATAATGCGCGTTTTGGGCAAACAGGGCCCAATGTAGGTTCTTTTGATGGTGGTTTCGGAGCATCTTATTTAGCACGAGTGGTTGGACAAAAGAAAGCCAGAGAGATTTGGTACCTATGTGATCAATATGATGCACAAGAAGCTTTACAAATGGGATTGGTGAATAAAGTGGTACCATTGGATCAATTAGAAGCAACTACCATATCTTGGTGCGAGCGGATTTTAGAAAAAAGTCCTATTGCGCTACGTATGCTTAAATCTTCCTTCAATGCTGAATTAGATGGACAAGCTGGTATTCAAGAATTAGCCGGTAACGCTACTTTATTGTATTATTTATCGGATGAAGCAAAGGAGGGTAAAAATGCCTTTTTAGAAAAAAGAAAACCCGATTTCTCCAAATTTCCTAAATTCCCTTAATATGAACCATTGGTTAGTTAAATCAGAACCTTTCAAATATTCTTGGGATGATTTCGTTAAAGAGGGAAAGTCCGTTTGGGATGGAGTGAGAAATTACCAAGCCAGAAACAATTTGATGGCCATGAAAAAAGGCGATTGGGTGTATTTTTATCATTCCAATGAAGGCCTAGAAGTGGTCGGATTAGCCGAAGTAAGTAAGGAGCATTATCCTGACCCTACCACGGAAGATCCTCGCTGGGTGGTTGTGGAACTGATTCCAATACGGAAATTCACAAAAACCGTTACCCTTAAACAGATGAAATCAGATGAGCGTTTGAGCAACTTGGCCTTATTGAAACAATCTAGACTTTCAGTAACACCCGTTGACAAGCCCGAATTTGATATTATCATGAGCCTAACACAATAAGTATATGAAACGTTTTCATCAATTCAAGCTATTTTTAGGTTGCCTTTTGGTAACCGCATTGTTTCAAGCCAATGCCCAAATTGGGCAAAGAATTGAGTTCCCCGTAGGAGGTAAGGACTTAGAATCATTCACCATACCTATTGGAAATCAAGGTGTTATCATCCTTAATCAATTAGGCAAGCAGGAATTTAGTATTCAAAAATTCTCCACCAATTTGGAGCAAGTTTGGTACACTTCAGGAACAATCGACAATGGATTAGATTATGTAAACTATAGCTTTGATGGCAAATCCTTACATCTACTTTTTAGTCGATTTAAGAGTAATTCATACCAAATTGTTCGTGTCAATGTAGCTAAAGGTAGCTTTGAAAAGTTCCAAATCTATTCCGTTGATAGAATGGAAATTTCCAATTTTAAAGCCCTGAATGAATCTTTATTCATAGGAGGTATCGTAAATAACCAACCTGTTATCTTATTTACCAATCTAAAAGAACGTAAAACACGAATTCTTCCAGCGGTAGTAAAAGGACAAGCTGAAATACAATCCATGGATTTAGATTCCATCCAACAGCAGGTAAATGTGACCTATTCGGTGGGAAATCGGGCTAAAAACTATCAATTAATTATTAAATCATTTGATGAAGATGGCGGTCAAATTGGACAAATTGTCATGAATCCTAATGAGAATTTCGCCATGATGAATGCCAAGTCAACTCAATTGAATGATTCTTTACAAGTGATTGTGGGCACTTATGGTCATAAAACCACCATTGGGTCTTCCAAAGGACCAAGTTCACAAGGTATCTATTTCAATTCCTATTTAGATGGGGAATTGCTTCAATCTAAATTTCACAGCTTTACTAAATTCTCCAATTTCTTTAATTTTTTAACTCCTAAACAGAAGGAAAAACAAGAAAAGAAAATCAAGGATAAAGAAAGTAAAGGCGAGGATCTAAGATTAGATTACCGTTTATTGATCCATGAAATCATCAAAAAAGGCGATCACTACATTGTGGTGGCTGAAGCATTTTATCCAGACTATAAATACAATAATTTTGGTCCTTATGGCAGCATGATGGGCCTAGGTGGCTTTTATTCACCATGGAGCATGATGTATAATCCTTATCGCTGGGGTTATGGATATTATGGTTTGTATTCTCCATATTCTAGCTATTATAGTCCTTGGGGTTACCGTGGATACAATTATTATGGAAACCAACAGCAATTTGATGGATGGGTGTATACACATGCCGTGATTGTTGAATTGGATGAAAAAGGAGATTTACTTTGGGATCACTGCATCGACATGAAAGACCTAAAAGAGCCTAAATTGATTCAAAAAATTAAAACTTCCATACAAGGAGACCAAATTGTTCTGTCCTTTAATTTAGAAAATCAAATCATTACCAAGACCATCCGTAATCAGGGGAAATCGGAGAGTGAAAGTATTCAAAATATCAATACAGAAAATGAAGGTGATAAAATTAGAAGAAGTAGTCGTTCTGAATTGAATTATTGGTTTGGTCCATATTATTTAGCCAATGGTTACCAAACAATATCCAACGAAGAAGGTCGCCGGTCCGTATATTATTTAAATAAGATAGAAATCCAGAAATAATTTTGAAACAGTCTACATCCATTGCCATTGAAACTCCTCAATTTTGGGGTCAAAACTATCAGTTAATCGACTCAGGTGGATTTGAAAAGCTAGAGAAATTTGGAGAATTCACCGTCAGAAGACCAGAACCACAAGCCATTTGGGCAAAATCTCTATCCGAGCAAGAATGGCAAAAACTGAGTCATGCGCATTTCAAAAAGGAAAAAGGTAGCCAAGAACGTGGTCAGTGGGAAGTAAAAGGTAAAGTACCTGACAAATGGTTTATGCCTTACCAATCTGAACGATTACATCTATCTTTTAAAATTTCACTTTCCTCTTTTAAACATGTAGGACTTTTTCCTGAACAAGCTTCCAATTGGGAGTTTTTAGCTGAAAAAATTCCTTTATTTCAAGTACCTAATCCGAAATTTTTGAACCTATTTGCTTATACAGGAGGAGCAAGTTTGGTATGTCGACAAATGGGAGCGGAAGTGACTCACGTTGATTCGGTTAAACCCGTTTTATCTTGGGCTAGAGAAAATATGGAAGTCTCTAAATTAGATGGCATCCGATGGATGGCGGAAGATGCTTTGAAATTTGTTAAAAGAGAGGCTAGAAGAGGGAATTTTTATCAAGGTATACTCTTAGATCCTCCAGCCTATGGTCGTGGACCTGATGGAGAAAAATGGGTATTGGAAGAACAAATTGAAGACCTATTGCTATCTGTCAAAGAAATATTAGATCCTCAAGAACATCTCTTATTGAGTAATGTATATTCCTTAGGATTCTCCACATTGGTCGTAGAAAATCTCATGAATGGCATATTTGATGTGCCTGAGACGGCTGAATCTGGTGAGTTATATTTAAATGACAATAGCGACAAAAAACTTCCTTTGGGAGTCTTTCATCGCTATTACCATCGATTATAAATAAATCTAGTTTTTAGGGTAAATCGTTCCTTTAGCCGCCAATAAGGTATTTTTCATTAATGAAACAATCGTCATGGGGCCTACACCTTTAGGTACAGGAGTAATGTAGGAACATTTAGGAGCTACATCTGCGAAATCCACATCGCCTTTCAACGCAAAGCCTGATTTTTTGCTGGCATCTTCTACACGGGTCAAACCTACATCAATCACGACGGCACCCTCTTTTATATGGGCTGCTTTGATAAACTCTGGTTTACCCAGTGCGGCAATAACGATATCACCTTGAGCACAAATTTCTTCCAAATTTGGCGTTCTTGAGTGTGTCAGCGTGACTGTACAGTTACCCTGTGGATGATTTCTCTGCATCAAGATGGACATAGGTAAACCAACAATCTGGCTTCTACCTACTACCACACAATGCTTTCCGGCCGTTTGAATATTGTAATAAGCTAATAAATCCAACACTCCCTGTGGTGTAGCAGAAATATAGGCTGGTAATCCTTTGGCCATTCTACCGATATTGATGGGATGAAATCCATCTACATCTTTGGAAGGATGAATGGTTTCCATCACTTTGTCTGGATTAATATGATCTGGTAAAGGTAATTGAACGATCAAACCATCCATATCTGGATTATCATTGACCCCTTGTACGGCTGCCAATAAGTCAGTCTCCGTGATGCTTGGATCAAAACGTAAAAGGGTGGAAGTGAAACCTAATTCTTCACAAGATTTGACTTTATTCGCCACATAAGTTTCAGATGCTCCATTATTTCCAACCAAAATGGCCACTAAATGTGGGGCTCTTTGACCCGTTGCTATTAAATCTTGAACTTCCTTGGCAATCGAGGCCTTCATTGTTTCAGAAACAAATTTGCCATCAATAATCTGACTCATACCCTTAAATTAAATGTTAATATTACTTTTTTCTACCCTTTTTAGGAGCTGGAGCTTGTTCTCCTAACTCTAAACATTGTTCCAAAGTTAATTCGGCTGGATTCTGATCCTTAGGAATCTTCACGTTTCGCTTTCCAATTTGAATGTATGGACCATACATTCCATTGACAATCTTCACCTGATCATTTTCCGCAAATTCTTTAATGAATTTGTTTGCTTCTAAATTTCGCTTAGCTAAAATGATTTCTACGGCTCTTTCAGAACTCAAAGTAGCCAAATTGTCCGTTTTACCTAAGGAATAGTATTTACCGGCATGTTTAACATAAGGTCCAAAACGACCTTTTCCTGTAGAAATTAATTCATTTTCAAAAGTTCCTAAACTTTCCGCTTCGGCTACTTTCTGTGCTGATTCCAACACACGTATAGCTCCAGCCAAATCCAAAGTGAAAGGATCTTCCGTGTCTGGTAAACTCGTGAATTTACCATCAAATTTAATGTATGGCCCTAATTTACCTGCGCCAATCACGAGCGGTTTATCATCATGTATACCAACTTCTCGCGGTAATTTCGGACGTTCTAATAAAGCAATGGCTTCTTCCAAAGTTAAACTCGAGATAGATTGTTCCTTAGATAAATTAGCAAAAACGGGTTTTTCTTCTTCTCCTGACTCGCCTAATTGTACGAATGGACCAAATTTACCTAGTCGAACGGATATTTTCTTACCTGAAGCTGGATCTACTCCTAATTCTCTTCCACCGCCTACAGAACTACGAGAAATGGACTTACTATCTTCGATGGTTTGATGGAAAGAACCATAAAAATTCTTCATCAATTGAGTCCAGGCTAATTTGCCCTTGGCGACATTATCAAACTCATCTTCCATTTCAGCAGTGAAAGTATAATCCACTACTTCTTCAAAATTCTCAACAAGAAAGTCCGTTACCAAGGTCCCAATATGCGTAGGGAATAATTTTGCTTTCTCCGTACCTACTATTTCTGTATTCTTTTGACCAACAATCTCATCGTCTTTTAATATCCATGTTTGAAACTCGCGCTCTTTACCAGCACGATCTTCTTTCACAACATAAGCACGCTTAATGATCGTCGAAATAGTAGGAGCATAGGTAGAAGGTCTTCCTATTCCTTTTTCTTCCAAAGCTTTGACCAAACTGGCCTCCGTGTACCTAGCCGAAGGTCTAGAAAAACGCTCTTGAGCTTTTAATTCGGCTAATTCAAGCATTTGACCAATGGATAAAGGCGGCAGCATATCTTTATTTTCATCCTCCTCTTCTTCATCTTTTCCTTCTAAATAGGCCTTTAAGAAACCTTCAAAAGTAACCACTTCACCTTGAGCTATTAATAATTCTGAAGTGCTTGAAATCTGAATTTGAGCTGTAGTACGTTCAATCACAGCTTCCGACATTTGAGATGCAATAGCACGTTTCCAAATCAGCTCATACAAACGTTTTTCACGCGCATCACCTGAAATAGAATTGACTTCAAAATCAGTTGGACGTATGGCTTCGTGAGCCTCCTGTGCACTTTCACTCTTGGTTTTAAACTGTCGAGCATGATGGAATTTAGCTCCATAAGCTGCTTCAATTGCCGCCTTCGCTTTATCTCTTGCTTCTTGAGATAACATGGTAGAGTCAGTACGCATGTAAGATATTCGCCCTGATTCATATAATTTTTGAGCAATTTGCATAGTAGTGGCTACCGCATATCCCAATTTTCTGGATGCTTCTTGCTGCAATGTGGAGGTAGTAAATGGTGGAGCGGGAGATTTTTTGGCTGGTTTGGTTTCCAGACTCTTGATACTAAAATTGGCCCCAACACATTTTTTCAAGAAAGCTACCGCTTCTTCTTCTGTAGCGAAATTCTTAGGTAATTCAGCTTTCAACACCTTTTTACCAGGCAGATTAAATAAGGCTGAAATTTTATAGGTTCCGATACTTTCGTGTTTTTCAATTTCTTTTTCTCGTTCAACAATCAAGCGAACCGCTACTGATTGTACACGTCCGGCAGAAAGACCTTTTTGAACTTTCGACCAAAGTACAGGAGATAATTCAAATCCAATTAATCGATCCATGATTCGGCGAGCCTGTTGAGCATTCACCAAATCCATGTCAATTTTGCGTGGCGCTAAAATGGCATTTTGAATGGCCGATTTCGTTATTTCTCTAAAAACAATCCTTTTGGTATCGTCTTTTAGACCTAATGCTTCTTTTAAATGCCAAGAAATAGATTCTCCCTCACGGTCGTCGTCAGTCGCTAACCATACTTCCTCAGATGATTTAGCTAAACTTTTCAATTCCGAAATCACCTTCGTTTTATCTGGTGAAATCACATACGTTGGCGTAAAATCATGTTCTATATCAATCGCCTTATCGCCCTTGATAGGAAGATCCCTCACGTGACCAAACGAAGATTTCACCACAAAATCTTTACCCAAATACCCTTCGATGGTTTTAGCTTTTGCAGGCGACTCCACGATGACCAAATTTTTTGCCATTCTATTAAATTGAATAATGTTAACTAAAAAATGACCTCAAATATACTTGCTTAAAATGAATTTCTAGCGAATGATACAGAAGCAATGAAAAAAAATCTATTTGTTCTATTAATCTGGGATATTACCAATCCTGATTCTTGAATTAAGATTTAATCGTAATCCGACGTAATTAAATTGGCCATTGACAAAGCTAGCAATCGCCTCCAAGCGGAATATTTTTAATAAGCCATCCAATCCATAACCGACTTCTGAATACAAAAGTTTTTGATTTTTAATGTATACGGTATTGGCTATGAGTAATTCTTTAACATAAGATTTTTTCATACCTAAGATGGGCTTCAACCACAAATTAGAGAATTGAAATAAGGATAATCCTTCAATATAGGTACCAGCTGTACTATAAGCATAGTGGTTTACATTCAATCGTTGATTGGCTCCCGAAGTGAAATTTTGGTAGTAACCTACCAAACGATGCGAGGCCAGCATTTCTCCTGCTTGTACCAAATTCATTGTTCCATTGTAATGCTTAAAGTCAATGAAATTACTTGGAGCCTCTCCGATGAATGTACCCGCATTAATGATAAAGCCTGTTTTTATCCAAGGAGAAAGAGCCATATTTTGTAAATACGACAACTCGACCATGTTAAACTTAGCACTAGATTCAGCCACACCATTCCATCCTGCACGGTATTTAAAAAGTATAAGAGGAGAGGAACCCCATTCACTTTCGCGAATATGATTGCGGTAATATTGAGTTAAAAATGGTCTAAATCCGATTGTCAATTGACTGATAAATGCTTGATGGGTTGTAAATCCTTCTTGCGTATATTCCTCATTTTGAGGATTATTGGAAGTGAACTTACGATTCAGGTAATTGAACCAAAAATAATCTGTCGTATTATCCATTTGACTTCTCCTTGACCATTCAAGGCTAGTTTTAAGGAAAAATTTAGAAGAGAATCGTTTAATCATAGCCAAATTCCAAAATTCCTTTCGATAAATCTTCATTTGATTATTTTTCAACAAAAGTGTTGAAAGTGAGTTCATTTCAGGAGAGATGGAATTATCAGGATTCAATTGTTGAACAAAATCACCTTGAGCTATCGATATATCAAAGGAATCTGTTTTATACCTCAATTTTACATAGCCTGTATTTCGATTCAAACCGAATGAACGTCTCCCTAAAAATTCAGCTTCTAGAAAACGGTACCGAGCCCAACGCTTCCTAAATACTAAACCAGCATTAGCCACAAATCCTTCCACCGTATTAAAGTTGGAATCAAATACAGGTGATTTATAGTATATCTCAAAGGGATAAAAATCCTTTTGTCGCGGACCATAATAAAACGACTTAGAGAAAAGTAATTGATTTAACGAAAAAGGACTTTTTCGCAAGGTATCTATGGAGGTTTCCAACAAATCTGAAGTCATGGAACCTTGAAAAAATAGATCTCCTTGCATATTGTTTTTAATTTCCTCACGTTTGACAAAACGTACAGAATCCATAGTAATTAGACCACTTTGAGGGCGCGACTTCCATTTTCTTAGTAATGACTGATGAAAATTACCCAATAATTGAGTGGCAAATACTTCATCAAAACCTATTTCAGCAATATTCAGCCTTTCCTGAGATTGATTAGGAGTTTGAAATCCGACTTCTGATTTCCAAAGTTGAGGAGTCTGCTGCACTTCCTCTTGTAAGATGAACTCCCCATAATTACCCATGAGTCTCCCTGCCAAACTAAAATAAGCTGATTTAGGCAACCAGGCTTGATTAACCCATTGGTGTTGTAAATCCATGTGATAGAGTAAAGCATCCGATTCTACTTGTGCTTCCCAACGAATAATCCAACCCGTATTACTTAATGTTAACTTCCCAGAAAACAATCGGTCACCAGTAGAGCTTGGGCGAACTTCAAATTGATAGCCTTTTTGTCCACTCACTAGGGTATCACCCTGGTACATATATGAATAATAATCTCTTCCGTGATAATTGAGTGGTGAGACACAGTTTGTACCAATAAAGTCTTGATAAAAATCAGGCCAGAAAAATAGGGTAGGCCTTGGGTACTTTTTTTGAAAGCCTTTGACATCCATGATTTCATGCATCATTTGGTTCAAACTTTTCACATAGACCATAGCGTGAGTTTGATTTCCATACCATTGACCTTCTTGTATTCCTTCATTCTTTTTCAACCGATTTTTGGCCAAACCAATAACCTGATTGAAACGTCCTTTTTCTTTAGTAATAACTTCTGCAGAAAATTGTCCCATCAAAGCACTGTGAAGTGGTGCCAGTTCCATGGCCTTATTGATTAAAGAATCCATAGTATTGCTTTTTTGGCCGAATGCAAAAAAGCTTCCAGAAAAAAACAGGAGAAAACAAAAAGAAAAAAACTGCTTAAATCTCAAATTGGGCTTAACAATGGTTTTAACAAAGAGAAATTAATCGATAAAAAGTGAATTAACATGTAAAATTCATAAAAAACTGCTGCAAAGGAAATGATATTTACAAAAAGTGGCAAAAAGGTGACGGTAATCTATTAATTTTATGAACAATTTATTAAAACCAACATTGACTCATGGCCTTTGATATTGAAATGATTAAAGCTGTCTATGATCGCATGCCGGCTAGAATTGCCGCAGCACGTGCATTGACAGGAAAACCGCTTACATTGACGGAAAAAATTCTTTATAGTCACTTGTGGGAAGGTACTCCTTCCACCACATTTACACGTGGAGGTTCTTATGTGGACTTTGCACCAGACCGTGTAGCTATGCAAGATGCAACGGCTCAAATGGCCTTATTGCAATTTATGCAAGCAGGTCGTCCGCAAGTTGCCGTACCTTCAACCGTACACTGTGATCACTTAATTGAAGCAAAAGTGGCTTCGACCACTGATTTAAAAGTGGCTGTAGACAAGAATAAAGAAGTGTATGATTTCTTATCATCTGTTTCAGATAAATATGGTATTGGTTTCTGGAAGCCAGGGGCTGGTATTATTCACCAAGTAGTTTTAGAAAACTATGCATTCCCAGGTGGAATGATGATCGGAACTGACTCACACACAGTGAATGCAGGCGGTTTGGGTATGATAGCCATTGGTGTTGGTGGAGCTGATGCTTGTGATGTCATGGCTGGTTTAGCTTGGGAATTGAAATTCCCTAAGTTGATTGGTGTTAAATTAACAGGAAAATTAAACGGCTGGACTTCAGCTAAAGATGTCATCTTAAAAGTGGCTGGAATATTAACCGTTAAAGGTGGTACTGGATGTGTCGTTGAATATTTTGGAGAAGGTGCTACATCGATGTCATGCACAGGAAAAGGAACCATTTGTAACATGGGAGCAGAAATTGGTGCTACCACTTCTACGTTTGGTTACGATGATTCGATGGCTCGTTATTTAGAGTCAACAGGAAGAGCCGATGTAGCTGCTTTAGCGAACGGTATTCGTGAGCATTTAACCGCGGATTATGAGGTTTATGCAAATCCAGAGGCTTATTTTGATCAAGTGATTGAAATTGATTTAGATGCATTGGAGCCACATGTCAATGGTCCATTTACTCCAGATTTAGCTACGCCTATTTCTAAATTGAAAGAATTAGCTATCAAAAATAACTGGCCTACGAAAGTAGAGGTTGGTTTGATTGGTTCATGTACCAACTCTTCTTATGAGGATATTGCTCGTGCGGCTTCATTAGCTAAACAAGTTGCGGCCAAAGGTTTAAAAACCAAAGCGCAGTTTACCATTACTCCAGGATCGGAGCAAGTTCGTTATACGATCGAAAGAGATGGTTTTATTTCGACATTTGATTCCATTGGTGCTACGGTATTTTCAAATGCCTGTGGACCTTGTATCGGTCAATGGGCTCGCCCAGGTGCTGAAAAAGGAGAAAAAAACACGATTGTTCACTCATTTAACAGAAACTTTGCCAAGCGTGCTGATGGGAACCCAAATACCTATGCATTCGTAGCTTCACCAGAAATTGTTACAGCTTTAGCTATTGCAGGAGATTTAACATTCAACCCTCTAACTGACACTTTAACCAACGAAAAAGGGGAACAAGTAAAATTAGAGGCTCCAACAGGAGATGAATTACCAAAATTAGGTTTCGCTGTAGAAGATGCAGGATATCAAGCTCCAGCTGAAGATGGTTCAGGTGTCCAAGTAAAAGTGGCCCTTACTTCAGATCGTCTTCAATTATTAGCTCCCTTCTCAGCTTGGGAAGGAACCGATTTGAAAGGCTTAAAATTATTGATTAAAGCGAAAGGTAAGTGTACTACTGACCATATTTCCATGGCTGGACCATGGTTGAAATACCGTGGACACTTGGATAATATCTCCAATAATATGTTGATTGGTGCTGTGAATTTCTTCAATGAAAAAACAGATAATGTCAAAAACCAATTAACAGGTGTTTATGGTGCAGTACCAGATACTCAACGTGCGTATAAAGCAGCAGGAATTGGAACTATTGTTGTAGGAGACACCAATTACGGCGAAGGTTCTTCTCGTGAGCATGCTGCCATGGAACCACGCCATTTAGGAGTTCGTGCGGTATTAGTAAAATCATTTGCTCGTATTCACGAAACTAATTTGAAGAAGCAAGGAATGTTAGCTTTAACATTTGTCAATGAAGCTGATTATGACAAAATTCTGGAAGATGATAACATCAATATCCTAGGATTGAATGATTTTGCTCCTGAAAAGTCATTGACTATTGAATTAACGCATGCGGATGGAAGCACAGATAGTTTCCCTGTTAACCACACCTATAATGCACAGCAAATAGAATGGTTTAAAGCTGGAGGAGCTTTGAATATCATTCGTGCTTCGATTAAATAAGTATAAAATTGCAAAAGGGCGCAAAATTCACTAGTTTTGCGCCTTATTTCAGATAAACCAATCCATTGTTCCTTAATTTTTCCAAATGGCAGCGATTAATGCAGTAAAAATATTTTCAGGTTCAGCGTCCAATTATTTGGCCAAAGAAATTGCTAAATACTACGGAAAAGATTTGGGTGCAGCCACTACATTACACTTTTCAGATGGAGAAATGTCTCCAAGTTTTGACGAGTCTGTTCGTGGTTGTGATGTATTTATCATTCAATCTACATTTCCTTCAGCAGATAATCTAATGGAATTGTTGTTAATGATCGATGCAGCCCGAAGAGCTTCCGCACACTATGTTACTGCCGTTATTCCTTATTTTGGTTACTCTCGTCAAGATCGTAAAGATCGTCCTAGAGTGGGAATTGGGGCAAAATTGATTGCCAACCTATTGACTGCCGCTGGAGCTGATCGATTAATGACGATTGATTTGCATGCTGGTCAAATTCAAGGATTCATGGATTTTCCGGTGGATCATTTGGAAGGGACGGCAATTTTTATTCCTTATTTGAAAACATTAGGCCTTGATAATCTAACTTTTGCCTCTCCAGATGTAGGTGGTGTTGTTAGAACAAGAAACATGGCTAAGTTTTTCAATGCCAACATGGTTATTTGCGACAAACACAGAAAGCGTGCTAATGAAATTGCTTCCATGCAATTAATTGGAGATGTGGAAGGTGCAAATGTCGTATTAGTTGATGACTTAATTGATACCGGTGGAACCATGTGTAAAGCTGCTCAATTGATTATGGACAAAGGCGCTAAATCGGTGAGAGCCATTGTGACTCACCCTGTTTTATCAGGTAAGGCTTACGAAAACATTTCAAATTCAGTGTTAACGGAATTAGTTGTGACGGACACCATACCTCTAAAAGAAGAATGCGCCAAAATTAAAGTTCTTACCGTTTCAGAATTATTTGCCAAAGCGATCGGAAGAATCAGAGATCACGAATCTATCAGTTCATTATTTATTAAATATTAATTTCAACCGTTTTCAGGGGATAGCAGAAAGCGAAAGACTGAAAACATAACAAAAACAACATGAAAAAATTAGAGATTGTAGGGTTTAAAAGAGCGAATCTCGGAAGTAAGGGCGCGAAAGATTTGCGCACTGAAGCTTTAGCTCCTTGTGTATTGTATGGTGGAAAAGAGCAAGTTCACTTTGCTGTTCCAATGATTCTTTTCCGTGATTTACTTTACTCATCAGATGTTTACGAAGTAGCATTGAACATTGAAGGTGATTTATACCGCGCTATTTTACAAGATGCGCAGTTTCACCCAGTAAATGAAATGATATTACACGTTGACTTTTTAGAAATTGTTGATAGCAAACCTATAAAGATCGATGTACCTATCAAAATTATTGGTAACTCTCCCGGTGTAATTAAAGGGGGTAAAATGATCCAAAAGTTACGTAAAGTGACTTTGAAAGGATTAGCTGAAAACATTCCTGATTTCGTTACTGCTGATATTTCTGGTTTAGACCTTGGACAAACAGTTAAAGTAAATAAATTGGATGTGAAAGGATGTGAGATCTTGAATCCAATGTCCAATCCAGTTGCTACGATCGAAATCCCTAGAGCATTAAGAGGTAAATTAACTGCTTAATTCTAGGATTATCTTTCTGATAGAGATTCAAAAAAGCCTTCCAATTGGAGGGCTTTTTTGGTTATTAGGGATTAGTGTTTAGAATGAAAAATTAGGTTAATCCCAACGAAAGATTGGAACGTAGCTTGAGCGAAGCGGAAGGCGGATATTTGACCCTGAGCATAGGCCATGTGTGAAAGCGTCAAAGATTAAAGCCGTAAGCGGAGAGACAATCGGTTCTGCGGAGCAGAATTCGTCTTGGATTAACCGTACTCCTGCTGTTTTTTTTGTTTCTTTTTTTATGAAAAAAAGAAACACCATGAAAAGTAGTATTCCAATAATGTTAATGATAAAAGGAAACAAAATAAGCCAAACCTTTATTGTTTCATCATTTCACTAGGATTTTCTTTTTTTGAAAAAAAGAAACAAAAAAACTTCTTTTTTGTCGTCCAGCCAAGGCGGAAAGGAAATTGTAAATGATGAATTATAAATGGATGTAGCACTATACATTCTAAAAACTAATAACTAAACCCTAATAACTAATATTGCCGCTGCGTTCATCACATTTCGCTGGAGCTGGACGACGGAGCTCTCATTCTTAAGAAAATTCTACATTCTTCATTTTACATTCTACATTTCTAGGTTAATCCCAACGAAAGATTGAAACGGAGCTTGAGCGAAGCGAAAAGCGAATTCCGCTGAGCTGAACGACGTGATTCTCTTTCCAAAAATCTAATTTCTAATTCTAAACGCTAATCACTAAAAAAGGTCAACCCTTACGGATTGACCTTTTTAAAAAATAAAAAAATTAAAACTATTTCTTAGCTACCACTTTCATTACAATAGGGGCTTTCTCAACGTGAGAAACTTTACCGTCTGTTTTTGCAATGTATGGTGCAATAACCAAGGAAACAATCGACATTAACTTAATCAAGATATTCATCGATGGTCCTGAGGTATCTTTGAAAGGATCACCTACCGTATCACCAGTCACCGCAGCTTTGTGAGGCTCCGAACCTTTTTTATACGTTACACCATCAATCAAAACACCCTTTTCGAATGATTTTTTTGCATTGTCCCAAGCTCCACCTGCATTAGATTGGAATATACCCATCAACACACCTGAAACTGTAACACCCGCTAATAAACCACCTAATACTTCTGGTCCCATGATGAAGCCAACAATTACTGGTACCGATAAAGCAATAGCACCTGGCAACATCATCTGACGAATCGAAGCTTCTGTTGAGATAGCTACACATTTTTCATATTCTGGCTTAGCTTTGTATTCCATGATACCTGGAATCTCACGGAACTGACGTCGAACCTCATTCACCATTTCCATGGCAGCTTTTCCTACCGCTGAAATACACAATGCAGAGAAAATAAATGGAATCATTCCACCGACAAATAAACCAGCTAATACGTCTGCTTTATAAATGTCGATTTGTGTAATTCCTGAAATACCTACAAATGCACCAAATAGAGCTAATGAAGTTAATGCCGCAGAAGCGATTGCAAATCCTTTACCTGTGGCAGCTGTTGTATTACCAACCGCATCTAAATTGTCGGTACGCTCACGAACTTCAGCGGGTAATTGAGCCATTTCTGCAATACCGCCTGCATTATCAGCAATGGGTCCAAATGCATCAATAGCCAATTGCATGGCTGTTGTAGCCATCATACCTGCCGCAGCAATAGATACTCCGTAAATTCCAGCAAAGAAATAAGAGAAGTAAATACCAGCAGCTAAAACTAAAATAGGTAATACCGTAGACTCCATACCTACCGCTAAACCACCAATGATGTTAGTGGCATGTCCCGTACCTGATTTTTGAACGATTGAATCCACTGGGCGTTTACCCATAGCTGTGTAGTATTCAGTAATGATTGACATTAACGTACCCACAATAAGTCCTACAATGATGGAATAGAATACATCCATAGCTGTAAAACTAAATCCACGCAATACCAATGTTTCAGGTAAGATGAACTTGACTAAGAAATAAGATGTAATGAACGTAATAGCAATCGATAAGTAATTACCCGTGTTCAATGCATTTTGAACAGAATCCGTTTCATTCTTAATACGCACAAAGAACGTAGAAACTAAGGAAGCCAATAAGCCAACACCTGCTATTAACATCGGTAATAAAACAGGGGAGAAGCCGCCATAATTATCGCTTACTTCAATTTCCTGACCTAATACCATGGTTGCCAAAATTGTAGCTACATAAGATCCGAACAAGTCAGCACCCATACCAGCCACATCACCCACGTTATCACCTACGTTATCCGCAATGGTTGCTGGGTTACGCACATCATCCTCTGGGATTCCAGCTTCTACCTTTCCAACTAAATCAGCTCCTACGTCAGCAGCTTTCGTGTAAATACCACCACCTACACGAGCAAACAAGGCAATCGACTCAGCTCCTAAGGAAAAACCCGCTAATACTTCAATAGCCGTTTTCATCTCATTGGAAGTCAAAGCCTGACCTTGTGCAAAAATTTGATAAAAAGTAATGAATAAACCACCTAAACCTAAGATGGCTAATCCTGCAACTCCCATACCCATCACAGAACCTCCTGTAAATGAAACGGATAATGCTTTAGCTAAGGAAGTTCTAGCAGCTTCCGCTGTACGAACATTGGCTTTAGTTGCAACGATCATACCAATATAACCTGCTGTAGCAGAAAATATGGCTCCAATCAAAAAGGCAATAGCAATAAGTGGTGAAGAGTGAAATCCAGGTCCTTCCTGATTTCCTAACCATGCCAATAATATCGCTGTAGGAATAGCGAAATAGGCTAATATTTTCCATTCAGCTTTCAAAAAGGCTATCGCACCATCTGCGATATAGCCCGAAAGCTCTTTCATCGTGTCATTTCCAGCATCTTGCTTCGATACCCAGCTAAACTTCCAAGCCGTGTACAACAATCCTACTATTCCAAAAGCAGGAACTAAGTAAACAATTGAATCCATAAAGTGTGTTTTAGATTATTCCAAAAAAATTTGTTACAAAAATAAGAATTTTGGCGTATAAAACAACTAAAAAGGAAATCTAAGCAATAGCTTAAAACGCTCAGGAACCCAATTACCCACGGGATATGCCAGTTCCAAACCTAAAAATTTCCCAATACCCGAAACACCATAAACTAACTCTTGATAGGCATTTTGATTGGCACCTTGCAACATCTGAAGTCGGTTATATACCACATACTCGCGGATACCATATTGTGTCAACAAATTCCATTGACTAAACAACAACTTTCTAGGTTCCCACTTCACATGCATTTTTAAATGATTTTCTGTTGTACTAAATGCATAATAGGGTAATGCTCGAAACGACTGCTCATTGGCGCTAATAAAATTAGTCTGATTGCCATTAAAGTGCGTATAATCCAAGAAATTAGTTGCCCTTTGAAAATAGTTCACATAGGTCATCTGTAAATTCAATGTACCCAAACGAGCTAAATTGACAAATTGACTATACTCTAAATTAATACGTTGAAATTGATCATCGCCCGTTCCAAAAGCATAAATAATAGTAAATGTAGGTCCTTCACTATTATTAATTCTTCGCACACCATTATATCGGTTCCAAGACGCTTTAGGTTGCCAGCGAAATCCTATGGAACCTGCTAACTGATTTCCTCTATTGGGAATTTGATTTCCCCATGCCTCATTTATCGGCATATTGGCTTCAAAATGCTTATCCTGATTCAATATTCCATGGTTAACCGAATTAGTTAAAATTTCTCTATTTCGATACTCCATCATGGACAAAAACCGTAGGCTAGGAGTGAATTGGTATTGGTAATTAAAATTCACATAATTCTTTTGAAATAGCTTGACATAATTTTCTGATAATATCAACGCATACAATCCATTCAAAAAGGGTGAAATTGGATTACTACGATTCATTTGGAAAACATTACTTCCAACTTCCGCTTTAAAGTACTGTCTATTTTCATCGAAATTACGCTCTAAAAAAACATCCCCATTCCAGAAATGACGAGCAAATGCATATCGAATATTTCCGCCTAAAGCCAAATAATTATTTCTACCAAATCGATTTCGATAAGTTAAACTTCGGTCGAGATATAAGCCATCAACGGCATTAAATCCTGCGCCAAAACCACTTAAATTTAAACTTTTACCGATGGAGTTCTTTTCATAATTGTAAAATTTACCCGTATACAACTGTCCCCAATGAAATTTTGGCAATGCATTGATGGAATCCTTTCTTCGTTTATCTGCACCTGCGATCCATAAACTATCCGCTTCTTTATAACCCACTTTCTCTGACTCGGTTAAAGGAACTTGGCGCTCTTCCTCCCAAAAACTTTCCGATTTATTTCTCGACATGGAATCCACTTCAAACGTATAATCCGAGGTCAAACCATCCATTTTAGCCAAATTTTCTTTTTTCTCCAATTTGTCTACTTCCTTCAATACCTCTTTTAATTTCTTCCTAGTCAACTCCTTACCCAATGCATTTTTAGGATCTTTTACTTTTTCTTTATTAATCTCTTTGGCCAATTCTTTATTCAAGCGCTCTTCTATGAGGGCTGGTTTCACCACAAAAGCAGGATTTACTTTGATCTGATATTGCTTAATTTGCGTGATATACCTAAAATTGGCCTTAATCCCAAAGGCATCAAAATTCACGTGTGAATCATATTGGATAGGCATCCAAACTCCTTGAAACAAAGCGTTTTGTTGCGTGAACCCATATGAACCATTGGAATCCTTAAATCTCAATTGAAAAGAATAGATACTCCATGTGTCTTCTACGACTTGTATCGTTCCTTCAAACAAATCGTCATAACTAGCTTTCGGCTGTACTTGAATCTTACTGATGGTCATACCATCTTGTGTAAAACCACCCAAATAGGCAAATTTATATAATTGAAATGCTTGGGGACCAAATGGAGACCATAAACTTCCCCATACTTTGGGGCGATAAAAATTGGTTTGAGTTACTCGTAAATTCAGGCCTTGATTTAAAGCAGGTGGCAAATTATTTCGGTTAGAAATAACCTTTTCTTGCAATCTGTTCGGTTTCTGATAAGTAACTTGGTTGATGCCTTCTAATAAATAGGTACTTCCCACCTTAACTCCCATTTCTTTTTCTATCTTTTTCCCTCCCAACATTTTCACCAAAGAACTCACCTCTGTCACTTTTCCTGAACCTTTCACATAGGCCTTTGCTTCATAAGAATCCAATTCTTTTAAGTGAAAAGGAGCCATAGCGATCATTCGACGCATAATACCAATGGCTGGATCCTCTTTTAATCCTCCAACATTGACCTCTGCTAGGTTCACTGACTGTTCTTCCAAAACCACATCCAATAACTTATCGGAGCTAGCCGATTCCAATTCAATCGTATATGTTTTGGGACTATGTCCCAAAAATCGAAAGACTAGATTGTGTTTGCCGATACCCGTTTTAATCGAATATTTCCCATCTTCATTGGCTGTGGTTCCTTTATTCTGATTTGAAACCCAAACGGTGGCAAAAGGCATTAGCTCACCTTGCTTGTTTCGAATTGTACCATGAATTTGTTGAGCCTGTAAAGACAAAGCAAAAAGGAATAAAAGTGATAACGTGAAAAGTAGTTTTATAGATTTCATATTAGGGATTTACCACAAAAATAAACTGAGAATTTATAAGTAAACTTAATTTATGATAAAGGGTAAAATAAAGTCGTAAGTAGAATTACCAATCATAACGTAAAGGAGATAAATTTGTTTTTCTTTTGAATATGGCCATCACACACCGACAATTATTTCTGGATCATCTTGCTAAAACTTCTGATGCACCCTTAGCTTTGGAAATTGAAAAGGCAGAACATATTTACCTGTATGATGATCAAGGAAAATCCTATATGGATTTAATCTCAGGAATAGCCGTTTCCAATGTAGGTCATCGACATCCCAAAGTGATTGCAGCCATTAAAAATCAATTAGATGCTTACATGCATTTAATGGTTTATGGAGAATACATTCAAAGTCCACAGGTAAAACTAGCCGCTGCTCTAGTAAAATCAACTCAATCTAGCAGATTGAATCAAGTCTATTTTACTAATTCAGGAACAGAAGCCGTAGAAGGAGCCATGAAGCTGGCTAAACGATATACCGGTAGAACAGAAGTCATTTCCTGTTTTCAGGCATACCATGGGGCCACCCAGGGAGCCTTATCTTTGGCGGGAGATGAAAATTTCAAAAACAGCTTCCGTCCCTTATTACCTGATATCCGCCATATTCGACACGGAAATGTAGATGACTTAGCTCAAATCACGCGTAAAACAGCTGCCATTGTTATCGAAATAGTAGGTGGCGAGTCAGGGGTGAGGTTAGCTTCCAAATCCTATTTTCAAGCGCTCAAAAACCGATGCATTGAAACTGAATGTCTTTTAATCATTGATGAAATTCAAACAGGATTCGGGAGAACGGGTACATTTTGGGCTTTTCAAGCCATGGATATCGAACCTGATATTTTACTTTCTGCTAAAGGAATGGGAGGGGGCATGCCCATCGGAGCATTTATGGCACCCGAAGAAATCATGCAAAGCTTAACAGTAAGACCCGTTTTGGGGCATATCACTACTTTTGGCGGTCATCCTGTCTCATGTGCTGCCTCCTTAGCAACCCTAGAAACTATATTTGAAGAACACTTATTGGATGATGTTGAAAAGAAAAGTCAACTATTTAAAACCCTTTTAATTCATCCTAAAATCAAAGAAGTACGGGGTATAGGACTCATGCTGGCAGTTGAAATGGATTCCTTTCAAACAGTCAAAGCAGTCATTGATGCCTGTATAGAACAAGGTTTAATCACCGATTGGTTTCTGTTTTGCGATTATTCCATTCGCATTGCACCTCCTTTAGTGATTACTGAAGAGGAAATAAAAATAGCCTGCAACGTTTTGTTACAGGCTATTCAACAAATTAATCAAAAAAATTAAGCGTGCTTCAATAAAGCTTCTGCCAAAACAGATTTTGGCAAGTTACCACCTACTAAACGCTCCTTCATTTCTCCATTTTTGAAAACCATCAAAGTCGGAATAGAACGAATACCCAAAGAAGCAGGTACCGCTGAATTTAAGTCTACATTCATTTTAGCTACAATTGCTTGACCTTCTACTTCGCCTGCTAATTCTTCTACTACGGGTCCAATCATTTTACATGGGCCACACCATTCTGCCCAAAAATCCACTAATACCGGAGTATCAGAACCTATTAACTCTTGAAAATTGGCATCAGTAGCCTCTACGTATTTTCCCATGATTTATTTTTTATTAAGATTCAAAATTAAACATTTTTATTATTTCTATTAGATAAACCAGCTAATTAAGATATCAATTTTACTGTAATATGCTCAATATCAGCTAATTCATCCATTAAAGACTTCTCTATATTCAATTGCATTTTGCGCGACATAAAATCAAGCTGCAACTTTTCTATCTCATCATATACTTCAATCACCAGCTTTTTGTTTCCCTTATGTCTTTCTAATGTACCTAACAAATGATCCAATGAAGTTTTGTTTAAACTATGTAAGTTCAAAGAAAGTTTCATTTCCTTCGTTCTTGAAGATAAAATTTCTGACAAAAGCTCAATGGATTGAATTTTAAAGGCTTTTTGATCCGAATAGGAGTTTTTATTTTTATAAATTCCTTGAATAAATAACAGTCGGTCGAGACCTATGAATCGTTCAAATTCAATATAATCCTTCGCGAAAAGCGCAAACTCCGTAGTTCCTGAGAAATCCTCCAAACTGAAAATCATGAATTGATTCCCATTTCCGGAGGTTCTAACATTCATTTTGGTAACAATCCCCGCAAAGGACTGCACATTTCCACCTTTTAACTCCAATTGAGAAACACTCGAATTGCAAAAATTATTGATTTCGATACGATACTCATCCAAAGGATGTCCTGAAATATAAACACCCACCACTTCTTTCTCGTTCTTCAATTGCTCCATCACAGACCAAGCTTCGGCTGAAGGTATTCTAGGTTTAGCGATGTCATTACCTGTTCCTGCTCCCAACTCGCCAAACAAAGACTGCGTGGCGCTGGCTTTCAATTCAGCCATCCTTGAAGCATATCGAACAATCTTCTCAATAAAGGTTGTATTTTCCTGATCTACATAAAAATAATGGGAGCGAGGTATTTCCGTAAAACAATCAAAAGCACCTGCAAAAGCCAAAGACTCCAAGCTTTTCTTGTTTACTTGACGTACGTTGATTCTAGAAACAAAATCAAAAATATCGGTGTATTCTCCATTTTTTGTTCTTTCCTCCACAATAGCATCTACGGCTGCTTCACCCACACCTTTAATGGCTCCCAAACCAAAACGAATATGCCCTTTTTTGTTCACTGCAAAATACCTTTCCGATTCATTCACATCAGGAACCAATAAAGGTATTCCCATGCGTTTACACTCATCCATGAAGAAGGTAATCTTTTCAATATTACCCAAGGAGTTTGAAAGAACTGCCGCCATGAACTCGGAAGGGTAGTTAGCTTTCAAATACCCTGTCTGGTAAGCCACTAATCCATAGCAAGTTGAGTGCGATTTGTTAAAGGCATATTGAGCAAATGCTTCCCAGTCAGTCCATATTTTTTCTAATCGATCAGCAGGGTGATGATTGGTTTGTCCACCTTCCATGAACTTTCCTTTCATTTTATCAATCGTAGCCTTATCTTTTTTACCCATCGCCTTTCTCAAAACGTCCGCATCACCTTTGGTGAAATTGGCCAATTTTTGAGAAAGCAACATGACCTGCTCTTGGTAAACCGTAATGCCATAGGTATCACTTAAATACTCTTCCATTTCTGGCAAATCGTATTCAATTTTCTCTCTTCCGTGCTTACGGGAAATGTAATTGGGAATATAGACCATTGGACCTGGTCTAAACAAAGCATTCATGGCAATCAAATCAGAAAACTGATCGGGTTTTAAATCCTTCAAGTGTTTTTGCATCCCGGGAGATTCAAACTGGAAGGTACCATTCGTTTCTGCTCTTTGATATAATTCAAATGTTTTGACATCATCCAGAGGAAGCGTGTCCAAATCAATCGTTA
This sequence comes from Aquirufa salirivi, assembly GCF_045310485.1. Classification (NCBI taxonomy): domain Bacteria; kingdom Pseudomonadati; phylum Bacteroidota; class Cytophagia; order Cytophagales; family Flectobacillaceae; genus Aquirufa; species Aquirufa salirivi. The sequence goes on from NZ_JBEWZH010000003.1 coordinate 232,826, forward strand.
TTCCATGATTTTGCTTGATTAAGCGAATGGCTTCCTTTAAAATAGATAAGGTCTTTAAACCTAAAAAGTCCATTTTAATAACACCAGCGTTTTCAATGACTGAACCATCAAATTGTGTAATCAATAAACTCACATCTTTGGAAGTGGCAACAGGTAAAATATCCGTTAAATCATGGGGAGCAATGATAATACCGGCGGCATGTATTCCCGTTCCTCGAACCGAACCTTCCAATACCAAGGCATTTTCAATCACCCGAGAGGCTAAACCACCACTTGCTTTGATTTGCCTTAATTGCTTGACTTGCTCTAATTCCTCACTCGATAAATTTTCTTTATCAGCTAAACTGCCATCTCCTGTTAAAGGTGCATTAATCACACGCTCGAGGGATATTTTTGGCTTATCTGGCACCAATTTGGCCAAAGCATTGGATTCAGAAAGAGGCAAATCCAATACACGAGCCACATCTTTGATTGACATTTTGGCAGCCATGGTACCGTAAGTGGCTATATGTGCCACTTGATTACGGCCGTATTTCTCTACCACATAGTCAATAACTTTTTGTCGGCCTTCATCATCAAAGTCCGTATCAATATCGGGTAAGGACTTACGATCTGGATTCAAGAAACGCTCAAAAAGCAAATTATATTTAATTGGGTCAATATTGGTAATACCCAAACAATAGGCTACCACAGAACCTGCAGCTGAACCACGACCAGGCCCCACATAAACTCCTAAATCTTTACCAGCATTAATGAAATCGGCTACAATCAAGAAATAACCTGCAAAACCCATGGTCCGAATGGTATGCAATTCAAATCGCAAACGCTCTTCTATTTCTTGGTTAATATCCACATAGCGCTTTTTAGCACCTTCCATGGTCAAATGCTCCAAGAAGTCATCTTGACTTAAAAAGGTACTTGGGATTTGAAAATTGGGCAATAATACGTCCTTTTTCAATTCCAAGATTTCCACTTTGCCAACAATCTCATTGGTATTATCAATGGATTCAGGAATATGTGACCACAATTGGGTCATTTCCTCAGTGGTCTTAAAGTAAAATTGATCATTATAAAAAGCAAAACGCTTGCCTTTCATGTCAAAATCACCTTCTATGTCCTTGTAAGTGGGAGTGGACTGCTTTTCTCCGGTATTAATACACAATAAAATATCGTGTGCATTCGCATCTTTTTGGTCTAAATAATGGCTGTCATTGGATGCGATCACCTTGACATTGTATTTCTTGGCAAAACGCAACAAGACTTCATTTACCGTCTGTTGCTCAGGAATTTGGTGATTTTGAACCTCGATGTAATAATCCTCTCCAAATAAATCCAACCACCATTTGAACTCCTTTTCAGCTTCCGCTTCACCCGAACGTAAAATGGCTTGAGGAACACTCGCTCCTAAACAACAAGTGGTAGCAATCAAGCCTTTATGGTATTTCAACACCAATTCTTTATCGATCCTCGGATATTTGGAATACATACCCTCCATAAATCCCAAAGAACATAATTTCACGAGGTTTTGATAGCCTTCAGGATTTTTGGCAAGGAATAGCTGGTGATACCTTTTATCCTTTTGCTCCTTCGTGAAGCTTTGCTTATGACGATCTGTCACTAAATAAAACTCACATCCCACAATGGGCTTAACTCCATGTTTTCCAGCTTCAGCGACAAACTGAAACACTCCAAACATATTACCATGGTCCGTAATAGCCACTGCAGGCATATTGTCGGCCTTGGCTTTTTTAAACATGGAAGATATCTTGGACGCACCATCCAAAAGGGAAAACTGGGAGTGATTGTGCAAATGCGAAAACTGCATATATTACTTAATAGAAAAGGGTTCTTTATCAAAAAAAATGGCATTCAAGAAATCCAGATAAGGTTTCAATACCTGTGCATCTTGTATTAGTGTTTCTACAAACTTGGGATTTAATACTTCAGAATCACTATATTTCCGCCAAAAAAACAACTGTTTCTTCTTCAATAGCTCAATTTCAGGATGGTCCACACCATAACCCTTGGGCATTGTTTTCAAAGCATCTCCCTCAGCTTCTCCAAACACCTTCAAAAATGTTGGAGCGTATATGATTTCTTTTAAATGCTTGGCATTATAATCTATTTCTTGTCGAAATAATGCTAATTGCTCAGGAGTAGGACTATACATTCCGCCTCCTAAAAAGGATTTTCCACCGGGTTCAATGTGTACATAATAATCCATTAGACCTGACTTCCGTCCACCTTCCGAGAAACTTGCTGAAAACCAGGTTTTATAGGGAGCCTTATCTTTGGCAAAGCGAACATCACGGTAAATCCGGTAGGAGCAATGCTTTAACTCCACACCATCCATGTTTTCAAAATCCCCAAATAGCGAAATGAGCTGAATGGTAAATTGATCAAATGCCGACTTTTGTTCTAGAAATCTGTCCTTATTTTCCCCAAACCATTCCCTTGTATTGTTTTCTTTTAAATCAGATAAAAAGGTCAAAAGGGAAGAAGGAATGGACATAAGCCTAGGAATCAAAAAATATAAACGAATTTAAATAAATAAGTCAATACTTGCCCGCAAATTTTGGGAGTTTCGCGCTATTTTCTTGATTTTTGTAAAACATTAAATTTTTAAGCATGCGCATTCTGACGGGCATTCAATCTTCTGGTCGGCCACATTTAGGAAATATATTAGGAGCCATTCTACCAGCGCTTGAACTTTCTAAGAAATCTGGTAATGAATCTTTCCTTTTTATAGCCGATTTACACACCTTAACGAGTTTAAAAGATGGTGCTAGCATCCGAGCGAATACCTTATCCATTGCGGCAGCTTGGTTAGCTTGTGGTTTGGATACCCAGCATACCTATTTTTATCGCCAGTCGAAATTAGCTCCCTACCATACCGAATTATTGTGGTATTTATCTTGTGTGACACCCTTCCCGATGCTAGCAAATGCGCACAGCTTCAAGGACAAATCCAATAAATTGGCCGATGTGAATGCGGGCTTATTTACCTATCCAGTTTTACAAGCCGCTGATATCTTATTATATGATGCAAACTTGATACCAGTCGGTAAAGATCAGCGTCAACATATTGAAATGACTAGGGATATGGCGGGTGTGATTAATCGTATAGCGCAAAAAGATATTTTTGTCATTCCGGAAGCTGAAATTTCCGAGCATGTCATGACGATCCCGGGCATAGATGGACAAAAGATGAGCAAATCCTTGAACAATTACATCGATGTGTTTTTACCTGAAAAGGACTTATTGAAACAAATCAAAAAAATTGTAACGGATACTACTCCTTTGGAGGATCCGAAGATTCCAGATGAGGATATTACGTTTAAATTGTATCAATTGATTGCTTCACCAGAAGATGTAGCTCAAATGAGAGTCAACTACTTACAAGGTGGATATGGGTACGGACATGCGAAGCAAGCGTTATTTGAGGCCATTTTATTATATTTCAAAGATGCCCGTGAAAAGTTTAAGTTTTACATGAATAATGAAAATGAAATTATTAAAAAATTAGAAGAAGGAGAGGCCCGAGTTAAACCTATTGCTGAGGCTACGATTCAACGAGTACGGGAAATCTTTCAGTTTTAATCATGTGGCCACAATGGGATAGTGATGTTTTTCAATGGATCAACCAAGCTCATGCGAGTGGTCTGGATGAAATCATGATGCTTTTATCCAACCGCTGGATTTGGGTTCCTTTGTATTTGTATTTGATTTACATCGTTTACCAACAAAAGAGAAAGCTATTTTTAGCTTCCATATCCTATTTGATCTTATGCATTGTTTGGGCCGACCAAATATCTTCTAGTATTTTAAAACCCTATTTTCAACGATTAAGACCCTGCCATGAACCAGCATTTAGTTCTTGGATACATTTACCCGATGGCTGTGGAGGATTGTATGGATTTTGCTCGTCCCATGCTGCCAATTCATTTGCTTTGGCTTTTGGCTTTTATATAATAACTCAACATAAAATAGCAAGGAATTTATTGTTGCTATGGGCTTTTTTAGTCTCTTATAGTCGGGTATACCTAGGAGCCCATTATCCATTGGATGTCATTATGGGAGCTGCTGTGGGTATTTTGGGAACTATTATTTTAAAACACCTTATTTACGACAAGCTTGTCAAAAAAGCATAAGTATCAATTCCATCGGCAAAATCGCTCAAACCAGGTTGCTGGCTTTTTCCAAATTCTACCTGGTTTGCCAGGTCTGACTTAGCTCCAACGATGCATTGAATTTTTCCTTCGGAGGCTTGAATCCAAGCTTGAAGTTCATCTTTTGAGGCATATCTTCTCAAATAAACCACCCCAACGGGAGAAACTAAATCTTGACTTTCTTGAATCAATAAATTTCCTAAATCAAAATGGGGAATTTGATTTAAAAGAAATAGGGTTTTGTGGTACTGGTAATTATTGGAATACTTGGTATGGTCTAAAACCCAATGGTATTGAGTTAATACATCAAAAAGAGGAAGCGGGTCATAAACCTCTGGTATGGCGATGGTCGATACATTTCTACATCCCAATCCGTAATAAGAAAATACATCGCTAGCTAAAGCATGAAAATCCTCATGGGATTCTGAACCTTCTAACACTGCGATGGAAGTCCTGTTCTTGCGTATGATATGTGGTATGGTGGCAAAATAATGGGCAAAGTAAGAACCTGAGAAATCACTTCCTGTAGCAATAACGGCATCCATACCTTGCAAACGTTCAATCAGTCGAATGGGCACATCAGAACTAAACTCTTGCATGGCTTGAACATACAATAGCATCATGGATTTATCCTGAGAGCTTAATTTAATGCAGGCCTCATTTCCACTAGCTAAAGTCATTAATACATCATGAATACCTACGGCAGGTAGATTTCCCGCTAAAATTAATCCAACTTGATGCCTAGTAGAAATTTGTAGGGGGTGCTGTAGAAAAAATGCTTCCCAAGCAGTCACATCAAAAAATTGCAATTGAACAGCTTCCATAGCTTCACGAATGAGGTGTTCAGAGAACCATGGATTTTCATTTTTAGCTCTATCTATAAAAAGTTCTATTTTTTCCTTGTTAGATGACTTTGTAAAATAGTCCGACAAAAAGGCAATGAGCTGTAAAAATGACTCTTTTTTCATAAATGTAATGGTCCCTAGCATGCAATTGAATTGCAAAGTTCTAAAAATTTTGCAATAGTCTTTCAAAAATATATAGTATTCAAAATTTTGGATGTAAATTGCATAAATTTCTTTCAAAAAGGACGATTAAGGTCTTAAACAAAAGATTATGGCTATTATTATTACTGATGAGTGTATTAACTGTGGGGCTTGCGAACCAGAATGCCCTAATACAGCGATTTATGAAGGTGGAGTTGAGTGGACATGGGCAGGGGGAACCTCGTTAACAGAGGTAGAATTAGGAGATGGTTCCACCATGGACGCCAAGGCGCCCGTTGAGCCCGTTTCTGAAGAATTTTATTACATCGTTCCAGATAAATGCACAGAATGTACTGGATTCCACGAGGAACCACAATGTGCGGCTGTTTGTCCTGTAGATTGCTGCGTGCCTGACCCTGATCATGTAGAAGATAAAGATACCTTATTAGCTAAAAAAGCGTGGTTACATGCTGAATAAATAGCTATTATATAGATACTTACGGAGACCTGCCCAGTGCAGGTCTTTTTTTTTGCCTCAGTTTAATCCAAACTGACTTATCCTAAGTCAAAATATCCAATTTATACTATTCTAAGAATAAAAACCTCAAAATGTCAATTTTGCAAAAATGAGTTTTAATTTTAATCTCATTTTTATTCATTTTTGTAATTATTCAAATTTTAGGTTTAATTTTTAACCTTAAATTGTAATATTTTTGAATAATTATCATTTTTAGGTTTAATTTTTATCAATAATTCTTGTTTTGTATTTTTTTTAAAACAATATTTGTCACGTAGTCAAGCATTTATTTTCCCATTAAAATTTAAAGAATATGAAAAAATCAATCTTTACCCTCTTATTGTCAGGAATTAGCTTTTTGGGATTTTCCCAAGAAAAAGAAGCTGAAAGCTCAAAATTTACATTTTCGGGTTACATCGATTCGTACTATATGTTAAATTTTAACAATCCGACAAACCGCAGCAACCTAGGTACTTCAGGTTACGAAAGAGCATTTGATCAAAAATCAAATCAATTCTCCATCGGATTAGTACAGACCAAATTTGGCTATGCGACAAAAACATCTGACGTTGTGGTTGATTTAACTTTTGGACCAAATGCAGACCTTGGCCAATACGGTAACGTGGTTGGTCCATTAGGCGCAGGAAAAGCATCCACTGCTTTAGCTATTAAACAAGCATATTTCAACTGGAAGCCTAGCGACAAATGGACATTCACTGTGGGTCAGTTTGGTACACACATTGGATATGAAGTTATTGATGCACCCGTGAATTATAATTATTCATTATCTAACTTATTCAATAACGGTCCTTTCTACCACATCGGTGCTAAAGCCAACTATGCGTTCTCTTCTAAATCCGCTTTGATGTTGGGTATTGTGAATAACGTAGATAACTTAAATGATAACAACTCTTCGAAAGGTTTCATCGGTCAGTTCTTTTTTGCTCCTAAAGAGGGATGGAACGTATACATCAATGGAATTACTTCCAACGAATCTGCTCCTTTAGCTAGTGGAAAAGATGATTCGGGTAGTTACAACTTATTAGACTTAACCACTTCATACCAAGTAACTCCTAAATACTTAATCGGCTTAAATGCTGCTTATGGTTCACAAACAGGTGATTTTCAAGGTGGTGGTAGTGTAGGTGATAGCAAAACTTGGGGTGGGGTAGCACTTTACTCGAACTACGCTTTCACAGACCACTTTAGCTTAGGAGGTCGTTACGAAGTTTTTGATAATACTAGTGGAGCTAGAGCTTTGCGCGGTATCAATGCTGCCGGCGAGACAGTAGGAACTGATGTTAGCTCGTTCACTTTAACTGCTACATTCACCACTGCTGAAGGCCATTTATTGATCAAACCAGAATTAAGAACAGATTCATTCAAAACCGCTCAATTTGTGGATGGTGATGGAAAGTCTCAAAAATCACAAGCCACATTTGGAACAGTCTTTATATACAAATTTTAATTTAACTTAACATTTACGGACATGACAACACAAAAACCAACTTGGATTCCGCTTCTAGTATTACTTGCAGTCGCGGTGCTTGCATTGTTTACCGATCTACCTGGATCGATTCCTACAGAAGGCATAGATACGGGTGACACAGCTTGGCTGATTGTAGCCTCTGGATTAGTACTCCTAATGACTCCTGGATTAGCTTATTTCTATGGGGGAATGGTAAATCATAAAAATGTGATTTCTACTATGTTGCAATCGTTCATTGCCATGGGTGTCATCAGCGTTATTTGGGTGGTTTTTGGATTCAGTTTAGCATTTGGAGATTCCATTGGCGGCTGGATTGGTGACCCAACTACCTTTTTTATGTTCAATAATGTGTTTGACCACAAATTATCATTAGGATCAGCTGATCAGATTAAATTCACGATTCCTTTTGCGTTATTTGCATTTTTCCAAATGAAGTTCGCGGTAATTACCCCAGCTTTGATTTCAGGAGCATTGGCAGAAAGAATTAACTTCAAAGCTTATGTTTTATTCATGGTGCTTTTCTGCATCTTTGTTTATTCTCCATTGGCTCACTGGACATGGCACCCAGACGGATTCTTATTCAATTTAGGTGTTTTAGATTTCGCAGGTGGTACTGTTGTTCACATGTCAGCTGGTTGGGCTGCATTAGCAGGTGCTCTTTACTTACGTCGTAGAAAGTCACACATCGAGTCAAACATTTTGCCTCCAGCTAATATTCCATACGTATTATTAGGTACTGCCTTATTATGGTTCGGATGGTTTGGATTCAATGCAGGTTCAGCATTAGGAGCTAATTCCTTATCTGTTACTGCATTCGCTACTACGCACATTGCTGCTGCTTCTGCTGGTTTATCTTGGATCTTATTTGATGTAACTCGTGGTAAAAAAGTATCTGCTTTAGGTTTCTGTATCGGTGCTGTAGTTGGTTTAGTAGCCATCACACCTGCAGCAGGTTTTGTAACCCTTCCAGTAGCTATCTTCATCGGTGTAATCGCAGCAATGGTTTCTAACATCATCGCTCACTGGAGAGCATCATCCAACTTAGATGATACCTTAGACGTTTTCCCTTGCCATGGTGTAGGTGGAATGGTTGGTATGTTGATGACAGGTATTTTCGCTACTAGCGCAGTAAACTCTGCGGTTGCTGGTAACGGTTTGTTCTACGGAGAAACAGATTTATTCGTAAAACACATTTTAGCTCTTGCCATCGTTTCTGCCTTTGCATTTGGCGTATCATATATCCTTTTAATTGTAACGGATAAAATCATTCCATTACGTGTTAATGAGGAAGAAGAAAGATTAGGTTTGGACATTTCGCAACACGACGAGTCGATTACGGAATAGTCTAACATATAGACAAAGCCGCAAGTAATGGTTCTTGTGGTTTTGTTTCAATCAAAAAGTCGGAAGCTTCTAGTTTCCGGCTTTTTTGTTTTGTACGTATTAAACGAATTGTTCTATTAAGATGTCCGCCCGCATTAATCCTTCATCATCTAAAGATTTGTAGCGTACAGGCTGAATGGTGTTGATTAATAAAGGATCAAATGGTACACGAACGCGTACGTAATTTTCAGAAAACCCTTCCATAAAACCATCCGAAGAAGCCTCTTCAAAAAGCACTTTGCCTTTTCGCCCTACTTGGGATTCATAAAAAGCCCGACGTTTTTTATCGGAAAGAATATGTAACATTTTCGAACGCTCGGCTTTCACCTTTGCATCTACTTTTGGCTGGATATCGACCGCATAGGTATTGGCACGTTCTGAATAAGAAAATACATGTAAATAGGAAATATCTAATTCATTTAAGAAATGATAGGTATCTAAAAACATCTCTTCGCTTTCACCAGGATGACCTACAATCACATCTACACCAATACAAGCATTTGGCATCAGAGATTTTATCTCGCGAACCCGATCAGCATACAATTCTCTTTGGTACCTACGCTTCATTAATCGTAAAACTGCATTGGAACCAGATTGTAGTGGAACATGAAAATGTGGCACAAAATACGGTGAATCAGCTAGGTAGTGTAATAACTCACTGTGCAATAAATTAGGTTCTATGGACGAAATCCGAAATCTATTTAAATCGTTTTGATCATCTAGTGACTTGACCAAATCAAAAAAAGATTCGACGCGCTTACCTTGTTGAATACCAAAGTCGCCAATGTTTACGCCAGTCAATACCACTTCCTTAACTCCTTTTTCCGCAATTTCCTTAACCAAACCCAACACATTTTTAATACTACTCGATCTGCTTTGTCCACGTGCCAAAGGAATGGTACAATAGGAGCAGGGGTAATCACAACCATCCTGAACTTTTAAAAAAGTTCGTGTTCGGTCATTGACAGAATAGGAGGCATGGTAATCTAAATCATAGCGAATTTCAGAAGCTATCACTTTAGGCAAGGCTTGTTTCTTTTCAGAAACAAAATAAGGTGATATAATGTCCGCTAATTGGAATTTCTCATTTGCTCCTAAAACCAAATCAACCCCAGGGATTTGAGCAATTTCATCAGGTTTCAATTGAGCATAGCAGCCCATAATGACGACTACTGATTCTGGATTGATTTTTTTAGCTTCTTTAACTACTTTTTTACACTTTTTATCTGCTTGATCAGTCACGCTACAAGTATTGATAACGAAAAGATCAGGGCTTTGTTGAAATTCTACCCGTTCAAAACCCATGGGTTCCAAGGAACGAGCAATGGTGCTGGACTCGGCAAAATTCAACTTGCAACCTAACGTATAAAAAGCTAATTTTTTCATGCAGAATAATAAGCTACAAATTTAAAACAAAAATGGCGGATAAATCCGCCATTTTTACTCAATTATGTATGAAACAATACTCCAAATATTAATATTTGGCTGTTTTTACTGTCTTAATAATTCTTGAAGCTACTTTGTATGGATCGGCAGCTGAGTTAGGGCGACGATCTTCTAACCAACCTTTCCATCCTTTTTCTACTGTTGCAATAGGGATACGGATAGATGCTCCACGGTCAGAAACTCCATAAGAGAACTGGTGGATTGATTGAGTTTCGTGCTTTCCAGTCAAACGTAAGTGGTTATCAGCACCATATACTTCAATATGCTCTTTCACTACTGGAGCAAATGCAGAACAGATGGCATCATATGTACCTTTTTCTCCACAAGTACGTAAAGCCGTATTAGAGAAATTGGCATGCATTCCTGATCCATTCCAATCTAATTCCCCAAGAGGCTTACAGTGCCAGTTAATAGCAACACCATATTTCTCTCCTAATCTTTCTAATAAATAACGAGCTACCCAAATTTGATCACCTGCTTCTTTAGCACCTTTTGCGAAAATTTGGAATTCCCACTGACCAGCAGCTACTTCGGCATTGATACCCTCCACATTTAATCCAGCTTCTAAACAAATGTCTAAATGCTCTTCTACGATATCACGGCCATAGGCATTCTTAGCACCAACTGAACAATAGTATGGTCCTTGAGGCGCTGGATAACCGTTGGATGGAAATCCTAAAGGCTTATTAGTTTCTGGATCCCACAAGAAGTATTCTTGCTCAAAACCAAACCAAAAATCATTATCATCATCTTCAATAGTCGCACGACCATTACTTTCGTGTGCTGAACCATCTGAATTCAACACTTCACACATTACTAGGTAAGCACTTTTTCTAGCAGGATCTGGGCAAATGAACACAGGTTTCAAAAGACAGTCAGAAGAACCACCTGGAGCCTGCTCAGTAGATGAGCCGTCAAAGCACCACATATCACAATCTTCTAGTTTGCCACTGAAGTTATTTTCAATCTTTGTTTTAGAACGTAAACTCTGAGTAGGTTTGTAACCGTCAAGCCAAATGTATTCAAGTTTAGATTTTGCCATGATTTTAAACGTGTTTTTATTAAAAATTCATTTTTTGTACCAAATACAATGCAAAAATAAACCTGTTTTCAAGAAAAACAATTTTTTGACATAAAAATTATACAATTTCTTTACTATTAAACTTGAAAATAAAAAACATGACAATTATTAGAATTAACAAGATATACGGGAAAAAGAGATTAAATTTGTTTCAAGTAACAAGCAAAAATCCTATTTTTACGTTCTTGATAACCAAATTCCAACCATGGCAATAACTAGATTCAAAGCTCTTGAATTAGCTCAAAGTAGAGCTACTGCCGTTGTGAAAATCCCTACTGAAAAAGTAAGTGATTATTACGGCAATATGACATTTAATGATGAGGTGATGCGCTCATTATTATCACCAGAAGCATACCTTAAGATTACGACAGCCATTAATACGGGCTCCAAAATCGACCGTGATGCGGCTGACGAGGTAGCTGCAGCGATGAAATCTTGGGCTATTTCTAAAGGAGCGACTCACTATACACACTGGTTTCAACCTTTAACTGGAACTACTGCAGAGAAACATGATTCGTTTTTCGATATTGATTTAAGTACGGGTAAGGCGGTAGAAAAATTCAAAGGATCTGCTTTAGTACAACAAGAGCCAGATGCTTCGTCTTTCCCGAACGGTGGAATTCGTTCTACATTTGAGGCACGCGGATATACAGGTTGGGATCCATCTTCACCTGCCTTTATCATGGAAAATGCGGCTGGAACAGCTACTTTATGTATTCCTTCAGTTTTTGTTTCATATACAGGCGAGGCACTTGATTACAAAACTCCATTATTGAAATCTATTGAATTAATCGACAAAGCAGCGACTGCTGTGGTAAAAGAATATTTCAATCGTGATGTAACTAAAGTTGTACCTACTGTAGGTATTGAGCAAGAATACTTCTTAGTAGATGAGGCTTTATACAATGCTCGTCCAGACTTAATGATGGCGGGAAGAACGGTTTTTGGCCATGCGCCTGCTAAGGGTCAACAATTAGAAGATCATTATTTTGGATCTATTCCAACCCGTGTGAATGCGTTCATGGTTGATTTTGAAATTGAAGCTTTAAAATTAGGTATGCCTGTTCGCACGCGTCACAATGAAGTGGCTCCAGCGCAATTTGAGGTGGCTCCGACATTTGAGGAAGCCAACCTAGCTTGTGATCACAATGCGCTTTTGATGGATTTGATGTCGAAAGTAGCCGTAAAACATAAATTAAAAGTATTGTTCCATGAGAAACCATTTGCTGGTATCAATGGATCAGGTAAACATAATAACTGGGCTTTGGGTACGGATACGGGTGTCAATTTATTGGGACCATCTTCTAAACCAAAAGAAAACCTTCGTTTCTTAACTTTCTTTGTGAACGTAGTTAAAGCGGTACATGATAATGCCGACTTATTACGAGCATCGATCGCATCTTCAGGCAATGAGCACCGTTTAGGGGCCAATGAAGCGCCTCCAGCGATTGTTTCTGTTTTCTTAGGATCTACCATGAACAATGTATTGGATGATTTAGAAAACATGAAGGATATCGAAGAATTCCAATTAGAAAAAGGAGATAATGTGTACCTAAAATTAGGTATCAACAAAATCCCTTCTTTGATTTTGGATAATACGGATCGTAATAGAACATCTCCATTTGCTTTTACAGGTAATAAATTTGAATTCCGTGCCGTTGGTTCTTCTGCCAATTCAGCAGCACCCATGACCATTTTGAATACCATTGTAGCTAACCAATTAATCTTATTCCGTAAAGAGGTAGATGCTATCTTAGAAAAAGGAGTGAAGAAAGAATTGGCTATCATGGATGTGTTAAAGCGTTATGCCAAAGAATCTAAGAAAATCCGTTTTGAGGGAAATGGTTACTCGGATGAATGGGTAGAAGAAGCAGAAAAGAGAGGTTTATCTAATATGAAAACTACTCCTGAGGCTTTGTTAGTTTATACTCGCCCAGAGTCAATTGAATTATTCACGAAATACGGCATTTATTCTAAAGAAGAAATGCATGCACGTTACGAGATTGAATTGGAAAACTACATTAAGAAAATCCAAATTGAATCACGTGTTGTTGGAGATATGGCGATTAACCACATTGTTTCTACTTCATTAAAATACCAAACTCAATTGGTAGAAAATGTGAAAGGACAGAAGGAAATTGGCATTGATCCTCAGTATTTTGCGCCAACGATTGAAATGATTAAAAAAATCTCTGAGTATACTTCTAAGATTGTTTTATTACAAAATGATATGACAGAAGCAAGAAAAGAGGCTAATAACGTAGAAAATCTGGAAGAAAGAGCGTTCTTATATGGCTCTAAGGTCAAAGGTTATTTCGAAGAAATCCGTTATGCCGTGGATAAATTGGAATTGATCATTGATGATGATGAGTGGCCATTACCAAAGTATAGAGAATTATTAATGATTAAATAGTTTGTCTTCTTATGACACAAATAAGCAATCCCGGATTTTCTCCTGAGGAAATCAACCGTTTGAAAGAGCTTTGCGCATCTGAAAAACGTAACTTTATTTTGATTGAAGATGAAGATCTTCCGGTAAGCAATGATAGAGAAATGGTCCACATACAATTTGTGGGCCATTTTGAGCAAAAAGAGGTAGTCTATGACGCCATCCTTTGTACTCTACAATTACATTATTCTAGCTTGCTATATGAGGCTGCAGAGAGAGAAGCTATCCAGCATTTTCCTTTGTATGTTCCTATTGAAAACAGGGATGAGACCTATCAAGCAAATGATTCATTGGATGAAGAAGTAGAAATGATGGTCTTAGAAATCATCGAAGAAATGGAAGAAAACGATGAAATCAAGGTTAGTGAATATGTAGAAGTAGATAAAGACTTTGATTTTGGTATCGGTTTAGAGGCTGCTTTATATGTTCCTGCATTAACAGATGAAGTGATTGAGGAGTTTATCCATGATTTCAATGCGGATAATATACAATTAGATACATCTTTATATTCTTTCAAATCTGAAGAAGAGTAAGCATGAGTATTCCGGTTTTTTATGAGCCAAATCCAATTGCTAGCCCTTTTTTAAGCGAAGAAGAATCCATTCATGCCCATCGGGTCCTCCGTTTAAAAGCGGGAGACCCGATTTTTATTTTAAATGGGAAGGGGCAAAAATTTGAGGCTAAAATTGACCAATCTACGAGTAAAAAGACCTCATTCCATCTAGTAAATGAAATAGAAAATTCGGTCATGCCCGCCTATGCGATTCACCTATGGATAGCACCCACTAAGCAAATGGAACGCATGGAATGGATGGTGGAAAAATGCGCTGAATTTGGAATTCAATCCATTGGTTTTTTTCATTCTAGGTATTCCGAAAGAAAAGAAATTAAAACGCATCGATTAGAAAAAATTGTTATTTCGGCTTTGAAACAGTCTAAAAATCTGTTTTTGCCGACTATTTATCCCATGGTTTCCTTCAAAGAGCTTGTTGGACAACTTGGAAACAAGGAAGATGAGCAAAAACTATTTGCTTACATTTCCAATCCTCCTAGTTCAAGCTTAAGTAAAAGTATACATTTGAATCGAGCATATCATATTTTAATTGGCCCAGAAGGTGATTTTTCCAGCGAAGAAAGTGAAGCTTTAATTTCTACTGATTGGACACCCTTTAGCCTAGGAAAATCTATTTTGAGAACAGAAACAGCTGGTTTAGCTGCCACACATGCCATTCATTTATTACATGAAAACTAAGGCGCTACTTTTCTTACTAATAGGTTTTAGTCAAGTTATTTTGGCTCAAAATCCCTTGTTTAAAATTGCCAAAGTAAAATACAAAGGGGGAGGAGATTGGTATGCCAACAAGACTTCCTTGCCTAATCTCATTCAATTTGCCAACCAGCAAAAGAAAATGGGCATTGATCCCAGTCCAGAAACGGTGGAATTAACTAGTCCCATGCTTTGGAATTACCCTTTTATACATTTGACAGGACATGGCAATGTGCTTTTCGACAAAGAAGAACAAAAAAACTTACGCCAATATTTATTGGGTGGTGGCTTTCTGCATATTGATGATAATTATGGTTTAGACAAGTCCATTCGCAGAGAAATGGCGAAAGTCTTCCCAGAATTAAGTTTTGTGGAATTACCTTATAGCCATCCCATTTATTCACAAGCATACCCCTTTCCCAAAGGCCTACCCAAGGTTCATGAGCATGATGGAAAAGCACCTCAGGGATTTGGATTGATTTATCAAGGCCGACTTATCTGTTTTTATTCCTATGAATGTGATTTAGGAAATGGCTGGGAAGATGAAAGTATTTACCATGATCCGGCAGAAAAAAGAGAGGCCGCGCTTAGGATGGGAGTCAATATACTTCAATACGCTTTCCTGCACCCTTAACTGATAAAAATCATAAAAGTATATTGGAATACTAGAGATTCTTAAACTTTTCATAGTTAAATTTGTAGTCATAATCTTATTATATAATTTATGCAATTAGTACTTCCAGCTTTTATTATTCATTGGTACGTATCTCTTTTTAGTCAAACATTCTTCCTACACCGCTATTCAGCACATAAAATGTTCTTAATGAACAAGTATTGGGAGAAATTTTTCTATTTTCTTACTTATTTGTCGCAAGGGTCTTCTTTCTTAAGTCCAAGAGCTTACGCCATTCTGCACAGAATGCACCATGCATTCTCTGATACGCCTAAAGATCCACATTCACCGATGTTCTCCAGCAATGTCTTTACTATGATGTGGAAAACGAAGAACATTTACAATGCGGTTTTAAACCGTTCTCAAAAAGTAGAAGAGCGTTTTGAACATGATTACCCTGTTTCAAAAACAATTGAAAAAATCGGTGATTCATGGATTTCACGTGTTGGTTGGGGAGTAGCCTATTCTTCATTCTACATAGTAGCATACCTATATTTTGATATGCATTGGGCATTCTTCTTTTTGTTACCGGTACACTTTTTGATGGGTCCAGTACATGGAGCCATTGTTAACTGGTCAGGTCACAAATATGGCTATCAAAATTATGACAATCATGATCACTCCAAGAACTCCTTAGTAGTAGATGTCCTGATGATGGGGGAGTTGTTCCAAAATAACCACCATAAATTACCAAACCGTGTCAATTTTGCCACCAAATGGTTTGAGATTGATCCTACCTATCCGATGGTCAAATTATTAACTTGGTTAAAAATTATTCGTCCTAACGTTAAGGACCCGAATTCCAAGTTTTAATTGTACAAAGCATTATATGAAAGCCCTGAATAATTCAGGGCTTTTTTTTTACCAATGTGTCCTGACCTGAAATTAGTTGACAGTTTTTAAGACGAACGAGTTGGTCAATAATATTTGGGATTTTCCGATATATAATAATTGAATCAATCTATGTTATTTTATATCGAACTCTACTTTAATTCCAATACTGAGGTATTTCTTTTTTTTGAAAAAAAGAAACAAAAAAAACAAAAGAAGTGCGGTTAATCCTAAGACGAATTCCGCTACGCGGAACCGATGTTCACTCCGCATTCGGCTTTAATCTTTGACTCTATCTCATATGGCCTATGCGCAGGGGCAACCATCCGCCTACCGCTTCGCTCATGCTACGTTCCCATCTTTCGTTGGGATTAACCTCATCAATTGTCAGTTATTTAGAGTTTAGTTTCAGAATGAAGATTGTTGATTTTTTGATAGAAAATACCGTCGGTCAGCACGAGCGAAAGATGATGAACGCAGCGGTAGACGAGGTTTTGACCATAGCAAAGGCGATGCGCGTTGGCGTCAAAAATATAGGCGATAGCGAAGTGAATCACGGTTTCGCGAAGCGAAATTCGCCTTTGATGAACGACAAGAAAAGAAGTTTTTTTGTTTCTTTTTTTTCAAAAAAAGAAATACCGTAAAAATGTATTTTAAGTAATGTTTTTAGAAAAGCTTCAAAAAAACTAAAATCACATCATTTACTTTGGCCATTTATCAGGCAAGACAACACTTTGCATATTTTATAAAAAAAGGCTCAGAATAACATCCTGAGCCTCATGTAAAATAAAGATCTGACTACAATTCGTGATCTGAAATATTGAATTTCTCTAAATAATCCGAAACTCGTTTCAAGAAACCTCCGCCCAAAGAACCATCAATCACACGGTGATCGTAGGAATGGGAAATGAACATCTTTTGTCGAATCGCAATCTGGTCTCCTTGAGGACCAGATATGACCGCTGGTTTCTTCTCAATGACTCCAAATGCCAAAATACCAACCTGAGGTTGAACAATGATGGGAGTACCCATTAAATTACCAAAAGAACCAATATTGGAGATGGAATAAGTGCCTCCTTCTAAATCAGAGGGAGTCAATTTATTCAACCTAGCTCGGTTCGACAAATCATTAACTTTTTTAGTTAATTCCAATAAAGATAATTTATCCACTTCATGAATAACCGGAACGATTAAATTACCATTGGGTAAGGCTACCGCCATGCCTATATTGATTTGCTCATGCTGTACTAGGTAATTTCCTTCAACAGAAATATTCATGCCGGGAAAATCCTTAAGTGCTTTGGCCGTAGCCATGATCAATAATGGTGTGTAGGTTATTGGCTCTTTGTATTTGGCTAAAAAGTTGGCTTTTTCCGTTTCACGCCACGTTACCATGGCTGTCATATCCGCTTCTAGAAACGACGTAACGTGAGGGGCAATACGCTTAGAATCCACCATACGCTCAGAAATCATCTTACGCATACGGTCCATTTCGATTACCACATCACCCGGTAAACGTAGGCCTGGGCCTTGACTTAGCGTACCTGAAGCTATCATCCGTTTGGAATTACGGACAGCGATATAATTCAATACATCTTTCTTAGTAACTCGCTGGTCCAAACCCGAACCTTTAATGGTACTAAGTTCTCGTTGTGTTACATTTTCTTGCAGGCAAATTTGTTTGATCAAAGGAGAAATCCAAGGATTTGATTTTTCTTCATTTTGACCTAAAATCCCTAAACTAACGTCTGTCAATAAAGCTAATGCTTCGTGCTCTGGAAACATATTGGCTACGGATGCGCTTGGAGTCGTATCAGCTGAGTTTTCTATGGAATCAATCACACATATAGCCTTACCAATGGTAGCAATTTCCCCAACAGGAACGATGATCTTTTGTAAATATCCTGAAACTGGACTCGGTACTTCGGTATCGATCTTATCAGTAGCAACTTCTAAAATAAATTCATCAGCTTCCACATAATCACCAGGATTTTTCAACCAGTTTAATACGGTTGCTTCCATGATGCTTTCACCCATTTTAGGCATAATGACTTCCATGATGGCCATAACTATTGAGTCAATTCGTTTAACAAAAATTTCCTAACTAAATTCAGACAGTTCAGGGCCGTCATGTGTATTATTTGCTTCCTAGTTCCAGCTAATTGCAATTTGCGAGTTATAACACCACCTTCATGAGATAAAGCAATCCAAACTGTACCAACAGGCTTCTCCTCCGTACCTCCATCGGGACCTGCAATACCAGAAGTGGCTAAAGATAAAGTACTATGTAGTTTCTCTCTTACTCCATTGGCCATGGAAATGATACATGCTTCACTGACTGCACCTTCATGTTCCAAAAGGGTAGGAGAAACACCCAAACTATTTATTTTCACTTCATTTGCATAGGAAATAACAGCCCCTTTAAAATAGGCGGAACTTCCTGAAATTTCTGTAAATAAATGAGATAAATACCCACCCGTACAACTTTCTGCCACTGAAATACTAGCGCCTTTTTCAATCAATAATTGACCAATCACTTGGGCTAATTCATCCTGTTCATATCCAAACACATAAGGTTTAATGAGGGGCATGACCCGAGTAATTTCTTGGTGAATATCTTGATTCAATTGAACTACATGATCACCGAAACCAGTTAAACGTAGCTTGACGATTCCCAAAGAAGGTAAATAGGCTAATTTAATATGTTTGGGCAAAGACAATTCCCAATCCTGAATCATATCCGACAAATAAGATTCACCGATACCTACTACTTTAACAATTTTATGAACAATGGTGGGTGTTTTGAAATGTTGGGCTACGCGTGGTAAAACCAAATCTTCCATCATGGCTTTCATTTCAAAAGGTACTCCGGCCATGGAAACCCACACCGTTTCTTTTTCCTCAAACCACATCCCAGGCGCTGTTCCTTGCTTATTTTGAACATATTGTGCCTTAGTAGGCAATAAGGCTTGATCACGGTTCAAATCACTTAATTCACGCCCTCTTTTTTCAAAGAACACACGCACGTCTTCTAATGCTTGCGGATGATATGCCATATCGCAACCAAAGAAATTCGCAAGAACTTTTTTCGTTAAATCGTCTTTGGTTGGACCTAATCCACCTGTTATAAATACGATATCAGCCCGGTGTTGAGCTTCTTCAAGTATGTTTAAAATTTCACTTTCCTGGTCGCCTACGGACGACTTTCTGATGGTTTTAATTCCTATTTTGTCTAATTCCAGGCTAATCCACTGGGTATTGGTATCCAATATTTGCCCATAAAGAATCTCATCCCCAATTGTAATAATTTCTGCTCGAACCATTAAGTTTTCTTACTTTTGTACGAAAATACGATTTATTTGGGATAGAATTTAATCCCTGAATCGAAAAACAATTCAAATTAAGCAATGAAACAATCAGAGATAAATTTCAAAATAAGTTTAGACGAAAATAACATTCCTGAACAAATTTCTTGGTCCGCCACAGATAATCCCAATGAAGGAATAGAGGAAACAAAAGCGATATTAGTTGCAACCTGGGATCCTTACCACAAAGGCACTTTGACTTTACCCTTATGGACGAAAGACATGGAGGTTTTGGATATGAAACGCTTTTTTATTGAAATTTTAGGGACAGTTTCGGAAGCTTCCTTGCAAGCTACAGGTGATAGTTACTTTTCTCAGGAAATCGAACAAGTTTGTATGACTTTATCGAGTCATTTAAAGAAAGAAATCATCGCGGCTGAAAAGGGTCAATAAGCAAAATATACATGAAAGTATCCCATTTATTCATTGCCATCATGTTGTTTATTTCTGTGCCTAGTTTGGCACAAAAGGGCATCAACTTCATTAAAACGGGCAATTTTAATACGGCTGTGGCAACTGCCAAACAACAAAATAAACTTTTGTTTATGGAAGTATATGCACCAGATTGTCATATTTGTAATGCTTTTAAAGGAACTTTTGCACAACCCCAAGTAGGTGCTTTATACAATGCTAAATTTGTCAATTTCCAGTTGGACATTCGTAATCCTGAGAATCAAAAGCTCTTAAAAAAGCTGAAAATCACGATTAATGCTACACCTACCTTTATCTTCATGGATCCCACTAGTTTACAAATCGTTGGGGCTAAGATATTTGGGGAAAGAGACAATTCGGTCATTAATGTGAATTCAATAGCTCAAAAAGCAATTAATCCAGCTGAACATGCGCAGAATTATGCCAAACGATTGAAAGCAGGAGATAAAAACCCGCAGTTCTTATTAAACTATGCTGAGTATGCTCGAATAGTGGGTGATACAACTTCCAATATAGCCGCTTTCAATGTGTTTGCTAAGACCATAAATCCTAGCCAATATACCTCACAAAGTACCTTCAATGCCATTCAAATGGTGATGATGAATAATAACAATGTACTTTTTGATTATTTCATCAACCACATTCCTGCTTATGAAAGGATTTATGAAGCAAATCCTGTCAGGATGAGTTATGAAAATATCTTTCAAATCGTCTTGACAAGCTCTCAAGCAAATAAATTAAGCGTAGCTGATATTCAAAAGATTAAAGCCCAAATGGCTAAAGCTGGTTTAGACCCAGGCTCCATTCAAAGAAGAATGTGGATGGTAGAAAGTACTTTATTGTTTAAACAAAAGAAAGCTACTCAGGCCATTCAAGTGATTGAAAAATTATTGGCAGTACTTCCCAATGCTCCAGGTCCTAAGGAATACCAATACTTATGTGATTATGTCAATGGTAAAACGAAGGACAAAAAGGCATTAGCCTATGCCAAAACACATTGGTGTAAATTTGGAATGAAATAATTCTAGCGAAAAAGTGCGCGAAAAATCATCACAGCCACACAAAACAAAAACATCACAATCGATATTTTATTGATCATGTGCATCGTACGAATATTAAAGTTCGTCGGTGCACCTGGTTTTGGCTTTTGAAATACACGAATAAAGTAAGTAAATACTTCACCAATTCTGAATTGTTCTTTTAGTCTGCTCATCTTAGTTATTCGTTTCTTGCGGATCTTTCCAGATTCCGTCTTCCTTGATTAATTGTATTAACTCATCTACAGCAGAATCTGCTGGTACCGACTTTTTCACGACTTCCTGACCACGGTACAAGGCAATTTTGTCCTTACCTATACCTACATAACCATAATCAGCATCGGCCATTTCTCCTGGGCCATTCACGATGCATCCCATGATTCCTATTTTCACCCCTTTCAAATGATCTGTTACTTGTCGTATTCTGGCAGTGGTTTCTTGAAGATCAAATAAGGTTC
This sequence comes from Aquirufa salirivi, assembly GCF_045310485.1. NCBI lineage: Bacteria > Pseudomonadati > Bacteroidota > Cytophagia > Cytophagales > Flectobacillaceae > Aquirufa > Aquirufa salirivi. The sequence continues at coordinate 254,409 of NZ_JBEWZH010000003.1, forward strand.
TTCCGCAAGATGGGCAAGATATATACTCTGTTTTAGAAATACGTACTCGACAGGCCTGTAAAATCCCGAAATTGGTAGAATTCTCCAGCGAGGATTGAACAGGTAAACCTGCTAAAGAAAGCATTAATCCATCACCAAATCCATCAATAAATAAAGCACCTGCGTCTGTTGGTGCAAATAGTTGAAATTGGTCCGCATGAATATCCTGATAGTTCAAACGTATTACTACAGGAATATGAATTCCTTGTATTTCCAATTCAAAAAAGGCTCGTCGAATGGCTGCCATTCGATTAGAAAAGCTCGAAGAAAGTACCAATACCTCATTCTGGGCCAATTTAAGGGCATTGACGAATAAGTCATTAGACCAAATCTCCTCGGCATCCGCCTGAACAAAATTAAGTTGGGCATGTTTCTTGCTTGCCTTTAACCAATCTTCCACTTCAAATAATGGAAATTGATGCTCAGAAGGACTGGATTGCAGCCAAGTTGTAGCTGATTGTATTTGTTTCAATCCATTGGGAAGCATGAAATCTAAATCTGAAGTCCCGGTAAACAAATAATCAGCCCCCAAATCATTCATGGCCCATTTATCGGGTTCTGGCAAATAAAAATGACCAATGGATTTCAGATCCTCCATGCTGATGCTTTTCAAATGTGAATAGTCAGCGATAACACGGGGTACTTGATGCCCACCAAAATTCATCAATTCGGCACTTTTTCTTCTGGTATGCGCAAATGGATTGATGGGGGAGTCGAATCCCGCAGATAAATTACTTAGGCTTGGAATGGGTGCATTTGGACGATTTCGACCTACATAACGATTCACCAAATCTTTGGCTACTGGAATTTCAAATTCAGGATCTTCGGTTAAAGATACCCGTACCGTATCTCCTAATCCATCTTCCAATAAAGTACCGATTCCTACAGCCGATTTAATTCGACCATCTTCACCTTCACCCGCTTCGGTAACCCCTAAATGTAAGGGATAAGCTTTAAATTGGCCATCTGCCAGTTTTTTACTCAATAAACGGTAGGCTTCCACCATGACTTGAGTATTGGAAGCTTTCATAGAGAGTACAATATTGAAGTATTTTTCATCTTCACAAATTCGAAGAAACTCCAAAGCAGATTCTACCATGCCTAAAGGGGTATCACCATATCGACTTAAAATTCGATCGGATAATGAACCGTGGTTAGTTCCAATACGCATCGCTGTGCCGTATTCTTTGCAAATCTTCACCAAAGGCAAGAACTTATCACGAATACGCTCTAATTCAGCTTGATAAGAGCTCTCGCTGTATTCTATCGTTTCAAAACGCTTTTTGTCTGCGTAATTTCCTGGATTAATACGTACTTTTTCCACTATCCGAGCGGCTAATTCTGCCGCATTGGGGGTAAAATGTATATCAGCAACCAAAGGCGTTTTATAGCCCTTAGCGCGTAATCCTTTACGAATATTTTCTAAATTTTGAGCTTCTTTAACGGAAGGAGCAGTAATCCGTACCAATTCGCAGCCTGCGTCAATCATGCGAATGGACTGTTCTATGGATCCCATTGTATCCATGGTATCCACGGTTGTCATGGATTGTATTCGAATGGGAAAATCTGAACCCAACATCAAATCGCCAATGGAAACGGGAATCGTTTCTCTCCGCTGATAGCCGAACAAGGTAGGAGCATACATATTCCCATCGCTGATCAAATGAGCTGAAGACGATTGTTGAAGACTTGACATAGGTATAAAATTTAATTCAAATGTACGAAATACAAACAAAAAGCCTCATCTCATGGAAATAAGATGAGGCTCTTTTTGCATGATGCTACTACCAAGAACTCTTTTTGTGTCCGATTGTTGCGTAAAATAAAATAAACAAATAGCAGGGAACCATAATGACATAAGCTATTTGCGTATCTTGAATTCTATCGGCAATATCCCCGTACAATAAGGGAATTAAAGCACCTCCAGAAATCATCATAATAATTAATGCAGAACCCAATTTCGTGTATTTACCTAGACCACTGATTGCTAATGGCCATAAAGCAGGCCACATAAGCGCATTGGCTAGACCTAACAAGGCTAAGCACATCACTGAATAATATCCGTCTAAAAGGACTGTTCCAAGAGAAAATACTACCCCTAATATTGCGGAATAATTCAAGGCTTTTTGTTGAGATAAAATCTTCGGGATGAATAATATACCCACAACATATCCGGCCAACATGCCATACAATGTATAGGTCGTAAAGGTTTTGGCTACTTCCATATCAATACCTTGAGATACGCCATAATTAATGATCGTATCACCCGCCATTACTTCTACACCTACGTATAAAAAGAATGCAACGAGCCCTAACACTAAATTCGGATAAGCCCATACACTAGAACGTTGTTCTGCTGCCGATTCTGCACTTTCTTCTGCTTCCACTTCTGGTAAAGTTGAGAAACGAACCAATAAAGCCAATCCCACTAAAACCCCAGTCATGATTAAATAAGGGTTAACGACAATGCTTAAATCTTTAGCATCCGTGGTGGAAGACAATAATAAGCCGCCAAAAATAAACTGACTTAAAATACCAGCCACTTTATTGCAAATTCCCATGACAGAGATGCGCTTAGCTGCTGAATCTGGTGAACCCAAGATGGTTACATAAGGATTAGAAGCTGTTTGTAAAAGGGCTAATCCTGTTCCGATGACGAATAATCCTAAAAGGAACATGGGGTAATTAGACATTTGAGCAGCAGGTACAAATAATACAGTTCCTACGGCCATGACCATTAGACCAAGAGACATTCCGTTTTTGAATCCTGTTTTCGCTAAGACCCAAGAAGATGGAATAGCCATGACAAAGTAAGAAATAAAGAAAGCAGAGGTTACTAATAGAGATTCAAAATTATTTAACGCAAAGGCTGCTTTGAAAAAAGCAATTAATACGGAGTTTACCCAAGTCACAAATCCAAATACAAAGAAGAGTATTCCGATAATTAACAGAGCAGCTGAGGTGTTGGTAGGTTTGTTTGTAGTTGTCATAAAGGTTTAATAGTTATCATGTAAAGCAAAAATAGGTTGATTCGTTTTCCATTTTCCTCGAGTGAAATCTGGAATTTTAATAGGAGCAGATCCTTTAGCAATGGATTCTTCTGATAGTGGTGAAATAGCTGACCACGCTGCTGCATCATATACATCAATAGGAGGGGCTACTTTATTTTTAATAGATTCAATAAAGGCTCTTAATACAAAATAATCAATTCCCCCATGGCCAGCATTTTCAGCATCCTGAGCATGCGCTTTCCATAGTGGATGATCGTATTTCTCTTGGTAAGGTTTGAACGGCTCCCAGCTATGGGCTTTGGGAGAGACACCCTCCAAATAAATGGATTTATTATCATCCATCCATAAACCATTGGTTCCTTGCACTCGGAAACCTAAGGAATAAGGTCTAGGAGAGTTGGTATCATGCGAAATCATGATGGTTTCGCCATTGGCACATTTGATTAAGGTAGTTACGACATCTCCCAATTTAAACTTGGTTTTGGCATTGGGATGATCTTTCCCTCCTTTATCTACGATGTATTTCTGCAAACCCAAGGCTGGGCTAGCCATGGATGTTAAATGTAAAAACTGATTTCCACGGTTGATATTAAGCATTTCAGCCACAGGGCCTAAACCATGGGTTGGATAAATATCTCCATTACGGTCTATGGAGTGTTGTGTTCTCCATTTTGCCTCAGAAAATCCTTTGGCACCAAATTCTACCCCGCCACCATAAGGCTTGACTCCATCATTGAATTTCACTTCTCGTAAATCATGTTGGTATCCACATTGTACATGGGTTAATGAGCCAAACATGCCTTGACGAACCATGTTTAATACAGCCAAGACATCACGACGGTAGCAGACATTTTCCAAAATCATGCAATGTGAACCTGTTTTTTCGTACATATTCACTAAATCCCATGATTCTTTTAATGTGACCGTAGCAGAGACTTCCACACCGGTATATTTTCCTTCTTTCATGGAAGCTAAGGCCATAGGCACATGCCATTCCCAAGGAGTAGCGATAATCACGCCATCAATGTCGTTTCGTTTAACTAAGTTTTCAAAGTCATGATCCCCTTGTTGATATACGACCGCTTCTTTACGGCCTTTATCACGAATCATTTTTTGAGAAATCTGAATAGCTTGTGGATCAATATCACAAATTGCTACAATTTCCACATCAGAACGATACATCGCCATTTCTAAGTGATTTCTTCCACGAAGTCCAACACCAATGAAACCTAAACGCACTTTTGTTTGTTCTGGTGTTATGCCTTTTAAAATAGTCGGGAATAGAGCAGCAGACGACGTATATAGCAGCGATTTTGAAATAAAATTTCGCCTTTTCATAAATAGTTAAACTGGTTTTAGGTAATGAAATTGAAATTTAATCAAATTATGGCTGTAAATTTATATCCAATTTAAAAAAATGATAGAGTTTCCCCGTGTAAGTGTATTTAGGAAAGAGCATTTTAATGCTGCTCATCGATTGTATAATGCCAATTGGTCAGATGAAAAGAACCAAGAAGTGTTTGGATTGTGCAATAATCCCAATTTCCATGGTCACAATTATGAATTAATTGTGCAAATTACTGGAACAATTAATCCAGAAACGGGTTATGTGATAGATATGAAGGAAGTTTCCCAACTGATTCAAAAGGAAATCATTGAAAAATTTGACCATAAAAATCTAAATTTAGATGTGCCCGAATTTGCTCAATTGAATCCGACGGCTGAAAACATTGCCTTTGTAATTTATCAAAAAATTAGAGCAGCACTTGCCACAAACCTTGATTTAAAAATCAGATTATATGAAACAGAAAGAAATTTTGTTGAATTCCCTGCTCATTGATACGGAAAATTTCCATTTCACAGATGATGAGATTGGAGATAATCACATAGCGACTTCGATAGAAACGCCTATGCGTTCAGATGCATTCGATCTTTCTGATGCAGAAAAAATCAAAAAAATCGAGGGGCATTTTAGAGAAATCATGTTGACTCTAGGTTTAGATTTGACAGATGATTCACTAAAGGGTACGCCAAAGCGTGTAGCCAAAATGTACATAGAAGAGATATTTAGTGGATTAAATCCTAAAAATGAGCCTCAGGTAGCCTTATTTGAAAATAAATTTGGCTATAATGAAATGCTAATTGAGAAAAATATCAGTTTTTACTCCAATTGCGAGCATCATTTTGTTCCCATCGTTGGTAAAACGCATATTGCTTACATTTCTTCAGGTAAAGTAATTGGTTTATCGAAATTGAACCGAATTGTACAGTATTATGCCAAAAGACCTCAGGTTCAGGAACGTTTGACGATGCAAATTGCCAAACACTTGCAACGAGTGCTTGAAACAGAACATGTGGCTATTTATATTGATGCCAAACATTTGTGTGTTTCTTCTCGTGGGGTTAAAGATGATGCTACATCCACTATTACTTCCTTTTACGGAGGTAAATTCCAAGAAGAAGCAACTAAAAAAGAATTTTTAGGCGGTATTCAGTCGGTTTAATGGGAATTTATGTGATTGTTGGAGCTAGCCAGGGGATTGGCTACTCTATAGCTGAGCAATTAGTAGCCTCTGGACATCGTGTTTTAAATTTTTCTAGAAAAGCAGCTGATTTGGCGGGTATTGAAAACTATACCTGGGATGCCCTTCAAGAGGATGATAGCATATTTTCAACCATTCAAGATTCTGTAGATGGTATTGCTTATTGCCCTGGAAGCATCGTATTAAAACCATTTCATCGATTATCAACAACTGATTTTGAACTAGATTTTAAAATCAATGTTTTGGGTGCGGTTCGCGTGATTCAAGCCTTATTAGCTTCCTTAAAACAATCCAATAGTGCTTCAATCGTGCTATTTAGTACCGTGGCAGTACAAACAGGTATGGGATTCCATGCATCTATTGCTAGTTCCAAAGGTGCCATTGAAGGTTTAACTCGATCATTAGCTGCTGAATTGAGTAGTTTCAAAATTCGAGTGAATGCTATTGCTCCTTCCTTAACTCAAACACCTTTGGCTCAGAATCTATTGAGTAGTCCAGAGAAAATTGAAGCTGGAGGAAAAAGACATCCACTAGGACGTGTTGGTCAGGCGGAAGACGTAGCTAATTTAACTGCATTCTTACTTAAGCCTGAAAATTCTTGGATAACGGGACAAGTGATTGGAGTTGACGGAGGGATAGGAAGCCTAAGAACGGTTTAATTGTTCCAGAAAGTGCTTTTGATTCAAAGCTAAATTCACATTATTCCATTCAATTTTATCGACAAATGCTTGTGCACGGATAGGGCAGTTGGCCACTTGACAATGTGCACAGCATTCATCCAAACAAGGGTCTGCATGGACAAATATCTCAATGTGGGTAGGTAAAACTTGTGATAAAGTACCTTCAAAGTCGTGAATTTCCTCATGAACATGATTTAAATCCCAATAGCGAGGAAGTGTTAAATGGCAGTCGATATGTAAATCACCCCCATATTGCTGAACCCGTAAATTGTGTAAATCAATCCATTCATCTCTTTGGTTTTTGGTGATCCATTCAATGACCATCCGAAATACTTTAGGATTTGTTTCATCCATTAGAGCAGCTACCGAAGTACGAATTAGACGAATACCTTGCCAAAACATGAAAAAAGCAAATAAGAGAGATGCAGCTGAGTCAACCCATAACCAATTGGTAAAATAGGTGATAGCTAAGGCCAATACGACTAATAAACTATTATAGGCATCTAAACGTAAGTGTTTCCCATCTGCTACCATGGTTGGAGAATGCTCCTTTTTACCCATTTGAATCAATAAATACCCCATGATACCATTCAATGCAGAGGATCCCAAAGAAATGGCCATACCCATATCCAAACTCTTGAGCTCTTGATTGGTCCACAAATGCTGAGAGGCATGTAAAAAGATATAAGCAGCAGCCAACAAAATCAAAACTCCTTCTAAACCAGAAGCGAAAAACTCAATTTTCCCATGCCCATAGGGATGATTCAGGTCTTTGGGCAAAGAGGCTAAATAAACCGAATAAAAGGCAAATGCTCCAGCTACGACATTGATGATGGATTCTAGGGCATCAGTCAACAAAGTGGTAGAACCACTTAAGTAATAGGCATAAAATTTCCCAATCAAAATCAAGACACTGACCGAGAAAGTAACAAGCAGCAGACGCTGTTTCATGGGAAAAATTTATGCACAAAGATACATCAATTCCTTTTATTTTTACAGGATGAAAGAACAAGATAAGCCATGGAAAACACTCTCCAAAAATACGGTATATGAAAATCCTTGGATTCGAATTGAGCATCATGAGGTCATTAACCCGAATCAAATTGAAGGTATTTATGGTTTGGTTCACTTTAAAAATACGGCTGTTTCCATCTTTCCTTTGGACGAAGAAGGAAATACTTATTTAGTGGGCCAGCATCGGTATACTTTGGATGTCTATTCTTGGGAATTACCTGAAGGAGGATGTTTGATTCAAGATCAGGAAAGCCCTTTGGAAGCAGCTAAAAGAGAATTGGCAGAAGAAACGGGTTTACAAGCCCAAGAATGGATTAGCCTTGGAACATGTTATTTATCCAATTCTGTTACAGATGAAAAAGCAAATATGTTTTTGGCTAAAAAGCTTCAACAAGGAATCGCTGCTCCTGAAGAGACAGAGTCTTTGGTAGTCAGGAAACTACCCATACAAGAAGTGTTCACCATGGCTGAAAATGGGGAAATTCAAGATGCTTTAAGTTTATTGACCATTTTAAAGGTCAAATCTCTTATATCGTAAAATCCCAATGCTTCATTTCTTCTAAAGCTTGATAGTCCGTTAAGTCGTATTTTACCGGAACTACGGTGGCATAATTTTCTGTTAACCAATCCAAATCAGTTCCATTGTTTAGGTCTTCATTGTGCAAAAAACCATCCATCCAAAAATAGGGTTGCCCGTAAGGGTCTTTTCTTTCTTCAAAAAACTCTCGATAAACCGCTTTGGCTTGTCGGGCTACCCGAATACCTTGAATAGGAGCTTCTGATTTAGCTGGGAAATTCACGTTGAGTGTTAATCCTTCATGCAAACCATGCTCTAATACTTGCTGAGCTATTTTGATGATTAAATCATGGCAATGACTAAAATCGGCATCATTGGCATAGTCACATAAGGAAAAACCTATGGCTGGTATTCCTTCCATGGCAGCTTCAATAGCGGCAGACATCGTTCCTGAATACAAAACTGAAATGGATGCATTGGAACCGTGATTGATACCTGATACCATCAAATCAATCTTGCGGCCTTTTAAAATATAGTGCTTGCCAAATTTAACACAGTCGGCAGGTGTACCTGAACATTTATAAGATTGAATATTGGGGCCAAAAGTTTCCGTTTTAGTCACACGAATGGGAGTCCCCATGGTGATGGCATGTCCCATACCCGATTGATGGCTATCTGGGGCAACTACTACGACTTCTCCAATTTCTGACATGATCTCAGTTAATACTCTAATTCCTTTAGAATGAATGGAATCGTCATTAGCAATTAGAATAAGCGGTTTCTCTTGACTCATATTTTCTTAATTTTAACGAAATTACAAATTTGCTTACTTAATTTTGCACGATGCAAATCCGAAAAGCTGAAATAAATGATATTCCTACCATTCAAGCCATAGCTGAGCAAGCTTGGCGTCCTACCTATGGTGAAATCCTGAGTGAGGAGCAATGTGTGTATATGTTAGATATGATGTACCGAAGGGATGTATTGGAAAAACAATTCCATGGAAATGTACATTTTTTCATTTTGGAATCAGAGGAGGGAGCCATTGGTTTCGCTGCCTACCAAGCGATGGATGCGCAACAAGGAAAACTCCATAAAATCTATTTGAGACCTCAACAAAAGAGCCGAGGTGCAGGAACATTTTTATTGGAGTATGTTGCAAATTTTGCCAAAGAAAATGGACAAAAAGCCATCTTTTTAAACGTCAACCGACATAATTCAGCTTTTCAGTTTTATTTAAAAAGAGGCTTCCAAATTGATCAAGAACTGGATTTACATGTGGGAGAGGGCTATTACATGAACGATTACATCATGAAAAGAGAGCTATAGCTTTCTCGATCAATTGACTAATTTGTTTTTCGGGATTTGATGAAAATTGATGGGTTTTCCGATTGGCCAAAATGGCATTCAATGAAATCATTTCATGGCCTAAAACTCCAGAAAAAGCATAGTAAGCAGAGGTCTCCATCTCAATATTGGTAATTTTTAATTTTCCTACCAGAGTGGCTGAACAGTCATTTAAAAAATTAGGTAAGATCGAATTCATTCGCACAGTGCGACCTTGTGGAGCATAAAAGCCAGGTGCTGTTAGGGTGGTACCCAGATAAGCATCCTGAAAATAGGCATCTTGAGTGAATAGATGTACTAATTGATTGGAAGCTTTCGCTCCATAAATAGGCAAAGGATAGCCAATTTGTTCGCAAAATTGATCCAAATCCTTTTGAGGAAGGCTTTTATCCGAAGAAAAATCATAAAATTGAGCCAAATTATCAAAGCCTATGGCAGCCTCAGATATCAGAACTGAATCGACAGGGATATCTTCTTGAATGGAGCCTGAGGTACCCATTCGTATGAGATTCAAGGAACGCTTTTGACTTTTTTCCACTCTTGTTTCAAAATCAATATTAGCTAAGGCATCCAATTCATTCATGACAATTTCAACATTATCGGCCCCAATGCCACTAGAAAGTACCCCTATGGGCTTTCCTGCCAGTTCTCCAAAATGGCTTACAAACTCCCTTCTATGGATTTCGAAATGAATACGGTCAAAATGGCAGGAAACCTTTTCTACACGTTCAGGGTCACCAACCATGAAAATGGTATCACATAATTGCTCAGGACGAATGTTCAAATGATATGAACTTCCATCAGGGTTTATAATCAAGTCGGTCGGCGAGAAATAGGTCATGAACAAATTTAAAAATTATTAACAAGGAGTATAACATAAATTATAACGGATGGAATTTTTGAAAATTATCTACTAATTTATATTGTACATCATTGAAAGAATTAATGCTATTTGAATTAAAAGAAATAAATTATTTTTGAGGGTATAAATACTTTTTATTGAATTACACACCAAAAACAAAATGAAATAATCTTACAAAAATAATTGCAGAAATATATGTAATTTAACTAATTGAAATGTCCAACTTGATTAATTGAATGACAAAAGAGAATCAAATAGAAGAAAAATTAATTAAGCATCTTGAAGAGCTTAAATACATCTATCGTCCCGAAATTGTTGACAGGAAATCATTGGAACAAAACTTCAAATCCAAATTTGAAGCCCTTAATCGTGTTCGATTATCTGACAATGAATTTTTAAGACTTAGGGAAGATTTAATTAAACCTGACGTATTTAATGCTTCTAAATTCTTGCGTGAAAAACAATATTTTCAACGTGAAGATGGAACCCCATTACATTATACATTAGTTAATATTAAAGATTGGTGCAAAAATGAATTTGAAGTAATCAATCAGTTACGGATTAACACAGAAAATAGCCATCATCGTTTCGATATCATATTGCTTATCAATGGTTTACCTGTTGTACAAATAGAATTAAAGAAACTGGATATTTCTCCACGAAAAGCAATTCAACAAATCGTGGAATACAAAAATGAGCCTGGTAATGGATATGGAAATTCACTTCTATGCTTCATGCAGATGTTTATAGTTAGTAATGGAAGCAGGACACTTTACTTTGCCAACAACAAGAACCAACATTTTGCTTTTAATGCTGATGAACAATTTTTACCTGTTTATGAACTGGCAGATATTGAAAATAAAAAAATAAATAAGCTATTCGATTTTACTGAAAAATTTCTGAGCAAATGTACACTTGCTGAAATGATTAGCAAATATATGGTGCTAGTGGAAAGTGAACAAAGATTGCTCGTCATGCGACCATATCAGATTTATGCAGTGAAAGCAATAGTAGATTGCATTCTGCAAAACAGGGGTAACGGATATATATGGCACACTACTGGAAGTGGTAAAACATTGACTTCATTTAAAGCATCTACTCTCCTAAAGGATAATCCAGACATTGAAAAATGTTTATTTGTCGTGGACCGTAAGGACCTCGACAGACAGACCCGAGAAGAGTTCAATAAATTTCAAGAAGGAAGCGTTGAAGAAAATACCAATACGGAAACCTTGGTTAGACGCTTACTTTCTAGTGATTATTCGGATAAAGTTATTGTAACCACCATTCAAAAACTAGGACTCGCTTTAGATGGGTCTAATAAGAAAAATTACAAAGATCGTTTAGAGCCTTTGAGCAAAAAACGAATCGTTTTCATCTTTGATGAATGTCATCGTTCTCAATTTGGCCAAAATCATAGTGCCATAAAAGAGTTTTTTCCCAACGCCCAATTATTTGGATTTACTGGAACACCTATTTTTGATGAGAATGCGAATTACAATATCAGAGAAGGCGAATATGCATCTTATAAAACAACACTAGACATTTTTGAAAAACAATTGCATGCTTACACTATTACTCATGCTATTGATGACAATAATGTATTACGATTTCACATTGATTTTTTCAAGGGAAAAGGGGCTCAACCTGCAAAGCCAGGAATAGCCATTACACAACAAGCTGTGGTAGAGGCTATTTTAGATAAGCATGATGCCGCAACAAATTCAAGACGTTTTAATGCCATTTTCGCAACGGCTTCTATTAATAATGCTATTGAATATTATCAGCTTTTCAAAGAATTACAAAAGAAGAAACAATTAGAAAATGATGACTATCACCCTTTAAACATTGCTTGTGTTTTTTCCCCTCCAGCCGAAGGAAACACTGATATTCAACAGATTCAAGAAGACCTAATTCAAGAAAAAGAGGACAACAAACATAATCCTGAAGAAAAAAAGGCAGCTCTTAAAACTATTATAGCTGATTACAATAAACAATATGGCACTAACCATGATATGAGTCAATTCGACTTGTACTATCAAGATATACAAAGACGAATCAAAGACCAGAAATACAGCAACAAGGATTATTCACACGAGAATAAGATTGATATTACCATCGTGGTAGATATGTTGCTCACAGGTTTTGATTCTAAATACCTGAACACATTGTACGTGGACAAAAATTTGAAATACCACGGATTAATTCAGGCCTATTCCAGAACCAACCGTGTTCTTAATGACACGAAACCATACGGTAGCATTCTCGATTTTCGCTCTCAACAAGAGGCTGTGAACCAAGCCATTGCGCTATTTTCTGGTGAAGATAGTGGCAGAGCTAGAGAAATTTGGATGGTAGATCCAGCTCCCATCATAATTGATAAATTCAAGGAGGCTGTGGATAAACTAGGCGTATTCATGCATGAACATGATTTACTAAATGAACCTCAACAAGTGTATAATTTAAAAGGTCATGCGGCAAAAATTAATTTCATTAAGAATTTTAAAGAGGTTCAACGTTTTAAAACCCAATTAGATCAGTATACTGATTTAAATGATCAACAAAAGGCCGAAATTGAAGCGATTTTGCCCAAAGACATCCTAATTTCATTTAAAAGCTCCTATATAGAAACTGCTAAAAAATTAAAAGAAATTCAAGAAAGTAAAGGTGAAGAAGTACCTAACGATATTCAACAATTGGATTTTGAGTTTGTGCTATTTGCATCCGCTGTGATTGATTATGATTACATCATGAACTTAATTGCAGACAGTACACAGCAAAAGCCCGCTAAACAAAAAATGTCTAAATCCCAGATCATAAGTTTACTAAATTCGAATGCCAACCTGATGGATGAGCAAGAAGATTTAAGTGATTATATCGAGAGTTTGGACTGGAATAGTGGACTTGATGTAGATTCTCTTCGTAAAGGCTTTACTTTTTTTAAGTTCGATAAATACAACCAAGAATTGGCAGAAATTGCCCAGAAACATGGATTACAAACAGCCGATCTAAAAGTATTTGTGGAATCTATTATGAGCCGAATGATTTTTGATGGAGAGCAACTGACCGACTTATTAGAACCTTTAGATTTAAGTTGGAAAGAACGAAGAAATAAAGAATTAGCGTTGATGGCAGACTTGGTGCCACAATTAAAAAAACTTGCCCAAGGGCGTGAAATATCAGGATTAGCAGCATATGAGTAAAGATAGACAAATGACCCTGAACAAAACCAAAGAGTTAATCCCTGAATTGCGTTTTCCAGAGTTTAAGAATGATGGGAATTGGGAACTACTAGAACTAGGACAACTTTCTGAAATTGTTCGTGGTGGTTCACCAAGACCAATTCAAGATTATCTTACAACTAGAGGAGATGGTTTAAATTGGTTAAAAATAGCAGATGTACCATCTGATTCTAAATACATTACGAGGACAACTGGAAAAGTTTTAATGGAAGCTTTAAACAGTACTAGAGAAGTCTTTCCTGGCGATTTAATTCTCTCTAACTCTATGAGTTTCGGACGGCCTTATATTCTAAAAATAAAGACTTGTATTCACGATGGATGGATTGCAATTCGTAAAATATCCGATTTAAGTTTTGAAGAATATTTATACTATTATATTTCTAACGAATCAAGTCAAGAATATTTCAATACTTATGCAGCTGGTGCGGCAGTTAAAAATTTGAATGCAGAAATAATCAAAATTTTACCAATCTCATTTCCTAAAAATAAAAATGAACAACAACACATAACTGATTGCCTTTCATCAATAGACGATTTAATTGAAGCACACAACCAAAGGTTAGATGCTTTAAAAATGTACAAAAAAGGCTTGATGCAGAACCTTTTCCCTCAAGAGGTTGATGCTTCGACAGGCTCAGCACGGGTGCCGAAATATAGATTTAAGGAGTTTGAAAAAGATGGGGAGTGGGAAGAAAAGTTGTTTGATGAATTATTTGAAATTGGAAATGGAAGAGATTATAAACACCTGAAAATTGGTAAAATTCCTGTTTATGGATCTGGTGGATATATGCTTTCTGTTAATGATTTTTTATATGAGGGTGATAGTGTTTGTATCGGACGTAAAGGGACCATTGATAAACCTATATTTCTAAATGGTAAGTTTTGGACAGTTGATACCCTATTTTACACATATTCATTCAAAAATTGCTTACCGAAGTATATATTTTATGTTTTTGAGAATATAAATTGGATGGACCATAATGAAGCAGGAGGTATACCAAGCTTATCGAAATCAAATATTTACAAAATTAAGGTATTAGTGCCTCCAGTTGAAGAACAACAAAAAATAGCTTCTTGTCTTTCATCCTTAGATGCATTAATAACAGCACAAGAGGAGAAAATAGAGCTACTGAAATTGCATAAAAAAGGGTTGATGCAGGGGATGTTTCCACAAATTAATGATTAGAAGATGGCAGCAATTACAAATTTTAATAGCCTAACTGAGTTAGCTTTCGAATTCCAAAAGTATCTCAATGGAGATCATAGACCTCTCAAAGACTTGATTCTTTTCTATGCTCATAATGGAACTGGTAAAACAAGATTGTCTATGGAGTTTAATGGAATAGGTAAAGCTGATAGTAGACCAAATACCTTATATTATAATGCTTTCACCGAAGATTTATTCAATTGGGATAACGACTTAGATGGCGATGAACATAGAGTGCTCCTTCTAAATAAGTATTCTAAGTTTTTTGGTGGTATAAGGGATTTAGACATTGACAATAAAATTCGCCCCATACTTCACAATTACAGCAACTTCAACTTTACAATCGACTTTAATTATGTAAAACCAATTGATGCTGCTAAAAAAAATCCAGAGACTTACTGGGCTGTGAGGTTTACAAGAGAAGAATTAGTAAATGGAACAGCACAGAATGTTGAAAATATAAAAATATCACGTGGGGAAGAAAATCTATTTATCTGGTGTTTTTTCTTAGCTATTTATCAATTAGCAATTGATGGTGCTGAAGGATACGATTGGGTAAAGTATGTTTACATTGACGACCCAATTTCTTCCTTAGACGAAAATAATGCCATTGCATTAGCCTGTGGTTTAGCCACAATGGTTGAAAGCGGAATATATCAGGAAATTGAGGAAGCTGGAGAGAAAAAGAAAGTTGAAAGAGAGCGAAAAGTAAAAGTAGTCTTATCAACCCACCATAGTCTTTTTTTTAATGTGATTTATAATGAACTAAAATTGAAAAGGAAAACCTTTTTCCTTCATTCAAATAACTCTCAAGATTATAGATTACAAGACACTGAAGATACGCCATTTTTTCACCACATTTCATTATTGAGTGAACTGGAAAAAGCAGCAAAGTCAGAAGTTATTCATACCTACCACTTTAATGGTTTAAGGACTGTAATGGAAAAAGCTGTAAGCTTTTTCGGGTACAATCGAATTGATGAGGTTATTCATGGGTTGGAAGATGCCGTTCTTTTTCACAGAGCAGTACAGTTACTTAGTCATGGTAAGTATTCAATATTTGCTCCTTCACCAATGACACCAGATAATAAAGATTTATTTAAAAAAATTCTTAGAGGGTTTGTTGACAAATATAAATTTAGACTCCCTGAAATTTTTAACGAGGGAATTCAACCAATACCGGCAGAAAATTAAGATATGACACTAAAAGACCAACAACAATTAGGTAAAACCCTTTGGAATATAGCTAACGATTTAAGAGGAGCCATGAATGCAGATGATTTCCGTGATTATATGCTTTCGTTTCTTTTCCTTCGTTATTTGTCCTACAATTATGAAGAAGCTGCAAAAAAAGAGCTAGGGAAAGATTATCCAACTCATAGTCTTTTTATAACTATTCAAAAACATGACATTGAATTTGAATTTGAAAAAGTAGCCCGAGCGCATCAAAAAATAGATGATAAAGAAATACAAATAGAGAAAACAAAAAATCACACTATTTCACCTCTTGGCAAATGGTATTTCGAAAATCCTGATGAAATACAAGAATTTGAGAAGCAAATGCGCAGAAAGGTGCATTATGTTATTCGACCAGATCATTTATGGAGCAACATCACCGAATTAGCCCGAACTCAAAATACGGAGTTATTGGTTACACTCGAATCAGGCTTTCGATACATTGAGAATGAATCATTTGAAAGTGCATTTCAAGGATTATTTTCTGAAATCAATCTTAACTCCGAAAAACTAGGTAAAACCTCTTCCGAAAGAAATAAGAAACTATGCACTATTATACAAAAAATTGCCGAAGGAATTGCTGAATTCTCAGCCGATGCTGATACCTTGGGTGATGCTTATGAATATCTTATTGGTGAATTTGCTGCAGGTTCAGGAAAGAAAGCAGGAGAGTTTTATACACCTCAACAAATTTCTACCATCTTATCTGAAATAGTAACCTTGGACAGTCAAGAGCCCAAAACGGGTAAAAAAAATAAATTAGATAAGGTATTGGATTTTGCCTGTGGATCAGGATCCTTATTACTCAATGTAAGGAAGCGAATCAAAGATAGTGGCGGAAATATTGGTAAAATTTACGGTCAAGAAAAAAATATCACCACCTATAACCTTGCCCGTATGAATATGCTTTTGCATGGTATGAAAGATACCGAGTTTGAGATATTCCATGGAGATACATTAGAGAATAGTTGGTCCATACTTAACGAGCTGAATCCAAGTAAAAAGACAGAATTTGATGCCATCGTGGCTAATCCTCCATTTAGTTTACGTTGGGAACCCAGTGATACTTTAGCCGAAGATTTTCGCTTTAAAAGTTATGGATTAGCCCCAAAATCAGCTGCTGATTTTGCCTTTTTATTACATGGTTTTCACTTCTTATCAAAAGAAGGAACCATGGCCATTATTTTGCCACATGGCGTCTTATTTCGGGGTGGTGCAGAGGAAAGAATTCGAACCAAATTATTAAAAGATAACCACATTGATACCGTCATTGGTTTACCTTCTAATTTATTCTATTCCACGGGCATTCCTGTTTGTATTTTAGTGCTGAAAAAATGCAAAAAACAAGATGATGTCTTATTCATTAATGCCAGTGAGCATTATGAAAAAGGGAAAAGACAAAATAAACTTAGAGAAGGGAAAAATGATGAACCAAATGATATAAAGAAAATTGTTGAAACCTATCAATTTCGTCCTGAGCATATTGAACGATATGCCCGAAGAGTTAATATGGATGAAATTGAAAAGAATGGTTATAACCTCAATATTTCAAGGTATGTCAGTACATCCTTGGATGAAGAAATCATTGATCTAAAAGATGTCAATCAAAAAATTAATGAATTAAATGTAAAAATAGAGGAAGCAAGATTAAAGCATAATCAATTTTTACACGAGTTAGGATTACCAACCATCTAATTCAACATGAGCGATTGGCCCCATATTAAATCTCAAATTTATCAGGAAATTTTACAGCGCTTGGAGCAAAACATCCAAGAGGCACAAATAGCATATGTTCAGGCGAAAGAATCAAGAGATTCAGACACCAAGAGCTCCGCAGGGGATAAATACGAAACAGGCCGAGAAATGATGCAAAGAGAAATGGATAAATGCTCTGCTTTGATGGATCAAAACAAGCATTCCTTGCAAATCATCCAGCACGTACCCATCCATAGAACCTATGAGAGCGTCGAAAAAGGGGCCCTTATCATCACAGACAAAGGAATGTATTATATGTTGGTAGGCTTAGGGAAAATCAGCTTAGATCAAAAAGACTATTTTGCTATTTCACCTGAATCACCCATTGGAAGCTTGTTTTTAGGAAAGAAAGTAGGCGAGTTCATCCTTCTGAGAGAACAGAAAATTCATATACAGGGCATTTATTAATAGAAAAACATGAAAAAAATAGTACATCTACTCTTGATTGTAATTTGTGTGCAATCGGCATTTGGCCAAAGTGCTGAAGAGAAAATCAAGGCATTTATACCGCAAATGGATCTACTTTTTAAACAGTTTGTTGAGAAAGAAAAACTACCTAGCGTTGTCTATGGATTGGTCTATCAAGGAAAATTGGTGCACGCACAATCCATTGGTTTGGCAAATATCAAACAACAAATTCCTGCAAGTTCGCAAGTGGATTATCGCATAGCTTCCATGACCAAAAGTTTCACCACTATGGCTATTTTAAAATTGCGCGATGAGGGGAAATTGCAATTGGATGAACCCGCGCACCATTATATTCCAGAATTAAAAAATCAACGATATGTCACAAAAGATGCTCCTGAGATTACCATTAGGCATTTAATGACCCATGCGGCGGGTTTTCCTGAAGATAATCCTTGGGGGGATCGACAACTGGGTATTTCAGAAAAGGCCTTTTCTGACATGCTACATCAGGGAATTTCATTTTCAAACAACCCTGGTGTAAGCTATGAATATAGTAATATGGGGTTTGCGCTTTTGGGAAGCATTATCAAAAAAGTAAGTGGACAGCCTTATCAAGCTTACATTACAGAGAAAATTTTAAAACCCTTAGGTATGACCCATACCTATTGGGAATATATGGATGTTCCCAAAAACCAATTAGCCCTTGGCTACCGCTGGATCAATCAAACTTGGGTGGAGCAGCCCTTGGAACATGATGGAGCTTATGGAGCCATGGGTGGTTTAATTACTACCATGGAAGATTTTAGTCGTTATGTTACTTTTCATTTATCCGCTTGGCCAGAAAGAGATGATCCAGAATCTGGTCCGATTAAACGCGCTTCTGTCAGAGAAATGCAATTCCCATGGAATTTCATTGATGTGAATCCTAAACAAAAATATCCCAATGGTCAGGTGGGGCAAAGTTTTAACGCTTATGCCTATGGATTGAGTTTTAAGAAAGATTATGCCAACAGAACTTCCATTTCTCATTCTGGAGGTTTACCCGGATTTGGGAGTAATTGGCGGATATTTCCAGATTATAATATCGGAATTATATCTTTTAGTAATTTAACCTATGCCAATATGGGGAGCATCAATATGTTGGTCATTGATTCCTTGCTACATACTACAGCTTTACCTAAACGTACTTTAGCTGTTTCTGCCATTCTGAAACAAAGACAAAACGAATTAATGAAAATATTACCTCATTGGAACCAAGCAGAGAGCAGTGGGATTTTTGCCATCAATTTTTTCTCCGATTATTTTACTACTGTACTGAAAAAAGAAGCAGAAGCCTTATTCTCGAAAGTTGGCTCTATCAAAAAGGTACATGACATGATTCCAGAAAATCAATTACGTGGTAAATTTAGCATAGAGGGAGAAAAAGGCGATTTAGAAGTAAGCTTTACTTTAAGCCCAGAAAATCCAGCCCTGATTCAAGAATTCCATTTAATTGAAATAAAAAAGGCTCAATGAGCCTTTTTTTGTTTTTCTTCAATCTTCGCATTTCTGCTAAAGGACTTAAATCCTAAAATAGGAGAGTAGCCCACGGATTGTTTGGAATAATATCCTTTTTCATTGTATGGGCGCTTTCTCGGATGATCCTTACAAGCAGGAGAACAAGCGCCATCCATTTCTTTTAAACAGCTTGGACAAATAGCCAAATGCTCATTACATTCCGGATTAGCACAATTGACCATGTGGTCTGATGGCTCCTGGCAAACATGACATTTGGAAACAACAACCGGGTTTACGCTATTAACGGGTGTTGCTACACGACTATCAAATACATAGCAAGATCCATCAAAATCTTCTCCTCCTTCTTCTAAACCGTACTTAATGATACCACCGTGCAATTGATATACATCTTTAAAACCTTTCTCTAGTAAATAAGCGGAAGCCTTTTCACATTTAATACCACCAGTACAGTAAGTAATAACTTTCTTATTTTTCAGATGATCAATTTCATGCACATGGTCTGGTAAATCACGTAGATTTTCCATGTCGAAAGTATATGCCCCTTTAAAACGTCCTAATTCATGTTCATAATTAGAACGCATATCTACCAAGACCACATCTGGATCATTTTTCAATAATTCCTTGAATTCTTTAGGCTTCAAATGCTTACCTGTTCGCTCCAAAGGATTCACAGGTAAGTCGGAATGGACTATTTCATTTTTGACACGCACATGCAATTTATTGAAAGTGTGTTTGTCAAATTCTTCAATTTTAAAGTCAAAATCAGTTCCCTGAAATATGGGATCACTTTCTAACCAATGCATGTATTTGTCGCAATCTTCTTTGAGTCCAGAAACGGCTCCATTCAATCCTTCTGACGCCACAATGATGCGCCCCAAGATATTGTTTTCAATACAAAAAAGATGGTGTTTTTCCCGATAAGCCTCGGGATCTGGCACAGGGGTGTAGTTATAGTAAAGCAACACACTGTAAGGTTTCATCTTCAACATGATTTACAGATTAATAATAAAAAATAAGTGACGATGGGGAGATTCGAACTCCCATACCTAAAACGGCACTACCACCTCAAGGTAGCGTGTCTACCAATTTCACCACATCGCCAATATGGTTAGCAAAATTACCAAATATTTGCTTACTTGCAAGGAAATCAAGTTTTCATCAAATCTGAATAAACAGAATGGCTTTAGAAATCAGCGGAAAATTAGTTAAAAAACTTCCTGAAGTAACCGGTACCGGACGTAATGGGACCAATTGGATCAAGCAAGAATTTGTGATTGAAACTCAAGACCAATACCCTAAAAAAGTGTGTATGTCGGTCTGGGGTGACAAGACTCAAGATTTAGCTCCTGTACAAGAAGGTGAAATAGTGAAAGTACAATTCAATGTCGAATCAAGGGAATATAATGATCGCTGGTATACCGAAATTAGAGCATATCGATTAGATCGTTCAGGTGCAGCGCCATCTGTTCCTCCTAATGTAGCTCCTTCAGCAGGTGGTGGATATCAGTTCCCTCCGTTAGAAGCTGAATCGGGTGATGATCTTCCCTTTTAAGGATAATGTATGAGTCCAAAAAAAAGCCCTTGCATTGCAAGGGCTTTTTTTTGAGATTCTGTGGTTCTAGGCCCTTGCCTTGCAAGGACTCTTCGTGTCATGAAAGGGCTCTAGGAAAGATAACCGAATTTCCCAGCATTAAAATCTTCAAAAGCTTGCATGATTTCTTGACGGGTATTCATCACAAACGGACCATGTGCCGCAATGGGCTCATTTATTGGCTCACCACTTAGAATTAATACCACGCTATCTTCTTTAGCCTCTATCGAAAATTCCTCGCCTTCGTTTTCCATCAAAGCTAAATTGTCTAAGTCTACATCTTCTGCACCATTCACTCGAACACTTCCTTCGATTACCAATAAACAGGTATTGTAAGAAGCTGGAAAAGAAAAACTAGCTTGTGCTCCGCTTTTCAATTTGGCATTCAGCATATTCACGGGAGTGAAAGTAGAAGCAGGGCCTTTTTGTCCTTGATATTCTCCTGCAATCACTTCTATAAAACCTGAATCTCCAAGATCAACTTGTGTGATTTGTTGGTTTGATATGGCTTGATACTTAGGTGTCGACATTTTATCCTTAGCAGGTAAATTAACCCACAATTGAACCATTTGAAAATCACCCCCTTCTGCACTGAAAGATTCTTCATGATATTCTTTATGTAAAACCCCTGAGGCAGCCGTCATCCATTGTACATCTCCCTCACCAATAATTCCACCACCACCACTACTATCATGATGAGCTACTCGACCTTTATAAGCAATGGTAACCGTCTCAAAGCCCCGGTGAGGGTGAACACCTACGCCTCTGGCATGTGTAGAAGGGGAGAAGTAATGCTTTGAACCATAATCCAACATAATAAATGGACTCATGCGTTGCATATCTAAACCATATCGACTAGGAATAAAATTATGTACTCTAAACCCATCTCCAACAAAATGTACCTCACCAGGAGGATATACTAACTCGACTTTCTTTGTCATAATCATCAAAATTTAATGTTGAAAACATTCTTCACCATCACTAATCACTAAACCCTAATCACTTATTTCGAGTGACATTGCTTGATGAACAATATCTGCCTCGATAAAAGTTTCACCAAAAGGAATAAATCCTAAACTGGCATAGAGGGGCATGACCGTTTGTTGAGAATGTAAGTAGAAGTATGTAGCATCTGGATAAGCTGTCCGAGCTTCTTGAATGATATGTTGAACAATCTGACTGGCATATCCCTTTCCTCTGGCTGAAGCAAGTGTCGCAATTCGCTCAATCTTAATTCCTTTATCTGTTTTGCGATAACGACCAGTTGCCACCGGCTTTCCATCTTCCAAAAATAAATAATGCTTCGCTTGCGCATCTAATTCATCAAACTCTTCTGAAGGCAAGCATGCTTGTTCTACGACAAATACCTCGATTCTAATCTCAAAAACCTCATGAATTTCTTCCAGCGATTTGGCTTGAATGATTTTGACCATCTTATTTCTCTTGTTTTCCGTAAGCTTCAATGATTTCACGAACAAGGCGGTGACGAACCACATCGGAGCCATCCAATTCCACAAAAGCAATGCCTGTGATACCTTTCAGTATATGAGCCGCTTCTCCTAATCCAGATACTTGATTTTTAGGTAAATCTACTTGAGACTTATCACCCGTGATAATGGTTTTAGACTGAATACCCATACGCGTCAAAAACATCTTCATTTGCATGGAAGTGGTATTTTGGGCTTCATCCAACAAGATAAATGCCTTATTTAATGTACGACCGCGCATGTAGGCCAAAGGAGCAATTTCGATGGTTCTATTTTCGAGGTAGAATTTTAATTTTTCCGCTGGAATCATATCATCCAAAGCATCATAAATTGGACGTAGGTATGGATCTATTTTCTCTTTTAAATCTCCCGGTAAAAAACCCAAGTTTTCACCAGCCTCTACAGCAGGGCGCGTAATAATAATCTTCTTGACCTCTTTGTTTTTGAGTGCTTTAACGGCTAAAGCTACCGCCGTATAAGTCTTACCGGTACCAGCGGGCCCAATGGCAAAAACGATATCGTTTTTACTAGCTGCTTCCACTAATTTCCGTTGATTGGGTGTTTTCACTTTGATCACCAAACCCTTGGTTCCAAAAAGTAAAACGTCCTTATCTTCCACCCAAGGAGTTTCATTTTCTTCTCCTGTTGGGTTTAAGATCAAATCGATGTAGGCCTTCATGTGATTGGCCGACAAAGAACTATGTTTTTCTAAATGCTTGATACATTGATTGACGATGGCTTCCACCAAAGAAATTTGATCATCTGAACCTCGAACTGTAATTTGATCACCACGAGCAATGATTTTGGTCTGAGGAAAAGCTTCCGTCAATAGTGTTAAGTTGGAATTTGAGACTCCGAGAAAATCAACCAGAGACACATCCGTTAAGGCAATAATTTTTTCTAACAAGTATGAAAAAGTTAAGGTGAAAAATATTTACTAAAATAGAGAATAATTGAAATTTAATCGGATGATTAGAATGATATTTTTATCAAAATATTGTAAAATTGTAGTCTATGGAATCAAACAATCCCTCATCAATTTCTAAAAAAGCAAATTCTAGCTATAATCGTTCCAATCAACCTACACGATTAAGTGATTTAGGCTTAGGAAAGCTTCCTCCACAGGCTCCTGAGTTAGAAGAAGCATTATTGGGGGCTTTGATGTTGGAAAAGGAACCCTTAGCCAATGTCATTGAATTATTAAAACCTGAGACTTTTTACAAAGAAGCACATCAGAAGATCTTTCTGGCCATTCAGGGATTGTTCCAAGCCTCTCAACCTGTCGACTTATTAACGGTAAACAATTTCTTAAAAGTTAATGGGGATTTAGAAAAAGCAGGAGGGACGAGTTATTTAGCTCAATTAACTTCTAGGGTCAGTTCCACCTCTAACGTGGAGTTTCACGCTAGGATTATCATTGAGCAATTCATCAAACGTCAGTTGATTCACGTTTCTTCTGAGATTCAACGACTGGCTTATGAAGATACAACCGACGTATTCCAAATTTTGGATCGTATGGAGCAAGAATTATTTTCCATTGCAGAATCCAACATCCGGAAGAATTACGAAAGTATGTCGGACATTTTGAAGAAGGCTATTGATGAATTAGAAAAGAAACAAAAGCAAAAAAGTGGCCTTACGGGTATTCCATCTGGCTTTACCGATTTAGATCGCCATACTTCTGGCTGGCAAAAACAAGAATTAATCATCATTGCAGCTCGTCCGGGTATGGGTAAAACGGCCTTTGTCGTTTCCGCTTGTCGAAATGCCGCCCTAGACTTTGGCCATGCGGTAGCTTTGTTCTCCCTAGAAATGAGTTCAATTCAATTGGTGAATCGTATTGTTTCTGCTGAAGCTGAGATTGAGGCTGAAAAAATACGAAAAGGAAAATTGGAGCCGCATGAATGGCAACAATTACACACCAAGATCGATAAATTATTCCAAGCACCCATCTATATTGACGATACACCCGCCTTATCCATTTTGGAATTAAGAGCCAAATGTCGTCGTTTAAAAGCTCAAAAGAACATTGAGCTGATTGTTATTGACTACTTGCAATTAATGACAGGGGATACATCTGGAAAAGGAGCAAGTGGAAACCGTGAACAAGAAATCGCTCAAATATCTCGTGCTTTAAAGCAATTAGCAAAAGAATTGGATGTTCCCGTGATTGCACTTTCTCAATTAAATCGTTCGACGGAAACTCGTGGGGGAAATA
The DNA here is from genome assembly GCF_045310485.1 of Aquirufa salirivi. NCBI lineage: Bacteria > Pseudomonadati > Bacteroidota > Cytophagia > Cytophagales > Flectobacillaceae > Aquirufa > Aquirufa salirivi. Next base: position 279,084 of record NZ_JBEWZH010000003.1, read on the forward strand.
AAAAACCTCAACTTTCTGACCTTCGTGAATCGGGAGCCATTGAGCAAGATGCTGACCAGGTTATGTTCATCTATCGCCCTGAATACTATGGCATTACTACCGATGAACAAGGTAATTCCATCACAGGAATGGGAGAGATTATCATGGCTAAAAACCGATCTGGTTCATTAGAAAATGTTTGGTTGAAATTCATCGGTAAGTTCACCAAATATTGTGATTTGGATTTTCAACCCTTTGCGGATGGTAATGGAAACGGAGTTTTTAACCTCAGTGAATTAGGAGATACAGCATCTCAATTTGAGCAAGGTAATAGCGACTCCGTCTTTAAAGGAAGTAAAATGAATTTGCCTCCTGCGGATTTTGACCCATTGAACGAACCTTTCTAGTTTTTTCTTAGTCGTAAGCGAACGATATTTTCCACGTGATGCGTTTGTGGAAACATATCTACTGGATGAACTACGTCCACCTCATATGCTTCATCTAGCCAAGCCAAATCACGGGCTTGTGTAGCAGGATTACAACTTACATAGACTATTTTTTCTGGACGAACTTGCAATAATTGTCGAACGACATCCTCATCCATACCTGCTCTCGGTGGATCTGTAATGACCACTTGAGGCTTTCCATGAAGGGCTATAAATTCTTCTGTTAAAAGCTTTTTCATGTCCCCAGCAAAGAAAGATGCCGTATCAATGTTATTATGAATAGCATTCATTTTGGCATCTTCTACCGCCATTTCAACATATTCTAGTCCAACTACTTTGGCGGCATATTTAGCCAAAAACAAAGCGATAGTTCCTGTGCCTGTATATAAATCATACACCAACTCATCTCCTTGTAAATCAGCGTATTCTCTTACTAATTGATATAATCGCAAGGCTTGTTTGGCATTGGTTTGGAAAAAGGATTTTGGGCCAATCTGAAAACGCAAATCTTCCATTTGTTCTTCGATAAATGGCTTACCATGAAAACATATAACTTCCAAATCGTGGAAAGTATCATTCCCTTTTTGATTGACCACATAATTTAATGAGGTAATCATCGGAAAATTGCTTTGGAGGTAATTCATGACCAAGCTAATTTCTTCCTCTGTAGCATAGGCAAACTGCACCACCACCATCCATTCTCCTGAACTTGCATTACGAATGATCAAATTACGTAAAGCGCCTTCTTTTTGATTTTTCAATTCATAGAATGAAATGCCCTTTGCTTCGGCAAAGTCACGAACTCCATTTCGAATAGCATTCGAAGGATCAGGTTGTAAATAACAATGATCGACAGGTAATATTTTATCGAAACGACCCGGTACGTGAAAACCTAAGGCATTCATGGAAGCTAAATCTTCTTTTCCAATCTCTTCGTTGGTCAACCAGCGAGCAGAAGAAAAGGTGAATTCCAATTTATTACGGTAATAATAGGCTTCATCAGAACCTAAAATGGGTTGAAATTCAGGTAATTTAATTTTGGCAATTCGCTCTAAATTGTCTTTCACCTGTCGCTGTTTAAACGCCAATTGAGCCTCATAGGAAACGTGCTGCCATTTACATCCACCACAAACCCCGAAATGATCACAAGGAGCTTCTGTTCTAAAAGGAGAGAGAGCTTGAATGTTGATCGCTTGAGCTTGTTTGAATTTCTTTTTAGACTTAAGAATGCGCAAATCAGTAATATCACCAGGGGCTACTGTACCTTGAACAAATATAACTTCATCATTTACCTTCGCTATGCACTTTGCTTCCGCTGCGAAATCAAGGATGGAAATTTGTTCTAACACTTGGGGGATTTTGTATTTTCTTGCGTTCATAAGGTAAATTCTGCCACAAAAATAGGGCTTTCATTTGGCTAGTCAATCAATTATGGGATAAAAGCTTAACTTTGAGATCAAATTTTGCATATGAAAAACAAAGTCGTCATTATCACAGGGGCATCTTCCGGAATCGGTAAAGCCTTGGCATTGGAATATGGTAAGCATGGAGCCCAAGTTATTATTACGGGTCGAAATGAAGCAAAACTTGAAGAAGCGAAGTCAGAATTAGTCACTGCCAATATTGCTTGCCAAGCCATTGTTTGTGATAGTAGTTCTGAGGAACAAACAAGAGTGATGATTGCTCAGGTTGTTCAAGAATTTGGGAGGATCGACTTATTGATCAATAATGCGGGAATTTCCATGCGTTCTATGTTTGAAAATGTAGATTTAAAAGTTTTGAAGCAAGTCATGGACATCAATTTTTGGGGAACAGTTTATGCCACACATGCCGCTTTGCCTTATTTAAAAGAGAGTAAAGGAGGCATTATTGGTATTTCATCCATCGCAGGATACAGAGGATTACCCGTAAGAACAGGGTATTCCGCATCCAAATTTGCTATGAATGGTTTTTTAGAGGCATTAAGAACAGAACTATTGGAAACTGGGGTACATGTCTTAACAGCTTGTCCAGGATTTACGGCTTCCAATATTCGGAATGCATCATTGAATTCCGAAGGTAAAATTACAGGAGATACCATGCGGGATGAAGAAAAAATGATGTCGGCTGAGGAAGTAGCTCAGCGCATTTATCAGGCCTTTGAACAAAAGAAAAAAACCTTGGTTTTGACCTTCCAGGGGAAATTGACTGTCTTTTTAAACAAATGGCTAAACGGTTTCATGGATAGGCTGGTGTATAATACCTTGAAAAAGGAGAAGGATAGCCCGCTGAAATAATGTAGAATTAAGAATGTAGAATTAAAATGTAGAATGTAGAAATATCAAATAATTGCTTTAGAATTAGCAATTAATAAGCGTTAAAATAACCAGTTATTCTACATGATACAAGTAAAAGCCCTGCCCGACAACGTCAAGCAGGGCAGTACAACCCTTTTAACTTACCACTCTATTTTTTTTAGAGGTTATCCTCTTAATGAAAATCTCGATTAATGCGGAACTAACTCCGTAAATACGGCATCAAATTCCTTACTTTTTTGTTCAAAATAGGTTGATGCAAAATCAAACTCTTGCATCAACATCAAGAAATAATTTTTCTCAAAAACTAAAAACTTAGATGTCAGAAGAGTTTCAGCAGAAAAGGTATGTTTTTTACCTTCCATCACTTCACTGATACCTAGAAATATAGGATTGGCGTGATATACAATACCTTCAGGAGAATTAAATGACTTTAAAGAAATTTCGCCTCCTTGAAAATAGAATACAAACTCCGCTTTTTGACCTTGACGGAACAAAAATTCGTTAGCTAAATAGTTGATTTCTATTCCGCTAGCTAGTACTTTACGTTCGGTCTCGATCATCTGATCCATACTTTTTAAAAATTTGTTTACGAAAGTAGATTTACTCCTGAATTAATTTCATGACAATGCTCATGTTTTGTCCTGCTTTTTATCATTAACAGAGCAGTATTTTCATGGGAACTTTGAGAAAAGATTGAGTTTATGATGGAACAACCTGTCCATACTACCCTAACAAAAACAAGCTGCTTTCACTGTGGAGAGCCATTTGTCGACGAGATTATTCTATTTCAGGAAAAGGAATTTTGCTGTCAAGGGTGTAAAAACGTTTATGAGCTACTAAATGACCATGAATTAGGCACCTACTATACTTGCGATGTTAATCCAGGCATTTCACCCAGTCATCAAAACTTTGATTATTTAAATAAACCTGCTTTTCGGGATAAATTAATACAATTTTCCAATCAAGAAATTTCCAAAGTCAGTTTTAACCTACCCAGTATCCACTGTAGGTCTTGCCTTTATTTATTGGAAAATCTACATAAACTACATGCAGGAATCCTTAAAACTCAATTGAATTTTGGGAAAAAGGATTTAAGCATTTGGTTCAAAGAGAAAGAAATTAGTTTAGGAGAATTAGCTTCCTTATTAGCTAAAATTGGATATGAACCGCTTTTATCGGAAGAATCTGAAGGACAAGAAAAGAAAAAAAGACATACTCAACAAACACAACTCTTCATCAAACTAGGTGTTGCTGGCTTTTGTGCTGGCAACATCATGCTTTTTAGTTTTCCTGAATATTTAGGTATTGAGGAGGGTAGTTTAAAAAATCTTTTTGGCTATTTAAACTTAGTGTTGGGGTCGGTGACCCTTTTTTATTCAGGTTCAGATTATTTCAAAAATATATGGGCTCACTTAAAATTGAAAAAAATCACGATCGAAATGCCTATACTTTTAGGCGTTATGGTCGGTTACTCCCGAAGTGTCTATGAAATATTGAGCCATACAGGAGCAGGGTATATGGATTCTGTTTCCGGACTTTTATTTTTCTTATTGGTAGGTAAATGGTTTCAACAAAAATCCTTTGATTTTCTATCCTTTGAAAGAAAATACACTTCCTATTTTCCCTTGGTTATTACTAAAATCGTTCATGGAAGAGAAGAAACGGCACCATTAAGTGACATCAAAGTAGGTGACCGTTTGCGCATAAGGAATGAAGAAATCATTCCTGCTGACTCGATTTTGATGAAGGGACAAAGTAGCATGGATTATAGTTTTGTTACAGGTGAAAGTGAATGGGTTTCCATCCAATCAGGAAACTTAATCTATGCTGGAGGAAAGCATCATGGGGAAATGATGGAGATAGAAGTTAAAAAGGACCTTCAGCAAAGTCATTTAACACAATTATGGGAACAGCAAGCATTCAAGGACCCCAGTTTAAAAATGGAAAACTGGGAAAATTTTGCCAATCAAGTTGGGGTTTATTTTACCATAGGTTTAATTAGTTTAGCCAGCATTGTAGCTGCCTACTGGATTCAAGTTGACCCCAGTAAATGGCAAAATTCAGTAGTTAGTATTTTGGTCATTGCTTGTCCTTGTGCTTTAGCTATTTCTTATCCATTTGCCCTAGGGCATGGTGTTAGGTGGTTATCCAAGTTCCAGTTATATGTTAAGGATATACAAGCCTTAGAACGCATGGCACAAGTAGATACCTTGGTTTTCGATAAAACAGGTACACTGACCTTGGCAAAATCTGAAGCACCAAAAAGTTATTTGCATCGAAGTATCAGCGAGCAAGAATTAGATCTTTTGTATTCTTTATCCGTACAGTCAACCCATCCGCTTGCCCGCCGACTTTGTGCCTATACCCAAAGTTTAGGAGAAAGAAATTTGGTAAAAATAACTTCGTTCAAAGAAATACCAGGCAAAGGTTTAGAAGCAAAATGGAGGGATTTACCTATAAAATTAGGTTCGGCCAAATTTTTGGGGATCACTTATTATTCACCGCAAGATTTCTACTCTTCTGAATCTCAATTATTTATACAAATAGGAGAGGAGACATTGGGTTATTGGGACTTCCCTTGGGAAAACAGAGAAGGAGTAGAATTCATGCTACGAAAATTACAGCATCAATATGAGGTGTATTTGGTCTCTGGAGATAAAGCGAGCCATGCCACAAGTTTACAAGATTGGTTTTCCACAGAGAACCATATGAAGTTTGAATGTAGTCCCATGGAAAAAATGGAATTCATTCGTGAATTACAATCCCAAGGAAAGAAAGTCATGATGGTAGGAGATGGATTAAATGATGCAGGAGCATTGCAACAGGCTCATGTAGGGATAGCCGTTTCTGATGATCACTTACATTTTACCCCCGCTAGCGATGCTATTTTACAAGGTCGTTCACTAAGTCGCTTGCCTGAATTTTTACAATTTTCGAAAAAGGCCCTGACTTTAATCAAAATGAGTTTCTTATTATCCTTGGTATATAACGCCATTGGATTAAGTTTTGCGGTACAGGGTAATTTATCTCCCTTAATTGCAGCGATCTTAATGCCGGTTAATTCAATCAGTATGTTAATTATAGCAACATGGGGGATGAATATCTACGGAAAACAGGTTAAAAACCAATTGAAATCATATAGCCGCTCACTCATTGCTGAGGAAAATCATATTTTAAATACTGATATAAAAAGAACTTTACAAAGCAGTATAGAGTATTAAGTTACTTTCTGCAATCCTTGTTCTCTTAATTTTTATTGCCATGGAAATAATGTACTTAATGATTTTTTTGAGTTTACTTATGGCCATCGGTTTTCTCTTGGCGTTTATTTGGTTTGTACGCTCAGGGCAACAAGATGACCTCATTACTCCAGGTATGCGCATTCTTAATGAAGATAAAAAGACAATCAATTAATCTCAATTTAAACGCTTATGAAGTCACAAACGACTACTTTGGATCAATTCTCGTACGACAATAAAACCGTTCGGAATTTCGCCATTGCAACCATTATCTGGGGTATTGTTGGAATGCTCGTTGGGGTCATTATTGCCTCGCAGTTGTTCGAACCTGCAATGAACGTCACTCAATACGGAACATTTGGTCGTATACGTCCGCTGCATACCAATGCGGTGATTTTTGCTTTTGTAGGTAATGCCATCTTTGCTGGTGTGTATTATTCTCTACAAAGGTTATTAAAAGCACGTATGTTTAGTGATTTTCTTTCGTCGTTCCATTTTTGGGGTTGGCAATTAATCATCGTAGCTGCCGCCATCACTTTACCATTAGGTATTACGACCTCCCATGAATATGCGGAATTGGAGTGGCCTATTGATATTGCCATTACTTTGGTATGGGTAGCATTTGGTATCAATATGTTTGGGACTATCATTAAACGTAGAGAGCGTCACTTGTATGTGGCCATATGGTTTTACATTGCTACGTTTGTTACGGTGGCGGTATTACATTTAACCAACTCCGTTCAGTTACCTATTTCCTTCCTTAAAAGTTATTATGTCTATGCAGGGGTACAAGATGCCTTGATTCAATGGTGGTATGGACATAATGCAGTAGCATTTTTCTTAACTACTCCATTCTTAGGTTTGATGTATTATTTCTTACCTAAAATGGCGAACCGCCCTGTGTATTCGTATCGCTTATCTATTTTACACTTCTGGGCTTTAATATTTATTTATATCTGGGCTGGTCCTCACCATTTACTATATTCGAGCTTACCCGATTGGGCACAATCCTTAGGTGTCGTTTTCTCAATTATGTTGATTGCTCCATCATGGGGTGGCATGATCAATGGTTTATTAACCTTGCGTGGTGCTTGGGATCAAGTACGTGAAAATACTATTTTGAAATTCATGGTAGTAGGTATCACTACTTACGGTATGGCTACTTTTGAAGGCCCTATGTTAAGTTTAAAGAACGTGAATGCGATTGCCCACTTTACCGACTGGATCGTAGCACACGTTCACGTTGGAGCATTAGGATGGAACGGTTTCTTGACATTTGCGATGTTGTATTGGATGGTTCCTCGTATTTTCCAAACCACTTTGTTCTCTGAAAAATTAGTAAAGACTCACTTCTGGATTGGTACATTGGGTATTGCCTTTTATGCTATCCCCATGTATATCTCTGGTTTCACTCAAGGTATGATGTGGAAACAGTTTACTCCAGAGGGAACGTTACAATATGGTAACTTCTTAGATACAACTTTACAAATTATCCCAATGCACCAAATGCGTGCTTTAGGAGGAACTTTGTACTTAGTGGGCGCTATTTTAATGGCTTATAACTTATTTAAAACCATGGCTCAAGGTTCACTTTTAGCGAATGAGCCTGCAGAAGCTGCTCCATTAGAAGTGATTGTTTCTGAAAAAGAAGTAAAAGGATTACACTGGCATAGCTGGATTGAAAGAAGACCGATTCAATTATTGATTGGTTCTTTAATCATGATTCTGATAGGTTCTTTAGTGGAATTAATACCAACTTTCATGGTGAAATCCAATGTTCCTACCATTGCGGCTGTTCAACCTTATACATCGCTTGAATTAGAAGGACGTGATATTTATATACGTGAAGGCTGCGTAAACTGCCACACCCAATTGGTTCGTCCCTTCCGAAGTGAAACAGAACGTTATGGCGAGTTTTCTAAATCAGGTGAATTTGTCTATGATCATCCGTTCTTGTGGGGATCTAAAAGAACTGGTCCGGATTTACACCGTGAGGGAGGAAAATATCCAGATTCTTGGCACTATCACCACATGCGTGAACCAGCGTCTATGTCTCCTGGGTCCATCATGCCAGCTTACGATTGGTTGTATGATCAGCGTTTAAATACGTCTCAAACTCAAGCTAAATTACAAGCCATGAAGACATTGGGCGTTCCTTATGATGATGTTCAAATCAAAAACGCGGTAAAGGACTTAGAAGCTCAGTCTAAAGAGATTCAAGCGAGATTAGCGGAAGAAAAAATCAAAGTAAGTGCAGACAAAGAGATTATTGCTTTGATCGCTTATTTACAAAGATTAGGTACAGACATTTCTAAAAAATAAGCCCATGTTTAAGCAATTTATTTCCACGATACCAGGAGCTGATTCCTACATGATTTTCTCCTTATTGATATTCCTTGTATTCTTTGTTTTAGTGGGAGTCTATTTGTTCTGGATGGATAAAAAACATCTAGATAAAATGAGAAAAATGCCTCTAGAATAGGTCTAATACATTTTGATAACATTTATTCATAACAATATGTTTAATTCATTCACAGAAATTTGGTTAATCAGCTTGATTCTTTTAACAAGCATTTTGGTATTAATCGTAACCATGCAGCTTTCTTCTGCGCTTAAGAAATTAACCTTAGATCCCAATAAACAGGAAGAAGAAGCATCCTTAAGCTGGTGGCAGAAATTTACTGGATTAAAACCTTTAGAAAAGGAAAAAGATCTAGAGATGGAACATCAATACGATGGCATTGTTGAGTTAGATAATCCTACACCGCCTTGGTTCATGTACCTGTTTTATATTACTATTTTATTTGCTGTCGTGTATTTGTTTTATTACCACGTAGCACAAGATGGCAATATTCAAGAAGCAGAATACAAAACAGAAGTAGCTGTTGCTGAAAAAGCCAGAGAGGAATACATGAAGAAATTCGCTAATTCGGTCAATGAGGATAATGTTAAAGCCCTTAGTTCGGCAAAAGATTTAACAGAAGGATCTTCAATTTATACGACAAATTGCGTAGCTTGTCATGGTGATAAAGGTCAAGGGGGAGTAGGTCCAAATTTAACAGACGTGTACTGGATACATGGAGGCACAATTAAGGATTTATTCCAAACAATCACCAATGGTGTTCCAGAGAAAGGGATGATTGCATGGAATAAAACACTGAATCCCATTCAGATTCAGCAAGTTTCTTCCTACATTTTAACCTTACAAGGTACTAATCCTCCAGGGGCGAAAGAACCACAAGGAACAGAGCAAAAATAGTCATCTAAACTCAACTAATATGAAACAGAATGTAGGACGTACAGATAGGATAGCTCGCTTAGCAGCTGCAGTAGCGCTAGCCATCCTGACTTATGCTGGTATTATTCCAGATAACTTATCCGTAGTAGTGTATGTTGTTGCGGGTATCATTGCCTTAACAGGAATCGTTCGTTTTTGTCCCCTGTATAAACCTTTTGGTATAAGTACTTGTAGAGAAAAGGCTCCATTTTAAAATAAAAAGGTCCGGAAACGGACCTTCTTTTTTATGTCAAATATCAGTTTAGAAAATGATGATTATCGGAATCATCTATACAATCAAACAAAAGACGGTAAACGTATTTGGATTTACCCGGGTAGAATTATAGGTCGTTTATATCGCCTAAGAACCTATTTTTCTTACCTATTAATGTTATTACTTTTTGGCCTTCCTTGGATAGAAAGAAAAGGTGAGCCTGTTTTCTTGTTCAATGTAATTGAAAGAAAATTCATCTTTTTTGGAGTTCCATTTTTTCCCCAAGATTTCCACTTAGTAGCCTTGGGATTAGTGGCCTCCTTAATTTTCATCAGCTTGTTTACCGTACTTTTTGGTCGGGTATGGTGTGGATGGGCATGTCCACAAACCATCTTTATGGAAATGCTTTTCCGTAAGATTGAGTATTGGATTGATGGAGATGATAAAGCACAGAAAAGATTAGATGCCGCACCTTGGGATAGCCAAAAAATAATCAAACGAGTAAGTAAACATAGTTTGTTCATTGTTTTGTCTTTTGCCATTTCCAATACTTTTTTGATGTACATCATGGGTAAAAAGGAATGGATCAAATTAGTAACTGAACCTCCTTTGGATCACTTGACTGGCTTATTTGCAATTCTATTATTCACGGGTACATTTTACTTTGTTTTCGCCAGATTTAGGGAATTGGTATGCATCGTTGTTTGTCCTTATGGTCGACTTCAAGGAGTATTATTAGACAATAATTCCATTCTTGTATCTTATGATCACAAACGTGGAGAGCCAAGAGGAAAAATTCAAAAAGGCATAGATCAAAGTCAGCAGGGAGATTGCATCGATTGTCACTGGTGTGTACGAGTTTGTCCTACAGGTATTGATATACGAAATGGAAGTAATCAATTGGAATGTATCGGATGCACCTCCTGTATTGATGCATGTGATGAGGTGATGGAAAAAGTCAATAAGCCTAAAAACCTGATTCGATATGATTCCGTGAATGGTATCAATGAACAAAAGAAATTAAAGTTCAATGTAAGAATTGGGGCTTATAGTGGCGTTTTATTATTGTTAATCGGTGCTATTGCCTTTCTTTTGTTAACTAGGAGTCCTTGGGAAACCACCTTATTAAGGACCCCAGGAATGACTTTCCAATTGGACGAGAAAAATAAGGAAGTGAGTAATTTGTATTCCATTGAGATTTTGAACAAATCACTGGATTTACAAAATTTGCAGTTCCAAATTGAAGCTCCCATGCGTATTCAATGGGTAGGTACACCGCCACAGGGTATTGAACCAGGAAAAATGGTTAAGTCCGAATTTTTCATTAAAGCTCCCATTGGTGCATGGAAAAGTAAGGACAAAATAGAAATTCATATCCTTAATAAAGAAGGAGAAATAGAAACAATCAAAACTAGATTTATACAGCCTGATGAGTAATACAGTAAAAAAATCGTTGAATTGGGGTCATGCCATCATTGGAGTATTTATACTTTTTGGCGCATTTATGGCCTATTTTTATGTCAACATGACACATGAAACCATCGAACTAGTGGGTGACCATTATTATGAGGATGGGCAGAAATTTCAAAAGAAAATAGATCAAAGAAAAGAAACTGCTTTGCTGGCAGAAAAGGTTGAGCTTCAGTTTAATTCTAAGAGTAAGGAAGTCAAATTGAGTATTCCAAAAGGTTCGCATGATGTCAAAGTCAATTTCTTTCGTCCCTCTTCAGCGGCTCTAGACAAGTCATTTACGCTAAAAAATCCAAGTGATAGCACATGGAGCATTTCAGGTGAATTCTTGTCAAAAGGTCCTTGGAAAGTTAATATAGAATGGATGATAGCCGATAAAACCTATTTGAATGATCAGCGTATTTTAGTTCCATAATGCAAACCTGGTATCTCAGCTTTTTAATAGGATTAGCCGGCAGTTGGCATTGTGTAGCCATGTGTGGTCCCATTATGCTTCATGTGAGGCAAAAGAACCAGCAAGCTAATATCAGTACCGTCATTTATCAAGTTGGCCGTATTTTAACCTATTCCATCCTCGGATTAATCGTTGCCAGCATGGGCTCCATCTGGATTTTTCCTACGTGGTGGCATTTTTACTACTTATTTGCTGGCATCGTCTTACTTTTCTTATCCACAGGAAAATTGAAAGATAGTACCTTTGATTTTTTATATCGTTGGTTTGGAAAACCCTTACAAAAATCGGGGAGGGGAATGGGCGTGTTAGGCCATTTCTTCTTGGGTATGGGCAATGGATTATTGCCCTGTGGATTGGTGATTGGTGGTTTAAGTTTGGCCTTGATTCAACCCAGTCCTATGCTGGGAGCCTGGACCATGTTTATTTTTGGACTAAGTACCTTACCAGCGATCACAACAGCTATATTGGGTTTTCGGTGGTTGGAGAAAAAACAAGGGAACTTGATGTACTATGTCAAATATATAAGTTGGGGCGTTGCATTTTTACTCTTATTCCGTGGTGCTTGGGGTATAGGAATGAGCCATTCCAATTATTTGAAAAACTCTTCGCTCAGTCCCATCATTTGTCACCCCTTTAGTTCTAATAGCGCAAATTAGCCAGTTTATTGACATCCAAGAGGGTCATTTCACTACCTCTAATTTCCAATAAACCTTCTTTTTTAAAATCACTTAAAGTTCTAATAACTGTTTCGGTAGCTGTTCCAACTCGTGACGCTAAATCCTCTCGTGAAAGTCGGATAACTACTGGCCCATTGATATCATTTCCATAAGTTTTAGCTAATTCGACCAAGGCCATTGACACACGTAAACGTAAAGATTGATAGGCCATGGAAACCAATATCTTCTCATTTTTCATGAGGTAGGTGGTTAAGGCTTTTCTAAAATAGATTTCTAAATGAATATTTTGTTTGAGTAAATCTTTAAACTCATTGGAAGAAATACTTAATACAACTGACTCTTCTAAGGCTTCGGCTGTTTCACGATATATCTGATTTTCTAAAATATCCACATAACCAAAAAACTCGCCCTCTTTGATGAAAGACGTGATAAAATATTTGCCTTCACGGTTGGTATGAAAGGTTTTAATTTTTCCTTTTTCTAAGAAATACAAGCGAGAAGGGCTATCCCCCTCAGAATAAATGCTTTGCTTCTTCTGCAAATGATGTGTTCTTTTTTCTCCGTCAAAGTGCTTAAAATCAAGAAAATCGAGTGCTTTTTGAGCCAAAGAAACTTCAGATTCTAATTCCACATCCACCTGACCTTCGGTTCGCTGAAGCGATTTCTTTTTTAAACGAGTTTCAATGGAACGCAATAATTCTACCTCTTGGAATGGCTTAGTTAAAAAATCATCCGCACCCATTTCCATTCCCTTACGCATATCAGACCGATCCGTCTTGGCCGTTAAGAAAATAAATGGTACTTGGGATAGTTGCTCATGTTTTGAAAACACTTGCAAGACACCAAAACCATCTAAATGGGGCATCATAATATCACAAATCACTAAATCCGGTAGGTTTTGCTGAGCCATACGAACACCTTCTATGCCATCTGCTGCTGTTTCTACAACGTAACCAGATAATTCCAACAACTCAGCCGTGTTTTCACGAATATCGTCACTGTCTTCTATAAGTAATATTTTATTCATCATGGTTTAATCTCGGTATTTCTATGGTAAGCGTGGTTCCTTGGCTCAAAGTCGATTCTAATTTCAGCTGACCATTTATCAGTTCTAAATATCGGTCAATCAAATGTAATCCTAAACCTGTCCCTGGAATGACGGTGGCATTACTGCCTCGGAAAAATCGTTCAAATAAATGTTTTTTATCATCATCGCTGATTCCTATACCTTTATCACTTATGGTAATTTTTAACCTATTGTTTTCTTCCTTCACTATTAAATCGACGCTCTCATTCGAAAACTTGAGCGCATTAGACAAGGCATTCAATAATATTTTTCTCAAAACAGATTCATCACTGACCCAGGTTTCAGAAGCATTAAAATCCAATATGATTTTTTGATTGACTTTCTTATATGGAATTAAATCCGCCTTAATTTCTAAAAATAAAGGCTCTAATTCGATGGTGGAAGCATGAATCTCTACATGTCCTGATTCTAGTTTGCCAACGGATAAAAATTCCTCTAAAATCATGGTCAAATGATTCACGGAAGCCTTTATCCTTCGAATATGCTGCTCTCTTTTTTCTTGTTCCTCTGCTTTTTGGTACTTTTCCAATAAGGTAGCTGAACTTAAAATAGAGGTGAGGGGAGTCCTAAATTCATGAGAAGCCATGGATACAAAACGAGTTTTCAAATCCCCCAATTCCTTCTCCTTTTGTAAGGCATTTTCCAATTCTTGGGTATTGGCTTCTAACTTCTCTAATGTATTCTGCAAAGCTTGAGTCCTTGCCTTTACCTCTTCTTCTAGGGTTTCATTCAATTGATTAATTTCCTGATTTTTCAAAATCAATTCCATTTCCACTTTGCGTTTCAAGGTGACGTCACTGATGAAAGCAATGTAAAACATTTGGTCATTCTCTTTAAAATGGCTCAAACTGATTTCCACAGGAAATAAAGATTCATCCTTTCTTTTGGCCTTTAAATCTAAACCTACCCCCATAGGGCGATCTTGTGGATGTTCAGCGTATTTTGCTTGGTGTCCATGGTGCCTTGAACGCAAATGATTGGGAATCAAAATATCTATATTTTTACCTTTTAATTCATTGGTTTCATAACCAAATAGTCGATCCGCAAAATTGTTTGTCATGATGACATTACTCAAGGAATCCGTCACCAAGATGCCAATCGCCGCCTCATTAAAAATGGCTTCGTATTGAAATCTGGAAACTAAAGGTAGCGACATATCAACTGTATTAATCCTTCTAATTTACAAAAATTGACTGCTTAAACAATGAATTTAGGGATGATAAGCTGATTTCTGATGCTTTAAAACATCCTCTACATAAAAATGAACCTCTTTGAATTTTCCTTCGGCATAGTTCTTTGCTTGATCAAAAAAATGTGGTGAACGTATATCCCCACTTTGTCCACCTGCAAGAAGGGATTTAGCTTTAATTTTTGGACCAAATTCCACCGCACAAATGAAACTATTCCCATTGACACCATACCATTTTTTAGTATTCGGAAAAGCTTTGCTATTGTAAGATGGTAACATGCCCCAGGTAGAAGAAGCAAATGGTACTGAAAAGCTAGCTTGTGCATCGTCAAAAGAAAATTCTGATTGATTTCCAATACGTTGTAAACGATTTAACTCTCCCCAAGCCACTTGCCATGTTCCCCAATTTTTGTCCAAATCTTGCAAAACAACCTCCAAGACCTGACACATTTCTTCCTCTTTACCAGAAGCAAGATAGGCTTCAACACTCTGAATGAGGTCTATTTCACCACCAAACAGGTGCTTTCTAGGAATTTTCATGAGCATTTTTTGGCCCCATTGAATCGCTAAGGTTTGAGCCACAGAACTTAATCTGGCCTGATAATCCCATTTTTTCAAGGTATCAATGGCTAATCTAAAAGAAGCATTCCCTCCTGCATTTCTTTTCTCTCCAGCTTTCACCAAAGCAGGAATTAAGTATTCAAAAGCAATTAATTTTCGGTCATATCCGATTCGAATTAAATCGTCCAAATCCAATTTACCCGATTCAGAAAATAAGCGAAACGCATTTTTATCACGGAAATTTTCTGCATCTGGAGCCATATAGACAGGAAATTGAGCTCTTTTAGGACTCGACAAACCTGAAACGGTAAATGGCGTAGAATTACAATTTTGTATCCAGGCGCTGGCAGGATCTATGGATTGGACAATATCTTTC
This sequence comes from Aquirufa salirivi, assembly GCF_045310485.1. Classification (NCBI taxonomy): domain Bacteria; kingdom Pseudomonadati; phylum Bacteroidota; class Cytophagia; order Cytophagales; family Flectobacillaceae; genus Aquirufa; species Aquirufa salirivi. The sequence goes on from NZ_JBEWZH010000003.1 coordinate 294,350, forward strand.
AAAGGATGTAAGCCTTTCCAGTCCAAAGATGATTTAGTCCCGTCTTGAACCAGTGACCAATCTATTTCGGGCTGTCGCCTAGGAACAAAATTCCCATGCCAATAAGCTATTCGACCATGTTGACCAGCATAGACCGTATTATTAGACGTATTTGCCCGCATGTCCATAACCTTTTGAAATTCCTCAAAACTTCTGGTTTTGGTTCTAGCCCAACTTTGAATTAAACTTTTGATGGAGCGATTATAGGATTTCACAGAAATCCATTTGCCGTCTCTTTCAGCCATAATGGGTCCACGGTGATTGGAATAAACATGAATAATTTGTGGTGCTTGCCCTTTTGCACGTAAGGTGATGTATTGTTCTTTGATTGGAAGCCATTTGCCATCCAATAAGTATTCTTTTCCTTTTTGGCCATCGCGAATCGTTTCGGCGTAATTATCAGCTACATCGACTTGACTGGAAGTATGCATCCATCCTCCGTATGGATTAAATCCTTGATAAACAAAGATTTGGCCCCAAGTAACTGCACCATACACATTCAGTCCTTCTTCACTGTTCACATGTACTTCTGGTCTAAAATAAAAGGTCACATGAGGATTGATGTAAAAAAGCGAATTGCCTGATTTTGATTTTGTTGGGCCAACAGCAAATCCATTGGAACCTGTTAAATCAGCTTCAGGATCCAAAGGATTCTTTCTGATATAACTTAACTTATTTCCCAATAGACCATAAAATTTAGCTACTTCGGATTGATTAACGCTTCCGGTGGAGATGGCGCCAATGCTCCCATCTGTCCATAATAGGGGATACCAAGGTTCAAAATTCGTTAATAAAGCAGGTTTAATATCTGGATGTTTGTACAAATAATAATTAATTCCGTCAGCATAGGCATGTAACAATTTCTTAAGCCAAAGGGGGCTCGTTTTATATTCTTGCTTGGCTTCTTCTTGACTGATAATTAAACGGAGATATAAATCATTGGCTAATTCAGTTGGACCAAAGACCTCTGCTTTCCGTCCTAGCTTTTCGATGTAATTCATTTCTACACGCATAAAATCATCCTCACATTGGGCATATAATAAACCAAATACCGCATCCGCATCTGATTTTCCATAAATGTGTGGAACTCCATATTCATCTCGAATGATGTTTACCCGTTTGGATTGGGCTTTCCACGCTTTAATTTGAATAGGGCTATTGGCAAAAGAGGGATGTAGCAGGAATAAGGTGAATACGAGACAAAGAGAGGGTAGGAGGAAGCGAGATTTCATAGTGTTGATGTAGATGATAGCAAAAATACATTTTTTTCATTAGCAGGCTCATAAATGCTGGGTGGATTAATAATTCCACGTTGAGATTCCATTATTTATAGTTAGCTGGGTATAAATTATATGGTATTGTCTTTTTATGTTTGTAGTTCTGATTGAAGAATTTGCTTTTGAAAAACCAATTTTACGATGAAATATAAATTTCTTTACGCTCTAGGGCTTGTTTCCGCAATTTCCTATTCTTGTAGTCATTCCTTAGAAAAAGATACCTATCGAGTGATATTGGAAGATCAAGATAATTTAGCTGAAAAGGCTAAATTGGCCAAAGAGAAATTACCCATTAAAATTGCCTCTGGATTACAAATTACTCGTTTTGCTTCAGATTCATTGGCTCCAGATCCGGTAGCTATGGACATGGACGATCAGGGTGCTGTGTACATTACCCGTACAAACCGTGGAAAGTATTCGGAGTTCGATATTCGTGGGCATCGTGATTGGATGACAGAATCTATTGGATTTCAGTCAGTAGCTGACAGAAAGGCCTTTTTACATAAAACTTTTGCTCCAGAAAATTCAGCTAAAAATGAATGGTTACCTGATTTGAATCAAGATGGAATTCATGATGTCAATGACCTAAAGGTTGAAAAAGAAGAAATCTGGAAAATTGAAGATAAAAATGGAGATGGTTTAGCCGACCAAGCCACTCGCGTTTACAACGGGTTTCACGAGGAATTTACGGACGTAGCTGGAGGTATTTTGGTACGTAAAAAAGATGCTTTTATCGCCGTTGGCCCTGATTTATGGCGTTTAAAAAACACGAAGAAAAACGGTCTTTTAACGGAGCCAGTATCCATTTCAACGGGCTATGCGGTTCACATTGGTTTTGGTGGACATGGTATGTCGGGGGTAATTGAAGGTCCAGATGGCAAGATTTATTGGCAAATTGGAGACATTGGAGCCAATATTACGGCATTGGATGGAAAACAATATAAATATCCTAATTCTGGGGTAATCGTTCGTTCTAATCCAGATGGAAGTAATTTTGAGGTTTTTGCTTCTGGATTACGCAACACGCACGAATTTGTTTTTGACCCATTTGGAAATTTGATAAGCTCAGACAATGATGGGGATCATCCGGGCGAAAGTGAGCGTTTAGTCCATATTGTAGAAGGTTCTGATGCGGGTTGGAGATCCAATTGGCAATACGGAAAATATACAGACCCAGGTAATAATTTGTACAAAGTATGGATGGACGAAAAATTGTATGTGCCTCGTTGGAAAGGGCAAGCTGCCTACATTATACCTCCCATCAGAAACTACCATAACGGTCCTACAGGTATGTTGTTCAACCCTGGAACTGCTTTAGGAAAGAAATGGACTAATAAATTCTTTTTAGTGGAGTTTGTGGGTAATCCCAATGCTTCGCACATTTGGTCCTTTGACTTAAAACCTAAAGGTGCCAGCTTTGATTTCAAATCGGAAGAAGATGTGGTGAGTGGAATTTTACCTACGGGCATGCGCTTTGGTCCAGATGGAGCATTATATGCTGCTGACTGGGTAAATGGTTGGGATGTAAAACATTATGGCCGAGTTTGGAAGATTGATGTAGATGCTAAAAACAATGATTTAGAACAAGAAAGAGCTGAAACGAAACGTTTGATTCAACTGGATTATGAGAAACAAAACGCCAATAGCTTTTATGATTTACTATTTTACACTGATTTACGCGTTCGCATGAAAGCCCAATTTGAGTTGGCTAAAAGAGGGAATGCATCTGTGGCTTTATTTCAAAAAGCCATTCAACAAAAAGACAATCAATTGGCTCGTATTCATGCAATTTGGGGAATGGGACAGCTTGGGGCTACGGATGTTAAAGTAGGCACCATGATTGGTGAACAATTGCAAGATCAAGATGAGGAGATCGTAGCTCAAGCGGCAAAAGTGTTGGGCGATATATTCAATAAAGATCATGAGGCTCGTTTGATTCAATTAATTGATTCCAAAAATCCTCGTATTAGTTTCTTTGCTTGTCAGGCCTTGGGTAGAATAAAATCAGAAAATGCTATTCCTGCCTTATTGAAACTTATTGAAAAAAATAACGACGAAGATCATTATATCCGCCATGCAGCCGTTTTAGCTTTAGCAAGAATCGGAAAAGAAGAGCCTATTGTTGCATTGACTAATTCTTCCAATAAAGCTTTGAAAACAGCTGCTGTGCTGGTTTTACGCCGTTTATCAAGTCCAACATTAGCTCTATTTTTACAAGATTCCGATGAATACATTGCTACGGAAGCCGCTAGAGCGATTAATGACGATGAGTCTATTCCGGCAGCTTTACCAGCATTAGCAGCCGCATTAAACAATAAATCGTGGAAAGGAGAGCCTTTGCTTCGTCGTGCCATCAACGCTTCTTTACGTGTTGGAACGAGCAAAGAAATCGATGCTTTGATTCAGTTCAGTGAACGAAATGACATTTCTGATGTCATTCGTGCAGAAGCCATTGCTACATTAGGTTCATGGGCAAATCCCTCTGTATTAGATCGCGTGGATGGTCGACATAGAGGTGTATTACAAAGAAATCCAGCTGATGTGGTGGGTCGAATTTATCCTAAGATTGCCAACTTTTTAAGAAGTAATAATCCAGAAGTTTTAGTAGCCACAGCCAAATTATTATCTGAATTAAAAATCACTGATTTTAAGAGTGAGCAAACCCAGATATTCTTAAACCATGCTAATGCCAAGGTGAGAGCGGCACATTTGAGTTCATTGGTGGCTTTAAAGGATGCCAATTTATCCTTGATTATCCAAAAAGGAATGAATGATGTAGATAGAAGTGTTCGTGGGGCCTCTTTAGGTTTTTTGGATAAAGTGGATTTGTCGAAAACACAATTACCCAGCGTGGTGAATCTCATCATGGAAAAAGGTAGTGTGATTGAACAGCAACAATTATTGCAAAGTATCGGTAAAATGCCTGTAGACAAAACGGACGATGTTTTGGCTGATTTAATCCAACGAATGATAGGAAATAAATTATCCAATGATATCCGATTGGATTTAGTGGAAGCGGTAGAAGCAAGCAATTCGCAAAAATTGATCGCCAAATTAGATGCCTTAAAAACCAAAGGAACTTTGACCGATGAATTTAAGGATGCTTTGTTTGGAGGAAGCATTCAAGCTGGAAATTTCATTTTCAATAGAAACCAAACGGTTCAATGTGTTCGTTGCCATAATGTAGGAGGAGAAGGAGGGATAGTGGGACCATCCTTAAAAGGAATTGGTTCTCGCTTAAGCAGAGAGCAAATTTTACAAGCTTTAATCGAGCCAAGCGCACGAATTGCCCCAGGTTATGGCACCATTAGTTTGAAATTAACCGATGGCCAGGAAGTAAGTGGAACCGTTATTTCTGAAACAGAAAGCATGATTCAGCTAAAAACTTCTGATGCTGAACCTTTGAAAATTGCTATATCTCGGATTAAGTCAAGAGAGAATTTTCCTTCCAGTATGCCAGCTATGGCTAGCTTGATGTCGAAGAGGGAAATTAGAGATGTCGTAGAATTTTTATCATCTTTAAGAAATTAACTATACATTTGTGACGTTATAGGTCTATATGAAATTCAATCGTCCTTTCTTATTGTTCATCAGTATCTTCTTTTTCTTGGTCACGGCCTCGATGAAGCAGGTGATTGGACTAACCCAAGAAAGTACCATTGAAAACAATAGTAAGGTTAAAAAAACGGAGCAAAAAGAGCTTAGTTTTTTTAACCTTTTAATTGAAGAAGACCGAGATAATACCGAGGAGGATGATGAAGTAGAAAGCCATCATTTTTATTTCTCCCTTTATGATTTACCTAGCCATTTTTCATTCAATAATCCCTATGCAGGGGCATTAAGATCTGAAGCTATTCCATCTTTGATGGCTAATAGCTATTCTTCCACACCATTTTTCATACTTTTCAGGAATATCAGGCTGTAGGACTAATCCCAAAGATTATCCTTTATTCAATTCGCCTCATTGGATTCTATCCAAATTTTACCACTGCTCGTTGATTTTTCTTTAAAAATTGCTCTCAATTTTGCTGCAAAAGAGGAATGAACGCGCACATGAAAAAATGAAAATGAAAAATGTAACGTCTCAAATCCCAAAAGATGGAATAGCTGGTTTAAAAGAGAATTTTAGTGCCGATGCTGTTTCTGGTTTTATTGTATTTTTATTAGCCTTGCCCTTGAGCTTAGGTATTGCCAAAGCTTCCGAATTCCCGCCTTTGATGGGATTATTAACTGCCATTATTGGTGGTATTATTGTCAGTTTATTTTCAGGTTCACAATTAACTATCAAGGGGCCAGCAGCTGGACTTATTGTCATTATTGTAGGAGCCGTAGCTGATTTTGGAGGGGGAGAACAGGGCTGGCATTATGCCCTAGGGGCTATAGTCGCCGCCGGTATTGTTCAGATACTTTTTGGAGTTTTCAAACTCGGAAAATTAGTTGATTTCTTCCCTTTATCAGCCGTTCATGGTATGTTAGCTGCTATTGGATTAATCATTATATTCAAGCAAATACCTGTTTTGTTGAATGTAAACCCCATATTAGCGAAAGGGAAAAGTCCCTTTGAATTAGCGGCTTCGATTCCTCAATTTGTGATGAATTTAGATCGGAATGGAGCCATTGTAGGAATGCTAAGTTTTATCATCATGATGACTTGGCAAAAGATTCCAGTAAATTTTTTGCGTAAAATTCCTGCAGCCTTAATCGTTTTGTGCATTGCCATTCCTGCGGAGATATTTTTAGATTTCAAGCACACAGAACCTGCATCTGCCTTAGTGAAAATTGGAAGCTTAATCGATAATATCCATGTCAATGTTGACTTTGCGGGATTGGCCCATAAAATGGTATTTATCAAATATGTAGTCATGTTTGCCTTAGTTGGATCATTGGAGTCATTACTGACCGTTAAAGCCATAGACATGCAAGATCCATACAAGCGCAAATCCAATCCAAATAAAGATTTAATTGCCGTAGGTATTGGAAATACCTTGGCTGGAATATTGGGTGGTTTACCCATGATTTCTGAAGTGGCACGTAGTTCGGCGAATGTCAACAACGGAGCTAAAACACGCTGGGCTAACTTCTTCCACGGTTTCTTTATTTTAGTGTTTGTGGTATTTGCAGCACCTGTTATTGAACTGATACCCAATGCCGCATTAGCAGCCATGTTGGTATCTGTAGGTATCAAATTAGCCCATCCAAAGGAATTCATCCATATATTCCAGATTGGTAAAGGTCAATTAGCCATCTTTCTTGTTACCATTTTCTTTACCTTGTATGAAGATTTATTAATTGGTATAGCAGCAGGAATGTTAGTTAAAATACTGATTCATATCGTAAATGGGGCTCCAATATCCAGCTTCTTTAAATCCAATGTGACGGTTTCTTTTCATGATGATCAATATTTAGTTGAAGTTAATAAGGCGGCGGTATTTACGAATTATATGGGATTAAAAGCGAAATTGGACGCGATTCCTCAAGGTATGCATGTCACAATGGATTTTAGTAATACCCACTTGGTAGATCACTCCGTGATGGAGAATTTGCACCATTTTGAGGCTGATTACCATGCCGCTGGGGGTACTTTTACCATCATTGGCTTTGACGAGCATATTTTACTTTCAAAACACAAATTGGCAGCTAGAAAAAAGAAGCAGATCGTTTCTTAAATCATTTTGAGAGTCAAATCTCATCAGGTCAACATTTTTCATACGTTCCCATGATAAAAAAATTTATCATGGGAATAAAAAATTAAGGAAGATGACTACAACACATAAAGGGTTCCATGTAGAGCATGTTCTGCATGAACTGAAACATTATTTACCCGCACAGGCTCCATTAATGGATTTTGTACATCATAATACCTTGCATGCTTTTCAACATTTACCATTTCACGAGGCACTTAGGAAAGCACAAACAAGTCTGGGGTATCAAGTTTACCTAAGTATAGATCAGTTTAGAGAGCTATACCATGCTAATCGTATCAATGACGCTATGTTAAATCATGTCATTGAAAAGAAAAAAGGCGCGAAAAAAACCGCTGAGTGGAAATACAAATTAATACACCAAGATTTAGAAAACGTTCCCAATCCTAGAATTGGGGCGCTACGTGGTCAATGGAAAAAGGTGTACAACATTGATTTGGATTCGATGGTGCATCCTAATTTATTCCGTTTAATATCCAGTTATTTAGATCAAGGAATTTCCATTTGGCATTTTCCTATTGAGAATAAAAGCTTTTTAGAAGCTATCAAAGAGCTCGAAAAAAAGAGCTGGATTAGTTTGTTCAAAGGCAAAAGAGCCAAAAATCTGTTGCTCGATGAACATACTACTCTAGAAGATGTAATAAGTATCCTGGTAGGTTCACATCCTCATCTGTATGAACAATACCTTTTTGACCAGCAATTTGCCCATCAGGGATGGTCTGGTATGGTCTCTACCGTCGAGGATTTACCACAAACCCTGTTGGATCGTAGGCAAATCAGTCTGCATGATTTAATCATGCTGGAATGCTTGTTGGAAATAGATACCATTGATTACCTACTTTCCGACGGATGGACTGGTTTGGGAAATACACTAGAAATGCCTCTTCCTTCTATATTGGATCCAATAGCCTATTCTGAGGTCATGGAAATTCTATCTATTTTCCAAGAAGCCTTTGAGTGGACCTATTACGATCAAGTTTTAGCAGGTATTCAACAAAGTTCTAGAAATCCTACATGGGGTGGTCCTAAAAGCTTTCAAGGATTATTTTGTATCGATGATCGGGAATGTTCTTTTAGAAGATATTTAGAATCCGTTGATCCTCAATGTGATACCTATGGAACTCCAGGTTTCTTCAGTGTGGAATTCTTTTATCAACCCATAGGAGGTAAGTTTTATTCCAAGCTTTGTCCTGCACCTGTAACGCCCAAGTTCTTAATTAAAGAAATAGGAGATGAGAAGAAAAGGGAAAAAGACCTCTATTTCTCCAAACATAGCCACAATTTTTATACGGGTTGGATTATTTCCCAAACCTTAGGGTTTTGGTCTGCTCTCAAATTATTTGGCAATATATTCAAACCCAGTATGAGCCCGGCTACGGCTTCATCTTTGCGTCATATGGATAAGTTTTCTCAACTACAGGTTGATTACGATGCCTTGATCCAACAAGAAAATGGCTTGCAAATTGGCTTTAAAATTGATGAAATGGCCAATCGGGTAGAAGGCATGCTAAAAAGCATAGGCTTAGTCAAAGATTTTGCACCGATTGTTTATGTGGTAGGTCACGGAGCCAGTTCGGTCAATAATCCTCACTATGCGGCTTATGACTGTGGGGCCTGTTCAGGTAGAGCGGGTTCTGTCAATGCCCGTGTCGTGAGCAAAATGGCCAATAAATCTGAGGTTAGGGCCATTTTAAGAGAAAGAGGCATTGAAATCCCAGATTCTACCACCTTTGTTGGGGCTTTACATGATACAACCCGAGATGAGGTAGTTTTTTATACGGATGAAATCAAGGACAACCATTATTTGACGCTACATGCTCAACATGTTCAGGTATTTGAACGTGCATTAGATTTAAATGCCAAAGAGCGCTCTAGGCGTTTTGAATCCATCAATACCGAGCTGAGTCCAAAGGAAATTCATGAAAAAATCCGCTTACGTTCGGTATCTCTTTTTGAGCCTCGTCCAGAATTAAACCATGCTACCAATGCCTTATGTTTAGTAGGCCGTCGAGAGCTTTCTAAAGGTATTTTCTTGGATAGAAGGTCTTTCTTGAACTCTTTTGATTATCGGGTAGATCCAGCGGGTGAATATTTATTGAACATCCTAAAAGCGGCTGCTCCAGTATGTGGAGGTATCAATTTGGAATATTACTTCTCCCGAGTAGATAGTGAAAAATTAGGTGCGGGAACCAAATTACCGCATAATGTGATGGGACTTTTCGGAGTAGCCAATGGTATCGATGGCGATTTGCGTCCAGGTTTACCATCTCAAATGACGGAGGTCCATGATCCAATACGTTTACTACTTGTGGTGGAACACTTCCCTGAAGTTGTGCTAAAAACCATTCAAAAATCCCCTGAAACCTATGAATGGTTCATGAACAATTGGGTGATCTTGGTGTCTGTTCATCCAGAAACCCGAGAGGTTCAACTATTTGAAAAAGGGGAATTCTATCCATACAATCCAATCAATAAGCCATTGGAACATGTCTGTGAAATTGAAAGCCTTTTAGAAAGCAATCAAGAGAATTTTCCCGTGTATTTAATCCAACAAGACTAATACCATGCAAAATTACCTTCCCATATTTATTTTAATTCCTCTGGTAGGTTTTTTGATAAGCTTAGTCTTGGCAAAAAACGATGAAAGGAAAATATCGTTTACGGCATTTGGTACCCTGGGGGTTCAATTGCTCTTAGCTTTATTGTTTGTTGTATACTGGATTAGCTTGGGTGCTCCAGATTGGCAAATGAACAGTTGGATCCTGTTTAAAAACAGTGATTATGTCTTCCAACTTGATTTTTTATTTGATTATATCACCAGTGTGTACCTTTTGGTGGGAGCTCTGTTAACCTTTTTGGTTACTCTGTATTCACGCTATTATTTACATCGAGAACCAGGATATAAGCGCTTTTTCAATACGACACTTTTCTTCTATCTGGGATATAGTATCACCATTTTGGCAGGAAATATGGAAACGCTATTCATAGGCTGGGAGATGCTTGGGATTTCATCCTTTTTATTAATCTCCTTTTATCGTGAACGGTATTTGCCAGTTAAAAATGCAGTAAAAGTGTTTTCGATCTATCGAATAGGGGATGTAGGTATTATTTTAGCGATGTGGGCCAGCCATCATTTATGGCATCAAAACATTACTTTTTCTCAATTAAATAATGCAGAATTAGTACATGAACACTTACAAACACATAGCTTCATTGGTGTATTTATATCTTTAATGATACTCCTTTCAGCCAGTGCAAAATCAGCCCAATTGCCCTTTTCTTCCTGGCTTCCTAGAGCTATGGAAGGTCCAACACCTTCAAGTGCAATTTTTTATGGGTCTTTGTCGGTGCATATTGGTGTATTTTTAATGTTGAGAACATTTCCATTTTGGGAGCACCAAATTTCCATTCGTATCCTCATTGCAGCCATGGGATTGATTACAGCGATAATTACCACTGGAATAGCTCGAGTGCAATCTTCCGTGAAAAGCCAAATTGCTTATTCATCCATCGCACAAATTGGCCTGATTTTCATTGAAATATCAATGGGACTCGAAAAATTAGCTTTGTTTCATTTTGCAGGAAATGCCTTTTTAAGAACCTACCAATTGCTCGTATCTCCCTCGGTGGTGAGCTATTTAATTCGTGAGCAGTTTTATCATTTCGAACCAAAAGATAAGACTATAGAAGATTCCTTCCCTGATAAAATCCAAAATACGTTGTATTTACTTTGTTTGAAGGAATGGAACTTAGACTCCATCATGTATCAATATCTTTGGAATCCCATGAAATGGGCAGGAAACAAACTTAATTTCTTGACTGTCAAAAGGTTAATTGGAATTTTTGTTCCAATATTAGTAGGTATTTTCATCATGAAAGAGGGAAACTACTTTAACAATGACTGGACGCTTTACATGCCTCTTATTCTTGGATCTATCGGATTAATTTTTGTTTTGAAATCATTTACACAAAGAAGAAGTCTACGTTTAAGCTGGATTTTGGTTATCATCAACCACATGACCATTGCTTTAGCCATCTCTTTCAATGAAAATTACGAACTTAAAGAAACATGGATTTATTTAAGTGGTATTCTTGTGGCTGGACTAATAGGGTATGCAAGTATCATGCGACTATTTCATTTAGAAGGCAAAATACAGTTGAACCGCTTCCATGGCCTTTCTGCAGAGCATCCAAAAATTGCCTTGGTCTTTCTGTTGGCTTGTTTAGGTTTGACAGGATTTCCTATCACACCTACATTTATTGGGGAAGATGTCATTTTCTCCCATATTCATGAGGATCAATTTGCATTAGCAGCGGTAGTTTCTTTAAGCTTTATATTAGATGGCCTTTCCATTATGCGCATTTACGCCCGTATTTTCATGGGTCCAAATTCCAAAACGCATACGGAATTCTCCAACCGCTATTTTTAATAAAACCAAGACCGTTCATGTTTAAAGCGAACCCCACCCAGGTTCGCTTTTTTTATTGAAAAATAGTAAGATAGAATTGAACAATTTCAAAATATGAATATCTTTAAGCTTGCAATCTAATACCTAGTTTATGAATGAAGTAAAAGCTAATCCAAAGTCGATTTGGATGCTTTTTATGCTGTTGGTTCCTTTGGGCATATTTGGACAATCCATTGAAAACTGGATTTCCTATCCAAAGAACAAGCAGATGTTTCAAAAAATGCCCAATCTTGCCTGGAGCAGTGGAAAAAGTAGGCTTCTATCCAACAGCATCTTCATTAACTCTACAGCTTTAGACCAAACCATTGATGGATTTGGATATACCCTAACTGGTGGGAGTGCCTATTTAATTCAAGCCTTGGATGCTCGAACAAAACAAGCTCTTTTACAAGAACTGTTTGGGAATAAGCCCAATCAATTAGGGATTTCGGTATTGAGAATAAGCATAGGGGCATCCGATATGGATGAAAAAGTATTTTCGTATAACGATATACCAAAGGAAAATGAAGATCTTAAACTTCAAAGCTTTAGCTTACATGAAGACAAAAAAGCGCTAATTCCACTTGTAAAAGAAATTTTGGGGATTAATCCTCGGATTAAATTATTTGCAACTCCTTGGAGTCCACCTACTTGGATGAAAGATAATCAAGAAACCAAAGGAGGGAAATTAGTACCCAAGTATTATGAAGTATATGCCCGATATTTCATTCGTTATATCCAAGAAATGAAGAAATTGGGGATTAAGATACATGCCATAACTCCACAAAATGAACCTTTGCATCCGGGTAATAACCCCAGTTTATCCATGTCAGCGGAGGAACAATTGGTTTTTATACGTGATTATTTAGGTCCGCAGTTTCGAAAAAACCGAATTTCAACAAAAATCATTTGCTACGACCATAATTGTGATAAACCTGAATACCCCATTACTATATTAAATGATCCAGAAGCGAGAAAGTTCGTTGATGGTTCAGCTTTTCATTTATATCAAGGAAACATAAGCGCATTAGCACAAGTAAGGACAAAGCATCCAGATAAAAATCTCTATTTCACGGAACAATGGACAGGGGTGAAGGGCGATTTTTATGGAGATTTTATGTGGCATGTAAAAAACGTCATCATAGGTTCCATGAATCAAGGTGCTAAAACGGCTTTGGAATGGAATCTAGCGAATGATCAAAACCTAGGTCCTCATAGTCCGGGTGGCTGCACCGAATGCTTGGGAGCCATTACCCTGAGCCAAGGAATACAACGAAATGTCGCTTATTACATCATTGCTCAAGCTTCCTCCTTTATTCCAGCGGATTCTAAACGTATTAAATTAAACTCAATAGCCCATTTACCCATGGTAGCCTTTCTCAGACCCGATAAACAAATTTGTTTATTAGTTCAAAATGAAGGTCTTGAAAAACAAAAATTACCTATTCAATATCTAAATAAAACCATTGAACTGGACATTCCAGGCTCATCTGTTTCAACTTTTTTATTCAAGCTATGAAAACATTCAACATTAATCGAAGACATTTTTTAAAAGGTGCCACTGCCAGTTTAGCCCTGTCTCAATTCGGTGCTTATGGCCTTGATTTGATACATCCAGACAAACCATTGCGTGTAGCCTTAATTGGAACGGGATGGTATGGAAAAAGTGATCTATTCCGACTCATCCAAGTAGTACCCGTCGAGGTGATTGCCCTTTGTGATGTCGATAAAAACCAATTAAACCAAGCTGGTAAATTAGTCAGTGAACGACAAAAATCGGGTAAAGTGCCTCGCTTGTATGGCGATTATCGTCAGCTTTTGAAAGAAAATGAATTGGATATTGTATTAATTGGCAGTCCTGATCACTGGCATCCCTTACAAATGATTGATGCGGTAAAAGCAGGAGCTAATGTTTATGTGCAAAAACCTATTTCGGTGGATGTGTTAGAAGGAGAGGCCATGGTAGCTGCTGCCCGAAAATATGGTAAAGTCGTGCAAGTGGGTACGCAAAGAAAAAGTACGCCGCACCTCATTCATGCCAAAAAAGAAATCATTGATAAAGGCCTTTTAGGAAAAGTTGCACACGTGGAAATGTACTGTTATTATCACATGAGAAATAACGGAAATCCACCTGTTCAGGCAGTCCCAGACTATTTTGATTATGAGATGTGGACAGGTCCTGCACCTATGAGACCATACGATGGCAGTCCACATATCCGTTGGTGGAGAACATTCAAGGAATATGGAAATGGAATCATGGGCGACATGTGTATCCACATGTTTGATACGGCTCGTTGGATGTTGGATTTAGGCTGGCCAAAACGCATCAGTTCTCAAGGAGGTATTTATGTTCAAAAAGAAGGAAAATCCAATATTTCAGATACTCAGTCGGCAGTATTTGAATACGATGGTTTAAACTGCGTATGGCAGCATCGTTCCTGGGGTACACCAAATGATCCCGAATATCCATGGGGATTAACCATTTACGGAGAAAAAGGCACCTTACGTGCCAGTACCATGAAATATGATTTCACTCCTACAGATTCAAAGCAAAAAAGTCTACACATGGATGTCGTATATGAGAAAGAAAAATATCCAGAAGATCTGACTGAAGAGCGTATTGAATTAAATGCAGCACCAGCAACTCGTTTACACATGTTGGATTTCCTAGCTGCCATAGATAAAAAATCCAAACCAATAGCCGACATCAGTGAGGGGCATATTTCTACAGCTAGTTGCCTATTAGCCAATGTTTCCATGGAATTAGGAGGTAGACCATTAATCTATGATCCTAGTGCCAAAATCATTGTCAATGATCCACAGGCTACTGCTTTATTAGCAAGACCTTATCGTGGACCGTGGAATAGAAACATGTTAAAATCATAATTTTACTTACATGAAAAGAATATTTTATTCGCTGGTATTACTTTGCGCAGGATTTATTGCCCGTGCAGACGTACAATTACCTGCTATCATAGGAGACCACATGGTCTTGCAACAAAAAAGTAAGGTGACTTTATGGGGTTGGACAACCAGCCCTACGGAAACTGTCAAAATCAATGTGGATTGGGATACGACACATTTTAAAACCAAAGCTGTTTTAGGTAAATGGAGTATTCAAATTCCTACGCCAGCAGCAGGAGGAAACCATCAGATTGAATTTCAAGGCAGTAAAAATTCCATAAAAATCACCGATGTGGTCTTTGGGGAAGTTTGGATTTTTTCTGGTCAAAGTAATATGGAGTGGAGTGGCGATCAAAATCTTCAAGAAACCTTGGATGAAATGCCCAATGCTACCAATAATCAAATTCGCTTATTTTATATCCCGAAAGCTACCTCATCTTATCCTCAAGAGGATGTAAGAGCGCATTGGGTGGTATGTAATCCAGAAGCTATGAAATCCTTTTCAGCCATTGGTTACTTTTTTGGAAAAGAATTAAACCAAAAATTGGGGGTACCCATGGGTTTAATTAATTCCAATTGGGGAGGAACACCCGCCGAAGTTTGGACTCCTGAAGATATTTTGGCCAAAAAAAGCAATTTGTGGGAGGCGGCTAAACAATTGAGACCAAATGCCTTTTGGTCCGTTTATCCGGGCTTAAATTACAATGCCATGATTGCGCCTATTACTTCTTATACCATTGCTGGCGCATTATGGTATCAAGGAGAAAGTAATGTTGGCCAATATCAAACCTATGCCGAACTTATGGAAACGATGATTGGCTCATGGAGAACGGCTTTTAAAAATAATTTTCCTTTCTATTTTGCGCAAATTGCACCATATTCCAAGTATGGCGACAATAATTTGGGAGCCAAATTACGGGAAGCTCAAACCAAGAATTTAGCCATTGAAAAAACAGCTATGGTGGTTTTGAGTGATTTAGTCCCTGATGTAAGCAACATTCACCCCACAAAAAAAATTGAAGTCGCTCATCGCTTTGCTAGTTTGGCATTAGTAAAAAATTATGGTCAAGAAGCTGGACCCATCTTTTATCCCAAATATGATAGACATCGGGTAGAAAAAGGTAAAATCCGTATCTATTTTAGAGAATTAAACGGCAAATTAGTGGCTAAAGATGGAGATCCTTCCCATTTAATGATCGCCGGAGAAGATCAAAAATTCTATCCTGCACAAGGCAAAATCGATGGTAATACCCTTTTGGTTTCTTCTCCTGAGGTTCCCAATCCTGTAGCTGTTCGATACTCCTTTAGCAATGATGCCATACCTAATTTATTCAGTCGAGAAGGATTGCCCGTTAATCTTTTTAGAACCGATCATTGGGATAACTAAACCCATTTACCATAGCCTACCTTAAATTCATGAAAAAAATATTTCTTTACGTATTAGCCTGTAGTAGTTTTTCTAGTTTTGCTCAGCAAAGCAACAATGCTCAATTATATGAGGATTTACAATCCATTCAAGTTTTAGGAACAGTCTTGCACGTGGCAGCTCATCCCGACGATGAAAGTACACACATGTTGACTTGGTTTGCCCAAGAACAGCATTGGGAAGCTAATTATTTCTCATGTACTCGTGGAGATGGGGGACAAAACTTAATAGGAGATGAACAAGGAGTTCCCTTAGGATTATTGAGAACGCAAGAACTATTAGCGGCTCGAAAAATAGATGGTGCACATCAATATTTTTCTCAAGCCCTGGATTTTGGTTTCTCTAAATCGACCGATGAAGCCTTGAGTACTTGGAATCATGAATTAATACTGTCCAACTTAGTTTGGGTAATACGGAAATTACAACCTGATATTATTTTCACTAGATTTCCTCCAGATGCTCGAGCAGGACATGGACATCATTCCGCCTCGGCTGCATTAGCCATAGAGGCTTATGCGGCTGCGGCTGATCCTAAGCGCTTTCCTGAACAATTAAGTCGAGGTGTGCAGACTTGGCAAGCCAAACGCTTACTATGGAATACTTTTCGCTTTCCGGGTTCTGCCAACAATACCATCAATGAAAACCAATTTAAAATTCAAATAGGTAATTTTTTACCTGCTTTGGGTGTAAGTACTGGAGAACTAGCGGCCTTAAGTAGAAGCCAACATAAATGCCAGGGCTTTGGATTTGCAGCAGATAGAGGATTGACTACCGAATATTTTGAAACCTTGGCAGGAGAGGCTCCCAAGCAACAGCTTTGGGATGGTGTTTCTACATCTTGGTCAAGAATACCAGGATCAGAAACTGTTGAGACCCAATTGAAAGAGATTATTCGATCTTATCAATGGGAAAAGCCTTATGCCAGTGTAAAGGCCATGATTGCTTTGAAAAAAGCCATTGAAGCTTTACCAAAATCGACCTATCAAGAAAAAAAATTGGTCCAAGTGAAAAATTGGATACTGAAGGCAGCCGCTTTGTATGTAGCTGGAACAACCCAACAAAGTACCATTGCCACAGGGGATACCTTGAATTTCAAAACAGAAATTATCTTAAGAAGTCCATTGACTTTAGAAAATGTACAAGTTAAAGTACTTCAAAAAGATACGACTTTTGCCGGCAAAATTAACAGTTCAAGAAAACTCATTTGGAATGCTAAAATACCTGTAAATCAAGCTTATACACAACCTTATTGGTTACAAAAAGCAAGAAATTTAGGCAATTTTGTGGTAGAGGATCCCATGAAAATAGGACAGGCTGATGTGGACCCAGCTATCAAGGTTCAGCTGAGTTTTCAATTAGAAGGAGAAAACTTTACTATTGAAAAAGCAATTCAGCAAATGTTTGTGGATCCTGTCAAAGGGGAAATCTATCAGCCTATAGCCATTACACCTAAAAGTGTTTTCTCTTTAAGCTCCCAAGTGCTTTTATTACCCATTGGCTCAAAAGCTAGTAAAAGTACCTCGGTAAATATTACAGCCATGTCGACAATAAGTCCTGGTAGCGTTCAAATTAAAAATGAATTAGGGGAAATTTTAGCCCATATTTCATTGGAAAAAGGACTAAAAAAAGGGGAGAAGAGATCCTTTGGTATCACATTTCAAGAATCCTCTTTAAAAGAAACAGGCAAAATCCATCATCAGTTATCCTTGGCTTACACCACAGAGCGAGGGAATTGGATAGATTCATTAGAGCTTCATTCGATTGAATATGCACATATTCCGACTCAACGATATTTTACGGGAGTAGGATTGAATCTCATTCATAGCCCAATTGTGAGTAAAGGTAAGCGTATTGGCTACATTCGTGGAGCGGGGGATAAGGTTCCAGAGGCTTTGTCGCAAATGGGTTATCAAGTGGATTTTTTGAAGGAAAGTGACTTGAAATTTGAATCCTTAAAGAAATATGATGCCATCCTGACTGGAATTAGAGCATACAATACGGAGGATTATTTAGGTAATGCACACCCTGAATTGATGAAATACATCGAAAATGGAGGCAATTATGTGGTTCAATACAATACAGCTAGTTTCTTAGGACCCATGAAAGCTCAAATGTCACCATATCCATTTCAAGTAGGTCGTTCTAGGATTACCCGTGAAAATGCGCAGCCTGAATTTTTGCTAGCTAGCCATGCCGTATTGAATCAACCAAACAAAATCACATCAGAAGATTTCCAAGGTTGGGTACAAGAACGCAGCATCTATTTGGGAGAATCCAGTGACCCACATGTAGAATTTCCATTGGGTTTTACTGATCCGGGAGAAAAACTCGAAAAAGGTAATATTGCTGTAGCTAAGTATGGAAAAGGCCGATTCATTTATACAGGACTTGTGTTCTTCCGTGAATTACCTGCGGCAGTACCGGGTGCATATCGTTTATTTGCCAATTTAATTAGTAACCCAAATAGTAAATGAAATTGAGCATTCTAAGGATAGCTTGTCTTGTATTTGTGATAGCACCATTCAATTCATTGGCGCAAACCTATTCATTTCCTATCATTAGAACAGATAAAATTCAAATTGCGAGGGATTCTTATGGAGTCCCTCATATTTTTGCGCCTACCGATCCAGAAGTAGCTTATGGCTTGGCATGGGCACATGCCGAAGATGATTTTAAGACGATTCAAACCTTAGTTCTGACCGGGAAAGGTAAATTAGGTACTTATTTGGGGAAGAAAGGTGCCCCAGTGGATTATGTATTTGGACTTCTACAAACTAAAAAATTAGTAGAAGAACAAATAAGTACCATGGATCCAAAGTTCATTTTATTGATCAAAGGATATCTTTTAGGTTTAACTGCATATGCAGAAGCCCATCCAAAAGAAGTCCTGAATAAGCATGTTTTTCCTATCAGTGTAGAAGAATATTTATCCACCACCGTTTTTTCTGTCGCTGTATTTTGTGGAGTTGAAAGGACATTACCCAAACTTTTGAATGGAAGCATAGCCACTTTACCAGGATTTACGGGTGAGGGAAGTAATTCTTTTGCCATACATGCCTCCAAATCAGAAAGCGGAGAAAACATGTTGGTTATCAATGCACACCAACCCATTGAAGGCGCTACGGCTTTTTATGAGGCTCATCTTCAAAGTGAGGAAGGTTGGAATATGTTAGGTGGCTTATTTCCTGGAGCACCTTTAATTTTTCATGGAACAAGTCCAAATCTAGCGTGGGCTCATACGGTCAACTTTCAAGACAAAATAGACGTATATCAATTAAAAACAGATGCCAAACACCCAGGAATGTATCAAGTTGATGGGGAATGGTTGCCATTAGAAAAAAGAAAAATCAAGCTAAAAATCAAAGGTTTACCGGTATCCCTTTCCAAAATGGCTTATCGTTCCATTTACGGGCCTACCGTCAAGGGCCCACAAGGAGCCTATTTTTCTATGCGATTACCCTCTTTAATGGATGCCAAAGCATTGGAACAGTGGTATCATATGAATCGTGCTAACAACTTCTCTGAATTTAAAAAGGCATTGGAGGAAAATCATTTGGCCATGTTTAACATCCTATATGCAGATAAGGAAAGTAACATTTTTTATGTTTCCAATGGAAAAATGCCCTATCGCAATCCTGATAAAAAATTTAATTGGGCATCTACCCTGGCAGGAAATACCAAAGCCAGTTTGTGGACTTCTTTTAAACCATTTTCAGCTTTACCGCAATACCATAATCCTAAAAGCGGTTATTTGTTCAATACCAATCATTCTCCCTTTTTAGCTACTGCAGACCAAGAAAACTTAAATCCAAAGGATTTTGATGCCAATGATGGGTATGAATTATACCATAATAACCGAAGTGCCCGTGCCAAGGAATTATTGGAAGTTGAGGATAAAATCAGTTACCAAGAACTAAAGCGCATCAAGTTTGACCGTCAATTGCCTAAGAAAATTTTGTTTCCTTATGGTTATGCGGCAGACTCCTTGTTTTTAATGAATGCTTCGAAATATCCACAAATTCAACCTTTGATTGAAAAACTACAAGCTTGGGACCATGTGGCTTCTCCTGAAAGTCAGGGAGCTTTGATTTATTTGATGGCTTATTACCACATTCCTAAAATTATGGCTGGTCGACAAGATCAAAAACTGACTTCAGTGGAAGCCGTTCAAGTGTATGAATATATTCAAAAGACTTTAATGCAGCATTTCAAACGGACAGACTTGGCTTTAGGTGAAGTTCAAAGACTAGTACGTGGGAAAGAAAATTGGCCTCAGGGTGGTATGCCGGATGTGTTAGCCGCTGTTATGTCCGTTGAGATGGAAGGTGGAAAAAGAAGAATGAATAGCGGTGATGCATATATCCAATTTGTCCGATTCCCCAAAGATGGAGGACTTCCTTTCATTGAATCTATCAATACATTTGGAGCAAGTTCTAATCCAGATAGTCCGCACTTTGCTGATCAAAGACCGCTTTACCAAGCTCAGCAAGTTAAACCCATGACACTGGATAAAAAAATAGTCCTGGAGCAAGCCAAGCGAATATATCATCCGGAGTAATCAGTGTAGAATGTAGAATGAAGAATTTTTCAAACTAGTAATTTATTTAAAAATAGGGGGGCAATTATAAACTCAAATGTCAACCTATATCAGGACAAGACATTCTTCATTCTACATTCTTCATTCCTAATACCTATAAAACCCTTCCCCCGATTTTTCGCCTAATTTTCCTGCATCTACATAGGTTTTTAATAGGGCTGCAAAGGCTTTTGAATTGGCGTCAGGTAATTGGTGAGTGACATGCCATGCCGTATCTAGTCCAATGGAATCCAAAATAGCAAATGGCCCCATAGGAACATGAAAATTCACCATCCATGATTTATCAATATCCTCTATTGTAGCCACCTCATTCACCAACAGTTTTCCAGCAGCTCCTAAGAAAGACAATAACATGGCATTAAAAATATATCCATGATTCTCTTTTTTGAGAACGACAGGTACCTGTTTTAGCTTTTGACCAAAATCTTGTAATATTTTAATCACCTTTGCATCTGTACCTGGATGAGGCATAATATCCACAATTTTCGAATAAAATACATCATGAAAATGAAAGGCGCAAAAACGACTTGGGCGCCCCGTAAATGAAGCTAAAGAGGAGGGAAGTAAATAAGAAGTATTGGTGGTAAATATCGTTTTTTCAGGAGCAATTTGACCCATTCTTGTCCAAACTTGTTGTTTGAGTGCGAGGTCTTCCGTAACCGACTCGGATATGATATCTGCCTCAGCTACAGCCTCCTCATCATTCAAGGTATAGGATAATCTAGTGAATGCTTCGTCGATCGCTAATTGCGTATACAATTCCGAAGCAATTAATCCTTTCGCTATCTTGGAAATCATCTTTTGGGATATAGTAAATGATTCCTCTTTGATATCATATACTTTGACCCAATATCCCGATAATGCAGCTTGAAAGGCTATTCGGCTCCCTAAAGTACCTGCGCCTAAAATACACACCTGTTTGATTTCCATATTATATCCGATGAGTTAAAATACTTTGAACAGCCAATTTTCCACAGGCTTTAACCACATGAATCAAAGCTGCAAAGCGAGGATCTGAGGCAAAACCTTGGACATGCCTTTGGTAGATTTGTTGGGCTATCACACCCACTTTAAATAAACCAAAAGCATAGTAAAAATGTATCTTATCTACATTCAATGAACTCCGTTGAGCATAATAATCAATTACCTCGGCTCGGGTAAAATTACCCTCAGCATAGGATAAATTGAACATTTTTAAAATTTCAGGATCTTTGGCCTCCGCCCAATAAGCTAAAACCGTACCTAGGTCCATTAATGGATCTCCCACAGTGGCCATTTCCCAATCTAGCACCGCTTTAATCTCTGGACTTTCAAAATTGGATAAAACTAAATTATCGTATTTGAAATCATTATGGATGAATCCTACATGCTCTTCTTCTGGAATATGCTGTTTTAGCCAATCAGCCAGATGGTTCATATCCAAGATTTCTTCTGTCTCGGCCTTAGAATATCGATCCGACCAACCCATCACTTGACGAGCAACAAAACCCTCAGGCTTTCCTAAATTTGCCAAACCTGATTTCTCCAATTCCAATTGATGCAATTCCAACAAAACATCCAATGATGTAGCCGAAAGTTGCTTAAAAAAGGGAGGAGAGAGGGATCGCCCTTCCGGCATTTTATTACGTAAAATTGGCCCTTCTACATGTTCCATAATGAAAAATGGTGCATCCCATACACTTTCATCTTCGCAACATAGGATAGGTTTAGGTATTTTCTGATATCCTGCTCTTTCCAGAGCTTCTAAAATCCGAAACTCCCTAACCATATCATGTGCTTTGGAAATTTTCTTTCCCAAAGGTGGCCTCCGCAAAACCCATTTTTCACCTGGGGCTTCTAAGCCATAGGTCAAATTTGAGAAACCTCCTTTAAATGGTTTTAATTTAAAATCTGATGCAGGAACATGTAAATGATCCGACAAATATTCCAATAAAGTGGGATTGCTTAAATTAATCATCTAGCGCTATAGGATTGTATGATTCGCTTCGCTAAAACGGTTTTATGAACTTCATCGGGTCCGTCATAAATTTTGGCTCCTCGCTCATGACGGTACCAAAATGACAAAAGCGTATCATCTGTAATTCCCAATGCTCCATGCACTTGAATCGCCTTATCAATCACTCGCATCAACACATTAGAAACATAAAATTTGATGGTAGAAATATCTTCTTTGGCAGCCTTAGCTCCATATTTTTCAATCAAATAGGCTGTTTGCAAAACCATTAATCGAGAGGCTTTAATTTCTGCGGCACTTTCCGCTATTCCATGCTGTATGCTTTGCTGATCCGCCAAAACATGATTTGGGTTCAATTCCCTAGTCATTGCCCTTTTACAAGTCAATTCCAATACCCGTTCACAAATACCAATCCAGCGCATGCAATGATGAATTCTACCTGGCCCAAGTCGTTCTTGAGCCAAGGCAAAACCTGATCCAGCTTCACCGATTAAATTCGACTTAGGAACCCGACAATCCTTAAACTCAATCTCCCCATGAGATAAATAATCTTCTCCGACATCGCCCATGATAGGAATATTTCGAATCAGGCGATAGCCTGGATTATCCAATGGAACTAAAATCATACTAGCCCGCTGGTAGGGATTGCTATGGTCAGGATCTGTCACGGCCATCACAATGGTAAAATACGCCCCATCGGCAGAAGAAGTAAACCATTTATGTCCATTGATGACATATTCACCTCCATCCAATACGGCACGGGTAGAAAGATGGATGGGATTACTTCCTGCATGTTCGGGTTCAGTCATGGCAAAACAAGAACGGATTTCTCCTTTTTGTAATGGATGAAGGTATTGTGCTTTCAAATCCTCAGAAGCAAATCGATGCATCAGTTCCATATTGCCAATATCGGGAGCTTGGCAGTTAAACACATAATGCCCTAATGGACTTTGTCCCAAAACTTCCGAAATCGAAGCAAATTCCAATAGGCTTAATCCTAATCCTCCTTCCTCTACTGTAAGATGCGGAGCAAATAAGCCCAATGATTTCGCTTTTTTTCTTAAGTCACCTAACACAGGCAAATGAGCCTTAAATGACCCATAAATAGCACTTTGTTCCAAAGGTCTTAGATGCTCTTTGACAAATTGCTGATAAAGGGGCAAAAGTTGAGCCACTCGTTCAGACATATAAATAGCTGGTATTGATTCCATATCGCTTAAATCGTAAATCCGCCATCGGCAGTCAAAACGGTACCCGTAGTATAAGAAGATGCTTCAGAAGCCAAATAAAGTGCCGCTGCGGCTATTTCTTCTGGCTTTCCCACTCTTTTAATGGCTAAGTTTTTCATCATGTGTTTGAGGATATGTTCATTATCCCAAAGAGCTTCCGAAAACTTCGTCTTGATTAATCCCGGACAAATGGCATTGACTCGGATGCCGTGTTCTCCCCATTCCTTGGCAAATACCTCTGTCATGGAAATTAAGGCCGCCTTACTGACACTGTAAATTCCTAAGCCAGCCTCAGGAGATAATCCACCAATGGAGGAAATATTAATAACGGAGGCGCCGTCCGATTTTTTTAAATAAGGAAAGCATATCTTCATCAATTGAAAGGGAGCTTTTAAATTCACTTCAATGATTTTATCAAAGGCTTCTAAACTGGTATCTTCCACAGGGCCAAAAACGGGATTTGTGGCGGCATTATTGACTACAATATCCAATTGTCCATAAAATTCGATGGTCTGATCAACCAGAGCTTGTAACTCGTCCATGTGCCCCACATGGCAGGCGATAGCCTCCACCGACAATCCTTTTTCTCGGAGTTCTAGAGCCATTTCATCCAAAGATTCTTGCTTTCTACTACTGATAACCACTTTAGCTCCTGCTTGGGCATAAGCCTCTGCTATACTTAAACCGATGCCCTTGCTAGCACCTGTAATTAAAGCTACTTTTCCTTCCAAAGAAAATAAGGTGAATGGATGCATAAAATATTCATTTGTTAAGAAACAATTTAAGCATTCTAAGCTAGATTTGAATTGGCTATCAGCGATTTTTTTTACCTTCCTATTTAATTTCCCTTTTAAATCTTCACTGACATGAAACAAGTCATTTTTGAACAAACTGGATTACCGAAAGATGTACTTAAACTGGTCGATGCTCCCATGCCCGAACCCAAAGCGCATGAAGTTAGAATTCAGGTATTAGCCCGAAACATCAATCCTTCGGATATTATGTTTATTCAAGGATTATATGGAATACAGCCCCAATTACCTTGCAGTGCTGGTTTTGAAGCCATGGGGATGATAGAAACCACGGATAGTACATCCGTTTTTCCTGTAGGTACTCGAGTGATATTTACCACGATAGGGACTTGGAAGGAATATGTTTGTGTACCTGTCAATGCGGTGATTCCTGTACCTGCAAACATGAGTAACGAAATGGCTTGTCAGGCATTTGTTAATCCCTTAACGGCCTATGCCATGTTAGAAGCAAGTGGATTGAAAGAAGGCGATCAACTATTGATTACAGCTGGAGCATCTGCTTGGGGAAAATTGGTGATACAAATGGCTAAACAAAAAGGGATATGGGTAGCTGCAACGGTACGACAAGCCTCACAAAAGATGCATTTATACGATTTAGGTGCAGATTTAGTGATTGATACCGAAAATGAAAAAGTTACAAGAATCATCAAGGAACATGCCCCTAATGGTGTTCAAGCTGTATTTGATGCAGTAGGAGGGACATTGGCTGCGCAGGCTTTATCCTGTTTAGCTGTAGGAGGAACCCTACATGTGTTCGGACTTTTAAGCTTGGAAAACATTCCACTAAATTCAGGCCTTTTAATATTTAAAGATTTGACCGTTAAAGGTTTTTGGCTTAGCAGCTGGATGGAAAATGCTAGTCCTGAAACACGAAAAACAGCCATCAAGACTGTTTTTGAGCACTTGAGTAAAGAAAGTATCCAAGTTGACCTTGCCAGCACCTACCCATTAGAAAAATTCCAAGAAGCCATTTGTGCTTATGAAACCCCGGGGAGGAATGGGAAGGTTCTTTTAATGTAGAATGAAGAATGTAGAATTATTATTTACTATTGACTGAAAAGAATTACATAATTTACCAGTTATTCCTGATTCTACATTCTTCATTCTACATTTTACAACATCGACATCACCGCATCATCCCCTTGCAAGGCATTGGCTGGGATAGGATGCTGAGCATTGAAAACACGTAATTCTTGATTTGTTAAAATCACTGATTTGTTTTCATCCACTTCGCCTTTTTTGTTTAAAACGAGGTTCATATCCATTCCTAAGTGCTTAGCTAAAAATGGATATAAAGCCATGCGTTTATTGACGCCATAATCATGTACATCTTTGGCTAAATGCACATTTTCAACCATGGCTTCTTTTTGAAATAAAGAATAAATATGCTTGATGTATGGGTATTCTACATTGGGAGTATTCTTCGTCCAATCTGCACCATCTGAAATTAACAACATAGGCCTAGGAGCCGTTAAAGACGCTATTTCCACGTTATTGGTTTGGTAATCTCCCTTCTTGTGGATTGGCATGCCACTTTCGCAGTTACATCCGCCGAAAAAATGAGCTGAAACCATCACACAAGGAACAGCTACTTTAATTCTTTTATCTAGGGCTGCTAATAAGAAAGTCTGAGTACCTCCACCGGATTCACCTGTCATGCCGATACGTTCGGCATCTACTTGGGGTATATTTAAAAGAAAATCCAAGGCTCTTGTACCATTGATGGTCTGTAATTTTAACGATTTCTTGATTTGATGTGAGCACTGTTGTGAATCTCCATAACCCAACATATCATAAGCAAATACGATAGCACCCATGCGAGCGAGCGTAGCACATCTCCTTTGAGTTTGCTCTCTAAATCTTCCTTCTGCTGCACCGTCATGTCCATGAGTACACAATATTCCTGGGTAACTCTTGCCTGCCACTAATTCAGCCGGACGGTAAAGATTGCCTGTCACATAAAAACCAGGAATACTTTCAAAAGCCACATTTTCAATCGTATAACCACTGTATTCCTTTTTACTATGAATGATAGGAGCTGATTTAGGCGCTGAGGGCATATTGTTTAACTCCATGCCCGCTTTGATTTGCTTGATGATTTGTTCTGAACGCTTATTCCACGCTTTAAGATTTGCTGGTTTATGTTGCTCTAAAAAGGCTTTTCCTTGGGCTTCCGTAAAATAGCCTCCTCGACAAAGTTCGGGTTCATCGCCAGCCATGGCCCGAGTGGAAGAAGGAAGGCAAAATGATCCTAAAGTAAGGCTAGCAGATTGTAAAAAATGTCTACGTTTGATGTTCATGGTATAATAGGTTTAAATACTATTTTGCTTTTTTCAATTTGATTTGGAGCTCCATCTCTTGGATCCGATACTTGATCATTTCACGAATCAACTCCTTGGGTAATGGTTGAGTCATGGGAAATTGAATGGTACCTTTTGACATGACATATTGCTTAGACTGGTCTTGAAAGGCTTCAATGCAGCCAGCATGAGGGAATAAACTAATGTGCTCTTTAAATGCACCAAAATAGGCTACAATTTTCCCTTTCCATTTAAATGCAGGCAAATGATACGAGATTACTTCTACTGCATCAGGCAGTAATTGCTTCACGATCTTCCGAATCTCCTGCAAATGACCTTGTTTATCGAAATCTTGAGATTCAAAATAGTGGTCAATGGATTGATAATTGAATTTATCCATGTTTAAATTTTTCCAAAATGTAAAGAAAAAAATAATGCTATCTAGTAAATCTTGAGAATTATCATTTCAAAATAGATTCATATTGAATTGGGTAATCTATATTTACTTTATTCAATCAAAATCATTAAATATGCTATTTATATGAATTTCCTATTCAAAAAGATAAAAGACCAAAAGTCAAGAGTCGCTGCTTACAGCATTTCATTCATACGTTTAACACTAGTTTGGCTACTTTCTATCTTTTTCTTGAGTCTTTTAGAAATCACAATAAATAGCTTAAGTAAACAATTTCCCTCTAAAATATTTCAGGTAATAGCTTTTGCATTTGTTAGTGATTTCAATTTTTGGATCTCCTATCTCTTTAGTTTGTATTTCTTCTATTTATTCATTTCCTATATATCTTTTAGTTTAGCCAATCTACTAGCTAAACTTGGACTCCTCTTATTTTTTGCTCTACAATTGGCTTTAATGGTGTATTTCTACACGACTTCTGTGCCTTTAGGATCCGACTTATTCAGTTATTCGTTGAGAGATATTTTTCTTATAATAAGCGCATCCTCAGGTTTTAGCAACTCCGTTATATTTATATTTTTGGGACTATGGGTATTATTATATATTACAATTCAATTTCTGCCTAAAAAGGTGAAGATGTCTCCCCGAATGGCCCTATTATTTCCAGCAGTTTCTATATTTTTCTATTTTATTCCAAGTAAATCAACCGCGTTTCACCTAGGTTCAGAATATGAAAACAACCTAACTATTAATAAAACTGCCTTTTTTTTATCTGCTAGTGTTGATTATATTTTTCCCTCATTTGATGAAATTGATATCTATGCTGATAGTTATATTGGTGATTATGATGGTATGGATTCTAAAAAGAGTCAAACGACCTATCCATTTGAATATGAGTATCCTTTCTATCATAGTAACCAAGCTCCAGATGTATTATCACCATTTTTTCAACCCATAAAAAGTCAACCCAATATTGTCATCATTTTGGTGGAAGGATTGGGGAGAGCGTTTTCAAATGAAGAGGCCTATTTAGGCAGTTTCACTCCATTTTTAGATTCATTGGCTAACAAAAGTCTCTATTGGAAAAACATGCTAAGTGCAGGAGGAAGAACATTTGCCGTTCTTCCCTCCCTCATGAGTTCTATGCCTTTTGGTAAAAATGGTATTTTGGAAATGGCCCCTAATATGCCTAGTCATCTTTCTTTATATAGCATATTAAAAAGAAATGGGTATCAAACTTCTTTTTATTATGGCGGTAATACTGAATTTGATAACATGAAATCATATTTAATCAATAATCATGTTGATCAAATCATAGAAGAAAAATCATTCCCTGATGGATATACCAAATTGCCTGTTACCTCTCAAAATTTCACTTGGGGCTATTCTGACGACCAATTATATCGATTATACTTTGAGAGGAAAAATAAATCAGTTAATAAAAAACCAGAACTTAATGTGATTTTGACCGTAGCTACTCACGATCCATTTCTCATTAAAAATCAAGAAAAATACATTAATATGGCTAAGCTTAGGATTGATAAATTAAGTCTTGGTGTGGAAAAAAAAGCAGAAAACCACAATTTCTTACATCAATATTCCTGTATCATGTATGCTGATGAATCCATAAAAAAATTCTTTCAGGAATATGCCAAACGATCTGACTATAACCAAACCATTTTTATTATTACAGGAGATCACCGTATGCCTGAAATACCAATAAGTACCAAGATTGATCGATACCATGTTCCGCTGCTGATTTATTCACCCATGTTAAAGCGAAATGCTCAATTTGCTTCTGTATCCACACATTTTGATATTATTCCAAGTGTACTTTCCTTGTTAGAGAAACAAACAAATATAAAACTTCCTAAGGCAGGAAATAGCTGGATGGGAGATGGATTAGATACCTTTAGAATCTTTAGAAATATTCACCAATTTCCCCTGATGCAAAATAAATCTACCTTAATAGATTTTATCATGAATGAATATCATATTAATGGAAATAGTCTATTCAAAATCACTGAAAATATGGATGAGAGTCCAATTAGTGATGAAATTAAACTAAAACAATTACAAGCAGAATTTAATCGCTTTAAAGAGAAAAATGCTAAAGTCAAACCCGGATTTAAACTAGTTCCAGATTCATTAATCAGTCGATATGGAATTAACTGATACTTTAGAATTTTGACTTGCATCATCAAGAATTTGATTCATTAATGGGCGATAAAATTCCCAAAAAAAACTCCTTCGTTCCATAGGATTATTATCATTATAGAATAAAAATTTAAAGGCGTCGATACCCTTAAAATAGGAGAAGTTCATTTGAACAGGATTATCGCAAAAATCACCTGAAAAATAATAAAAGGGAGCAAAACCCGATTTGGCTTTTATGACAGCAGGAAATGTTCTAGGAATACCGTATTTCTTCAACTCAGCTGATCCTAAAGCATTGGTTTTTAAAACAAATTGGGATACAACCTCATTCATATGTGTATCAGGTACAATCACATCAAACCAAAATGGATATTTCATCTCCTGGGGCAAACCATATTTTATCTGACCCAATTCCCCACTTTCAATATATGGAATAGGATTGTTTAAATGATTTTGATCTTCCAAAACAACCACTTGCCCTTTTTCCTCATGTACAAAAGCTATTCCCGACTTTTTAAAATTCCATTTTATGGAGTGAGTGGAATTATAATTTTTTACCATCCAAGGAGGTAATTCCAAATTCACAGTTGTATCTAAATTATCAAAAAACCTCGCAGTCCAACCTGA
Organism: Aquirufa salirivi; assembly: GCF_045310485.1. NCBI lineage: Bacteria > Pseudomonadati > Bacteroidota > Cytophagia > Cytophagales > Flectobacillaceae > Aquirufa > Aquirufa salirivi. The sequence goes on from NZ_JBEWZH010000003.1 coordinate 324,234, forward strand.
CCAGCGCATACCAAACATGGATTCAAATTTTTCTCGATTCTCCTTTGTTGTCGGCGAACCAATAGTATTAAATTCTGCGACTACCAGTTTTTTCTTATTCTTCATCAACTGAAGAAACTCTAAATCTTGTTTACTTAATCCTCCATAAAGCATTCCAAATCCAACAGTCTCACCGACACTTTTGTGATACCACTCTTGTTTATAAATCCCATAGGTATCGGTAAAATAAGTCATAACAGCGTCTTCACTTAATTGCTTTAATTGATTCGATGAAAATCTTTCTAGTCCTTTGATTTTAAACTGTTCATTATCTTTAGGAAAAAAACCAAAATAGTCGTGGTCAATTTTATAGTAATCCGAACTTGTTTTAGTCAAGCGTTTTTGATTCAATATCCAAAACAAACTGATATGCTCATTTCCATCCTTGCTTGAGGAAGATTTATCAATGATCACCACATTCCATACGGTTCTAGGAGCAAAAAACCATAGGATGAACATGATAAGTGGGACAAGCCAGATTGGACTAAAAAACCAAAAAATCTTACTCTTAAGAATTTTAGCCATGAGTTCTAAAATCGACGAATATACCCAACTCCTAATTCAAAGGCATTCCCACGAGTATCTTTTCTGTATTCCTGATTAGTCCAACTCGCTTTAAAATTGATGATATGAAAAGAATTAATCGAACGTCTATATCCCAAGGTTAAACCAGTAGATTGTAATTTATAAGCAGAAGCATTGATTAGAACTATATTTCTTTGATCATCAGGAGAAAGTCCTGTACTTAATACTAAACTTAAAAAATCATCGGTTCCACCTACATAATATCGGGTAGTGAAGGCAAACGATTGACTCACTTGACCAGAAGAAGGAGTTAAATATGTCCTCAAATTAAACCAAAATGATTTGACGTATTTTCCCAAAGAAGCTGTATAAATCCAAGTATTATCGCCAAACCTTAAATAACGAAATCCAACTTCAGCTTCCATGCTCTTAGGTAAATTGGCATACAGAGAGAAGCCTGATCTAGATTGAGGAAAAACACCCAAATTGGGAGAATATCCACCACTGACATATGCCATAAAAGTATTCGATAAGCGGGGATAAGCATCCACTTCAAATTGAACACCATTTTCATTAAAGCGATTGGCATAATTAATTCTTCCTATAATAGAACCAATCGAAGTTTGTCTAGCATAATCAAGGCTTGTTAAATACCAAGGATCATCAAATTGTTTATCAAACGAAACAAAAGTATAATTTACACCAATCCTATTCGCAGAGCTATTTTCTCTTATACGGGTAGCCAAAGCTCGTGCGTCAGCTTGTTTTGGATATTTGGCCAATACCTCGCTTATTACTTGATCCGCATCTGACCATTTTTTTAAATCATTAAGAAATTTAGCTTTTAGGATGGCTAATTCAACAGATGAAGGAAAATAACCCAATCCTTGATTACTTAAAAATAGTGCTCTTTCAGAATTGTCATTCCAAAATTCTAAATTGGCATAAGCAACATAAGCATCTTCGATATCTGCTTTTTGTTGAAGGACAAGATCAAATTCCCTTCTAGCACTATCAACTTGCTTTTCCCAGGCGTATATTCGACCTAAAAATATACGAATATCATAGTAATTAGGAGATTTTTGTAAAGCTGCTTTGGCTAATTGTATGGCCAATGGATACTGTTTCTGTTCAAAAGCTGCTGCTCTCGCTTGGCTGAAAAATTCCTCTGCATTTTGCGCCAAGGACGAAAATGAGTTGCATAAGAATATGACAAATAAAGAAATTGATAATTTTAAAGACATAGCAGGAACGAAAAACGTATTTCTATAAAATTATAAAAAAAAGCGAAAAAAAAGTGATTTGGGAGTTTTATTAGGGATTAGGTGTTAGTTATTAGGGATTAGTTGTTTGGAATGCTCATTGAGCTCTGCTATCTAAACCCTAATAATTTAAAAATTATCATTTACCATTAATTTATCGTCTTTTCCCGTAGAAAAAGCTTTATTGTAATCAATCCCTTGGTGCTGATTAGCAATAAACTTAATGCCTTGTAAAAGATGATTTCTGTACAATGGATTCTGATAATCTGTTTTGGCATGTCCTAAAGTAGTCACCCAAACATGTCCTCCTTGGAAATTTTGGTACCAAACTGCTGGAAAATAATCCCCAAAAGTACCTGTATTTTTAAGAATTAAATCCGATTGTTTTTTGTCTAGAGTGTTTACATCATGCATCATCAAAACACGGATACCTGGATACATTTCTCTTCCAAAATAACACTCATCTTCTTTGGTCCAAACACGAGGAATTCCCTTCATCGATGGATGCTTAGGATCAATATTGATTAAAGAAAATGATTGAAAATTAGCATGCCATGTGAATGTTTCCCCTACCATCATTTTAAACCAAGCCCACTTTCTTTCCGTGCCCGTCACAGAATGTACTCCTACAAAACCTCCTCCAGCTTCTATGTAGCGCCTAAATGCCACACGCTGCTCATCATTGGCAAAAACATCATTGTTGGTACTAGTGAAAATAAGCATAGAATACTTTTTCAAATTAGCCTCCGTAAAAATGCTTGGATCATCTGATACATCTACTATAAACTTATTTTCGGCCCCCAGTTCTTGAATGCTAGCTACCGCGGAAGGAATATTATCATGCACATAGCCTACACCGTTTTTGGTATACACTAAAACCCGACTATTCTTTAATTTATTTTTTTGAGCCCATAAGGGAGAAAGTAGGGTACAAAAAACGAAAGCGAGTAACAAAAGGCGATGGTAGACGGAAAATTTCATATTATTTTTTAATCAATGAACTACGCTTAAAACCCAAATGCACTTCATTTTTACTCAAAATTGATCGATTAAAAATTTATGGATTGGTACCATGCTGGTCAATCAAATAAATAATAGCCGCCATATTAACAGCACCTAAATGTAATTCTCGTTTATTCACATTTTCAAATACATCCGTTTTTGCATGGTGTAAATCAAAATAACGTTGACTATCTGGAATTAAACCTGACAAAACGATCGACGGGTTTACTTTCACCAAAGGCCCAATATCGGCTCCTGTACCTCCTAAAGTCAGTTCACCACCAAAAGGCTTAAACAGGGGAGACCAAGTTTGAAATTTCTTCCATTGCTCTTTAGAACAAGTAATTCCAATGGATCGAGGTGTAAATCCTCCTTCATCACTTTCCAAGGCAAAAATATGTTTCTCATGATTTAATTTCGCTTGATTGGCGTACTCATTTCCTCCCCGCATCCCATTTTCTTCATTGGCAAATAAAACAAAGCGTATAGTCCGCTTCGGTCGATAATGGATCGCTTTCATTGTTCTAAGAATCTCCATCGTTTGCACGATCCCCGCACCGTCATCGTGCGCACCTTCATTGATATCCCAACTATCCAAATGACCTCCAACCGTAATGATTTCTTCTGGAAATTCAGATCCTTTTAATTCTGCCACCACGTTATTTTCATCCACGTCTGGCAAAAAATATCCGTAAGTCTGCAACTGAACACGAACGGTCGACTTTTTACTCAATTCATATAGTTCTTTGGCATCTTCTGGACCTAAAGCTAATGCGGGTATTTTAGGATAAGCCTCATCGTAGCTTGTACTTCCAGTATGCGGCTCATTGTCTGTGGCAGAACTTAAGGAATGAATCATCACTCCAACAGCTCCGTATTTTGCGGCGCGACTAGGACCTGCCCGACGAAAAACACCGGACTCAGCATAGGCTTTAAAGGTTTGGAACTTGGTTGGGTCAAAAACACTATGAAAATAAACAACTTTACCCTTGATTTCATCATTGCGCTTTTCCATTTCGTCAAAACTCGCAAATGCAATTACATCAGCTTCTAATAATCCATTAGAACCCATAGAATTACCCAAGGCAAGCGCTTTCATAGGACGAATTTGTGATTTCCCATTCAATCCCACGATAGCAGCAAAATCATTTCCTCCACGCTTCCAATTGGGCGTTTTTACAGCTTGAAAATAGACTTTATCTGCTTGAAATTCTTCTAGACTTCTTTTTCCCCAAATGGCTGCATTTTGTTGCTGCGGCGATCCAGCCAATCGGCCTCCAATTTGTTTAGTTAATTCCCTCAATTTATCATAGGCTTTTCCATGCCTCATGATTTCATCAGCCATTTTCTTAATCGTCAAGCTATCTTGTGAAGATTGGGCGTTTGCAAAAAAAGGAACAGTGAAAAGTAAAATAAGTAGTTTGCGCATGAAAGAATTCGTTTGTTGAGATATAAATCTAAAAAACAATCAGGAATATATTGACCTGCCTTTCAAATTCCAACTATTGAAATTTTGGACATGGGCATACCTCAAGCAATCATTCGTTTATTTTTAGGAATTACATTAGAAAAATTCGCAGGAAAAAATAGTAAATTGGAGCGTTAAAAATGGACAAAACCCTTTAAATACCTAATCCTTTCCATCATGAAGTATCTCATTTTACTCGCATTAGCCAGTTTTTCACTTTTGGGCCAAATTGAAAAAAAAGATGTTGGACCCTTAAAAGGTGGTACTTATCAAATCCTAATTCCCAACAATTGGAATAAAAAATTGGTCATGTATGCCCATGGATACCAATTTCAAGGTCAAAAACCTCAAGAAGCCAATGTCGGATTAGAAAAACGATTACAAGTTTTTCTAGATCGTGGTTTTGCCATTGCTGCTTCGGATTATCCTGCGGTAGGCTTTGTGATGCCTGAAGGTATTGATGCGACAGAAGAATTAAGACAAGCATTTGTCAAAAACATGGGGAAACCTGATTCTACCTTCATGGTAGGGCATTCCATGGGAGGGGGCGTTACTTTGGGAATCATGGAAAATTTTGGTGAAAATTACCATGGGGCTCTTCCATTATGTCCATTAGCCTCTAGACCTTATCTTCAATGTAGGAAGGAATATGATATGTATGCGACTTTCAATGGCCTTTTTCCTGGCATCATACCCAGCCTGAAAGATATATTTGATGTTAATTCACAAGTTGGATATGTCAATCTATCTCAAGCTGGTCCCAAAATTGGACAGATCATGAAAGCCATCATGGAGAAAGATTCAACATTGGCAAAGGCATTTGCTAAAAGATTTGATTTGAAATTAAAAGATCTAGGGGGATCGCTGTTTTTCAATCAAAACGTATTGAGAGATATTGCGGTCAGGTTAGGAGGAAACCCATTTGATAACTTACAAACAGTATATTCAGGTTTTCCAGATGACCTATTGACCAACCAAGTAGCAGAAAGATTAGCCGCTTCGAAAAACCCGAATCTATTATTTTCCCGGTATGATCGTACAGGAAACATCAATAAGCCAGTTTTACTGGTACATACCATTTATGATCAATTAATTCCTCCTAGTTATGCTGTGGTGAATTATGAAAACATGGTGCATCAACAACAAAAAGATCAATATTTCACCGTTAAATATACCAATGGACAGGCACATTGTGCTTTTACCCCCCAGCAAATGGCTACTTCATTTGATTTATTGAGAAATTGGGCAAAAAATGGCGTGAAACCACAGGGAGGATTTTTAAAATAATGGAGAATCCAGTCAAAATACATTCGAATGGCCCCATGTCGGGATTTCAGATTTTAATGGTAGCCCTTTGTTTTTTAATGAATTTCAATGATGGAATAGATGTATTAATCGTGTCTTTTTCTAGTTCTGAAATCATTCGAGAGTTTGGTTTATCCAAAACAGAAATGGGCTATATTTTCAGTGCAGGCTTAGCAGGTATGACCTTGGGCTGTTTTTCATTAGCCCCCTTGGCAGACAAATATGGCAGAAGGAAAATCTTTTTGATATCCTTGCTTATGATCAGCCTAGGGATGTTTGGTGTGGCTTTTGCCCAAGATTATTTACCCATATTGGCTTGGCGTTTTTTAACAGGATTGGGCATAGGAGGTATTTTACCCACCATTGCCACTACAGCAGCCGAGTATTCCAACGATAAATACCGAGATTTTAACGTAGGCTTAATTCAGGCAGGATGGCCCATTGGAGCCATTTTAACGGGCCTCATTTGTGCTGATTTAATTCCGATCAAAGGATGGCATTATGCCTTCTTTCTGGCAGGTTGTTTTTCAGCCATGATGACCATTTTGGTGTTCTTTGTCATGCAAGATTCGGAAGAATTTCAAACTAAAAAAATAGAAGAGCAAGGGATCAAAGTATTATTAACAGAAGAATTGAAACCAAATACTTGGCGACTCTGGTTAGCGGCCTTTTTTGGCTTTATGACCTTGTATACCGTGATGAGTTGGGTTCCTACCATAGCCAAAGATTCAGGAATGCCTTTTGAACTAGCTACTTATGTAGGTATTTCTCTTAATATTGGCGCTGCTATAGGCTCTTCGTCCATTGGTGCTTTGGGTTCCAAATTCGGATTGAAGAAAACCCATTTTATTTACATGCTTGCGGCATTTATCGTCATGCAATTATATGCTTTTTTACCTCTAAATACGGTAATAATATTCATCTTGGTCATGTTCATTGGTGTATTTGCTCAAGGTGGATTTAACGGTATCTGGCCTATATTATCCCGTATTTATCCCACGTCCATTCGTGCTACGGGAGTTGGGTATACGGTGGGTATCGGTCGACTAGGTGCCATTTTAGGCCCGGCTGTCTTCGGAATTTTATCGGATAATCAAGTGAGCAATACGGTATTGTTTGTTTTATTTTCTTTACCACTATTGGTGATGGGTTTCATTATTCGAACCTTACCTTCCAACAAATTATGAGAGCAGCCGTTTTAGAAAAACCGAATTATATTCAAGTACAAAACCTTGAAAAACCAGTTCCCAAAGCGAATGAAATACGGATTCGTTTGAAGTCAACAGGGATTTGTGGGTCTGATGTGCATTTATTCTTAGGCGATCGATTATTGCCTGTACCCACGGTATTGGGTCATGAAGGACTAGGAAATGTTGAGGCTATCGGATCTCTGGTTAGAGGTTTTCAGATAGGTCAAAGAGTCGTTATAGAGCCCAATATTCCCTGCGGTTCATGTCGTTTTTGTCAACAGGGCAGAGGAAATATTTGTCCAAATAAACAAGTCATAGGAGTTAATTCCCCCGGTTGTTTTGCAGAATACATCTGTTTGGACGCTGATTTTTGTTGGAAATTACCTGATTCCATTTCGGATGAAGATGCGGTGTGCATTGAACCTTTGGCAGTTGCTGTACATGCTTTGAAAGTAAGTTCTGTTAGCTCAAAAGGCCCTATAGCCATATTTGGATTAGGAGCTATTGGTTTATTGTTATGTCAATTAGCGCTGACAAAAGGCTACCAAGTTTGGGTAAAAGACTTAAATGAAGACAAACAAAGCTTGGCTGTTGCCATGGGAGCAGGCATATTGCCTGCAGAAGGATTGGAATCATTTTTATATGATCAAGAAGTTGCTGCTATATTTGATTGTGTCGGTGTAGCTAAGGCCACCAATTTAATCTTAGAAACTGCACCTAGAGGCTCAGAGATCATCTTAGTTGGACTAGCCAATGAATCAGCACAGTTTGTACCTTTAAAAATCGCGAGAGAAGGAATTTCCATTTTACCCTCCATCATTTACGATCATCCTTTTGACTTCGCGGAAACAATTGACTTGATAGCAAAGGATAAAATTCATCCGGGTCAAATTATTTCTGGCCGTTTTCCTTTGGATAGGATAGAGGAAGCTATGGCTTTGGCTGTGAGTGGAATAGCTACGAAGGTTGTTTTGGATATGGAATAAGGATTATATCTTCCATCAATACTATTTCAGGTTATAATCGAAGGAGTTAACAACAATCCATTCCTTGCTGGATGGGAGGACATGGAACAGTTCCATAGCTACAAAACACACAGCAATCTCCTGGCTTAGGTTTTAACAGTTCTCCACAAAAAGTACAAGCATAGAAATATTGACAGGCATTTTCTGGCATGATTTCAGTAGCCTGTTGAGCGCAATGCGGACAGGTGATGATGGATGCTAAAATTATGGCTTTTGACATTATCGATCGATTAGTCTTAAATATAAAAAACCTTGCCAAATTGACAAGGTTTCTTAACTAGAAGTGATCCCGCTGGGATTCGAACCCAGGACCCATACATTAAAAGTGTATTGCTCTACCAACTGAGCTACGGAATCATCAAGCTTACGCTTGTATGTTAATTGACCCACTCTGGAGTCGAAATGAAGTTTAGCCACTGGCCAACTTCTGTTTGCAAAAGCAGAACATTTTCCCCTTATTGCGGTGCAAAACTAGTACGGTTTTTCGAATTATGCAAGTCTACCATCTAAATAAAATTATATTTTTTGCACTTTTTTCTTTCTGCATTTGGCAACCTGCTTATAGCCAAATAGATAGAAATCAATTGACCCTGGCAGATTCTCTGTTTAAAAGCAATCGATTATTGGAAGCAGAAAAAATTTATTTGCCCATCGTTGAAACCCAACGCAGCGAAAATGAAACCATCCGATTAAAATTAGCCTACATCGCCAAAGCCAAAAATGATTGGTTACAAGAGTTATATTATCTATCCAGCTTACAAGCAGAGCAAGATCGACCGGCAATTGCCAAACGCTTGCAAGAAATAGGGGATAGGCAAGGTTTATCTGGTTTTCAAATCAATCTCATGGACCAGTTTCTTTGGATTTATTTTACTTATTTCCCATATCTGATGGGCTTTTTATTTGCTTTGGCCTTCTACGTCGTTGGTATTCTAAGCTTCAAAAAAGTCAAAAAGATGAAGATCAAAGCTTATAGCTTGTATTATCTGGGGTTTTACCTGTTATTTTTAGCTTGGTTCGCCAATTTCCCTGCTTTGCTTCAATATGGCATTATTACCAAGGAAAAAGCCTATTTGAGAGATTATGCCTCTTCTGCTGCACCTGTTAAACAAATGCTAAAAAAGGGAAATCGAATTATCCACTGGCAGAAAAAAGACATCTGGGTAAACTGCTATTTCGAAGGGGAATTAGGATACGTGAAAGCGGATGACTACCAACCTATCAACTAAAGATTAAAAATCTCAAAACTCAAGTCGAGAATAATTTCTCGCTCTTTGTCACTGTTTCCTATCACACCTTTTATTCGTAAATCGGCATTTTTAATGGCTTCTATGATACGAACGACCTTTCCAAGAGGGTAATTACGTTTAGCCAAGGTATAATCCTTGACAAAGTAAGGATTGACTCCAATTGCGCTGGCCATTTCTCCCTCAGAGATTGAACCCAAATCATGAACTTGTAAAACCTTGGCAAAGAAATTAAATAACATGATCAACATGGGTGCCGCAGGGTTCTGTTTGGTATTATCTGCAAAATAAAAGGCAATTTTCTGACCCTTTTCGACATTTCGCTGAATGATGGCTTTTTGAAATTCAAAGTAATTATATTCTCTACTGATCCCAATGTACTTTTCAACTTCATCTAGGCCTATTTCTTTGCCCTGTGGGACATTCACGATCAACTTATCAGCCTCATGTGCCATTCTCTTCAAATCTGTCCCTACAAAGGAAACCATTAATTCTTGGGCATTCGCCTGAATATGCAAAGAATGGGAACCCAAATAATCTTTTAACCAAACTCCAAGACGATCTTCAGAGATTTTCTTCGAAGCTACTACCACCCCCTTTTTATCTAGAGGCGCTAAAATTTTGGATTTATCCGTCAATAATGTTTTGAGTGTAAAAACGAGGATGGTCGACTCCGTTGGTCTTTCACAATAATCTACCCAAGCTTTCCAATCGGAATTCCCTTTGTCTTTGGTATCCGTTTTCCCCTTGGCCATCACTTCTAAAAAGACGGCTTCTTTCACAATAATAACTTGTTTGTCCGACATCATGGGAAATCTTCTAGCATAGGATATTACCTCACCTAAAGATTGGTCTTTGCCATACATGACAAACTGATTAAAACTCTGCTGATCTGGACTCAACACCTTATTTTCAAAAGCATCCACCACTTGATCAATAAAAAATGGTTCATCTCCATGTATCAGGTATACAGGTGCCAATTTTTGTTGTTTGATGTCTTTTAATACGTCTTGAGCACTTTTTTGCATGGAAATCTTAGAATTTAAATCGAATTACAAAGCTAATCAAAAGCTTTTGATCCAAAAATATTAATCAAGGAGCATCAAGCTTTACAAATTAATCCCGTAGGTTTGCTGCAAAATAGAACAATATGAAGATTAAACCGAACTCCGTTGTATTCATTTCTTACCAATTATCCTTCCCAAATGAAGAAGGTGAGCCAGAAGTGGTAGAAATTGTCGACGAAAATGAACCTATGGTATTCATCCATGGATTAAGTGGATTGCCTGAGGCTTTTGAGGCTAATTTAAACGGCCTTTCCGTAAACGATACCTTTGATTTTACCATTCAGGCGGAAGACGCTTATGGTGTAGTTGACCCGAATGCCATTATAGAATTACCGAAATCCATCTTTCAAATTGAAGGCCAAGATACGAGTGATATGTTGAAAGTTGGGAACTTCATTCCCATGACCGACGACCAAGGAAACCGCATGCAAGGTATGGTGGTACAAGTAGGTACTGAAAACGTTACCATGGATTTCAATCATCCATTGGCAGAAAAAGACTTAATGTTTAGTGGAAAAGTAATTAAAGTAAGAGAAGCTACTGCCGAAGAAATTGCTCATGGCCATGTTCATGGTGAAGGTGGGGTTCATCATCATTAATTAGTAATGTAGAATGTAGAATGAATTTTGGAGCTATAACCAATTCTACATTCTACATTTTTCATTCTACATTCTTCATTCTACTGCAACTCCATTTCAGCATAAGCCTTAACTTCTACGCCAAATTTGCGTAAAAAGTCTACACCTTCGTCGGAAGGAAGACCTTTATAGGCAGCATAAGAATTTAGGTAGATTACTCGCTTGATTTTCATGCTATAAATGATTCTGGCACAGGAAATACAAGGGGAGAGGGTCACATAAATCGTTGAACCTTCCACATCAGCACCATTTTTAGAGGCATACAAAATCGCATTTTGTTCAGCGTGTAAGGCTAGAGAACAAGAACCCTTGGAATCTCTTGGGCAACCTTCTTCACCAAATTCATCATCGCAATTATGGGTACCGGCTGGGGGGCCATTGTAACCTATGGATATAATTCGAGTTTCTTTGGTGAGAACACAACCCACTTGGGCTCGGGTACAATGCGATCTCAAAGCTAAATTTTGAGCTAATTCCATGAAAATCGCATCGAATGGTGGTTTATTCATAAAGGCTAAAGAATCGGTGGGGCAAATTGACCACAAATATCCATTTAATTTTTCATTTGAATAGTAGTGAGCCTACTTTATATATTTGGTAAGGCTCGCTGTTCAAGATGCTCCTAAAAAATCTCAATTTAAAAATTCTGAAAATTCGACACCACTATCCGGTGCCTTCGAGAGCCTCAGGCACCTGTAGCATCATTAAATTGCTGAGGTCATGCAAGTGCCTTAGAGAGTCTCAGGCACCTTTGGAATATTTCTTGTGGTCGTGGCACTTGAATATTTCATCTGGTGGCTGAGGTTCTCGAAGCCACCTTATCATTTAAAATAATATCTGAGGACCCCGTAAGCAGGTTGCCTACGGCTCTCGAAGGTGGCTGAGGCTCTCGAAGCCACCCCCAATAAAAAAAGACAAATCTTTCGACCTGTCTTTCTAATTGTAGCGGGGAGCAGAATCGAACTGCCGACCTTTGGGTTATGAATCCAACGCTCTAACCATCTGAGCTACCCCGCCAAATTGCGTTGCAAAGGTAGCAGAAAGCGATTAGAGTCACAAATAATTTCTTAATATTGATTAATTTTGTGGCAGATTTGGGATTTAGCTTAGAAATAATACCTTTGCTAATAGCGGGTTAGAATCAAGTGTGTCATGCCTAATCCATTAATAGATAAAAATATGCCAGCAAACAATTTTGAGTTTGAATACGAGGTAAAAGCCTCACCAAAAGTACTTTATCCTTATTTAAGTACCGCTTCAGGACTTCAACAGTGGTTTGCAGATAAAGTCACTGTTCCTAACGCCAGCACCTTTCACTTTTACTGGGATGACGAAAATCATCCTGCAGTATTAGTTCAAAGTAAATTAAATAAATTTGTTCGATTCGAGTTTTTAAATCCCAAAGATGATACTTCCAAAGGTTTTATCGAACTCAAATTAGATGTCAGCGAACTTTCTAATACCACCTATTTAAAAGTGACCGATCGTGCATCAACTTTTAAATCAGACGATGATGCTGCCGAACTTTGGGATTATCTTTGCGATAAATTAAAAGAAATCGTCGGGAGCTAATATGCGTAAAATAGATAAACTAGTCCTCAATGCCTTTTGGGGGCCATTTGTTCTTACTTTCCTTATTGTCATTTTCATTTTCCTATTACGATTGGTCCTATTTTACTTTGCCGATCTTTTTGGAAAAGACCTTGGTGCGACCGTTTATGTTGAACTTTTCTTTTACTTTTCCCTGATCACAGTTCCGTTAGCTATGCCTCTTTCCATTTTGTTATCATCTCTGATGACATTTGGTAAATTGGGTGAAAATTTTGAATTAACAGCCCTAAAAAGTGCTGGAATTTCCATTTTTCGCATCTTTAGGCCTATTTTTGTCACGACTGTCCTCATCAGTATATTCATGTTTTGGTTTGTCAATGTAGCTCTCCCTTGGGCCAATTTGAAAGGGTGGAGCCTATTATATGACATCAAAACCACTAAAACTACTTTAAATATCAAAGAAGGAATATTTTACAATGACCTTCCTGGATATTCCATCAAAGTGGTAAAGAAATTTCCTGACAATAAAACACTGAAGTCGCTTATCATCTATGACCATACCGGAAATGACGGAAATCGACATGTCACCGTGGCTGACTCCGCCCAGATGTACACCATTTTAGACAGAAAATATCTGATTTTTGAACTATTTAATGGAAAGGATTACATTGAAGATGCTGATCGAGGACCTGGAAATGATTTGTCCGAGCTTGCCATTCATAGCTTTAAGCGTAGTAAAATTGTGATGTCCTTATCTGGATTTGATTTACAAAAAACGGAAGAAAACCAGTTTGCTCATCACCAAATCATGCGCAATAACAATCAATTGGCTGATGATGCTGATTCTTTGTCGAGGAACATTAGCAACATGAAAAAAGGTTTTAGTTTAGCTTCAAGCGTATATTATGTCTATTTCCGTAAACCTGTAGGCGCATCACTAAGAAGCATGAATCACCATACGAAATGGATAGGGCCTAAAATCGCTGAAAAGACTAAAAATAGCAAAGATTATAGACCCATGGAGGAATTGGCCAAACAAGAAGTCCAAAATTTAATTGCTTTCGGACAAACCAATGAAGTCAACTTGGCCGAACGTGTCACGGAATTAAAAAAGACCGATTTGGAATGGCATCATAAATTCACCAATTCATTGGCTGTATTAGTGATGTTTCTCATTGGCGCTCCCTTGGGAGCCATTATCAAAAAGGGCGGATTTGGGATTCCAGTTGTAGTAGCAGTTTCCTTCTTTATTTTGATGTATATCCTAACCCAACAAGGGGATAAAATGGCTAAGGAAGGGAAGGTGTTGGTTGAAATTGGAGCTTGGATCTCGAATGGCATTCTGGCACTGATTGGGGCTTATTTCTTGAACATAGCCTTAAAAGACTCCCGACTATTTGAATCTGACTTCTACAAAATCCTTTGGGATCGTATAAAAACCTATTGGGAGAATCGCAGGAACAAGATATCATCCAAAGCATAAGATCTACCATTTGGAATTTCTCTTTAAAATTCCTACTTTTGCAAATTAATTTTTCACAATTTAAAAACTGGTAAAAGATGTATTTGTCACCCGAGAAAAAACAAGAAATTTTTGAATCTAAAGGGAAAGCAAAGTCAAAAATCGATACTGGTTCTGCTGAATCGCAAATTGCGTTATTTACATTCAGAATCAATCATTTGACGGAGCACCTTAAGAAAAACAAGAAAGATCATAGCACTCGCTTAGGTCTTTTGAAATTAGTTGGTAAGCGTCGTCGTTTACTTGATTACTTAACTCGTACTGATATTTCACGTTATCGTGCTATCATCGCTGAATTAGGTATTCGTAAATAAGATTAATTGCAGGGTTTCATGTCATGAAGCCCTGCTTTATTCATTGCGGTACAGTTTGAATCATCAAACAAACATCTTTATTCTACGCATAGGGCGTAGCAATTTATTCAAAAACGTATGTCATTTAACATTATTACGAAACATATTTCAATGCCCGACGGCAAGGAAATCCAAATCGAAACTGGCAAATTAGCCAAGCAAGCCGATGGAGCCGTTGTAGTCAAATCAGGAAATATGATGTTGTTAGCTACTGTAGTAGCCAACAAAGAGGCCAAAGAAGGAGTAGATTTCCTTCCATTATCTGTTGATTATCAAGAAAAATTTGCGTCCAATGGACGTATTCCTGGTTCTTTCCTAAAAAGAGAGGCACGCCTTTCTGATTATGAAATTCTCATCTCTCGTTTGGTTGACCGCGCTTTGCGTCCAACTTTCCCAGATGATTATCATGCAGATGTACAAGTATTAATCAACTTAATCTCCGCTGATTCAGAAGTTTTACCAGATGCATTTGTTGGTTTAGCCGCTGCTGCTGCTTTAGCCGTATCAGACATTCCATTTAATGGACCGATATCTGAAGTACGTGTCGCGAAAATCAATGGAGTATATAAAGTAAATCCGAGCGTTAGCGAATTAGTTGGAGCTAGTCTAGAATTAATCGTTGCAGCCAACGCAAACGACATTTTGATGGTAGAAGGCGAAGGCGACGAGGTTTCAGAAACAGAAATGTTAGAGGCTTTACGTATCGCACACGATGCCATTAAATTACAATGCCAAGCACTGAATGAATTAACCGTTGCTTGCGGAAAAACTGAAAAACGTACTTATTCCCATGAATCACACAACGAAGAGTTACGTGCTGAACTGTGGAAAAACTACTACGAAAAATACTTAGCAGTAGCCAAACAAGCGAATCCAAAGAAAGACGAACGTAAAGCTGCTTTCAAAGCCATCGTTGACGAGTATATCGCAACTTTGCCAGAAGATCACTTAGTGAACCTTTCTATGGCAAAAACATATTTACACGATATCGAAAAAGAAGCGGCTCGTCAATTGGTATTGCAAGAGCGCTACCGTTTGGATGGACGTAAATTGAATGAAATCCGTCAAATTACTTGTGAAGTAGATTATTTACCTACTCCTCACGGTTCTTCCGTATTTACACGTGGAGAAACACAATCACTGACAACAGTAACATTAGGTACTAAGATGGATGAGCAAATCATTGATCAACCTATGACTCAAGGTTATAATAAGTTCATGCTACATTACAACTTTCCTGGATTTTCAACTGGTGAAGTGAAGCCAAATCGCGGTGTAGGCCGACGTGAGGTAGGTCATGGTAACTTAGCGATGCGTGCTATCAGAAAAGTACTTCCTAAAATGGAAGACTTCCCTTATACGCTACGTATTGTTTCCGATATTTTAGAATCCAATGGTTCATCTTCTATGGCAACCGTTTGTGCGGGTACTTTAGCCTTGATGGATGCTGGTGTAAAAATCAAAGCTCCTGTTTCAGGTATTGCTATGGGTTTAATCTCAGATGCTAAAACTGGGAAATACGCTGTTCTTTCTGATATCTTGGGAGATGAAGATCACTTAGGAGATATGGACTTTAAAGTAACGGGGACAGAAAACGGTATTACAGCTTGTCAAATGGACATTAAAGTTCAAGGCCTTTCATATGAAGTATTAGTTGAAGCTTTATCTCAAGCTAAAGAAGGACGTTTACACATCTTAAACGAGATGAAAAAAGCGATTCCTCAAGTGAGAGAAGATTTCAAGCCTCAAACTCCGCGTGCTACAGTAATCAAAATTATGAAAGACCAAATTGGTGCGGTAATCGGGCCAGGTGGTAAAGTAGTTCAAGATATCCAAAAGCAATCAGGTGCTACGGTAACTATTGAAGAAAAAGAAGACGGTGGTTATGTTAGCGTATTCTCTGCGAATAGCGCTGCTATGGATCATGCCGTTCGAATGATCAAAGGTATCGTGACTATTCCTGAAGTAGGAGAGGTCTATGATGGTAAAGTGAAAAACATTCAAGCATTTGGTGCTTTTGTGGAATTTTTACCTGGTAAAGATGGTTTACTTCATATCTCTGAGATTTCTTGGGATCGCATCGAAACCATGGATGGCGTTTTCAAAGAAGGAGACAAAGTGAAAGTAAAATTGGTCGAAGTAGACAAGAAAACAGGAAAATTCCGTTTATCTGCTAAAGTGTTATTACCAAAACCAGAACGTAGTTCAGAAAATTCTGACAACTAATAGTTATTTCATGGGTTATATACTTGTATAACCCATTCATTCTTTTGTAAGCCCCTATGAGACAGCTAAAAATTAGCAAACAGATTACCAACAGGGAGAGTCAATCACTCGACAAATACCTACAAGAAATTGGCAAGGTGGATTTGTTGACCCCAGACGAGGAAGTAATCCTCGCTCAAAAAATTAGAGAAGGGGATCAATTATCCTTAGAACGTCTCACGAAAGCCAATTTACGTTTCGTCGTTTCCGTGGCAAAACAATATCAAAATCAAGGACTTAGCTTAGGTGATTTAATCAACGAAGGTAACCTAGGTTTGATTAAGGCTGCACAGCGTTTTGATGAAACTCGTGGATTTAAATTTATTTCTTATGCCGTATGGTGGATTCGTCAATCCATTTTACAAGCTTTAGCAGAACAATCTAGAATTGTTCGTTTACCATTGAACCGCGTAGGGTCTTTGAATAAGATTTCAAAAACATTTTCTGAGTTAGAACAAAAATTCGAGCGTGAACCTTCACCTGAAGAATTAGCCGAAGTATTGGAAATTTCTACCGGTGAAGTGGTTGATACCTTAAAAATCTCAGGTCGTCACGTTTCCATGGACGCACCATTTGTGCAAGGAGAAGAAAATTCCCTTTTGGACGTACTTGAGAATGACTCAGAAGATAAACCTGATTCAGGTTTGATCAATGATTCACTTCGTAGAGAGGTTCAACGTGCTCTTTCTACCTTAACTCAACGTGAAGCCGATGTGGTGACCTTGTATTTTGGATTGAACGGAGAACATGCCATGACTTTAGAAGAAATTGGAGAAAAATTCAATTTAACACGTGAACGTGTAAGACAAATCAAAGAAAAAGCGATTCGTCGTTTACGTCACACTTCGAGAAGTAAAGCACTGAAAACATATCTTGGATAATTTTAAAAAGCCTCTCACGAGGCTTTTTTTACCTATGGCATTTCCCTCTGGACTTGTAGAACTGATCGAAACCCTTAGCCAACATGGTGTAGAGCAGGCAGTTATATGCCCTGGATCTCGAAATGCACCCATCATGCTGGCTATTAGTCGTAACTTGGCAATTCAATCATTTTCTATCAGTGATGAACGATCCGCCGGCTTTTTTGCTTTAGGTTTAGCCCTTCATTCGAAGAAACCTGTCATCCTTTGTTGTACATCAGGTTCAGCTGCTCTAAATATGGCTCCCGCCATTGCAGAGGCCTATTTTCAAGAAATACCACTGATTGTTCTAACTGCCGATCGTCCAGCAGAATGGATTGGTCAATGGGATGGACAAACCATATATCAAGAGCGTATTTTTGGAGCAAATGCCAAACAATATTTTTCTTATTCGACGCAAGACCACGAGTCTCCAGATGAAATTTGGTACCGAAATAGAATAGCCAATGATGCTTTCTGGTCTGCTTTTTCAGCTCCTCAAGGTCCTGTTCAAATTAATATTCCAATAAAAGAGCCATTTTATCCAGAAAAGGGTGCGGCTCTTCCAATCGCTAAACCAATTAGAAAAATTCAAAAATGGATTGCTCCTAAATCCTTGGATATAGCTACCAAAACATACATCCAACGACAAATTAGTATTTCATCTAAAATCGTTGTTACAGTAGGTCAATTTCAACAAAATCCTGCCATTCAATCGGCTATAGCTGATTTAATGAAGAAAGGAATTCCTGTTATAGCTGATTCCATTGCTAATTTATCCGGTATAGCCTTTGATAGCCATGATTTAATACTGGCTAACACTAAAACTTGGGAATGCCTCCAACCTGATTTACACATTCACTTAGGAAAAAGCTTTGTGACCAAAAGAATCAAGCAATTTTTAAGGTCAAATGACAAAAAACAAGAGTGGCAAATTAATCCATACCCCCAAACTCTCTTCTCCGATCCTTTCAAAGGATTGCAACATGTATTTGAATTTGATGAAGTAGACTTCTTGAATGAATTAGTTCTACTTAACTTTTCTGAAAAACAACAGGCCTATTTCCAAGCATGGAAAAAGGCAGATGAAATCGTTTCTACAAAACGATCAACAAGCATGAACGAATGGAATGAACTAGGCATTTTTCAAAATATAGCTCAGGCATTACCATCATCCAATGCGGAAATACACGTAGCTAATTCGCTTTCTGTCAGATATTTAAATTGGGTAAATTTTGTTCCAAAAGGTATTGAGGTATTGGCAAATAGGGGCACTTCAGGTATAGATGGATGTTTGAGTACAGCCTTAGGAGCAGCCCAAGGCAATCCCAATTTGGTGATTTCCATCATAGGTGATGTCGCTTTTCACTATGATAAAAATGCCCTTTGGAACGCGTATATTCCCAATAACTTAAGGATTTTCGTGATGAATAATCAGGGTGGGGGCATCTTCAGAAATTTAGATGGAGCCAAAGACCTACCTGAATTGGAAAGATTCATGGAAACTCAGCAAGTATTTCATGCTGAAAATACAGCTAAGGACGCAGGTATCAATTACATCAGTGTAAAAAACAAACATGAATTACTTCATGCTTTAAGCTACTTTTTCTTAGAATCAGAAAAGGCTCAGTTAATGGAAATTGAAAGTAATTCTAGCATTAACGCAGCCGCTTTAGCCGAATATATGACATTATTTAAGAGCTAATTCTTTATTGATTTTCTCTAAATTTTTCAAAAATAAGGCATTGTTAGGTTCTATTTCCAATGCTCTTCGCACCCACTTTTCAGCTAACTTCCATTGCCTTCTTTCGATTTCCAAATAACCCAAATTATTGTAAATCAGATGCTTATATTTCCCCTTAGTGAGAGCTCGTCGAAATGCTTTTTCTGCTAAATCCAGCTCACCCATCGTCTGAAGCACCACTCCTTTATTAATCAAGGCTTCCACCAAATTACTATCTAATTGAATGGCCTTCTCATAAGAAGCCAAAGCTTGATTATTGGATTCCTTTTCAAAAAAGATGTCACCCTGCAAACGATGACATGCGGATGAATCAGGAAATAGCTTAACTAATTTTTGTACCTCCAACTCTGCCTCATCCAAACGTTTCATATTTTGAAGCATCTCCACCTTTTTAAATAGGGCAGGACCAAATTCAGCATCCAATGCAACAGCTTCTGAAAAATCTGTTAATGCTTCCTCATTTTTTTCCAATTGCTCATAAATCAAACCACGATTATAATAGGCATCTGAAAAATCCTTTTTCTTTAAAATAGCCTCACTATACCATTTAATAGCCTCAAAATATTCCTTTTCCTTAAACTTTTGATTTCCTCTCAAAAAGAATTGAGTTGCCTCTTTTTTCTCTTTTTCAGTATCACATGAAAATAGCCCCACGAAAATCAGCAGGAAAATGAAAGAGCTTAGTCCTTTGGTAGAAAACATGTGGTGGCTTTAGTTTAGTCAATTAAAAGAATTCAATTTAAATAATTCAAATTTCATTCGCATCTTTGTGCCTCAAAATTAAATGAAATTATGGCATACGCAGAAATGTTAACCGATAAAGGGTTGATGAAAATTAAATTTTATGAGGAAGATGCTCCCATTCACGTGAAAAACTTCATTGATTTGTCCAATAAAGGATTTTATGATGGGGTAACATTTCACCGAGTACTTGCTGATTTTGTGATTCAAGGGGGTGATCCAACAGGAACAGGCGCAGGTGGCCCTGGATATTCTATTCCTTGCGAATTAACAGGAAATAATCAATTCCATGATCGTGGTGTATTGTCGATGGCTCACCGTGGACCCAATACAGGTGGTTCTCAATTCTTCATCTGTCATTCAAGAAACAATACAGCTCATTTAGATCGCAAGCATACTTGTTTTGGAAAGGTGGTTGAAGGTTTAGAAGTGATTGATTTAATCCGTGAAGGAGATAAAATCCAAAGTATCAAAATCGTAGAAGAGGCTTAGTATATGCATTTCATCAAAGAAATTCCCCACGAATCCATGCGAATTTCCTTGTTTGAATGGAACTCCAAATACATTGTGAAGTTTGAAGCGCCTAATGTAGAACAGAGCTACAAATTTTCAGTTTTGGACTTTTCCTCTCAAAAAGAAATAGAGGAGCTGGTATCCAGCTCCTCCTTTCAAACTTATGTCCTGAATAATTTCCATTCCATGTATGCCGAAATGAGCAAACATATCAATTAATTTTTCCCAACCACTTCATGCGTAATGTTTTCTGACTTTCTTTCAAATTCGGCAGTGAACTAATTTTATAAGCTGCCAAATTGGATTTACCCACAGGTATAGCTAAGGTTCTTTCTAATCCATCTCGACGAACTGTAAACAAAATAGTATCTCCTACATGTTTGTCTTTCAAGGTTTTATCCACACTTTCAAAAGTTTCTGCATTCACTTTTAAAACTTCATCTCCTACGTTCAACCCGTGATCATAAGCAGTACTGCCTTTTAAGACTGTTGAAATTTTCCCAGCAATAACAGTAAAACCTAAATAAGGTGTCGATTTTCCTAGATTGGCATTTACCCACTCGTATCCAACTTCCTTAAATAAATTAGTATAATCAGGTGTTACTGTTCCATATACCAATTGCTCAAATATCGATTTCGCTGAAATTCCTGCTACTAGAGAAAAGGCATTTTCTAATTCAGCATCCGTAAATCCTCTTTGTTGTTTCACATAATAATTTTGGTATAAATAACGAAATACATCATCTAAGTTCGCTTTACCTTGACTATGTTTGATAATCCAAAGATTCAATACCGTTCCAAGCACAGATCCTTTGGAATAATACGATACCGTGGAATTTCGACTATTTTCATTGGGACGATAGTATTTAATCCAAGCATCCCAAGAAGCTGATGCGGCTGATTCTATCTTATTTCCAGGTGTATTTTCTACAGTTGTGATTTCATCAGCAACTCCTTTTAAATAAGCATCTGTATTTGTTTGACCAGAACGTTGCAAAATCAAAGCTCCGTAATAGGATGTCATCCCTTCAGACAACCATAAATTATGTGTGTAATTTTCATTCTCATAATCAAATGGTCCTAGGGCCTTCGGACGAATACGCTTCACATTCCATAAATGGAAATATTCATGAGATAATAAACCCAGAATACCATGGTAACCATTTTCTGTTTCATAGGCCGTTCGAGCAACTTGACAAGTGGTAGAATATAAGTGCTCCAAACCACCTGATCCTTTTTGTAAATTATGGATAATAAATAGATAATGATCACAAGGATGTTGGCCAATCACGCGAGCTGCTTCTTCACACATTTTCTTCACATCCGCTATGAATTTGGTCGTATCTACCTTAGCAGGACCATAAAAGGCAATTTGATGCGGAATATTTCCAACTTTGAATTCAAACAATTGATGATTTCCAATCTCAATCGGGGAATCAATTAGCTCATCTAGGTTTTTAGCTTCAAAAGTTTGTGCAGCTGTTTGTTTCAAAGCAGTTGAAATCCGCTGAAAGGATTTATGCGGATTAATTTGAACTGAATGAGCTTGTTGTGCCAACTCATTAACATATAATAAAACGGAGGCTGGATTGATATAGCCATGTGTATCATCCAAGAAAGAAGTACGGACAGATAACTCAAAGGCATATACGTCATAAGAAATACTTACTTGCTTTTGACCTTTAGCCAAATAAACGCGCCAGGTATTTTTATTGATCTTCTCCACAGGAACCAATGTTCCGTTTTTAAGTGTCATTAAAGACTCAACATTACGAGCAAATTCCCGAATCAAATAGGAGCCAGGAGTCCAAGCTGCCATTTTAAAATCCACATAGGGCTTGTTCCAATGCCTTTGACTTAGGTCTACGCTAGTTTTGACTTGAAAGTAATGAGTGTGCGGTGATGGCATACTAATTTCATGCCGAAGAACAGGAGTGGCGCCAATGCCTAATAGGTTGATTCCCAACAAAAGTGTGACGAACACAAGGGAATTTAATGTGAATTTTATCATGGAAATGTAAAAATGTAAAGTTGATTAGGTGTAGGATGCAAAGATAGGAAAATCGGCTTAATCAAACTAAAATTGGCCATTGTATCCCCAATTTAGCCTAAATAAATTGGACACTTACAACAATTAATTGGAAGAAAAATCGTATTATTGTAGTAATTGAGAATGCTGTAATCTTCTACAAATGAGAAAACAAAATCGTACGCTTTGCTGGATTCCAGCTATTTTATTTTTCATGCTTTCTTGGTCGGTGGTAGCACAACAAACCTTGAGTTTCGGGGATCAAACGCTCCACTTTCGACAAGCCAAAGAATATTTTGATTCAAAAAATTACGTAGCGGCGAAGGAAGAGTTTTCTGCCTATTTGGCGAGTTTAGAACCTCTTAATAATGAGCAAGCTGGCCAGCGAGTTTTGGCAGAATATTACATGACCATGTGTACACTTTACATGAGTCAGCCTGAAGCTGAAATTGTTGCTGACCGTTTTGTGGCTAATTATCCGGAACATCCTCAAGCTGTTAAATTAATGCGAGGAATTGGAAGTTTCTTTTACGATAATGGAGATTACAAAAAAGCCATCAAATACTTAAGTAAATCTTCTGATACCAATTTAGAGGCCAAGTTCAAATTGGCAGTTTCCTATTATCAATTGAAGGATATCAGAGAGGCATTACCCTTATTCAATGAAATTAAAGTAGAGCCAGAAGAGGAATTTGCCTTTGCAGCGGCATATTATGCGGGTGTTATCAATTTTGGTGAAAAGCGCTTCGGTGAAGCCAATACCGACTTCAAAAAAGCCGAAGGTTCTAGTCGTTTTAGAAAAGATATTCCCAATTGGATAGCCATGTGTTATTTTCATGAGGGAAAATTCAATGAGTTGTTAAACTATGCTGAGCCCATCTTAAAACAGAAAAAAGCAGGCTATAATGTAGACGAGTTATCTCTTTTGGTAGCAGAGGTGCAGTTTAAACTCGGTTATTTTGAAAAAGCGGCGATTAGTTATAGTTTGTACAAAAAACTAAATCCTACTAAAATCACTTCAGAGATTCAATATCGCTTTGGCTACGCTTTATATAAAACCAATAAATTCAATGAGGCATCGGATGAATTAAAAGCCTTAGCTAGTAAAAAGGATACGTTAGCTCAATATGCTGCCTTTACCTTAGGTTTGGCACAATTGAAATCTGGAAATCTAGAAGCTACCCTCCAAGCATTTGGTCAAGCCAAAGATTTGGCTTTTAATGCTCAGGTACAAGAGGAAGCCTTCTTTAATCACGCCAAAGTATTATTGGATTTAGGAAAGGCTAGTGAAACCATTTATGCCATTCAAGAATTCAACAAAAAATATCCCAAAAGTAAATTTACCGAAGAGTCCACGGAATTGGTGGCAGACGCATTTATACATTCCAATAACATTCAAGCAGCTTTGGATTATTTAAAAGGTCTTGCGAATCGAAATGCCAAATTAAATGCCGCTTATCAAACCCTGACCTATAATTTAGGTGTTAAGGCATACAATGAGAATAAGTTTGATCAGGCTTTAGAATTGTTTCAAACTTCTTCAGAAAACCCAGAAAGTGCTGATTTGAAATTTCAAGCTTTATTTGGGAAAGGAGAGGCCTTGTCTCAACAAAAGAAATATGAGCAAGCCATTCAAGCATATACCCCTTTATTGATTGGTACACCTCCAGTAGCCAAACCGAACGATTTCCTACAAAAAGTTCGTATGGGTTTAGCATATGCCTATTTCAACATCAAAGACTTTAACAAGGCCAATGTTCTGTTTAAAGCCTATGTAGATCGCTTGAAATTGAGTCCAGATGCTAAAAACAATCCGACCATTTTAATTCGTTTGGCTGATACCTATTTAGTTTCTAAAAAATACGATGACGCCTTAACTTATTACAATCAGGCAATCGACTTGGCTAAAACAGAAAAGGATTATGCGCTATACCAAAAAGGTGTGACCTTAACCTATTTGAATCGTGATACTGAAGCAAAAGCAAGTTTCAAACAACTAAGAACTTCTTTCCCGAATTCTAAATATGTAGATGATGCGGCGTTCCAAGAAAATGTCATATCCTTCAATACGAATAAATACAAAGAAGCGATTGCTGGTTTCACGGATTTAATCGAAACGAATACAAAGAGTCCCTATTTTACACAAGCATTATTGAAGCGTGCGCAATCCTATGCCAATACCAATCAGCATGAATTATCCATTGTAGATTATAAACGCATCATTCAGGAATTCCCTACCGACAAAACGGCTAAAGATGCCTTGGTGGGCCTTCAAGAAGAATTAAATGAAGTAGGTAGACCAGAAGATTTTGGACAATTATTAGGCAACTTCCAAAAAAATAGTCCTGATGAAGCTGAAAATGTAGATTTAGAATATCGAGCTGCCAAGGGTATTTACCTAGGAGAAAAATACGACAAAGCCATTGCTCCATTGAAAGCATTCATTGAAAAATATCCGAACAATGAAAATTTAGTGGAAGCTACCTTCTTAATTGCTGATGCTGCATATCGTACCAATAACAAAACAGAGGCATTGGTTTATTACAAAAAGATGGTTGAACAAAATGTACACCCACAGATCAACAAAGCCATCCAACGTAGTGCGGAAATCGAATTAGAAAATAAAAATTATTCAGCTTCTGCTAATTTGTTTCACTTGTATAAATCTAAATATACAGGAGCTAAGGATCAATTAATAGCTAATAATGGCTTATTGAACACATTCTTGGAGGCGAATATGTTGGATTCTGCTGCTTATATCACGGATGAATTAATTCAACTAAAAGAAATTAGTGAAGAGGAAAAAGCAAAATTAGCTGAAAAAATGGCCAAAACCTTTGAAACTGGTGGAGATTTAGTCAACCAAAGAAATTGGTTGGGTA
This sequence comes from Aquirufa salirivi, assembly GCF_045310485.1. Lineage (NCBI taxonomy): Bacteria > Pseudomonadati > Bacteroidota > Cytophagia > Cytophagales > Flectobacillaceae > Aquirufa > Aquirufa salirivi. The sequence continues at coordinate 349,501 of NZ_JBEWZH010000003.1, forward strand.
TTACAATTAATTTAGATAAAAATGACATTGGCGCCTTAGCGCAATTAAAGTTGGCAAGTCTTTTGTACAAAGAATCTAAATTCAAAGAGTCGAGCGATATGATTTTAGATAAATTCAGAAATGTATTTTCGGAAGCTTCCGATGCCATTTTAGGTAAAGCTTATATCTTACTGGCTGATAATTTTATCGCTTTAAAGAATATCCCTCAAGCTAGAGCTACCTTAAAATCCATTGTAGATAATTCAAGTGATGCAGAGGTTATCCAAGCAGCCAAAACTAAATTAGAAAGCTTACCCTTAAAATAATATAAGATGAGATTCAATCGAACAGCTAAACAAGTACTATTCACTGCTACATTCGGACTCTGCTTAGGCGCATTTGAGGGTTTTGCCCAGAAAAGGGAAGGCTCCATCCAGGATGAGGCGATTGAAGTAGAAAAAACCAGAAAAATAGAATTACAACCACAAGTTTCGCGTGGATTTGACCCATTAATAGAAGCCCAAGATTTACGAAAAGATCGTAAAATGAAATACGATTTAGTAGATCGAAAATGGGAAGGAACATCTTTACCCAAAATCAATAATTCAATCGTTGACCCTAGAGAAGGTGATGAATTAACATCCTCTTATGGACCAAAGTTTAAAAATGTATTCAAAGTTGGAGCTGGAAATTATGGCCATACCTTAATGAATGCTCATTTTGGATTTACTCCAAATGAAAATTCCTTTCATGGTTTATACATCAACCACGACGCGAATCGCAGAGGTCCTATTGCTACTAGTTTCTCGGGTAGAAATGAAAATGAGATTAAAATTTATAGTAAAACATTCACGCCATCTTATTTGCTAAATGGCTCAATCGGCTATAAAAGGGTAGAGGCCAACTGGTATGGCAGACCAGAAGAGCAATTCAACAACATTGCCAATGGTACCTTTGGTATTTATTACGATCGATTTAACTATGTGGGAAGTATCTCTAGTGCTAAAAAAGATGCGAAATTCGACTATATAGCTACTTCTGGATTAACGATGATGTCCAACTCTCAAAATGAACGTGAGTGGTTATGGGATAGTAAAATTCAAACGGTTTTAACGATCAACGATAATTTATCGGCCCATTTTTCAGGAGATATGACCATGAGCGAATATGCTAGCTTGGAAAATAACCGCAGAGAGCTTTATCGTGTAAAACCAAGTTTCTTCTATAAAAACGATCGCGTATCCGTACATGCCGGTATCAACGTGGTAAATGAAAAGGATAAACTTAAAGGTTTAAACACAACTAGTCTATTTCCAGTCGTGAAACTAGATTACAAAGCGGCTAATTTTATTCACTTTTTTGCAGGTTTAGGTGGAGATACCTATTTCAATACCTTGAGTCAAATGGCTTCACAAAACTCGTGGTTGAGAAATCAAATCGATTTACGAAATACAGCTCAAACAGCTAATATATTTGGAGGATTTAAAGGATCCAATGAGCGTAGTTTCGATTTTGAATTTAAATTCATGTATTCAGAATTTAAAAATTTATCCTTTTTTGTACCTAGTACGGCTGATAGCTCAAAATACACCGTTATCTATGCGGGCGATTTGAAAAATGTACAGGTTTTGAATTTCTCGGGACAATTTAATTATCAGTTGAATGAAAGATTCTTATCCGTATTGAAATATGATATCAACCAATATGAGAATTTAGGTAGTTTGGAAAAGGCCTATCACCGCCCAGCCATGAACATTTCCTTCACCAATTCCATCACATTTAAAGATAAAATCATCATTTCCCCAGATGTATATTATATGAATGGGCTATATGGTTTAAATCCTAGAACCAATACAGCTGTGGCTATGAAGGACATCATAGATTTGAACTTAAAAGTGAATTATTTAATCACAAAAAAGTTTAATGCGGCCGTGAGTGCCAATAATTTACTTGGAAAAAATTACGAAAGGTATTTATTTTACCCTTCACAAGGCTTAAACTATACGGTAAGCGTTGCTTATTCATTCTAATATGACCATCAATAACTCCATAGTTAACCTAATTGAAACATTACTCTATGAGCATGACTGCATCATCATTCCTAATTTTGGGGGTTTTGTCGTCAATGTGAAAGATTTTGAGTTCAATGCTAAGGAGGGAAAAATTTACCCTAGAAAGAGGTGGATTGCCTTTAATGAAAGACTTCGATCGGACGATGGAATTTTAGCTACAGCTTGGGCAAAAAAGGAAGGAATCAGCCATAAAGTAGCTTTTGACCAAATCAGTCAATTCAGTCAATCACTGAAAGATTCGTTGAAATCTGAACCAATATTAGTTTTACCTAAATTAGGAACATTTAGTTTAACTGCTGAATCAAAAATTTCATTCCTTCCTAATCCTGAACAAAATTTTGATTTAAGTCAGTTTGGTCTATTGCCTGTAGCTTTACCTTCTTCTTCTAAAATCTCTAAGCCTATTTTATTGGAGAACCCCATTGAAAGGTCTATGACTTTGCAAGAAGAAACAAGTGAAGAAACGGTAGAAGAAGGGGAATTGTTACCCAGAAGAATCAGTACCAAAGTCTATGTATATGCTCTTGTAGCCTTTTTATTAGGAGGATTAAGTGCCTATTATTTAACGGAACCCAATTCTCGATATGTAAATAGCTCATTGAGTCCATTTACGATTAAAATCAAGAAGGAGAAAAATCCTCCACTTATTTCAAAAAGCCAATTGGCAATTCCTGAAGAAAAGACAATTGCCACAGATTCAAGTATTCTACCAAGCCCAAATGAGCCTTCTGTAGAAATAAGAAAAACTACTGTTGGCCATGAAACCAATTCAGTTTTCTTGGTAGCCGCCAGTTTTCAAACTCAAGCAAAGGCAGAATTAGCCATGAATGAGTTAAAATCCAAAGGATTTGATCAAGCTGTCATTTTACCAAAGGAAGCAGATGCAATTCATTTTCGTGTAAGTATTGGCACAGAAGCCAGTATGGAAGCAGGATATAAAAAGGCAGCCGAAATTAAAAGCAAAAAGAAATTAGATATTTGGGTGTATAAACCATAAGGATATGAACAGCGTTCTCGCACAGAAAGAACTAGAGAAAAAAAATCAATTAAAGGCATTTGTACTCACGATCTTAATCAATGGTGGGCTTTTGTTGATTTTCTGGACTTTGAATATTTGGTCTGGCGATGAAGTAAAAATGGAAATTCCAGCTGGTGGATTTGAGGTTAACTATGGAAATACAGATGAAGGGGGAGGAAATGTTCAAACCCACAATCAAGCCAATGACTTACCTGAAGAGGTAGAGTCTAAACCTGCAGATAAAAAAGTAGAACCCAAGAAAGAAATTGTTAAAACTACACCGACTAAAGAAAGTCCCTTATTAAGCTCAACAGTAAAAAGTACGGTAAAAATTGCCGATAAACCGGCTGAAAAAGTGTCTGTTCAGCCTTTGAAGCCCGTGGTGGAAGAACAACCTAAAATTGATGAATCTGCTTTATTCAAAAAGAAATCCAGTAGTAATGGAACCAGGGGAACCAGTGATGCTCCTGGAGGAAATTCCAATGGAAATGATAAAGGTAAAATTGGAGATAAAGGTCAATTGGACGGGGATATCAATAATTCAGCTATTTATTCAGGACAAAAGGGTAAAGGCGGGGGTAGTGGAGGTGGAATCGGTGGAGGAAATGGGGTTGCCTTAAATATGACTGGATGGGCATTAGCCTCTAGACCGCAAGTAAATGATGATTCAGATGAATCAGGTATCATTCGTTTTTCTCTAAAAATTGATGAAAGTGGGAATATCATTTCCTTACGTATCATTGAAAATACCTTATCGGCTTCTGTGGCTCAGAAATATAAAAGAGCGGTAGAAAAATTAAGTTTTAAGCCTACCTCTGGAGGTGAACGCCCAGAAGTATCCACTGGAACCATTGTATTTAAAATCAATTCGAAATAATTATTTTACATCATCGAATGGATTATAAAGAAGTCATTGCTTTTTTATACAAGCAATTACCCGTATTTCACCGGGAAGGTAAAAAAGCATTTAAACCCGGTCTTGGGAATATCCAACAATTATGTGAACGTTTAGGAAATCCTCAAGATTCATTCAAAGCATTGCATATTGCTGGGACCAATGGAAAGGGGAGTTCTTCCCATTTCATGGCATCTATTTTACAAGAACATGGTTATCGAGTCGGACTTTATACTTCCCCACATCTCCAATCTTTTACAGAAAGAATAAAGATCAATGGACAAAATGTGGCTGAAGATTGGGTTGTACAATTTGTAGAAAAAAACATTCAACTTATTCAGGATATCAAACCATCCTTTTTTGAATGGACAGTTATAATGGCTTTCTCCTTTTTTAAAGAACAACAAGTAGATTGGGCTGTCATTGAAACAGGCTTGGGAGGTCGATTGGATTCAACGAATATCATTCTACCAGAAGCTTGTTTGATAACGAACATCAGTTGGGATCACCAAGATATATTAGGAGATAGCCTAGAGTTAATTGCTAGGGAAAAGGCGGGAATTATTAAACAAGGAGTCCCGATCTGTATTTCAGAGCGACAAAAGTTTTCGGAACAAATATTCCAAAAAAAGGCTCAAGAGATGTTTGCGCCTATCGTTTTTGCGGAAGATAAAATACATTGGGCCTCCCATGTCAATGATCAGGAGTTTTTACATCTTCGTGGAAAGTCAATTCAGCATGAAACTTTTGATATTATATCTCCTTATGCCGGAGAATACCAAGTGAAAAATATTACTGGCGTTTTAGCCTGGTGTGAACAAATTCAAGAACTAAATATAATCCCTTTTCAATGGGAAAAGATATTGACAGGAATTGAGAAATCCAAAATAAATACCCAATTGCGTGGTAGATGGGAGATTCTTCAAAAAAAACCTTGGATTGTCGCTGATACAGGACATAATGAAAGTGGTATTACCCAATTATTAGCACAGGTCAAGCAACAAAACCGTGGTCAATTATGGATAATTTTGGGCATGGTGGCAGATAAAGATATTCATCTGGTGTTAAAATTATTTCCCCAAGATGCCCATTATATTTTTTGTCAAGCTCAAAATCCAAGAGCCCTTTCTTCTGAAATTTTACAAAAAATGGCTTTAGAGCATGGATTAGAGGGTATTCGTGAAAACAACGTGAATAAGGCTATCGAAATAGCTAAACTTTCCTCCAAGGAAAATGATTTTATTTTAATTACGGGTAGTACCTATTTGGTCGCTGAAATAAATGTAAGTTTTGAGTAGAAGAAAAGAACATAAATACGATTTAGCCATACAATCACCTTGGGTCATTCAGTCAGGTAAAGATTTTTTTGATTCCTGTAGAGGTAAGTGGCAAGAAATTTATTTTAAAAATACGAATCCCATTGTAGTAGAGTTAGGTTGTGGTCGGGGGGAATATAGTTTAGGATTAGCTAAATTATTTCCTGATAAAAATTTTATTGGGATTGACATCAAAGGAGATCGATTGGCAGCAGGAGCAAGGCAAGCGGAAGCCGAAGGATTAAATAATGTCGTCTTTTTGAGAATTCAAATCCAGCATTTACCTGAATTCTTTGCTGAAAATGAAGTAGATGAAATCTGGATTACTTTTCCTGATCCACGTCCAAAAGATCGGGATGAAAAGAAACGCCTGACTTTCCCTTTTTTTCTAAACAAATATCAAACTGTATTAAAAAGTCAAGGGATTGTCCATTTAAAAACAGATTCAGATTCCTTATTTGAATATTCCTTGAAGCAGTTGGTTAAACAACCTTGGCAATTACTCATTCAGACTTGGGATTTATATCAATCAGAATGGAATCAAGATCATTACGGAATCAAAACACGCTTTGAAGAGATCTTTTTTCAAAAAGGATTTTCCATTAAATATCTTCGTTCTATTAATAACAAATAAAAAAGGGAGGCTAAAGCCTCCCTTTTTTTAATATAACTTAAGAAATATTATCCAACGCGAGCAATTAAATCTGCTGCACGAGAAGAATAACCATATTCGTTATCATACCAACCAACTACTTTCACTAAAGTTCCCATAGTTGAAGTCAATTTAGAATCAAAAATACATGAGTGAGAGTTTCCAATAATATCGATTGAAACGATTTCGTCCGTATTGTATTCCAAGATTCCTTTCATTGGACCTTCAGCTGCCTTTTTAACGGCTGCATTGATTTCATCAGCAGTAACTTCTTTCTTCAAGATAGCAGTAAATTCAGTCACTGAACCATCTGGAGTAGGAACACGCATAGATGAACCATCTAATAAACCTTTCAAGTGAGGTAATACTAAACCAACGGCTTTAGCAGCACCAGTAGAAGTAGGAATGATAGAATAAGCAGCAGCACGAGCACGACGTAAATCCGAGTGAGGAGCATCTTGCAAATTCTGATCAGCTGTATAAGCATGGATGGTTGACATATATCCTTTCTCTAAACCAAACGCGTCATCTAACACTTTAGCCATGGGAGCTAAACAGTTAGTCGTACATGAAGCATTTGAAATGATTGTCATTTCATCCGTTAATGTATCTTCGTTAACACCTAATACCACAGTTGGAACATTTCCTTTAGCAGGAGCAGAGATAATTACTTTACGAGCACCAGCAGTTAAATGTTGGCCAGCACCAGCTTCATCAACAAAACGACCCGTAGATTCTAATACTACGTCTATTCCTAAAGCACCCCATGGTAATAATTTCGGATCACGCTCAGCTAATGCTTTGATTGATTTTCCATTGACAGTAATAGAATCAGCATCAGAAGTCACAGTTCCATTAAAACGACCGTGAACAGAATCATACTTCAACAAATGAGCCAGAGTGGCGTTATCTGTTAAATCATTGATCGCAACAACTTCGACATTTTCCTTTTCTAATAATCTACGAAAAGTAAGTCGACCAATACGACCAAATCCATTAATAGCTACTTTAATTTTTTTCATTGATACAAATAATTTGATTTCAGATTAAAATCAAAAATAGCCAATTTTCCTCAATTCTCAAAAATTGAACGATAAATATAAGTTTAATCGCACAGGAGGCACTTTATACAAAAGTAAACAAACAATTGATTATTTACCCAAATAGCTAAATATGCAAATTTATTGAAAAATATTACTGGATACGTTTTTTATTCAAGCTTTTTTTGCATATTTACATAAGCCAATCACCCAGCATTCATAGAAGGGTAGGGGCGTGACAGAATGTCACTTGTCTTTTTAGCTAATTTCCATCCCTTTTTTCACCAAATATAATTTCGAGCATATTATCAACTAATTGATAATCAATCATTTAACTTATTAAAGTTGAAGTTAAATTTTACTGCTATTTTTACTATTTTTGAAAAAGCATTTCAATATTCCTACAGATAATTCCTTTACCATATTGATTATGCAGGCATTTTCTCCGTTCTTTGTAGTATCAAATTTTGCATACATATTATATGAATTCATTAGAAAATATCATTCAATCTGCTTGGGACGATGCTTCCTTGCGTCAAAACTCTGAAGTTGTACAAGCCATTGAAGAAGTAGTAGAAAAAGTCGACAAAGGAATCCTTCGCACGGCAGAGCCACTAGCTGATGGAAGCTGGCAAGTGAATGAATGGGTTAAGAAAGCCATTGTGATGTATTTCCCTATTCGACAAATGTCAGTAAGTGAAGTAGGCATATTTGAATACCATGATAAAATGCGTTTAAAATCGAACTACAAGGAATTGGGAGTTCGTGTGGTACCTCCAGCTGTAGCCCGTTATGGTGCTTATTTGGCAAAAGGAACTATTCTAATGCCTTCATACGTGAACATAGGTGCTTATGTAGATGAAGGAACCATGGTGGATACTTGGGCTACAGTGGGTAGTTGTGCTCAAATAGGAAAGCATGTACATTTAAGTGGTGGTGTAGGTATTGGTGGCGTATTAGAACCCCCTCAAGCTGCACCAGTGATTATTGAGGATGGCGCATTTATTGGTTCACGTTGTATCGTAGTAGAAGGTGCTCATATCGGCAAAAAAGCTGTTTTAGGAGCTGGAGTGACCATTACAGGTAGTTCTAAGATCATTGATGTTAGTGGTCCCGAACCAGTGGAATACATTGGATATGTTCCAGAAAATTCCGTAGTTATACCAGGTAGCATACAAAAGACATTTGCTGCAGGCACTTATGGGGTTCCATGTGCACTTATCATCGGAAAAAGAAAAGAAAGCACTGATTTAAAGACTTCCTTGAATCAAGCCTTACGTGAAAACAATGTAGTCGTTTAACGTCAGAAATTTGAATACCTTTACACCCGGCTAAAACCGGGTTTTTTTATGGAAAATGAATTAAAAATTGGGGAATATAATCGATTAAGAATCGTCAAAGAAGTACCCTTTGGATTGTATTTAGATGGTTATGAAGATGAAATACTTCTACCTCTTCAGTATGTACCAGAAAGCTATGAAATTGATGGCTATATTGATGTTTTCATCTATCGAGACTCAGAAGATCGAATCATCGCAACGACTTTAAAGCCATTAGCTACGATTAATCAGTTTGCTTTCTTAGAAGTTAAACAAGTTACACCCATAGGCGTTTTCCTGGAATGGGGGCTCATGAAAGATCTTTTGGTTCCATTTGGGCAACAATGGGAAAAGATGTCTGTTGGAAAGTCCTATTTAGTGTATGTCTACCTAGACGCACAAACAGATCGTATTGTAGCTTCGGCTAGAATTGATAAGTTCTTATCCCAATTAGACGAGGTTGAAGAATTTACAATTGGACAAAAAGTACAAGCATTACCATTTGAATACACCAACTTAGGAATCAAATGTTTAGTAAACAATTGTAAACTTGGTCAATTATTCAAAAATGAGATATTTACAAATGTTAAACTTGGCGAAATTTTAGATGTTTACATAGATAACATTCGTGAAGACGGGAAAGTGGACTTACGTATTGAACCCGTAGGAATTCAACGTATGGATTCACAAAGGGAAAAGATCATGGAAGCTATAACGCTACATGGTGGTACCTTAAACCTACACGATAAAAGCCCTGCCGAAGAAATATATGAGCAATTAGGGATGTCCAAGAAAGATTTCAAAAAGGCAGTAGGTGGATTATACAAAAGTAAACTCATTATACTTGGTGACAATTGTATAATCAAATCATAAACATTTGTAACGCAAATAAATTTTGCTTTTATCTTTTATAAATTTAACTTTGTAACCGAAAATGATTATTTACAAAGATGAATTTAAGTCAAAAAATAGAATTGTTAATTCAGAGAAAACAAATCAGTTCTTCTCAATTTGCCGATAAGATAGGAATACCTCGTAGTAGTGTATCCCATATCTTGTCGGGCAGAAATAAGCCTAGCTTAGATGTTGTTCAGAAAATACTCAAAGCTTTTCCTGAGTTGACGGCAGAGGAATTGTTATTTGATGATCGACTACTTTCCATGAATTCGTCACCTACCCAGAAAATTGAGGTAAGTACCATTAGTCCTTCACTTTTTGATGCTCCAGAGGCAAGCCCTTCAGAATCGGATAAAAATTATTTAGCGGAACCAACCATCGTACAATCAAATCTCAGGCGGAATAGAGAAAGTTCTAAAATTAGTAGTGGAAATGCTAGTTCGGTTAATTCTCCAAGTACAGCTCCCAGTCAACCCGTTTCCAATACTCATTTAACTAAAAAGATTGAGCGAGTGATTATCTTTTACTCGGATGGGTCATTTAGTGAAAGTAAACCTAGCGAGTGATGAAAACGACAAGAAAATAATTTCCTGTTATTCTGTTCATTTTGTAGTTAACAATTAGAAGCAATCGCATCGACTTATCCACGACTTATCCACATTCGTGCACAATTGTATTTTTAGACTATTGATTAGCCAATAGATTCATCCCTTTTCCTGAAAAACTGGAGTAAATTCGCCAATTCGACTTTACTTATCCACATCATTTTGTGGATAAGTCGTGGAAATGTGTACAAAAGGAAACATTTCTTGCGTTTTTCTCCACAATTTCAACATTGGAAATGAGCCATTTCAAATCCATTCGTGGAAAAAGCATCCATTTGAGGGATTTACTTTAACCAATTAATTGACTAATTTTAATCTAATTAGATATACCCTATGAAAAAAATCGATTCCTTAAATCAAGTTGCCTTATTTCATGAAACATTTGGAGCACCCATTTTGGCTCAACCTTGTATTCCCTCGGAGGATCGTTGTAAATTACGTGTGAGTTTATTAGCTGAAGAATTAGAGGAATTGCAACAAGCCATTAAAGATCAAGACTTGGTAGAAATAGCAGATGCTTTGTGCGACTTACAATATGTGCTTTCTGGGGCAGTTTTGGAATTTGGATTAGGTGAAAAATTTGTCGATTTATTCAATGAAGTTCAGCGTTCAAATATGTCGAAAGCTTGCAAAAGCCTAGATGAAGCTGAAAAAACAGTGGAATATTACTTCCTCAAAGATGGTACGGAGGCCGAAATCAAAGAAGAACACGGTCTCTGGAAAGTATATCGCAAATCCGACAATAAGGTATTGAAATCAATTGCTTACTCCCCAGCTAATTTAAAAGATATCCTTGGATGATACGAATCTTACTCATAGAAGATGAACCCAAAACAGTACAATCCCTGAAAAGAGGCTTGGAAGAAAATAACTATGAAGTAGAGGTGGCATACGACGGACTCATGGGTAGGCAATTAGCCACCAGAAATGCCTATCAGCTCATCGTTTCAGACATCATCATTCCTGGAATCAATGGAATAGAACTCTGTAAAGAACTGAGAAGCTTGGGAATTCAAACACCTATTTTAATGTTGACTGCCTTAAGTACCACAGACGACAAGCTGATTGGCTTTGAAGCTGGTGCCGACGATTATCTGGCGAAACCATTTGATTTTAAGGAATTTATGGCACGTGTTAAAGCGCTTATCAAGCGCTCCAATCAAACTCTAGTGGATTCTCAAGTCCTAAAATTTGCAGATTTAGAGCTAGATTTAACCAGTAAATTAGTCACTCGATCTGGTCAAAAGATTAATCTTACCGCCAAGGAATTTCAATTATTGGAATACTTCCTGAAAAACCAGGAAAAAGTGATTTCAAAAGCAGAAATTGCGGAAAATATTTGGGAAGTTGAAGATGAAAATTCGTCCAATCTTATTGAAGTATATGTGAATTATTTGCGTAAAAAAGTAGACAAAAATTTTCCTAGTAAATTGATTCACACGCAATTTGGTATGGGTTATATACTCCGACAAGAATAAGAAAACATGCAGATACGTTCCCGATTGACATATCAATTTACCTATTTGGTGTCAGCGATTTTATTCGTATCATATTTGATTATCTATGTGTTTTCTCAACAGAATTACAAAGAGAATTTTTATTCACGCTTAAGGCAAAAAGCCAATACGGCTGCAGAACTCTTGGTCAATGTTAACCAAGTGGATTCCAAGTTATTACGCATCATCGACCGAGCTAACCGCGATATTCTATTCCGCGAAAATATCATGGCTTATGATACCTGCAATGAGCGTATTTATCGTTCAAATGATACTATTTCCTTTCATATTGATGTAAACCGGGTTAAGGAAGTTCGAAGAAAAAAAGAAGTACGTTTTGCTCATGAAGATATTGAGATATTAGGTACCGTTTTTGCCACCCCAGAGGGCCGAATCGTCGTTTTTGCGGGTGCAGTAGATCAATATTCCGCTGAAAACGCCAAAGACCTAAAAAACATTCTAATCGCCTTATTTTTGTTATTTGTGTTCATTGTGGTGATTTCAGGCTGGTTTTTTGCTGGAAGAGCTGTTAATCCAATATCGGAAGTCATTAAACAGGTTGACCAACTTTCACCCAAACGATTGGAAGAAAGGCTGGAATCCTCTGATTCTGAGGACGAAATAGGGAAGATGGTATCTACGATCAATCGGCTATTGGAACGCATTGAGAATGCCTTTAAACTACAAAAAACCTTTATTGCCAATGTATCACATGAACTTAAGAATCCGTTAACTAAGATTTCCTCTCAGTTGGAAGTAAGTCTTTTAAAGGAAAGAGCCGCAGAAGATTATAAAGAAACAATTGCCTCAGTATTAGAAGATACACAGGAATTAGCAGCCATTACGGAATCCTTACTGGAATTAAATAAAATTAGCGTGTCGGATTACCAGGCTGGTTTTCAAATAATCCGTATTGATGAGATTATTTGGGAAGCTAGAAGCTTAACTCAAAAACTCAACAGCCATTATAAAGTAAACATTGATACGTCATTCATGCCAGATGATGAAGAAGAATTAATGATTCGAGGCGATGAGAAACTAATTCTTACAGCGATTAAAAACTTGATGGAAAATGCCTGTAAATTCAGCCCTAAGCACTGTGCCTTTGTTGGATTGCGCGTTTATCATCACACCATCAATATTCGAGTAAAAAACGAAGGAAAAGGCATTCCTAAATCAGATCTTCCCTTTATTTTCCAACCCTTTTTCCGTGGTGAAAATACTGCATCATCCAAAGGTTATGGCATTGGCCTTTCTTTAGTGGAACGCATCATTCATTTGCATAATGGAAGTATTCAGGTTCAATCCAATCCGAATGAATGGACGGAGTTTACCATGTCTTTACCGCAGACAAAACCGTGAGGAAATTATCAATTATAATTTATAAATGGTGATTTGAAAGGAATTCAACATTTGTTATATAATTTATATTATGTTAAATAGATTATTAATTAGTGTATCAGCCTAGGATTTAAATCCTAGGCTTGTATGTTTTAGAATTTCAGAGAAATCAGACTATTTATCTAATTATGAATTATAAACAAAAAGCCCATTCACAAGCCTAGGATTTAAATCCTAGGCTTGTATGTTTTAGAATTTCAGAGAATTCAGACTATTTATCTAATTATGAATTATAAACAAAAAGCCCAATCACAAGCCTAGGATTTAAATCCTAGGCTTGTATGTTTAGAATTTCAGAGAAATCAGACTATTTATCAAACTATGAATTATAAACAAAAAGCCCATTCACAAGCCTAGGATTAAAATCCTAGGCTTGTATGTTTTAGAATTTCAAAGAATTCAGACTATTTATCTTATTATGAATTATAAACAAAAAGCCCAATCAAAAGATTGGGCTTTTTGCGTTTACTTGAACAAGCCTAGGATTTAAATCCTAGGCTTGTAAGTTTGTAATTTCAGAAAAATCAGACTACTTATCTAATTCAGCCAATTTGCTTTCCATCTTAAGCTCGCGATAAACTTGCTTTAAGATTTCCTTCAAATCCTCATCTTTTTTAGTAGAATATGCTTTCTCAAAGAACGGTAAAGCTTCATTGTATTTAGCAGAAATTTGAGCTTCTACTGCTTTTCCATCTTTCTTATAAGTCTCCATATCCATAGCATTCACTTTCTTCTTGATTTCAGCTGCTTCATTATATCGGAATGCGCCCATTTGGTATAATGCATCATAGTAATTCGCATCAATGGCTAAGGCTTTGGTATAAAAACCTGGTACTTCAGATTTTAAAGCATCTACTTTAGAGGTTAAATCAGCCAATTTAGCGGCATTTTGAGCGGCATTACCTACTTCTGATTCAGCCTTAGTCAACTCCCCTTTCAACTCCTCTAATTTTCCATTTTGCTCTTTAACAGTACCATCTAATTGAGCAATTTGCGCAGTAATGGATGCTTTTTGCTTCGGTTGAGCTGTTTTCAACTTAGCCTTGTTACGTGTAATTTCTTCTACGAAGGCTGTAACTTGCTCTTTTTGAGCGGCAATCCTACGTTTGGCTTCGTCTACTTTAACCGTTTTATCAGAAATTTTACGAGCTTCTTCATTCAAACCATTGATTTTATTTTCATACAACAAACCAATATTCAATAGTGACATAGCATCCTTAGGATCAGCTACAATGGTTTTCTTCAATTGATCAATCGCTTGGTCGATACGATTGAAAGAAATCAACATATTGAATTTCTCGTTTTTCAAATCCTTACTACCTGGATAAAGCGCAATTCCTTGATCTAATAAAGCTAAGGCCTTATCTTCTTGCTTTTTACTCTTATAAATTTGAGACAAACCATAAATGATGGCTACGTCCTTCCCTCCTATTCCCATATATCGCTCATAAGCCGCTTGGGCCACATCGTCATTTTGAGACAATTGAGCTACTACTCCCGTATACATCGCGGATGTAGTATCTTTTGGAGTTAATTCAGATGCTTTAGACATGTATTTCAAAGAATTTTTATAATCTTTTCCTTGATATTTAATGACACCCATGTTCATCAAAGCACTGTAAATTTTCTTATCCTCAATCAACTTCTCTGCTTCTTTAGCAATGGAACCTTTTTTACCATCTTTGGTATCTAACTTAACCGCTTCATTGATGTATTCAATGGCTTTAAATGCTGCATCAGCATCCGTTAAAGCAAAAGTAGAATCAGGAAAAGAAGCTACGTCAACATAAGCTAAAGCTCTATTTAACCATGATTTGGCCTTCGTAGGCGCTTTTTTTACCTCTTCATCTGATTTTTTGACAGACTCTAAGATCGATTTTTTCTGAGCCTCTACCAAAGCCTTATCCGCTTGAGCGAAGGTCGAGCCCATGGCCATAGCCACAGTAAACAGGGTTAAAACTAGTTTTTTCATGTGATTGATTAAATTAAAAAAAAGCCCGAATTTCACCTCGGGCCGATAAAATTATTATTCTTCTGTTAAAGTTTCACCTTCAGCTCCTAAATCCTCACCTTCATTGCCCGCTTCTGGTGATTCTGGAATCGATTGATCTTCCAACACGGTTGCAATTACATCGACTACTTCTACTTCTTCAATTTCAGGCTCTTTGTCGATTTTTGTTACGGATGAAATTTCATCCGACTCATTCTTCAAACGAATCAGTTTAACTCCTTGCGTATTTCTACCCATCACACGTAGTTCTGCAACACTTGTGCGTATCAAAATACCCGCTTTCGTAATGATCATCAAGTCGTTGTTATCATTAACTTCCTTGATCGCTACTAAATTACCTGTCTTTTCCGTGATATTCAATGCTTTAACACCTTTTCCTCCACGATTAGTCAATCGGTAATCCTCAACTTCTGACCGCTTACCAAATCCTTTTTCAGAAACAACTAATAACTGCTGTACTTCAGGATTAGATACGCAAACCATACCAACAACTTTCTCCGTTGCAATATCTTCATCGATCCAAATACCCTTCACACCTGCGGCAGAACGACCCATTGGACGAACACGAGTTTCTTCAAAACGAACAGAACGACCCGTATTCGTTGCAATCACGATTTGATTGTTTCCATTGGTTAAGGCTACATCCAATAAACGATCTCCTTCACGAATCGTAATGGCAATAATTCCATTTTGACGAGGACGAGAATAAGCTTCTAAACTTGTTTTCTTGATGGTTCCATCTTCAGTACACATGACAATGAAGTTATTGTCGATGTAATCTGGATCAGTAATCGATTTCACATTGATGACGGCCCGAATACTATCTCCATTTTCAATATTCATTAAATTTTGAATAGGTCGACCTTTGGAAATTTTCGAACCTTCAGGTACAGCATAAACACGTAACCAGAAACATTTACCTCGTTCGGTAAAGAACAACAGCCAATTGTGCATGGTGGCAGTAAATAAATGCTCCGTATAATCATCGTCTTTCGTGGCCACTGCACGAGAACCGACTCCTCCCCTAGTTTGAGATCGATATTCGGTGATTGGTGTACGCTTAATATAACCTTGAGCTGATACGGTGATCAACATTTCCTCATCCGCAATCATATCTTCAACCGAGAATTCATCGTCTGTCATGTTGATTTGCGTTCTACGCTCATCGCCATAACGAGTTTTCATATCAATCAATTCATCCTTGATAATCTGTAATTGACGTTCTGGTTTAGACAAAATATCTTCTAACTCCTCGATTAACTTCATGATCTCAGCATACTCATTCATGATTTTCTCACGCTCCATACCGGTTAGACGCTGTAAACGCATCTCCAATATAGCTTTCGATTGTAAATCAGATAAGTTAAACTTCGACATCAAGCCTTCTTGAGCCGAGCTTGGATCTTTGGACTCACGGATCAATTTAATCACCGCATCTAAATTATCTAGTGCAATGATGAAACCTTCCAAAATATGCGCTCTCTTACGAGCTTCTCGTAAGTCATATTTAGTACGACGAACAATAATCTCATTTCTATGCTCCACAAAATGATGAATCAAATCTTTCAGATTGAGCATCATGGGGCGACCTTTAACCAAGGCCACGTTGTTTACACTAAAAGAAGATTGTAGCGCTGAATGCTTGTATAAATTATTTAAAACAACATTGGCAACGGCATCGCGCTTTAAGTCAAAAACGATACGCATTCCTTGACGGTCAGACTCATCTCGAATTTCAGAAATCCCATCAATTCGTTTATCATTCACTAAATCAGCACATTGCTTGATCAAAGTTGCCTTGTTGACCATGTAAGGAATCTCAGAAATAATGATCTGCTCCTTTCCTGTTTTCGACGTATCAAAAGTCGCATTTCCACGTACTACGATACGTCCTCGGCCCGTTTCAAAAGCATTCTTAATACCCTGAACACCATAGATGGTACCTCCTGTTGGAAAATCTGGGGCTTTAATGTACTGCATCAATTCCAGGATAGTAATATCACGGTTGTCAATGTACGCCGAAATACCATCTACGACCTCCGACAAATTATGCGGAGCCATGTTGGTAGCCATACCCACCGCGATACCCGAAGTACCGTTCAACAATAAATTAGGAATCTTAGCCGGCAAAACGGTAGGCTCCTCTAATGAATCATCAAAGTTGGGCTGAAAATCAACCGTTTCTTTATTTAAATCCGACAACATTTCGTCGGCAATTCGCTTCAATCTCGCCTCAGTATAACGCATCGCTGCCGGAGAATCTCCATCCACTGATCCAAAGTTACCTTGACCATCTACTAAAGGATAACGCAAAGACCAATCCTGGGCCATACGCACCATGGTATCGTAGACAGAGGAGTCACCATGTGGGTGATACTTACCTAATACCTCCCCGACTATACGAGCTGATTTCTTATATGATTTATTGTAACTAACTCCCAACTCCTCCATTCCAAACAACACCCTCCGGTGAACCGGCTTCAATCCATCTCGAACATCGGGTAATGCACGAGACACAATTACAGACATTGAATAATCAATGTACGCCCCTTTCATTTCATCTTCGATGTTGATAGGGATAATATTTGTAGATACTGACATAAATTATGGTTTGATGCGTTGAACAACCTCAAGGAATCAACACAAAAAATGATTGAATTACAGAGATTTCCAATAGCTACAAATATCATTAATTATGCCAATTTTTCCAAGATAAATCACAATAAATTGTCAATTTTCCCCACATAAAAAAAATGTATTTGGGGCGCATTCGATACCCCCATTTTTACACTATTTCTACGAATAACTAGGTGAATTTTACAGGTATTTTCTTGTCCCAAATTTTTATAAACTACCTCAAAAATTTCCTACCTCATCCCCCTAAAGCCTTGGTAATGAGTCATAAATTTCATTTAATTAACAAGCGATTCCCCCATTCCTAACTTGACCAATCTCTAACCTCCCATTTCCTCCCTCCCATCACAACCCATTGGTATATCGCCTAATCTTTTGTAGCTTTGAAGCTATTTATATTCAATCTAAATAATAATTTTATCTCTTACATGGAAGAAATGAACATTTTGCTTGCTTTGACATTAAAAAAATCCATTTCATTGACCCAATTCTAAATACAAAAACTTGGGCTTTTGATTACCTTTATGCACTGTATATACTTATGAACCTAAGAAAATCATTCTATAACGCCTATTTCCCGTTTTTTGGGTATATATCTTTACTAGTAATTTTAGGTTTCTCCCCTATTGTTACTGCTCAAAAAATCACTCGATATCCTTACATCCAATTAGCACAATCCAATTCCGTATTAATTCGGTACAGAACGGATCAAGCTATCCTTTCTGAAATTAGCTTAAGCACTGATGGGAAAAACTTTAGTCCTAGTATCAAAAGTGCCATTTCTCAAACAGAACATAGTCTTTCCTTAACGGCACTTCAACCAAGTACCAAATACTTTTACCGAGTTCATTTGGGAGAAAAAGAGCTATTAAGTGATTCTACTTATTTTTTTAAAACAGCTCCTAGTATGGGTTCCAAAGAAAAAATCTCCATTTTTTCAGTAGGCGATATGGCTGCAGGCGATACTCAAAAAAAGGTTTATAATGCCTACTTAAACTACCAAAAAAGTAACTACACGAATATTTTCCTCAGCTTAGGAGACAATGTATATTGTGGCGGTAGTGATGCTTGTTGGCAAGATGAATTTTTTAGCCCTTACCATGCTGGTCGATTGTTAAGACAAAGTGCATTATTCCCTTCCACAGGAAATCATGATTACGACAATCAGCCTTTCCCTTACCAACAAGATGAGCCCAAAATGGCTTACTTTCAAAATTTCACCTTACCAAGCAAGGGTGAATTAGGTGGAGTACCCTCCTCTTCCGAAGCCTATTATTCTTACGATTATGGGAATGTACATTTTGTTTGTTTAGATTCTTACGCCTGGGGAAAAGATAATTTTCGGATTTTTGACCAAGTCAACAACATCCAATTAAACTGGTTAAAAGAAGACCTAAAAGCGACCAAACAAGACTGGAAAGTAGTTTATTTCCATTTTCCAGTATATACCAAAGGTACATATGACTCCGATGTCAACGCTGAAATCGTTAAACTTAGAGATTATTTAACCCGTGTATTCGATGAATATGGAGTGGATTTGGTGATGTCTGGTCATAGCCATGTCTATGAAAGATCTAGGCCTTTAAAAGGACAGCATGGCTTGTCTTCTGAATTCTCACCTGATAAAAACTGGCCTTTCAATTCTTCGGGCAGATATGATGGTTCCGATAAATCCTGTGCCTATATCATCAATAACTCCGATCCTAGTAAAAAAGGTACGACCTACGTCGTGAATGGTTGCGGCGGGCAAACAGCCTCCCATCGCTTTGATTGGCCACATCCCGTGATGGAATTCTCTTTAGATAAACGAGGAGGGTCTATGGCTATTGACATTGAGAATAATCGACTAGATGCCAAATTTATTGATGAAGACGGAGCCGTATTAGATCAATTTACCATCTTGAAAGAAGTCAACAAAGTCATCAAGCAAACCATCAATGCTTACGATGCCATTGAACTTAAAGCTTCGTGGCCAGCTCCGGCAAATTCTTATAATTGGTCAACAGGTGACAAATCCCAGAAAATTAACTTAAGACCCTTAAAAACAAGTACTTATACGGTAAGCGACAGTCAAAAATGCCTACTAGACCAGTATGAAATTACCGTAAATCCGCCGCTTGGTACAAGCAAATGGGAAGAATTACTGTATCAACCTTTTGATTCCTTAGAAATATTTGATCTATTAGGTAGAACGTGGAAATCCATTCAAAAAGAAGGGGTGGTTGATCAACAAATTATGAACGGAATCCCTAGTGGACAATATATTTTGGAATACCACTACAAAGGAAAAAGATTTACCCTAAAATTATCCCATTAATTCAATCGGGTTGAGGATTCTCTCACGACCAAATTTGTCTTCAGTACTTCGATTCGAGGGATTGATTCCCCTGTTTTATGTTCAATTTGTGCCAAAAGTAATTCCACGGATATCCGACCTATTTCATCCAATGGCTGAGAGACAGAAGTAATTGTTGGAGAGATAACCTGACAAATCGGTTCATTGTTGAAACTTACCATTTTAACATCCTGAGGAACATTGATTTTCAACTCTTTCAAAGCAGTTAAAACTCCGATAGCTAAGCGATCCGAAACCACTAAAATTCCATCTGGCCGATTGTCACATTGCATGAGCAAATGTGTCTGTGATCTAGCAGTATCCTGGTAATAATCGGAATGTAGAATCAAACTAGGGTCTACTGACAACCCTGCTTCTTCCAAAGCATGTATATAGCCTAATCGACGCTGATTACTTACAGAAACATTCTTGGGTCCCGCTAAAAATGCAATACGCTTGCACCCATTTTCAATCAAATGCTTGACCGCTTCATAGGCAGATTGCTCATTGTCCACCATGACTTTGGAAGCCTCAATATCTTCACAATTTCGATCAAAAAACACTAAAGGGATTCCCCTTCTTTGTAATCGGGTTAAATGTTCAAAATTGCTAGTTTCTCTAGAAAGTGAAATGATGATACCATCCACTTGCCCCCTGGATAAATTTTGAATATTGGTCAATTCTCGTTCGTAGGATTCCTGAGTTTGAGTAATCAGCAAACTGTAACCCGCCTTAATGGCTGCTTCTTCTATATGCTTAATGACGGTAGAAAAGAAATAATACCCTAAATCTGGCACAATCAAACCAAGCGTCTTTGTTTTACTTTTTACTAAACTGGTGGCTAATAAATTAGGCTGATAATCCCATTCTTTGGCCAAATCCAACACGAGTTTTTTAGTATCAGGATGAATATCGGGTAAATCTCGTAAGGCACGAGAAACGGTAGCCACAGAAACATTCAACTGCTTAGCAATATCCTTGATTGTTACTTGATGACGCATTCCGTTTGATGTTTTGTTTCTAATGGTTTTTAACCAAGTTATAATTCAAATGTTTTATTCCAATGAATGCAAGAATTACCCTTACTTTGACCCAAGGGTGGATTTTCTTTTCTTAAGCTCAATTCCAAGGATTTGATGTGTGGCCATCGGTGAAAGATGGAATTTCCCATTTTTTCAACCAATGTTTCCAATAAATCAACTGGCTCTTTCATGATGACTTGGCAAATCTGATAAACCTGTCCATAATCTAAAGTTTGGTTTAAATCATCTTGTATGTCATTGGCTGATTCCAGACTAATCGTCACATCTAACTCATACCAATTACCCAAAATTCTTTCCTCAGGAAAATAACCATGGTAAGCATAAAACCGTAATCCTTGCCAGGCAACTTGGTAAAAATCCATACTAATTTATCTCTCCAATTTTCCCTTGAGGACCAGAAGATTTGGCATAAGCTTCCAACACTTTATTTAAAGTAGGTAAGCTATCATCTGGACTTAATTGAGTGGGGTCTATTCCTTTTTTCTTTGGACTTGTCGGATTTTTGGGGCCTCGGCTATTCACTGGTTTCGCTGCTTGGCTTATTACAGTCGACTTAGGCTTTCTACCTCTTTTAGCAGGTATTTTAGGATCTACGATGGCAGATGGTTTAGACTTTGGTCTACCTACCTTTCCTTTAGGTTTCGCTTTTAAAGTAGTTTTTTTTGCCTTATTTGCCTGTATAGGTACAATTTTCGATTTGGACACCATCGATTTTTTCACCTCAGCATGCGTTTTCTCTTGAGGCTCTTTCGGTTTGGCTAATGTTTCATTGGAAACTGACCAGGTTTTAATTTGCTGTAAAGTCTTTTCTGAAATGCCCATCAACTGTTCGGCAACCTCTTTTTGAGCTTCTTGAAGTCCACGCAAAACACGTTCTTGTTCTTTGATGGTCTGGTTAGATTCTAACCATATCTGTTTGGATTCACCTTCAGCCAGCAATTTAATTTTAGCTGCTTCTTTTTCTGCTTGTTCAATCAATTGACTCGATTGCTTTTGGGCTTTTTGCAAAGCTAATTCTGCATCCTTTTCGGCTTTCATTTTCCAATTCAATTGGGCTTCATCGGCCATTTGAACAGCCTTCAGCATGGATGATTCAGCTTCACGTAAACGATTCAGTTCTTTCTCTAAATCCACAATCTTTGACTCTAATCGTTCTCGAGATTGTTGAATGGACTGATGATACTCCTCGATTCGGAATAAATAATCATTTACCTCAGAAACATCATATCCACGAAAAGATTTAGAAAAAGAGGCCTCGGGTAGTTCGTATATATGTTCCATAATCTGCTAAAATAGAAAAAAAATTAATGAATCTTCCAAACGGAGATATTTTTATCATCGGATGCCGAAACCAACTGATCCTCGAATGGAGTCCAAATTAATTTATTAACCGAATTTTTATGCCCACCATAACGAGCGGCATCAATCACTTTTAATAAGGTCAAATCTCGGGCATCCCAAATCTTAATCGTCTTATCCATGCTGGCACTGGCAAACAAAGGCTGTTGAGGATGAAACGCTACATCATGGATGGCATACATATGAGCAACGACCTCTGATTCAGGCTGAAAATGAGCTGTGATTTTATGTAAATTCCATTTCTTTATCCGGGCATCTTTACCAACCGAAACAAGCACTTGTTCTTCTTCCCAATAGTGTAATCCAAAAACGCTTCCCTCGTGGGCCTTCCAAGCATATTCCAATTCAAATTTTGAGTTAAAAATACGGATATAGCCATCACTATAAGCGGCAGCCACCCTATGTTGAGGCAATAGACGAAGGTTTCGAACACTTTTCTCACTTGCCTTGATATGTTTAATGATCTGCTTAGAATCCGCATCCACAACACTGATCAATCCATCTTGATGTGCAACCCAAACTTGTTCTTGATTAAATAAAATATCAAAAATGGAATTAGTACCCAAACCTATTGAAAAAATGCGTTCCTGGTTAGACACTTGAATCCCATGGATTCCTTCAAAATTTTGCCCAATCCACAAAACACCTTGTTGATCATGCTTCATGGCATACACTGAGCCATTTATTTGTGCAACTACTTTACCCAAATCTGGCTTTTGTAAATTCCATTGAACGACCCATCCATCAGAACCTGCGGAATAAAACTCATGCGCTTGTTCCCCTGATGCTAAAGAATAAATCGGTCCACGATGCCCTGAAAAGGTATCTATCCGTTCAATTTGCATGATGTCTACATTTGAACACAAAAATGGTAATTTTACAAGCAAATACGCTCATCCATGCCTCAAATTTTCCCTATTCATGAATTAAGCTTTCCTGACACTTCATGGATGATTTGGGAAATTGCTGAAAACGAGGCATTTTTTGATCAAATTCCAGATTCTTGGAAAATATCACTTCCTTCCAATCATGCACTTGAGCTCAAAAGATTGGAATCCTTGGCTGCCCGTTTTTGCCTCTGGCAATTAGTGAAAACCCAGATAGGGCATGAACCCGTCTTAGTAAAATCAAGTAATAATCGGCCGTTTTTTCAAGATTCCGACTGGAATTTGAGTATTAGTCACTCCTTTCCTTATGTAGCTGCAGCCATCAGTAAGCAGAAAAACATTGGAATAGACTTAGAAAAAAAAGCTAGAAATATACAGAAAGTTGCCCCTCGATTCCTTTCCTCTTCCGAACTTGAATGGTCCAACATGGACGAAAAGAGACTTTTAGCTGCCTGGACAGTGAAAGAGGCCATTTATAAAGCACAGCAACAAGCTGGACTTGATTTCAGGAATGAAATCAGCTTAGATTGTCAATTTCCCCTGCTAAAAGGTTATGTGCAAATAGGACAAGAATCCATTGATTTTGATCTTTGGCATGAAGAATTTCCTCAATTTTGGATTAGCCTAGCCATTCGACATTAATCCAAAGAATCAATGATTTGACTCAATTCATTTTTATGTTCCTCGTCTCCTGCTTTATCGTAGGCCATGATTAAATTTCTAAGTACGCGACGAATGATTTCAAGATTGGAACAAGGATTATAATAAATTTCATTAGGAGCTAAATTCAACTGAGCCAAATAGTTATCTATATCAACCCGATTGAATATCAAACCTTTATTGAATACATTGATGTAAAACTGAACACCCTTTTGTTTATACGTTAACACGAACAAATTAGGCAAATTCACTCCATACACAGGAAAACCAAGTCGTTGGGCTATCCACATATAAATGACACACAAGCTTATAGGATTACCCTTTTTACTTTCTAGAACAACATTGATGTAGGAATTATTAGCGGCATGAAAGTTTTTGGTATTAGCTCCGAATTTTAATTGATCAAAAATCACCCCATTTAAGACCTTGATTTGATCCATGGGATGTAAATTTTCTCTGATTTGAGGCCAAACTTCATAATATAGTTGGTCTAATTCCGTCTTTAATTGAGAAAAAGAATATTCAGGGAAACGGTAAGTTGCTACAATCCACATCCCTTCCATGAGATCCATTCCACCAGCTTCTTTCCAAATAGCTAAGCGGTTTCGCATGGACTCCAATTGAAAATCATGAATTAAATTCTCAATTTTTTCTTGTAAAAAGGGGTTTAAACTCAATTGTTCCCACTCGGATTCCAATACTGGAATGATGGAAGGCCCTAAGGTTCGAATCTGTTGCTCCACCAATTGTACGACTTCAGAATCACTGTCGTCAAGCAATTGAATCATGGCTTTGATAGCTGGTTCCTTCATAGGGTATTAATTTAAATCAAAAATAAGCACTAAGCATCGAATTACAAACGGATTACATGACAAGCCCTAACAATAATTGTTGAGCTTATATATTTTTTTTCAAGAGAATATAAACCTAAATTTGCTAGCTCATTGAAGCATCAATTCAATATATGAATATTTTAATAACTGGAGGAGCGGGTTTCATAGGCTCTCATACCTATGTCGTCTTAAAAGAAAACGGCTTCACTCCTATAATCGTAGATAACTTTGCCAATTCTACTGCTGAGGTAATTGATCGGCTAAAAACCATCACACAGGATGATGTTATCTGTGTAGAAGGGGATATCAATGATGCTTCGATATATGATCAGCTATTTCAACAATTTTCCATTGATGGGGTCATTCATTTTGCTGCAGCAAAAGCAGTAGGAGAATCGGTGGAGAACCCATTGAAATACTACCGAAATAATGTAGCTGCAACGGTCTTATTATTAGAGAAAATGAATGAATATGGCATCAAAAACCTTGTTTTTTCCTCCTCCTGTACTGTTTATGGTCAACCAGAAAGCTTGCCTGTAACCGAATCTGCTCCTGTTCAACCAGCGGTTTCTCCTTATGGGAATTCCAAACAAATATGTGAGGAAATCATTCGCGATAGTGTTCATGCCCAAAATGCCCATTTAAAAGCTATTTCATTGCGCTATTTTAATCCTATTGGCGCTCATGAAAGTGCGTTAATAGGAGAATTGCCATTGGGACCTCCTGCTAATTTAGTACCTTTTTTAATGCAATCCGTGGCTGGTTTACGTGGCCCCTTGCAAGTATTTGGAGATGATTATCCAACACCTGATGGCACGGCCATTCGCGATTATATCCATGTGTGCGATTTGGCAGAAGCGCATGTTAAAGCATTAACTTATTTACTTGAGCAACCTCAGTCCACTTATTATGATTATTTTAATATTGGAACGGGAACAGGTAGCTCAGTCTTGGATGTCATTCATGCCTTTGAAAAAACAACAGGAAAAAAAGTACCTTACGAAATAAAACCTCGCCGATCTGGTGACATAACAGCCGTTTATGCCGCTACAGATAAGTCCAAAGAGGTCCTACATTGGTCAACAAAAAAAAGTTTAGAAGAAGCCTTAGCAGATTCATGGAGATGGCAAGAAAAGCTTCTTAAATCATAATTGTATGAAAAAAATTGTCATAACCGGTGGTGCCGGATTCATTGGTTCGCATGTGGTACGTTTGTTCGTTCAAAAATACCCTGAATACCAAATTTTTAACCTGGATGCTTTGACCTATGCTGGCAATTTGGCCAACAATGAGGATATCGCTCATTTACCCAATTATCACTTTATTAAAGCAGACATCACCGACGCCGACCATATCGATGCCTTATTTGCTGAACACCAATTTGATGGCGTGTTACATTTGGCAGCCGAGTCTCATGTGGATCGCTCCATTTCTGATCCATTAGCATTTGTTAAAACCAATGTGATAGGAACAGTCAATTTATTACAAGCTGCCAAAAAGAATTGGGCAAATCAAATGGAAGGGAAACGTTTTTACCATATCTCTACAGATGAGGTGTACGGTGAATTACATAATCCAGAGGAATTCTTTTTAGAAACGACTCCATATGATCCTCGTTCTCCTTATTCAGCTTCCAAAGCTTCATCTGACCACTTTGTTAGGGCTTTTCATGAGACTTATGGCTTGCCTACAGTCATCACCAATTGCTCCAATAACTATGGCCCGAATCATTTTCCAGAGAAACTAATCCCTTTGATGATTCATAATATCCTCAATAACAAACCTTTACCAGTCTACGGGAAAGGCGAAAATGTGAGAGATTGGCTCTATGTGGTGGATCATGCACGGGCGATTGACACCGTTTTCCACCAAGGAAAAATTGGAGATACCTATAACATTGGTGGTTTCAATGAATGGAAAAACATCGATTTAGTCCATTTATTATGCGAAATTATGGACCAAAAATTAGGTCGTGCAGAGGGCACTTCCAAACAATTAATTACCTATGTGACAGACCGTGCTGGCCATGATTTACGTTATGCCATCGATGCCCATAAAATCATGAACGAGTTAGGTTGGGAGCCTTCTTTACAATTTGCAGAGGGTTTAGAAAAAACAGTAGATTGGTATCTAAACAATGAGAAATGGCTGAAAGATGTAACTTCAGGCGCCTACCAACAGTATTATCAAAACATGTATCAAGGAAGATAAAATGAAAGGAATTATTCTAGCAGGCGGTTCAGGTACGCGTCTACATCCATTGACTTTGGCAGTAAGTAAGCAATTAATGCCTGTTTACGACAAACCCATGATTTATTATCCCTTATCCATTTTGATGTTATCTGGGATTCGTGAAATTTTGATTATCTCAACGCCTCATGATTTACCCCACTTTGAGAAATTATTGGGAGATGGTTCACAAATCGGATGTCATTTTGAATATGCGGTACAACCAGAACCGAATGGTTTGGCACAAGCCTTTGTCATAGGAGAAAAATTCATCGGAAAAGAAAAGGTGGCCTTGGTATTAGGCGATAATATCTTTTATGGTTCTGGATTAAGTAAATTGTTACAGGCCAACAATGACCCGGATGGCGGAGTCGTATATGCTTATTCTGTGAATGATCCTGAGCGTTATGGTGTGGTTGAATTTGATGCGGATAACAACGTTTTATCAATCGAAGAAAAACCCAATCAGCCCAAATCAAATTACGCGGTTCCAGGCTTATATTTCTATGACAATGAAGTAGTGGAAATTGCCAAAAACATTGCTCCTTCTCCCCGTGGTGAATATGAAATCACGGATGTGAATAAAGAATATTTAAAACGTGGAAAGCTAAAAGTAGGTATTTTAAACCGTGGAACGGCTTGGCTAGATACAGGTACATTTGCTTCTTTAATGCAAGCTGGTCAGTTTGTTCAAGTCATTGAAGAAAGACAAGGAATGAAAATTGGTTGTATTGAAGAAGTAGCCTACCGGATGGGATACATTGATGCTAAACAATTAGAAGCTATTGCCAAACCATTGGTAAAAAGTGGATATGGTCAGTATTTATTAAATCTACTCCGTTAAGAAACGATTATTCCTGCGAATAAAGCGATGACAAATAAGGCGATTGGAGGGAGTTTAGTCATTTGAGCTACCAAAAATGTCACAATCACAATGCCAAATCCAATGAAATTCGCTTGTAAAATCATGGGATGAATGAAGGTATAAACCGCCACGATGGTTAGTCCAACCGAAACTGATTGGATTCCGGGCAATGATGCCCTGATAAAGCGATATTGCTTTAATTGCCCCCAAATTCGGTAAACGAAGAAGATAAGAAAGGTACCAGGCAGAAAAATACCTAATGCCCCGATGACACTTCCAGCCAGTGCCCCCAACATCCCATAATCTTTCATTAGCAATACTCCAAGATAGGAAGTAAGTGCAAAAACTGGCCCAGGTAAAGTCTGCGATAAGGTCATACCCGTTAGGAAATCATCTTCACGAATGAGGTGTTTGAATTCTACAAATTCCGTAAATAATACAGGCACTAAAACTTGTCCTCCGCCAAAAACCAAACTTCCGTTGCGGTAAAAATTCTCAAAAATACGGATGGGATAATAATCAGTAAAATGTCCTAAAACAGCTAAAAAGACAGCAAATCCCCAGAATAAATGAAAATTTGCCCATGGAATAATCATTTTATGCTTATTCTGGCTAGGGAAGTCTTTAAAATTCAAAGATGAAATCAAACCTCCTAACAACAATAAAACAGGAAAGATAAAAGGATTTTGAATGTACAAACCAACGGCTACGGTTGACAAAAATATCAAGATGTAGGTGGGAGATCGAAGGAACTTTTTGGCCATTATCCATCCAGCTTGAAGTATCAATCCAATACCGACGGGGGTTACAAACTGAATGATATCCCTATTTCTTAAATAGGTCATCCCAAAAGCAGCTAAAGTCATAACAAACACAGCAGGACTAATCCAGGCAATTAAAGTCACATAGGCTAAATTAGCTCCACCTCGTTTATAGCCTATGGCAGTAATCATTTGAGTCGATGTCGGACCAGGTAAAAAAGAACAAAGAGCTTGAATTTCAAATAACTCATCTTCCGTCAAATAGCCCTTTTCCTTCACTAATTTTTTAAGGAAAAGGGCTATATGCACTTGTACACCACCAAATGAAGTCATAGCCAATACTAACACATCCCATAAAAACTCGACATGTTTGGGCTTTCTCCACATGGGCTTATTTTTTCAAACCTAATTCAATTAAGCGCTCTGTTAAAAACTCTCCAGCACTCATATCAGTATATATTTTTGGATTATCTGTGGATACACAGGATTCCAAACAAGTTAAATCCATCTCCGATCTAGGATGCATAAAGAAAGGAATGGAATAACGAGATGTTCCCATTTTCTCTCGTGGAGGATTCACCACACGGTGAATGGTTGATTTTAAGTGGTGATTAGTCAAACGATCGAGCATATCCCCCACATTCACCACCACTTGATCAGGTAAAGCCGTAATTGGAATCCATTTACCATCCATACGAAGTACTTCTAAACCCTCAGCAGAAGCTCCCATCAGTAAGGTAATCAAATTGATATCACCATGTGCAGCTGCACGAACAGCCCCAACTGGCAGCGTATCAGGATTAGGAATAGGGAAATAGTGGATGGCGCGCAAAATGGAATTACCATTTTTCACTTTATCTTCAAAATAATCCTCTGGTAATTCCAAATATAAAGCTATGGCCCTTAAAAGCATTTTACCTGCATTTTCTAGGGTTTGATAAGCCCCAACGGTATATGCTTCAAAATCCGGGTATTCTTTGGGGAAAACATTTTCTGGATATTCACTCCAAACAGAATCTCCATCCTCTTGATGCTTTTGACCTACATGGTAAAACTCCTTTAAATCAGGAACTTTAAAGCCTTTGGCGGTCTCCTTCCCTTTTCCTACATATCCTCGCTGACCAGCGATACCCGGTATTTCATAAGCTTGCTTCAAGGAATCCGGTGATTGGAAAAATTGCTCCACTTCTTGATACAATTTTTTTGTGAAATCATCCGACAAACCATGACCTTTTACGGCCACAAAGCCAATGGTATTAAAGGCATTACCTAAATCCTGAACAAATTGCGCCTTTCTAACAGGATCGCCCGAATTAAATTCATTCAAATCTAAAGAAGGTATTTCTTCCAACAACATAGTTTATTTTTTTATGGATGAAAATTGTTGAGATACAAAATCCCAATTGACTACATTCCAAAAAGCATTGATGTAATCTGCTCTTTTATTTTGGTATTTCAAATAATAGGCATGTTCCCAAACATCCAAAGCTAAAATAGGTGTTCCTTTTACTTCTGCAACATCCATTAAAGGATTATCTTGATTGGGAGTTGAACTTATCGCTAATTTCCCCTCTTTCCAGATTAACCAAGCCCAACCTGAACCAAAACGACCAGTGGCCGCCTTCGCAAATTCTGCTTTTAATGCATCTAAACCTCCCAAATCCTTTTGAATTTGAGCCAACAAATCAGCACTTGGTTTGGATCCTGTAGCTGGACCAATCAATTTCCAAAAAAAGCTATGGTTCCAGTGACCTCCACCATTATTACGAACAGCCGTAGGCAATTGACTCATCTGCCCCATCATGACCTCCAGTGATAAAGTAGCTGCGGCTGTACCCATAACTGCTTTATTTAAATTATCCACATAGGCCTTATGATGGCGATCATGGTGAATTTCCATCGTCAATTTGTCGATATGTGGCTCTAATGCATCAAATGAATAGGCCAAGGCTGGCAAAGTAAATGGAGCAGTCTCTAGGCCATTTTGTGCCTTAGATACCAAGGAAGGTAATACCATGCTCGCGCCCAAAAGCCCAAACGTTTTCTGTAAAAAATGTGATCTTTTCATGAATGTGGATAAAAGATTATTCATAGACTACTCGGCCGACAATACTTCGTCCAAGGGTAATTTCATCGGTATATTCCAAATCACCACCAATGGGTATACCGCGAGCGATGGTGGAAATTTTAATCGGGAATTCTTTTAATTTTTTGGTTAAATAAAAGGCGGTAGTGTCTCCTTCCATCGTTGGACTGAGTCCTAAAATCACTTCCGTCACTTTACCCGCACTTACTCGTTGAATAAGGGAATCAATTTGTAAATCACTTGGAGAAATACCAGCTAATGGGGATATGATTCCACCTAATACATGATATAAACCTATAAACTGCCCTGTATTTTCGATGGCTAATACATCGCGCATATCTTCTACCACACAAATCAGACTTTCATCTCGCTTGTGACTATGGCAAATTCCACATAAACCACCGTCAGAAATCATGTGACATTGAGGACAAAATTGGGTTTCCGTTCGCAATTGAACTAAAGCATGCGCTAATTGTAAAGATTGAGATTCTGGCCTCTTCAATAAATGAAGCGCTAAGCGCAAAGCTGACTTTTTCCCGATACCTGGCAACTTCGATATTTCTTCTACAGCCTGTTCAATAATCCGAGAAGGGTAATTATTCATGGCCATACGCTATTGATAAGACTCTATTTCGGCAGAAATGCCCCGACGACAAATTTCATTTCGCATACTTACCAATTCATCAAAATCTCCTGATTTAACGCCGCATCTACCTCTAAAATGTATTTGAAGTGTACATTGCTCCGCTTGTTCTGGACTATGTTCACATACTTCCATCAAGGTGATCATGACATAATCAAAGGAATTAACCTCATCATTATATAAGACTAACTGATGGGAAGCCACGACTTCTTCATCAAAGGCCACCTCGACATCTTCTTGATGCTTTTCTTGGTTTTGAAAAGAAATACGAAAACGAGAAATGTTATCTTCCGAGAATTCCATATTTTTGATATGATTTATAAAAACGACCTCTTCACAAATTTAAAAAAAATCCTTTGAAACACCTATGTCTGTAACTTTAGCCGGAGGAATTCTTGCCATCTATTTTGGCCTACTATTAATCATATCCTACTTTACCTCCAAAGGTGCTGATACGCATGCATTCTTTACGGCCAACAGGCAATCTCCTTGGTGGTTAGTGGCCTTCGGAATGATTGGCACTTCTATATCAGGATTAACGTTTATTTCGGTCCCTGGAGCTGTTGGCAAAACATCCTTTACCTATTATCAATTAATTTTAGGGCATTCATTGGGTTATTTAACCATAGCCCTCGTTTTAATGCCCCTATACTATCGATTAAATCTTATTTCCATTTATGGATATTTAGAAGGTCGATTCGGTTTTTGGTCCTACAAAACAGGTTCAGCCTTTTTCTTATTATCCCGAACCATCGGCTCTGCAGCACGTTTATATTTAGCTGTTAATGTCTTACAAATTGCCATATTCGCTCCCATTGGTGTTCCTTTTGGATTAACTGTATTCATTTCCATCTTACTGATTTGGTTATACACGCACCGTGGAGGCGTAAAAACAATCATCTGGACTGATACTTTACAAACCTTATTCTTACTGATTGCCCTGTTTATTACCATCTTTTTGGTAGGTCAACAAATGAACATGGGATTCATGGATATGGTTCATACCATTTCAGATAGTAAGTATTCCCACATGTTTGAATGGGACTGGAAAAACACCCATTTCTTTGGAAAAGACTTCCTAGCTGGGGTTTTTATTGCCATCGTGATGACGGGTCTTGACCAAGATTTGATGCAAAAAAACCTGACTTGTAAATCCATTGGTGAGGCGCAGAAAAACATGTTTTGGTTTTATTGGGTGCTTTTATTAATCAATATCCTATTTCTGTCTTTAGGAGCATTATTATATATTTACGCACAGAGCAAAAACATCGCTATTCCCGCTCAAACCGACAATCTTTATCCTATGTTGGCTTTAAACGGGCACTTTGGCACCTTAGCGGCTGTTACCTTTTTACTCGGTATTATTGCTGCTTCCTATGCCAGCTCTGATTCTGCTTTGACGGCATTAACTACCTCTTTTTGCATAGATTTCTTACGTATTGAGAAATTTCAAGAGCAAAAAAGACATAAAATCAAGCATTATGTTCACCTGGGTTTTTCAGCCTTGTTCTTTGTGGTGATCGGTTTATTTCACTTGTTTAATAATCAAGAACTAATTTCTGCTGTATTTAACCTGGCAGGCTATACCTATGGACCACTATTAGGTCTATTCTCTTTTGGATTATTTACCAAAACACAGGTGAAAGACAAATGGGTACCTATCATTTGTGTAGCTTCTCCCATCATTACATTCTTGCTAGAATGGCAATCACAAGCGCTCTTTGGAGGTTTTGGCTTTGCCAAATTGATCCTCAACGGTGCTATTTGTTTTGCACTACTTTGGGCTATTCGCGTTAAAAAATAAAGTGCATAAAAAAGGCGACCTAGGGTCGCCTTTTCATTAGAACGGGGAATAATGATTACTCTTGAATAAACTCGCCGCTAGCGCGTAATTCAATATCTTCTCCTACCATAGCTGCTGGCATTGTTCCAACACCCCAAGCAGTACGATTGATTGCTCCAGATGCTTTAAAACCAGCTACCTTTTTACCTTGACGGTTTGTAGTAGTTCCGTTTAACACTAAATCCAAAGTAACAGGTTTAGTTACTCCGTGCATCGTTAAATCTCCAGCTAATTTATATTTACGATCAGCTACTTTACTGATTGACTTGCTTGCGAAAGTCAAAGTTGGGAATTTAGCTGCATCGAAGAAATCAGGACTTTTTAAGTGTGTATCACGACGCTCATTATCTGTAAAAACAGTATTTACATCGGCAACGATATTGAATTTTGCATCCGTAAAATCATCTTTAGCTGAAATCATAGTCGCTTCCGTAATTTTAAATGCTCCTTCAACATCTGAAATCGATAAGTGAACCACGCTAAATCCTACCTTTGAGTGAGATTTATCAACATTCCATTTCTGAGCTTGTGCGGATAATCCACATGACAATAAAGCAATAGCAAAAAGTATTTTTTTCATAATAATTATTTTTTATTGGGTTAATTATAGAATTCGAAACTACCATTAAATAACACAAAAGCAATTAACAAATCAAAAAATCGTCGGGGATATGGAAAAATTTGCGACAAAAATCCAAAATCCTGCGAAAAAGTCTACTTGTCTCCTAGGCTTTTATAATGCTCTTTGCGCATTTGCTCGACATTATCCATCTCGACCCTTTTCTTAATTTTCTTCCAATCAATGGTCTTATTGTATTTTTTCATCGTTACTTCTGGCTCAAAAATACGTCGGTCAGGAAAAACAAAATCCACAGGACCAAAGTCGGGCTTATCTGTAAAGAAATCATCTAGCAACGTAGCTGTTTGATCATAATGATTCACGCTAGGTACTCCAAAATTGGTATAGATCAAACGCAATAAGGACCCAAAATTGGCATGTTTGTGAGATACATAATTACGCTTCACATAAGGTCCAGCCATCATTAAGACACTTCGGTGGGCATCTACGTGGTCTACTCCTCCTTGTGGGTCATCTTCTGTAACGATGACCAACATATTTTTCCAATAAGGCGTAGTAGATAAAAAGTTAATCATTCTGGCTAATGCCAAATCATTATCTGCCATAAAAGAATGATTGCTCACATATCCATCTTCAGGTCTAGGATCTGAACCATGGTCATTAGGTAACTGAATAGTCACTACCGAAGGCATTTTTTTCTTGCCTGTTAACCACATCTTCGTAAATTCTGATTCAAATTGCTCCGCACGGAACATGTCTGGAATATCCATATTGAAACCCGCATAATTGTGGCTTGTATTCTTCCACAAGGCTTTTTGCATGGGAACCATGACCACATGACCCGCTCCTGTCAAGGTATCAAACCATTCTTCTCGCGTATGAGCCGTTTCATTCGCTTCTCCAAAATTGTAAAAAGAAATATTCTTGCGCTCCAGAGCTTCCCACAGTCCACCTACTTCCGCATAATCTTCCGGATCAATACTTCCTGTGGTACCAGGATGTCTTCTACCCGGTGCTTTGGAGAATATTTTAGCTGATTTACTAACACTAGAATTCGCTTCGACCCATTCATTCGGTATTACTCCCACCATCCAATGATGTCCATGGATGGATGCATCACTGTCACAATAAAAATTATCACTCATGGCAAATCGCTTGGCTAAGAGTGAATGATTGGGCATCACATTGACGTTATGGAAAGTCGTTTTTAAGGAATCCGGCAAAACTACGGTTTGATTTAGACCATAACGAGCGATGGTAGAATCGCCATTGGCTCCTTTAAATTGACCAAAAATCTCATCATAGGTACGGTTTTCCTTGGTGATGTAAACGATGTGCTTAATAGGAGATTGAGCCTGTTTGTTTTTATCTAATGAAAGGATTTTGTTTCCTCTTCCCTTGGCTGAAAATTCTTGGTACGTATTATTCTTTACTTCTTGCGTATAAGCAGCTAATTGTGCCTCATTCGGCATATCAATCGTTTGGAATGTACCCAATTGAATATCCCCTACATAGGAACCTTGTTCCGGTGCCTTGAAATCTTTTCCTCCATTGGGTCCAGCTCCAAAACCACGACAAGTCGTAACATAGAGCGTTTTCTCATCAGCAGATAGTCGAACGCGAGTAGGCCCCCAACCCGTTGGAATAAAACCTTTGGTTTTTTGACTTGGAACATCAATAATAGCAATAGCATTTAAGCCTAATAGGGTTACATATAAGGTTTTTTCATCTTTACTAATACATAAACCAAAAGGTAAATAACCTCTGCGTTTATCTAAAACTGGGTTTAATTTGATCGGAATATGCGATTTAATTTGTTTGGTGGCATAGTCCAACACCGCAATATTATCATTGGTGGCATTACTCACATAAGCAAATTTAGAACTGACAGCCAAGGAATTGGGGCTAGATCCACCTACTACTTCCATCTCTTCTACCATTTCACCTAATTGGAAGCCTGGTTTGTATTTTTTGGTAATTTGATTATTCGACAAATTAATTTGAAAAATACTCATCGCCTCATCCGAACGAGGATCGCCTACCCCTGGAATCTTTTTTCCCATGATTTCAGTGCCTTCACGGGATTCTTTGGTGTCGTTGGCATAGGGATGCCAAGGGATATGTTGCTTCTGTAAATTGGCCAGGTTGGTTCCTTCCACCAAGGGATATGAATACATCCCCACATTGGCGACAAAAGCATTTTGGTGGTCAGGACTTAAAGATATACCAAAAGGTTGACGTCCAGTAGGCACCACAGCCACGATTTCTCCACTATCGGCCTTCATCCGTACCATCCTAAAATTAGCGCGGTCTAAGACCAATAATTCGTTTAGTTCAGGCAATAAAACCAAATCAGAAGTAAAGCTATCGTCAAAATCATAGCCTTTGAAAGTTCCGTTTAAGCTAAAAGTCTTTAGGATTTTACCTGTCGATAATTCTACGACCAATACATTCCCAGAATCTCCCCCACTGAGGTAAATCCATTCACTATTGGGCGAAAAGACAATACCTAAATAGGTACTTTTCCCATAAGGAGAAAGTTTGGAAGGAGTTCCATAAGGCGGAAAGCGTTTCGAGACCTGTTTTTCTAAATCAATGCGTGTGAAAGCACCATTATGCAGCGTAACGGCCCATTTCCCGTCTGGACTAACCGCCATACCAAAAGGATCGCTATTGATACGGAGCGTTTTACCAGCCGGTTTCACCAATCGACCAGAAGGCAAAACAGAATAGCCATTGACGTCAATTTTGGCTGGCAAATCTCGCCCTGGAACTTCTAAAATTGTTTGTGCACTAACTTGAAATACACAAAATGAGAGGAAAATAGATTTTAATATAGTGTTCATAGGTTTAAATAATTTAACGAAGGTAAAACTCTTCTACCTAAGCTTAAACAATTATGTATTAAAATTTTGTGAAATTGAATTGAAAGAGCCTAGGCTAAAAATTAGAGTTGGCTTCGAGGGCCTCTGACAAATGCTGCTGTTCGATTTCTATGATTAAAACAAGTAGTTATCTATAAAAATATTAATATTTTTATTTTAGGGACTATCTCTGAATTGTATTTAGACCTTTGTAATGAATGAATCTTTAAAAGGTTTTCCTACT